>NZ_JBPTMA010000001.1:0-551946 GCF_051546305.1 Microbacterium wangyouchuni
TCCCCGCCGTCCCCGCCCATACCGGTGGTCACGGTATCCGCACCGCCAACAGCAACGGTGCTGTCTCCGTGCATGGCACGATCTTCATCCTCGGACGCGAACACGCCAGCCACCGCATTTACTCGCTCTGGGACCTCACCGAAATCTCCTTCTACGACGACCGCGGCACCCACATCATCACCCACCCCAGGCCCCCGAAAGGCACCACCTACGTCGGCAACGGCAAACCCCGCGGCTTCATGAACCGTTACCCATCTCCTGAGACAGAAACCGTCACCAATGTTCTGAGACAAGAACCGTCACCGAAGACCTGAGACATCACACATGAGACAGGTGTTCCTACGACGTTTCTCATGCGGGAAACTGTTTCTCGCGAGCTCAACCCCGGGCGCGGCCCGCGGCCGGCCTCAGCGCGCGATGGGCGGGGTGGAGTTCCAGGCCGCACGATCTGCGGCCGTAGGCGCTTCGGGGATGCGGCCCCGGCCGTCGGGCTCCGGGATCGCGGCGAGCAGTGACCGGGTGTACGGATGCTGCGGGTCGGCCCACAGTTCCGCGGTGTTACCCGACTCCAGCACCTGCCCTGCATACATCACGAGCGTCCGATCGGCGATGCGACGGACCACCGCGAGATCGTGCGAGATGAACAGCATCCCGGCGCCGACCTCGGCGACGAGATCGCGCATGAGGGCGGCGACGCTCGTCTGTGTCGATGCATCCAGAGCCGAGATCGGCTCGTCCGCGATGAGCAGCTTGGGCCGAGCGGCCAATGCGCGGGCGATCGCAATGCGCTGCTTCTGACCGCCCGAGAACTGGTGCGGGAAACGGCTCGTCCACGCGGGGTTCAGCCCGACGCGCTCCAGCCATTCCTCCACGCGCGAACCCTCATCGCCGCGTGCGACGGCGGTCTGGATGCCGTCCTGGATCTGTTCGCCGATGCGCCGCCGCGGGTTCAACGACGTAGACGGATCCTGGAACACCATCTGGATGCCGGTGAGCGCGAGCGAGCGACGCCGCAGCCCCATCGTGGTCACGGGCATCCCGTTGAACAGCACCGAACCGCCAGCAGTCTTCTCGATTCCCGCTGCCGCGCGGGCCAGCGAGGACTTGCCGCTTCCCGATTCGCCGACGAGAGCGACCGTCTCCCCCACCGCGACCTGAACCGAGACGGCATCAACCGCGACGACCGGCGGGTTTCCGGGGTAACGGACGACGATGTCCTGCGCATCCAGCACCAGTGCGTCACTCATCGCCTGCTCCTTCGATCCCATCTTCGGAGGCGATCCGCGAGCCGGGAAGCGCCGCCAAGAGCGTCCGCGTGTACTCGTGCTGCGGGTCGGCAAACAGGGTCGCCCGATCCGCGCGCTCCACGATCCGGCCGTCCTTCATCACCGCGACATCGTCCGCGATCGCGCTCATGACGCCGAGGTCGTGCGTGACCAGCAGGACGGCAAGATCGCGTTCGACAGCGAGATCGCGCAGCAGCTGCAGAATGCCGGCCTGAACGGTGACATCAAGCGCCGTGGTCGGCTCATCCGCGAGCAGCACATCCGGATCGCAGGCCAGAGCACATGCGATCGCGATGCGCTGTCGCTGACCTCCGGAGAACTGATGCGGGTAGCGCCCCAGCGACTCGGCCGCGCGCGGCACCTGCACCCGCTCGAGCATCTCGACAGCGCGAGCGTCTGCCGCCTTGCCCTTGAGCCCCAGGTGCACGCGCATGTGGTCGGTGAGCTGCTTGCCGATGGTGAGCTGCGGATGCAGTGACGCCGAGGGGTCCTGAAACACCATCGCGATGCGGTTGCCGCGAACGCGGTTCAGCGCGCGGCGGGGCATCCCGAGGAGTTCTTCATCACCGAGGCGGATCGAACCCGTCGTCGTCGCTTTGGGCGGCAGCAGGCCGAGCACGGCGAGTGAGGTGAGGGTCTTGCCCGAACCGGACTCGCCGGCCAGACCCTGCACGCGTCCGCGTTCCAGGTCGAGCGAGATGCCATGGACGAGGGGTCGGCCGATTGAGATGTGCAGATCACGGATGCTGAGGGCGGTCGAGGTCATGCGCTCGCTCCCTTCGCGGATGCTGGCGCCGCAGATGTCACGAGCTCGGCCTGGTTCTCATGAGTGATCTCAGCGGTGGGATCCAGCACGTCGCGCATGGCGTCGCCCAGGAAGTTGAAAGCGACCACGACGGTCAGGATCGCGAGACCCGGGAACACGCCCAGCCACCAGGCGTCGAAGTTCTGCATGGCTGCGGAGATCATCGACCCCCACTCGGCCGTCGGCGGCTGGGCCCCCAGACCGAGGAACGACAGGCCGGACAGCAGCAGGATGGCGGTTCCGATATCGAGCGTGGCCAGCACCAGCACGGGGCCGGCGATGTTCGGCAGGATGTCGACGAACAGGCTCCGTGCTGGAGAGTGCCCGAGCAGGCGCCCCGCGATCACGTAGTTCTGCCGCCGCAGGCTCAGCACCAGGCTGCGCGTGACACGGGCGTACTGCGGCCACGAGACGATGACCGCAGCGATCACCGCATTGAACAGCGAGGGTCCGAGGGATGCGGCGACCACCATCGCGAGGATGACCGTGGGGAAGGCCATGAACAGATCGGTGATGCGCATCAGGGTCTCATCGAGCCACCCACCGAAGTAGCCGGCGAGCGCTCCGATGACCGTGCCGATGAGGAGGGCGGCAACTACGAGGGTGAGCGCGAGTGGAATCGTCACGGTCGCACCGGTCATGAGCCGGGAGAAGATGTCGCGGCCGTTGCCGTCGGTGCCCATCAGGGTGTCGATCCCGGGCGCCTGCAGGCGCGGCAGCACCTGGGCGTTCGGGCCGAATGGCACCCACCACTGCGCGGTGAAGGCGATGATCACCCAGGCGAGGGCGATGACCGAGCCGATGATGCCCAGGGGTGTGCGCCAGGCCCGCGGCCAGCGGAAGCGGATCTTCCACCGCGATGCCACGCGGCGGTCGTCGAATGCACTCATGCGATCCTCACTCTCGGATCCAGCACGCCGTACAGCAGGTCGACGATCAGGTTGATGACGAGGTAGATGACACCGACCACCAGGCCGACACCCATGATGCCGGTGAGGTCGAGGTTGGCGGCCGCGTTGTAGGCGTAGGTGCCCAGGCCCGGCCAGGCGAACACCGATTCGACGAGCACCGTGCCGCTCAGCAGCGCACCGAAGGCGACACCCACGACAGTCATGATCGGCAGTGCGGCTCCGCGCAGCACGTAGTCGAGCACGACGCGAGTGCCGGAGAGACCCTTCGCCCGGGCGGCGCGCACGTAGTCGCTGTCGAGGACCTCGAGCACTGAGGTGCGCACGAACCGGGTCAGCAGTCCGATGGTCACGAGCGAGAGCACCATCACCGGAAGGGCGAGGTGAGCGGCTGCGTCGAAGAAGCCGACGCTGTCGCCGTTGAGCAGATAGTCGATCGTGTAGAAGCCGGTGATGCGCGGCGGCGGCGTGATCGACGGCGAGACGCGTCCGGATCCCGGTGCGATCCCCAACTCGAGGAAGAAGAAGTAGTAGCTCACCAGCGCGAGCCAGAACGTCGGAACGCTCAGTCCCACCAGGGTGACCACGCGCACGACCTGGTCCGTAACGAGCCCGCGCCGGTACGCGGCGAGGGTGCCGAGCACGATGCTGACCGCGAGGCTGACGACGATCGCGCAGACCGCAATTTCGATCGTCGCCGGAACGGCTGTTGCGAGATCTGCCGTCACCGCGCGCCCGGTCACGAGGGATGTGCCGAGGTCGCCCTGCAGCAGGTTCGCCATATAGATGAAGTACTGCACGATGAGCGGCTGATCGAGACCGTGCGCCTTGATGAACGCCGCCCGCGTCTCGGGGTTCTGCGCTGCACCCTCACCGAGCGCGGCCGACACCGGGTCGCCGGGTACGAGGTTGGTCAGCAGGAACGTCACGATCGTGACGCCGATCAGCAGCAGCACCGAAGTGCCGAGTCTGCGCAGCAGGTACCCGACCAGCGGAGAGCGGGTCGGGAGCCTGCGCGCGATGGTGGCAGTACTCATCGAGTCATTCAGCCGGCGGGTGCGATCTCGGCGATGTCAATCTCCCACACCGAGTTGTACACGGCGCCGGTGACGTCACCGGCGGTCGCGATGTTGCGACCGGGCACGATCAGCGGCACGAACGGGCCTTCGGCCTGCATGGCCTCGGCGAACTCTGTGAAGGCGGCGGTGCGCTCGTCGGCGTCGGTCGCACTGGCCGCCTCAGCGGCAAGGGCGGCGATCTCGGGGTTCGCCTCGGCTGCCCAGCCGGAGCGCAGGCCCACCTTCAGTCCCGGACCGAACGGCAGGAAGTTTGCCGAGTCGGCGTAGTCCGGGCCCCAGAACCACAGGCCGAAGCCCTCGGTTCCGTTGACGTAGGCGTCGAGCTCGGTCGCGAACGGTGCGGGTGCGAGTTCGACGTTGATGCCGGCGTCCTTCAACTGGGCCTGCACGCGCTCGGCGAGAGGCGTGAATTCGACACCACCGACGGGGTAGTCGTTCGGGAACTGCAGCTTCAGGGTCTGCCCGGTGTATCCGGCCTCGGCGAGCGCCGCCTGGGTGCGGTCGAGATCCTGCTCGACACCGGCATCCAGTGCACCCTCGAACCCGGGCGGGATGACGCCGGTGGCCTGCACGGAACCGGCCCCGGCGAGCTCCAGCAGCGCGTCGTAATCGAGGGCGTAACGGATCGCCTCGGCGATCTTGACGTTCGCGAGCTCGCCCGCGTTGTCGGCCGACTGGTTCAGCAGCAGGAAGATCGACTGACCCGAGGGGACTGCGTCGACGTTCAAGTCATCGCCGAGCGTGGCGACCTGGTCGCCGTTGAGGTCCATGGCGACCATCGTGTCGCCGCCCTTGAGGTTGGCGAGCTGCGTGGCGCTCTCGCTGACGTTGCGGATCACAACGCGGTCGTAGGCGCTGTCTTCCTTGCCGTCGTACTCGTCGTTACTGGTCAGCACGATCTGCGACGCGAGGTCGAGCGTGTCGAGCACGAACGGTCCGGATCCGGCCGAGGTGCCATCCAGGAATGCCTGGGCGGTGTCGGTGCCGTCTGTGGTGCCGCCGTTCTCGATCACGACGTCGGCGTTGACGATGCCGAGAGCAGGGTTCGCGAGGATCGCCGGCAGCTGCAGCAGCGGGGTCTCGGTGGTGAAGCGGATCGTCTTGTCGTCGACCTCTTCGATCGTGACGCCGTTGAGGAGGAAGTTCGGCTTGGCTTCGACCATGCCCTGGATCCGCTGCAGGGTGAACACGACGTCCTTCGCTTCAACCGGCGTTCCGTCGGAGAAGCTGCGCTCGCCCTCAAGCGTGAAGGTGAACTCTGTCGCGTCGTCGTTCTGCTCCCAGGAGGCAAGGCCCGGGATCGGTGTCGACACGTCAGATCCCTCGAAGTCGACCAGCGTCTCGTAGAGCGCCTTCGCCAACATGTTGCCGGTCGGGTCGTAGCTGTGGCCGGGGTCGGCGGTCTCGACCGAGAACGCGGTGTCGATCACGAGCGAGGCGGCAGAGCTGTTGCCCCCACCATTCGCGGAGTTTCCGCCAGAGCATCCGGTGACGGCCAAAAGCGCGACTGCACCGATGGCGATCAGGGACTTGCGAGACAACGAGGACATAGACCCTCCTAGGGAAGGGAGTGTTTGGGAAAGGTCGGACGGCTGTGGACGACCGAGTTCAGATTGTCATGATGCGTGACGAAATGTCCAATGAGAGCAGACGTTGTGAAACATATCGTTCTAGAATCCGAGCATGGTAGACACTACGTCCAATATTCGGCCCACCGATTCGGCATCCACTGGACGAAGTGCGTCGCCTGCTCTCGACGACGTCGGCTACCGCATCCTCGCCGCCCTCCGCGAGAACGGTCGAATCTCGATGGCGGCGCTGGCCGAACGCGTCGGAGTGTCGCGCGCCAACGCCTATTCGCGAGTGGAAGCACTCATGGGCAGCGGAGTCATCACCGGGTTTTCAGCATCCGTCGACCCGGCGAAAGTCGGCCTCTCCATCGGCGCACATGTCTTCGTCACCGTGCATCCGCAATCCTGGCCGGCATTCCGCGAGCGGGTGCTGGAGTTGCCCGAGGTCGAATATTGCGCCGTCACCACAGGCGAACACGACGCGATGCTGATGATCCGCGCGACCGACGTCGGTGGGGTGCATGACTTCTCCACCGCCGTGATCGCGCAGTTGCCCGAGGTGCGCACCGTCGTCAGCGTGGTGATCCTGGACGAGGTGGTGCGGCGGACATTCATCCTGCCCACCGACATCCCCCAGCGCGAACCAGCAGGGACGATGGGGATGACGCGATGGACACCGGCTCCCGGAGCCCGGGAACCGCTGCCGCCGCGGTAGGCGTCAGGCCGCGGGAACCTCGACGCAGATGCTGAGCTGCGGCTTATCGAACATCTCGTAGTGCTCGACCAGGCGCAGCCCGTTTTCGTCCTGCTCGATGTCGCTGTCACCCGATCCGGTGACAACGGAGCCGTCCGCGACCAGCACGTGAACGAAGTTGATGCTGATGACGTTCCCGGTGCGCGTGCCGACGAACTGGCCGAAGGTGACGGTGTCACCGATGTAGTCACCCCAGACGACGCCATCCTTCTCGAAGTAGCGGAATGTGCTCGGCGCGTCGTGGTTCACGACCGACGTCGTCGAGGAGGTCATCTTGAAGGTACGTCCGTCCAGTGACGGGAGAAGTGTCTGCGTGCTCACCCCTTGATTATGGCAACACCACGCGCAGTCGCTGACCATCAGGCTCCTGCGGTTACCGTGGACGGGTGACCATGCCCGCCTCCAGCTCCCAGCCGATCGCCTTCGACGCCCGACCGCTCACCGATCCGGTCGCCCCAGGCGCCGTGAGGGCGTTCGTGTCTGCGATGCGCGCGCGGCGCTCGTCGTCGATGACCGGGACCAAGGTCCTGATGATCATCATCTTCTCCGTCATCGGCATCGTCTTCCTCGCGATCCTGCTTCCGATGACGTCGTTGCTTCTCGCGGGGCTCAGCAACGGCGGGCCGCCCTTCATCCTGCTGCCTGTCGTAATCATCACGTTCCTTGCGATCGGACTCGGTCTTCTGATCTGGTCGACCAACCGCAGCGCTCGAATCGCTCGATACCGCCTCAGCCAGTTCGCTGCCGCGAACAACATGACCTACGAGGATCGGATCAATGATCCGCAGCTGCCGGGAATGATCTTCAACATCGGTCGCTCCCGTCATTCTGACCGCCTGGTGCGCGGGCATTCGCCGCGCTTCGTCGAGTTCGGCAATTATCAGTACACGACCGGGTTAGGGAAGCACTCCACCACGCACTCGTGGGGGTACGTCGCGGTGAAGCTGGATGTGCCGCTGCCCAATATCGTGTTGGATGCCCTCGGCAACAACGGGTTCGGCACCAACCTTCCGGCATCGTTCCAGAAGGAGCAGCGCCTCTCGCTCGAGGGCGACTTCGACCGGTACTTCACGCTCTACTGCCCCGAGGGTTATGAGGCGGATGCCCTCTACCTCTTCACCCCGGACATCATGGCGCGTTTCGTCGACAACGCGGCGCAGCTCGATGTCGAGATCGTCGATGACTGGCTGTTCCTGTACACCAAGCGTGCGGCGTCCACACTGGATCCGGCAACCTGGGCATGGTTGTTCGGCGCCGTCGGCGCGCTCATCACCAAATTCGACCAGTGGGCCCGGTGGCGCGACGAGCGACTGGCCGCCGCGCACAGCGATGCCCCCGCGCAGAGCACTGCTCCCGCGCAGGCGCCGATCGCGGGAACGCATGCGCTTCCCTTTGCGGCACCGGCCGGGATGCTGACCCCGCCGCCCGGCGTCGCGCACAGCGGTCGGCGCCTCAAGCGCAGCGGCCGCTGGATTCCGATCGTCGCCGTGGTGTGCTTCGGGATCGTCTGGTTCTGGATGCAGTTCGCGCGCTGAGCACCGGCACGAGCAGGTATCAGGGTGGGCGCTGTCTGGGGAACTGCGCCCACCCCATCCCCCCTTGGGATACAGAAGAAGACGAACTCCCTCCTTGTGGACGGCTGAGCCGTCCGACGCCACTTGTCAGCTGGGGACTGAACGATCGCGGCGTATGAGTCAGACGGTATACCAAACGAGGTTGCAGGAGGTTGCAGGGAGGTTGCAGGCCGTCAAACCCCTAGCAGCGCGGTCATCCGCCACGCGCGTCTGACCGGTGCGTTCAGTCGCGCAATCCGAAGTACGCCAGCTCCGCGTCATTCAGCATCCGCGACCGGATCAGAAACCGCATCCCGGTCGGTCCCTCGACGCTGAATCCCGCACCACGGCCGGGTACGACATCGATGGTCAGGTGGGTGTACTTCCAGTACTCGAACTGCGACTCGGACATGTACACCTCGATGGGCGCATCCAGTCCGGCGTCGATGTCGCCCAGCAGCACATCACTCGGCCCGGTGATGAACATGCCCACCGGGTAACACATCGGGCTTGAGCCGTCACAGCATCCGCCGGACTGATGGAACATGAGCGGACCATGCTGCGCGGTGAGTTCGCGCAGCAGCGATGCCGCGGCATCCGTCACCGCCACCCGATGGTAGGTCCCGATACTCACCATGTCGATCTCCTTCGGTGGTTCTCGGGTGGGCGCCAGCGGCGACGCCCACCCGAGGGTCGTGGTCCCTGAGCCTGTCGAAGGGTCAGAAGAAGCCCATCGGGCCCTCGGCGTACGACACGAGGAGGTTCTTCGTCTGCTGGTAGTGGTCGAGCATCTTCAGGTGGTTCTCACGACCGATGCCGGACTGCTTGTATCCGCCGAACGCGGCGTGCGCCGGGTACTGGTGATACGTGTTCGTCCATACGCGCCCGGCCTGAATGGCACGGCCCGCGCGGTAGGCGGTGTCTCCACTGCGCGTCCACACGCCGGAACCGAGTCCGTACAGAGTGTCGTTGGCGATGTCGATCCCGTTGTCGTAGTCGTCGAAACTCGTCACGGCGAGTACCGGACCGAAGATCTCCTCCTGGAAGATACGCATGCTGTTCGTGCCCTCGAACACGGTCGGCGCGACGTAGTAACCGTCGGTGAGGTCGCCCCCGAGGTCAACGCGCTCTCCACCGGTGAGCAGCTTCGCTCCCTCCTGCTTACCGATGTCGATGTAGCTGAGGATCTTCTCCAGCTGGTCGTTGGATGCCTGTGCGCCGATCATCGTGTTCTTGTCGAGCGGGTTGCCCTGGATGATCTTTCCCACCCTGGCCAGGCCGTCGCCCAGGAATCCGTCATAGATCGAGCGCTGGATGAGGGCTCGTGACGGGCAGGTGCAGACCTCGCCCTGGTTCAGCGCGAACATCGCGAAGCCCTCGAGTGCCTTGTCATAGAAAGAGTCGTTGGTCGAGCGCGCGACATCTTCGAAGAAGAGGTTGGGGGATTTTCCGCCGAGCTCGAGCGTGACCGGAATGAGGTTCTGCGAGGCGTACTGCATGATCAGCCTGCCGGTCGTCGTCTCACCGGTGAAGGCGATCTTGCGGATCTTCTTGTGCTGCGCGAGCGGAGCACCCGCCTCAATGCCGAAGCCGTTGACGATGTTGATGACGCCGGCCGGCAGCAGATCGCCGATGATCTCGAACAAATACAGGATGGATGCCGGAGTCTGCTCGGCCGGCTTCAACACGATGCAGTTACCTGCGGCGAGCGCGGGGGCGAGCTTCCACACCGCCATCAGGATCGGGAAGTTCCACGGGATGATCTGGCCGACCACTCCCAGCGGTTCTTGGAAGTGGTACGCGACGGTGTTCTCGTCGAGCTGGCTGAGCGAGCCCTCCTGTGCACGCAGTACGCCGGCGAAGTAGCGGAAGTGGTCGATGGCGAGCGGGATGTCGGCTGCGAGAGTCTCGCGCACCGGCTTGCCGTTGTCCCAGGTCTCGGCGACCGCGATCTCTTCGAGGTGCTGTTCCATACGGTCGGCGATTCGGTTGAGGACAAGGCTGCGCTCGGCCGGGCTGGTCTTACCCCAGGAGGAGAACGCCTTCCATGCCGTGTCGACGGCGCGGTCGATGTCTTCGACGGTGCCGCGGGCGACCTCGGTGAACGGCTTGCCGTTGACCGGGCTCACGTTCTCGAAGTACTGCCCCTTGACGGGTTCGACGAACTCGCCGCCGATGTAGTGACCGTAGCGCGGGCGATAGTTCGCGATGGCACCGGCAGAACCTGGTGCAGCGTAAGCGGTGGACACGGTCTCTTCGACGATCGTCATCTGCGTCTCCTTCGACGGGCCGCAGCATCTGGACTGCGCGGCGTTGGGTCGAAGATAAACCCCGCAACGTTGCGCCAGGATGCGGCACGTTGCATCCGCTTGCGCTCAGCCGCGCTCCAGCTTCTCGATTCGGCTGACCAGGCCCGCGCGCCGCGGCGAGCGCGCCGGCAGCATCTCCAGGCACAGGCGCAGCACCTCTTCGTCTTCGGCGCCCTCGGGGATCTCGATGTAGGCGAGCAGCACGTCGATGCTGGCCTCGGTGAGCATGACTTCACGCAGCGCCGCGCGCACGGATTCGCGGAACTCCTCCACCGCGGGCGCCGTGGAATCCGGAAGCACCGGCCCGCGGTATGCCGTCAGCGCTACCCGGTGTGCGCCGCGATCGAGCAGTGAGAGAACGTTACGAGCATCGGTCTCGAGCGGAACGGTCAGTCGATAGGGCCGGGATTCGGGTACGAGTTCCGGGGCGATGCGTTGCAGCACTTTTCGCAGGCGGACGAGCTCGGGCCGAAGCGTGTCGACGGATGCCCCGGGGCCGTAGATGAGTTCGGCGAGGCGGTCGGCAGAAAGCCCCTGCCGGTAGTTCGCAAGCGTGAGCAGAATCTCGGCATGGCGTGCGCTCAGGTCGATCATCGTCTCGGCGTCATTGCTGGCGACCTCCAGCCGCGCGCGGTCACGCCCGAGCACCTGCAGCACGATGCGGGTCGGCGCCGATGCACGTCTCTGTTTGCGGCGAGGGGTGGCCGGGGCGCTGCTTCGCGACCGCAGTCGTGCCACGAGAAGCTCGGATTCCACGGCCCGGGCGGTGGCATCCACCAGCAAGCGCGCCTGCGGCGTGACCACCTCGGGTCCGCCCGTGACGTCGATGACCCCGAGGATCCGCTTCGTCTCCGGGTCGAACACCGGCGCCGCCGTGCACGACCAGGGATGCACCAGACGGTTGTAGTGCTCCGCCTCGTGGATCTGCACCGATTCGCCCAGGGCGATCGCTGTTCCAGGAGCGGACGTTCCCACCGTATCTTCGGCCCAGTTCGCCCCCGCGACCAGTCCCGCCTCCCCGGCGAGCAACCGCTTCTGCAGGTCGCCCTCCACCCACAGCAGACGTCCGGCATGATCGCCGACAGCGACCATCACGCCGGATTCTTCCGGATCTCCCGGAAGGAGCAGTCCGCGGATCATGTCCATGACGCTGGCGAGTGGATGCTGCTGACGAAACAGCTGCAGCTCTTCTGCCGACAGCGCCAGCGGCGGCAGATCCTCGGCTCCGATGCGCCGCTTCCAGGATCTCTCCCAGGAGTCGCGCACCAGCGGGCGGATGTGTTCCAGGTGACGGTCGTCGAGATTGCCGGCGACAAGTTCTTCGTGCGCACGCTCGATGATCAACCGTGATGCCTCCGGGGAGTTATCACGTGATGCTGACCACGGCGATGACACTATGTCTCCGATCGACGATGACCGAGTGTGGTCCCAGTGTACGAGTACGGCGCATCCCTGTCTGCCCATCCGTCCGACTCGACCGATGGTCGACAATCACCCCCGCCTCGAAAGCCGGCACTTAGCCGCGCGCGGCCCACCATTCGCGCAGGCGCTGCTCGGCGGCATCCGCACCGATCACGCCCTCATCGAGGCGCACCTCGAGCAGGAACTTGTACGCCTCGCCGACCTCACGGCCCGGCGTGATGCCCAGGATCTGTTGGATCTGATTGCCATCGAGCTCTGGCCTGATGGAGTCGATCTCCTCCTGCTCGCGCAGGTCTGCGATGCGCTTTTCGATGTCATCGTACGCACCGGCCAGCCGCGCGGCCTTGCGACGATTGCGAGTGGTGACGTCGGCACGAGTGAGAATGTGCAGACGCTCCAGCACAGAGCCGGCATCGCGCACATAGCGGCGCACAGCGGCATCGGTCCACGCGCCCTCGGCGTAGCCGAAGAATCGCAGATGCAACTCGATCAGAGTGGTGACGGCATCCGTCGTCTCACCGTCGAAGCGCAACGCCTGCAGGCGCTTGCGCGCCATCCGCGAGCCCACCACATCGTGGTGATGGAAGCTGACGGCTCCCCCGGGCTCGAGCTTGCGCGTGCGCGGCTTGCCGATGTCGTGCAGCAGGGCGGCGATCCGCAGTGGCACATCGGGTTCGGCGTCGGGGTGCCGCACATGCTCCAACTCGATCGCCTGCTGCAGCACCGTCAGCGAGTGCTCATAGACGTCCTTGTGGTGATGGTGCTCATCGACCTCAAGCTGCAGCGCGGTGACCTCGGGCAGGAACTCGTCGATCAGCGACGTCTCCACCAGAACACGGATGCCCCGGACCGGGTCGTCGGTCTGCATGAGCCGTACGAGCTCGCTCTGGATGCGCTCGGGGCTGACGATCTTCAGCGTCTGGCGCAGTCGCACGATCGCGTCGCGCGTCGCGTCTTCGATGTCGAAACCGAGCTGCGCGCTGAAGCGGGCGGCACGCAGCATCCGAAGCGGATCGTCACCGAAACTCACGTTCGGGTCGGTGGGGGTGCGGAGGATTCCGATGACGAGATCCTCGACGCCGCCGGTCGGGTCGACGAGCTTCACCGCCGGCACCTGCAGGGCCATCGCGTTCACGGTGAAGTCGCGGCGCACCAGGTCGCCGTCGATCGCCGTGCCGAACTCGACGGTGGGCTTTCTCGTCACCCCGTCGTAGCTGTCGGCGCGGTACGTGGTGATCTCCACCTGCTCGCCCTGCACACGGGCGCCGATGGTTCCGAATGCGCGACCAATGTCCCAGTGCGCGGTTGCGATTGGCTTGACGAGCTCGAGAATCTCATCCGGCGAGGCGTTCGTCGTGAAGTCGAGGTCGTGGGTCACTCGGCCCAACAGCGCGTCACGCACCGGCCCCCCGACCACAGCGAGCTCGAAGCCCGCGGCCTGGAACGCTGTGGCGAGCGCCGAAACGACGGGTCCTTCTGCAAGGTCGCGCAGGCGCGCGAGCCCCTCGGCCATATTGAGCATGGGTTCCAGCGTACCGGGGGAGCTCTTGCCCCCGTCGTCAGCCCGGCGCGTGTGCACGCTGGGGCAGATTTTTATAAGTATTTATAAGTTTCGGTACGGTTCGTATTGTATAGAACCCAAACTTAATGCATAGTTGGTTGTTGCGAGGCTTCTGATCCGTGCCGTTCCGGCCGGATCTGCCCTCCTGTGCTGTTTCGAGCGACCCGAATCGCTGGAAACAAACCGCGTGATTGACGCGCTATTTGGCGTGCCTGCGGTTAGCAGTGCCCTGCTTCGCCGTGTCCCCCCGCACGGCGAAGCAGGTTCACATCACAACACAACAGAACCGGAGAGATTCGTGGCGATGTTCCGTCGGGAACGATCGGAGGCACCCGCTGAGGGAGCGCACTATGCGCGATCCTCGGGACTGGATGCTCCGCCGTCGTACCCCGACACAGCTGCCGTCAACCCAGACGGCGCGCCCACGACACGTGACCTGATCTGGAAGTCGCTGCTCACCGGCGACGCGCAGAACGCGCAGACAGCGCACACTTCTCCGGCACACACCTCGGCCTCGGTTCCGCGCTCCCCCGCCGTGGAACCGAGGTCGGCGAACCAGCACCTCTCCGCGCATCAGACCGGTACCCCCGCACCGGAGCCGACATCTCGACGCGCTCGTCGTCGCGCCGAGTCGGTGGCGTCGCTCGATGCCCGAGCCGTATCCGAGCCCGTTGCCCCAGCCGTCGTTGCGCCGGCAGCCGTTGCACCGGCCGTCGTTGCACCGGCCGTCGTTGCACCGATTGTTCACCCGGCCCCCACCGCCCCCGGGGCCCCCGCCGTTTCCGAACCGCCGACTGTCGCACCCGCACCCGCACCCGCGGCTGAGCCCGAGACTCCGCGCGAGCTCGCCATAGCGCTGGCCGAACGCCTCGGCCTCGCATATGTCGACCTGACCGAGTTCACTGTCGAGCCGACCGTCGTCGACCTGATCCCCGACCAGATGTGCCGCCGCCAGATCGTGCTGCCTATCTCGCGGGTCGGTGAACGACTCGTCGTCGCCGTGGCCGATCCCGAGAACGTCGTCGTGCTGGATGACGTCGCAGCCGTTGTTCGGATGCCGGTGGTTCCCGTCGTCGCCGAGCGCGACGCGATTCTCGCGGCCATTGACCGCTACCACCGCGTCGACTCCGAGCTGGAAGAGCTCACCTCCGCTTTCGAGGGCGAAGCCGCCGGTGAAACCGAGAAGTGGACACAGGATGTCGCCGATGCGGCGGCCGACGACGAAGCCCCCATCATCCGCTTCGTCAACCTCATCATCAGCCAGGCGATCATGGACCGCGCCTCGGATATCCACATCGAACCCGGTCGCGAAGAACTGCGCGTGCGCTACCGCATCGACGGTGTGCTCACCGAAGTGCAGCGTGTGCCGCGCTCGATGATCCCCGGCGTCATCAGCCGCATCAAGGTCATGTCCGACCTCGACATCGGCGAGCGCCGCAAGCCGCAGGACGGTCGCATCTCGATCACGCACGGTGGTCGAACTGTCGACCTCCGCGTCGCGACGCTGCCGACGGTGTGGGGCGAGAAGGTCGTCGCACGTGTGCTCGACTCACCGGTCGCCAGCCTCAAGCTCTCCGACCTTGGCATGCTCGATCGCAACATGGACATCTACCGCAAGAGCTTCTCCAAGCCCTACGGAATGATGCTCGTCACCGGTCCGACGGGTTCCGGAAAATCGACCACGCTCTACACAACGCTGGCGACCATCGCCAAGCCCACGGTGAACGTGATCACGGTCGAGGATCCGGTCGAGTATCGGATGCCCGGGATCAACCAGGTGCAGGTCAACAATCGTGCCGGCCTCACGTTCGCCTCGGCGCTGCGCTCGATCCTGCGATCCGACCCCGATGTGATCCTCCTCGGTGAGATCCGTGACGAGGAGACGGCGAAGATCGCGATCGAGTCGTCCCTGACCGGTCACCTCGTGCTCTCGACCCTGCACACCAACGACGCTCCGAGCTCGGTGACCCGTCTCATCGAGATGGGCGTCGAGCCGTTCCTCGTCGGTTCCGCCCTCGACTCGGTCGTCGCGCAGCGACTCGCTCGCCGTCTCTGCGAGCGCTGCAAGATCGAATCCGAAGCGACCGAGATGGAGCTTCGCGTTCTCAACGTGCCCATCGACCCGATGCAGGGTGCGCCGACGGTCTATCGGCCCAATGGATGCTCGCAGTGCTCGAACACCGGATATCGCGGTCGTATCGCCCTGCACGAGGTCATGGCCGTCGATGAGGAGATCGAGCGGATGGCGGTCGCCAACGCTCCCACCGCAGAAATCGCCGAGTACGCCGAGGCGAACGGCATGGTCCGGCTCCGGATGGATGGCTGGGCAAAGGTGCTACTCGGCCACACCGCCATCGAGGAAATTCTCCGAGTCACCGTGTGACCGCCTCCCCGGCGTAAATAAGCACACAGTTCCACATATGAAAGGCAGCACTAGTGGCGAACGACAATGAGTTCGCGTCTGATTTGGGCGGCTCCCGATTCGACGCACTGCTGGGCGGGTCCGAGGTCGACTCCGAGCTGCGCTCGTTCCTCAACGGCGTCCCCGGTGTGACGCTGCCCGCTATGACGCCGCCGGTGCAGCCCATGCAGGTGCAGCCCGAGCCCGTACAGCCCTTGCCCGTGCAGCCCTTGCAGCGCACTCAGCCGCAGCCCGTTCAGCAGCAGCCGGTTCAGCAGCAGCCGGTTCAGCGGCAGCCGGTTCAGCGGCAGCCGGTTTACTCGCAGCCCGTTCAGCCCCAACCGGTTCAGCAGCGCGCGTTCGACCCGGCACCGATGTACGCCGACGATGCTCCGATCCGGCGTCGCTCTCAGCCTGCGCCTGCCGCGGCCGCAGCGCCCGCAGCATTCATTCCTCAGGACCTCACCGTTGCGCTGCCGACGATGCCGCCGATGCAGCAGCCGCAGCGCGCGCCCGAGCCGGCGGCCGTCACCCAGATTCTCGACACGTCGATGTCTGATTTCAGCACCCCTTCCGCTTTCGCCGCCCCGGCGCACTTCCCGACCGCACACGACGCGTCGCTTCCGGATTTCACCGAGCAGACGATGTCGAAGCCGCCGATTGCCAGCCGTTTCGACGAGATCGAAGCGGTGCTGATCGGGCAGAACCCGGAGGTCGATCCGGAGTTCGTGGCATCCGTCGCCGCTGTTCTCGACCTGGGCGCTTCTGACCTCCACCTCGTCGCCGAGTCCACCCCGGTCGTTCGCATTGACGGGCAGCTGAAATCGGTTGCCGAGACGTCGATCTGGGACCGCGACCGCATCGCGCGTGTGATCGACGGCTTCGTTCCCGCCGAGCAGATGCGCGTCTTCGAGAAGGAACTCGAACTCGACCTCGCCTACTCCGTCGGTGACATCGCGCGTTTTCGCGTCAACATCTTCCAGGACCAGCGGGGTTTGGGCGCCGCGCTTCGAATCATCCCGACCGAGATCAAGTCCGTGACGAAGCTCGGTCTGCCGCGCGAACTCGTCGAACTGGCCAACCTGCCCCGTGGCCTGGTCCTCGTGTGCGGACCGACCGGTTCTGGAAAGTCCACGACGCTCGCCGCGATCATCGACAAGGCGAACTCCAGCCGCGCCTCGCACATCATCACGGTCGAGGACCCGATCGAGTTCATGCACAACCACAAGCGCGGGATCATCAATCAGCGCGAGGTCGGCGCTGATACCCACAGCTTCTCCGACGCTCTCAAGCACGCGCTGCGTCAGGACCCTGACATCATCCTGGTCGGTGAGATGCGCGACCTCGAGACCATCTCGACGGCCCTCACCGCAGCCGAGACCGGTCACCTCGTGTTCGCCACACTGCACACGCAGGATGCCGGACAGACCATCGACCGCATCATCGACGTCTATCCGGCGCACCAGCAGGCGCAGGTGCGCACCCAGCTCGCCGCGACCCTGCGCGCTGTCATCGTGCAAACCCTGATCCCCCGAGCAAGTGGCAAGGGCCGCGCCGTCGCCACCGAAGTGATGTTCGTGAACCCTGCGATCCAGGCGCTGATCCGCGCGGGGAAGACGCACCAGCTGCGCACCGCGCTGCAGGCCGGAACCGATATCGGCATGCACACCCTCGATCAGGACCTCGCGCGTCTCGTGCTCGCCGGCGACATCGAGTACGGCGTCGCTGTTGAGATCGCGCAGGATGTCGCCGAGTTCGAACAGCTCGTGCGCAACCGTGGCATCAGCCGGGCAGCGAACGTCGACATGACACCTGAGGGCACCCGCCAGTCGGTGGGCGGCCGGAGCGGAGCGAACTGAAAATGGCTGCTACCAAAACCCAGCAGTGGACCTACAAGGGCATCGACGCCGGCGGCAAAACCGTCAAGGGTGTTCTGGATGCCTCCTCCGAGGGCCAGGCGATCCAGCAGCTCAAGGCGCAGAGCATCATTCCCGACAAGCTCGTGGCCAAGGGCGGCGGCACCGGCCTGCAGCGTGAGATCAACATTCCGGGCCTGGAGCGCAACCCCTCGCTCAAGGACCTCGCCGTCCTCACCCGGCAGATGGCCACGATGGTCAACGCCGGTGTCTCGATTCTTCGTGCACTGTCGATCGTCACCGATCAGGTGGAGAACCCCAAGCTCAAGCGCACCCTCGTCGAGGTCACCACTGACGTCGAGGGCGGCTCTGCCCTGTCCGTGTCGCTCGAGAAGTTCCCGCTGATCATCCCGCCGATCATGGTGCACCTGATCCGCGCCGGTGAAGCGGGCGGATTCCTCGATCGCTCACTGCTGATGGTCGCTGACAACTTCGAGGCCGAGACCAAACTGCGCGGCAAAGTGAAGTCGGCCATGACCTACCCGGTCGTGGTGCTCATCGTCGCCCTGGTTGCGGTCGCCGCGATGCTGATCTTCATCGTGCCGGTGTTCGAGAGCATGTTCGCCGACCTCGGCAGCGCCCTCCCCGGCCCGACCCAGGTACTCGTCGACCTATCGGAGGCGATGCCCATCGTCGCGCCGATCCTCATCGTGTCGATCATCGCGTTCAGCATCTGGTGGGGCCGCAGCAAGAACACCGAGGCCGTGCGCCGTGTGGTCGATCCGATCAAGTTGAAGCTTCCGGTCTTCGGCAAGCTCAACAAGCTGATCGCGCTGACCCGCTTCGCCCGCAACTTCTCCACGATGCTCACCTCGGGCGTGCCCATCCTTCAGTCGCTGTCGATCGTGGGCGCGACGTCTGACAACTACGTCATCAATGCGGCGCTCATCAGCGTGCAGGATGCCGTTCGCCAGGGTCGTCCGATCGCCGAGGCGATGGCCGAGGCCGAGGTCTTCCCCGACATGCTCGTGCAGATGGTCGGCATCGGTGAGGAGTCCGGCGAGATCGACACGATGCTCGCGAAGACTGGCGATTTCTATGACGACGAGGTCGAGACGATGAGCTCGCAGCTGACCGCCATGATCGAGCCACTCATGATCGTGCTCATGGGTGGGCTGCTCGGCTTCATGATCGTCGCACTCTACATGCCGATGTTCATGATCTTCCAGGATATTCAGTCGCTATAGATCTCTCGAATTCAATTTGTTTCAGTAAAAGTGTGGCTATTTCACAATATGCGCCACACTTTGATTGATCGACCCAGAAAAATCTGATCTGACCTGGGATTTTTATGACACGCCCAGAATGACATTTGTTGCCTGAATGCGTGAAGAATTGCTAGCTTCAAGGCTGCCGACTAAACACACGTCGACAATCCCCCGAACTATTTCTTGAAAAGGAACACACATGAACAAGCGTGTTGCAGACGTCATGGCCAAGCGCCAGAACGGCGAAAAGGGCTTCACCCTGATCGAGCTCCTCGTCGTCGTCATCATCATCGGCATCCTGGCCGCTGTCGCCATCCCGGTTTTCCTGAACATGCGTCAGGGCGCATGGAAGGCATCGGTTGAGAGTGACATCACCAACGCTGCGCTGGCCGTCGAGCAGGCCGCCACCGCCAACAACGGGAGCCTCAACCTTGTGTCGCAGACCGGCGGCGCGGTTGGCGACTCGACCTTCACGCTCTCCGACGGCACCGATGAATTTGCCAAGGGCACGATCTCCGATGGCAACTACGTCACGATCACGATCAACGGCGACCAGAGCTACTCGATCGAGGGCAACAACGAGAACCTCGACGGCGCCCCGTACGTGTACACGAGCGAAACCGGCTCGGGCAACTGGGACGCGGGCACGCCCACCCCGTAATCCGCGCAAGCTGATTCACCGCGTTTTGTGCCTGCACGGTTCTCCGTGCAGGCACAAAACCGTCAGGCCCCCGAAACACCGAAGGAGCATGCTGATGCGCCCCCGCACATCACAGCGTGAAGAAGGATTCACCCTCATTGAGGTGATCATCGCCATCAGCCTGCTGATGACCGTCGCTGTCGCGGTCGGCGCCTTCACCATCCGCGGCCTGCACCTGTCCACCCAGCAACAGCGCACCCAGGCTGCCGTCTCCGTCGCCACCGAGCGCATGGACCAGGTGGTGCGTATGACGACATCCAGCGCGCAGCTCAGCAGCCTCGTCGCAGGACGCTCCGAAGCATCCGTCGCCGCCGCATGGAACGCCGCATCCGGCGTTCCCGGCATCGCCGAAACCTATCCCGCCTGGTCTGCCACAGCATCTCCCACCACAGCGATCGAGATCGAGCAGACGATCACCCGCAGCGGGTCGGACTACGACTCGGTCGTACTGATCGGCACCTGCTATCAGCTGCCCACCGGCGGCCTCTGCACTCCTCTGCCCGGCGCCGACCAAGACCCGGGCCCCACTTCTCCTCTTGCCGCAGACATGAGCCAGCTCATTCGCGCCGTCGTCGTCGTGACCTATGCCGGCAAGTGCGACGGCGGCGACACCTGCCGCTACACGACCACCGGGCTGTTCGACACGAAGGGCGACCTCACATGGCGAACCGACTGACCGCACCGCGCCGACTCGACCGGCGAGACGAGCAGGGCTATACGCTCATCGAGCTGATCGTCGCCATGGCCGTCTTCTCGGTGTTCCTGGCGGTGTTCCTCGCCGGAGTCGTCTCGGTGTCTCGAGCATCCACCCAGGCACGCGTCGACGCACAGACCTCGAGCTCTGTCGGTATCGCCATGCAGCGCATCGAGCGCTCGGTGCGCTATGCCGACTCCATCAATTACCCCGGCAGCAACGCTGGCGCCTCCTACGTGGAATGGCGTACCGATGCCGCATCGACGTCGACCGGCGTCGACACCTGCACGCAGCTGCGCTACACCGCAGGCGACGGCAAACTCGCGATGCGCAGCTGGGATGCTGCCAGCGCCCCGTCGACGGGCACCTGGAACGTTCTGGTCAGCGACATCCGCGGCGAATCCACCAACGTCTACCCGTTCCGCACCATCGCCGCAGATGGCGGTACCACCACCCACTATCAGGGACTCACCGTGCACACGCTCGCCGGTCTTTCCGAAGCCGCCGGAACCGAGACCTCGGCGACCATCTACGCGAAGAACAGCACTGTTGACTCGACCTCAAACGCGATCGGCGCGGCAGGTCAGAGCATGACCCCCGTCTGCGCAGGAACGGACTACCGCTCATGATCCGACTGGCACAGATGATCATGGATCCGGTGCGCAATCGCGCCACCCGCGAGTCCGGTTCCGCCCTGCTCATGAGTGTGCTGTTCACCGTCTTCGCCGGCGGTGTGATGCTGGTTTTGCTGAGCGTGCTGCTCTCGCAGGCCCAGTCCGCTCAGGTCGCGCAGAAGAACACCCGCACCGGCTACGCTGCACAGTCCGGCATCCAATCGGCACTCTCGGTACTGCGCTCGAACACGAAGACCGTCGGTGTCGGTGCGTCGGCAATCACCTACGGCGACCCGACCAAGCTTCCCCAGAGCCTCACCGGCACAGTTGATGGCGCCGGCGACGGCACGCTCAGCTACACCGTGGAACTGCAGTACTTCGAGCAAGACCCCACCGGGCAGAGCGATGCCTGGCTCGCCACCAATGCGATGCCCTTCCCGCTCACAGACGATCCCGGCGCACAACCGAAGTTCGTGCGCATGGTCTCTGAGGGCGCCGACTCTGCGGTCGGCGGACTGGCAGAATCTGTCGGCGACCGCACCATCACTGCCCTCTACGGATTCACCACCACCAACGTGAACATCCCGGGCGGGCTCATCCACAGCACCGACACCGCCAGTTGCCTGAAGGCCGGGGCGGCAACCGAGGGCAGCAGCGTTGCCATGGTTCCTGTCGCGGAATGCAATGACGACCAGGTCAACATGTGGGTGTACGACACCGACTATCGCCTGAAGCTTGCCAGCACGATCGGAGCGCCCACCGTGCTGTGCGTCACCGGCCAGGAGTGGGTGCCCACCCCCACCGGAACCAACAACAGCGCCGTGGATGCCACTCTGCGCTCGTGTGCGGCAACGAACGATGACGCCTATGGCAACCAGCTGTGGAGCTGGGACTTCCCCGGCTCCTGGGTCGGGCAGAACCGCGACAACGACGACCGCAGCCAACGCTGGCTCGGACTCAACGGCACGACTCTCGTGGAGAACACAACCAAAACCGGCGTCTTCAATCCCACGCCCAGCGTCGGTGCCGGCGGTGCGAGCCACGGCACCCACCAGATCGTGAACTTCAGCGAGTTCGGCCGCTGCATGGACGTCACGGATGCGGTGATCTCGAAAAACTTCATGATCGTGTACCCCTGCAAGCAGGACCCGACCGGAACCGGCGACAACATGCTGTGGAACCACAAGTGGTTCTACGACGAGCCGGTCGGCGCCGCAACGTCAGCGCCACAGTCACTGTCGGTCATCGCACCGGGCAACGTCACGTACTGCCTGACGGCGCGTCCGACCGGCTCCGGAAACACCGACGTCCACTTCACCACGTGCAATCAGCCCGATAACGTCGCATCGCTGTCGCACGCGCAGAAGTTCATCCGCAATGCTGACACCGGCTCCACGCTCACCAGCTACACGTTCCAACTCGCCGACAACCCTGCGCTCTGCCTGGCCGCGGTTCCCGAACCCGGCTACGCCTGGTCACACATCCGCCTACTCACCTGCAACGGCTCCTCCGCCCAGAAGTGGAACGCTCCGGCCATCACCTCGGGCTCGACCCTCGGCGGTTACAAGGAGATCGGATGACCGAGGCTTTGATTCCGGCGTGGTTTGCCGTCACCTTCGCCGCACTGTTCGGCGGGCTGATCGGCTCCTTCCTCAACGTCGTCGTGTGGCGTGTACCGCGCGGGGTCAGCATCGTGCGCCCCGGCAGCGCGTGCCCCGGGTGCGAGCATCCACTCGCCTGGTTCGACAACATCCCGGTGCTCTCTTACCTCATTCTCCGCGGACGTTGCCGCTACTGTTCGGCAGGAATCTCGGCACGCTATCCCGCTGTTGAAGTTGCCACGGCGGCAGCCTTCGCCGCCGTCATGTGGGGCGCGTACGCCGGATGCTATCCCTTCGCGGTGCTGCCGGTGCTGCTGTTCTGGGCCGCCACCGGCATCGCCCTGGCGTTGATCGACCTCGACCATCATCTGCTCCCCAACGTCATCACCTATCCCTCGTATGTCGTCACTGCAGCGCTTCTCGTGCTGGCATCCGTTCTCACCGGCGACTATCCCCGCCTGATCACGGCCGTGATCGGTTTCGCGGCTCTCGGTGGCCTGTACCTGCTGCTCGCCGTCGGATACCGCGGCGGAATGGGCGGCGGCGATGTGAAACTCGCTGGCGTCCTCGGGATGCTGCTGGGCTGGCTGGGTTGGCCGCAGCTCATCATCGGCGGCTTCAGCGCCTTTCTCATCGGCGGCGTCGTCGGCGTCACCCTCATGCTTGCCCGAAAAGCTGACCGGAAATCCGGTCTTCCCTTCGGCCCGTTCATGCTCGGCGGATCGTGGATCGGCATCTTCGCCGGCCCCGCGATAGCCGGGCTCTACCTCTCTCTGGTCGGTCTGTCATGACCCGCCAGGATTCATCGTCAACACACTACGGAGGACACACATGGCAGGAGTAGTCGCGCTCGACCTCAGCAGACGCGGACTGCGGGGCGTGCAGGTCGACGCTCCTTATTCGGAGCGCCCCAAGCTGAGCAAGTTTGCAGCCGTCACCGTGCCGGAGGGCACCATCTTCGATGGCGAGATCATCGATGAGCGTCGCGGTGTCGCCGCGATCAAGGACCTGTGGAAAGCTGGCGGCTTCACGACCAACAAGGTCGTGTTCGGCATCAGCAACCGCAAGGTCGTCGTTCGTGAGGTCGTCCTCCCGGACATCGCCGGCGCCCGTCGCAAGGCCGCCCTGCGATTCGCTGTCGAAGGCCAGGTGCCCATCGACCTCGACGACGCCATCCTCGACTTCCTGCCGCTGCGCTCGGTCACCGACAACCACGACCAGAAGCAGGAGGGCCTGCTCGTCGCGACAGCGCGCAGCAGCCTGGAAGCGACCGTCAACGCCATCGAGAAGGCCGGCCGTTACGTCGACGCGATCGACTTCTCTGGTTTCGCGCTGCTGCGCACTCTGGCGGATGCCCGAAGCGGCACCCAGGCGATCATCAACGTCGGCGCGGCCAGCACGACCGTTGTGATCTCCAACGGTGCCATGCCCGAATTCGTGCGTATGGTGCCCAGCGGCGGTGACGACGTCACGCGCAGCATCGAGCGTGCGCTCGGCATCAGTTTCGCCGAAGCTGAGCAGGACAAGATCAGCCGTGGTCTGCAGGGTGGCGCCGCCACCGCGCGCGATATCGAAGCGGAGACCGTGCTGCGAGAGACCGTGGCTGCTTTGATCGACAGCATCCGGAACACCCTGAAGTTCTACAGCAACGCGCACCCGACCAAGCCAATCTCGAATGTCGTGCTCACCGGTGGCGGAAGCCGCCTGACCGGGCTCGCCCCCGTGCTGACCCGCGCGCTGGGCGTGCCCACCTCGTACGGCGACCCGCTCGAGTCGTTCTCGGTCAGCCGCAAGCTGCGTGCGTCGGGGCTTGAGCGCTGGGCACTGGAACTGGCGGCACCGCTGGGTGTCACCGTGGGAGGGAAGTGATGAAGAAACTAGGAAAGTCCGCTCCGGCACAGCCGCGGCGCACGGCGCAGTCCAGCGTCGCGACCATCGCCCGTGTCGACCTGCTGCCTCCGATCGTCGGAGTGCGTCGCAAGGAGAACGCGACGACCAGACTGCTCGCCCTGGGTCTGGTGGGTCTCGCGCTGATCGCCGCGGTTAGTGCCCTGGCTGTTTCGTTCCTGGCCAACGCCGCCGAGGGTGCGCTGGCTGACGAGAATGCGCGCAAGGCGCAGCTGCTCATCGAACAGAAGCAGTACTCCGAGGTCTCCGGAATCAAGGCGCTGCTCGTCGACTACGAGACAGCGGAATACTCGGCGCTGTACTCCGAGACAGACTGGGCACGGCTCATGCGCGAACTCGACATGGCGATGCCTGAGGGCGTCGAGATCACCTCAGAAGTGATCACTGTCAAGGGTGTGTCCACGACATCGAGCAGTGCATCTGCGCTCGACGTGACCGGCCTCGACCACGCCGGAGTCATCGAGATCAGCTTCACCGCTGCCGCCGAAGTCTTCGACTCGCCGACGCCGCTGCTGAATGCACTTCAGGCGTTCACGGGGTACTCCACAGCCACCGTCTCGGCCGTCTCCGGCCAGAACGACGAGGGCTACGTCATCACGGGCTCCGTGCAGCTGAACGCTGCGGCTCTCGGTGGGACCGGACGCGTCGGAGAGCTCGACGCGGAGCAGCTCGCCGCGCTGCACAGTGCACTGGAGGCCAGTGTCGCACTGCCCGAGGTGGCTCCGGCCGCACCCGCTGATGGCGAGGCGGCAGGCTCGGACGAGCTGACCGAAGACGCGACAGGCGCGGGGGAATAACAACATGTCCAAATATCGTTTGACACTGGTCGCCATCGGTCTGCTCGCCGTGATCATCCTCATGGCGGGATGGTTCGTCGGTGTGCAGCCGCAGCTCGACCGCATCTCCACCGCTAATGCGCAGACCGCATCGATCAAGCAGATCAACCTCGTGCAGGAGCGCAAGAACGCCGCCCTCGCCGAAGACCATGCGCGCATCGATGAGTACCGGGGACAGCTGGCTCATCTGCAGACGAAGGTGCCCGCAAACCGTTCGCAGCAGGCCCTGATCGACCAGATCAACGCCGCGGCCGAATCGACCGGCGTGACCATGAGTAACCTGTCGTTCGACACTCCTCACGCTTACGCGGCACCGGAGGGTGTGCCGATCGGTACAACGGCCAGCGGCACGCTGATCGCGGTCAACGTCACCCTGTCGGCATATGGCGACCGTGGTCAGCTCGAGCAGTTCGCCGGTAACGTGCAGGGCTCGCAGCGCCTGATCACCGTCGTCGACAGCCAGTACACCGGCCCGGATGATGCTCAGCTCACCCTCAATGGGATCACCTGGGTGCTCAAGCCGCGGTAATAGCTGCTGTTCCCGCCGCAGTGTTGGGCGGAGATCGCACGGATGGGCGGAGCTTCAGTTGCTGAGGCTCCGCCCATCGCTGCGTTTTCCGCCCATCCGTGCGGGGTCAGCCCATCGAGGCGGGGTCAGCCTGACACGACGACCGAGGGTAGTGACTTGCTCATTCGGAAGTTCACGAGGCTCACTCCCTGCCTGACAGGATGCTGCTCCTGCTCGACCGAGAAGCCGGAGCTCTCGAAGAACGGTCGTGCAGTGATACTCACATCAGCGGTCACGCATGTTCCTCCGTGTTCGCGGAATCGTCGTTCGGCCTCAGCGAGCAGCGCTCGGGCGATTCCCTTTCTCTGGTGGCGGGGTGCAACGAACAGCATGTCGATGTAGCCGTGCTCATCGATGTCGGAGAACCCGGCAACCTCGTCGTTCACAGTGGCAACGAAGCTGGTTCTGCCGGACATGGACAGGTTCCAGCTCACGGTGTTTCTTTGCCCTGGCCGCGCCCACGCCTGCACCTGTTCCGGGGAGTAGTCGAGCGCCGCAGTGATGGTGATTGCGTCGATGAAGATAGCCAGCGTTGCGGCGGCATCTGTCTCCGCGTAGGAACGGATCGATGGCTTCCCCAGGGCGCTTGTCACGATCTTGATGCTGTCACACGAACTGCCGGACTCATGAGGGCTCCTCAGATCGCGTATCCCTCGACAGGCCCCTCGGTATTGGGCTTCCACCCCAGCTCGGGGGCGACATGCTTCGCGAACGACTCCAGCACATGCAGGGTGTAGTCGACCCCCAACTGCGTCGGGACGGTGAGCATCAGCGTGTCAGCGGCCATGACGGCTTCGTCTGCGCGCAGCTGCGCGATCAGAGCATCCGGTTCTGCCGCGTACGTCTTGCCGAACGTCGAGCGGAACCCGTCGATGATGCCGATCTGGTCGCCGTTGTCGGCATTGCGCATTCCGAAGTACGCGCGGTCCTTGTCGGACACCAGCGGGAACACGCTGCGGCTGACTGATACCCGCGGCGTACGAGTGTGGCCGGCGGCCTGGTACGCCGCGCGGTACTGGTCGATCTGCTCGCGCTGCAGCACGTGGAACTCTGCTCCCGTCGCCTCAGTCAGCAGCGTCGAACTCATGAGGTTCAGGCCCCGGCGCCCAGTCTCTTCCGCGGTCGCTCGCGAACCCGAGCCCCACCAGATGCGATCGCGTAGCGCCGGGGATTGCGGTTCGATCGCCAGGTAACGCCCCTCACCGACCTGCTGCGGATCGCCCTGTACGACGGCTCCACCATCGATCGCCTCGAGGAAGAAATCGAACTTGTCCCGGGCGAGATCTGCGCCTCGGGGATCTTCGCTGCCGACATAGCCGAAGGCTTCATACCCACGCAGCGCCGTCTCGGGTGAGCCGCGGCTCACACCAAGCGCAATGCGGCCCCGGGCGATCAGGTCGAGCGCGGCCGCTTCCTCTGCGAACTGCAGGGGATTCTCGTAGCGCATGTCGATGACACCAGTGCCGACCTCGATGCGCTCCGTCTTCGCAGCCATCGCGGCCAGCAGCGGCATCGGCGACGCGGCCTGTCGGGCGAAGTGGTGCACGCGCATATAGGCACCGTTGACGCCGAGCTCATCGGCGCCGACAGCGAGGTCGATGCTCTGATGCAGCATGTCCCCCGCCGTGCGAGTGCCCGAGCCGGGGACGTCGGCATAGTGCCCGAACGAGAGGAATCCGAAAGCCTTCATGCTCGTATGCAACCGAATGGATGCCGGTGGCATTCCTTCTTCTCAGACCGCACCATCATCGCCCTCGATGAGCTTGACCTCAACGGACGCGAACCTCGTAAACCCGACATCCCGGGTGAAAACGGGAACTCCGAGGCTCTGCGCATGGCCGGCGATGAGAGCATCTTTGACACGCATCGCCTGTGTCGTGCTGGCGGTCAGTTCGCCGCACCCATCGGATGCCGCAGCGTCGAAGTCCTTCCAGAATCCAGGGAGAGAATCGAGCACCCGAAGCAAAGTCTCGCGCCGACTCGCCTGCGCTATCCGTGAGGATGTGCGGAAAGCTCCGCCCATGCGTGCGAACTCCTCCCAACGCGGCGGGCCCGCGGGCCCGGAGGTCCCGATGGCCCGGGAGTCCCGGCGCCGCCCCAGTCACCCCTCGACGAGGAACCCGTCCAGCACGAGCTGGCGGATGCGCGGCTCGAGATCCGTCCACAGATCTGCCAACGGCACCTCGAACAGATCGGCCAGCGCCGCCACAATCTGCGTGACCTGCAGCTCGCCGTCGCAGGCGCCCACAAAGCCGGCGAGTGCGGAGTCGACCGAAATCGTGCGACCGAAGCCACCGCCCTGACGGAGCTCGATCACGCTCGGATCGTCATTGCCGGGCATGAAGTGCCGCGCCTCCGTCACATCGGGCGCCGTGATCAGTGTCATCGGGATGCCGTCGGCTAAGGAGTCGTGGGCGATAAGGCCGCTGTGCAGCGCGCGACCGGTCCCCGACAGCGGTTGTGAAACCTTCTCGAAACGGCGCAGGCGCGGGGCATCCGCCGACGCCGGGCGGCGCAACAGAATGTATCCGAACCCGACCGCGGTGACCTGCCGCTCGGTGAAATCGTCCAGCCAGGCAGTCAGCATCCGGTCGAAAGCGCCATCGCGCGGCGTGGTGCCGCCGTCGCGGATCCACAGTTCGGCGTATCCGAGCGGTGTGAGCTCCTCCCGCTCGATGACCCAGGCGTCCAGCGTCGGGTCGATCCAGGACTCAAGCCGGGTGAGGCCCGGGTCGATCGTGGCACGCGACTCCCAGTTCCCCAGCAGCTGCGCGACACCGCCGACGGCGAGGTGCTCCGGCACCGCCTGCAGGAACTGCTCCACCAGTGCGTCGCCGATCAGCCCGCCATCGCGGTACTCGTAAGCGGTCACACCATCCACGCGCGGCGTGATGACGAACGGCGGGTTCGAGACGATCAGATCGAACTGCTCGCCAGCAACGGGCTCAAACATGCTGCCCGACCGGAACGTGATGTTCGTAACCCCGTTCAACAGGGCATTGAGCTCAGCGAAAGCGAGCGCCCGCGCCGAGATGTCCGTGGCAACAACCTCATCGGCGTGCCGTGCGACCAGCAGCGCCTGGATACCGCATCCGGTGCCCAGATCCAGCGCACGAGCCACCGGAATCGGCATGATGAGTTCGGCAAGCGTGCGGGATGCTCCACCCACGCCCAGCACGTGATCAGCCGGCAACTCCGTGCCGAGCGCGAGCTCATCCAGGTCGCTGGCGATCCACCACTCCCCGATGCCATCCGCGTCGACGAACGACTGCGGACGCACGAGCACCGAGGGCACGGCATCCGCATCATCACCGATCGTCACGAAACCCAGGTGTTCCAGGCCCGAAAGGCCCAGCCGCGGCAGCGCGGCGGCGACAAGATCGCTCGGCTGCGGCATCCCGAGCACGAAGAATCGACCAAGCGTCGCCAACGGTCCCACATCGCGCGCGATCGCGCGCAGCACCGGTTCGCGAACGCCACGTCCGAGCGCGTCGTCGGCCTCTTCGCCCCAGAGCCGGCGCAGCGGTTCAGAGAAGAAGTCCGCCGCGGTGAGGTCGGCGGCGAGGGCGGCGACCAGCGGCTGGTCGGGTTTGGGCGGGAGAGGTACAGACACGGCGTCACTTTACGCGCCTTCAGGCTTCCCCGATGACGCCCGCCTAGAATTGCAGGGTCACAACTCACGGGCTGGCCGCCACGGCGCCCGAGGAAGACCAGAGACGTTGATCAGCCCCCGAATCGGCAGTCGTGTGCGCGCGCAGCGCTGTGCACGCGGTTTCGTCGCGTTCTCACTCGCGGCCGGACTCCTCGTCACCCCGCAGTTCCTCGCCGTCTCCCCCGCCTCTGCCGCGATCGACGAAGTCATTTCCGACGCGGTGCAGATCTCACTCTCCACCGGATTGCACGGCGTGATCGAGCCCGGATCTCCGCTGCTGGCGAGCATCACCATCACCAATGACACCGACACGGACTTCCCTGCCGGCCTCGTCACCGTCGAACTGAACCGCACACCGATCACCGACAGTGCAGCCCTGGCGTCGTGGCTTGATGCCGGCGCTTCCACCGGCACGTTCGCTCCGGTCAACAGCGAAAGCTCCACGGTCGTTGCAGCATCCGCGTCAGCGACGATGTCGGTCGTCACGCCAGCCGCGGCACTGGGAGAGCTCGACGAGGGCGTCTACCCGCTTCGGGTCACTCTGCACAGTGCTGACAGCGAGAACGCCGGAGAGACGGATGCTGCCGACCTCACCGCCACGAGCGTCCTCATCGTCAACGCCGACAGCACCGCCCAGGTGTCGGTCATCGTCCCCCTCACGGCCACTCCCGCAGACGGCGGCCTGCTGACCGCAGAAGAACTCACCACGCTCACCGCCGCCGATGGCGCGCTCACCGCCCAGCTGGACGGCGTTGCCGGCACCCCGGCTGCCCTGGCGATCGATCCGTTGATTCCCGCCGCTATCCGAGTTCTCGGGTCGGCAGCCCCGCAGACGGCGACCGCTTGGCTCGAGCGACTCGACGCGCTCCCCAATGAGCGCTTCGCCCTACAGAGTGGCGATGCGGATGCCACGGTGCAAGCCCAAGCGGGACTACCCGGGCTGCTGACGCCGCTGTCGTTCTCGCCATACATCGAAGAGAAAAACTTCGTCGAACTACCCTCGCCCACTCCGAGCACTGCCGCTCCGGGCACGGGCACGGCCACGCCCACTCCGACACCATCGTCGACACCGGCCGCGCCCGAGATTCCGACCGATGATGAGTTGATCGCGATCGACGGTGCTGAATCTGGCATCCTCTGGCCGCTGGGAGATCTCAGAACCGCAGATATCGAGGTTTTCACAAGCTATCTCGAATCGGATGCAACGACCGCTGCGACAACGATCATCCCGTCTACCGCCGTCTCCGCGCCCACCAGTGCTGCCGTGGAGATCGACGGTCACCGGCTGCTGGTGCTGGATGCCCGCGCTTCTGAAGCCCTCTCCGAAGCCGCGACCACCGAGGATGCCGAAGCGCGCGAGCGCAAGGTCGCGGAGGGAATTGCCGAGCTCAGCTTCACCGATGTGCGAAGCCCCCTGCTGATCGGACTCGACCGCGACGAGAATCGACCTGCGGACGCCCTGCGCGAGACGATCCTGTCACTGAGCGCGATCGCCGCTCCCCTGAGCTTTTCCGAACTGCGCGCTGTAGCGCCGGCATCCGTGACCCTCGCCGGAGGCGCCTCGACAGATCGTGCCGCGGCCCTGGGCCAGATGCTCGCAGAGGAAACCCACCTCACCGCGTTCTCCTCGATACTCGACGACCCTCAGGTCATGCTCGCGCCCGAACGCCTGCAGATCCTGCGTCTGATCGGTGTCGGAGCATCCGAAGAGTATGCCGAAGCCGCAACCGCCCACCAGGAACAGACCCGCACCACGCTGAATGCGGTCAGCGTTCAGCAGCCGAGCCCCGTCCAGCTGTTCACGGCGGCGGCGCCGCTACCCGTCTGGGTGCGCAACGATCTTCCCTGGCGAGTGAACGTGCGACTCACCTCGCTCCCCTCAGATGCCCGTCTCGACGTGCAGCCCCTCACCGAAGTGGTGGCGCAGCCGGCGAGCAACGAGCGGGTGAAGGTTCCCGTCGAAGCACGCGTCGGAAGCGGTGAGCTCGAAGTGAGCTTCAGTCTGAGCTCCCCCACCGGCGTGCCGATCGGCACCGACCAGACCGCGAAAGTCACCGTGCGCGCCGAATGGGAGGGCATCGGCCTCGGCATCCTCGGCGGAATCATCGGGGTGCTGCTGATCCTCGGAATCGTGCGGACCGTGATTCGTCGGCGGCGGGATGCCGATTCATCGGATGATTCTTCACGTTCGGATGCTGCGGAGGAACAGGTGACGGGTGAGTAGTCTCGGGCGCGCGAGTGCGGTCATCGCCGCCGGCACCATGGTCTCGCGTGTCACAGGGCTGCTGCGCAGCATTGTGCTGGTGACAGTGATCGGCTCGGTCGGCTCAGGCGCCGCTGATGCGTTTGGAATCGCTAATCAGCTGCCGAACAGTGTTTTTTCGCTGATATCTGTTGGCATTCTGACCGCCGTGATCGTGCCGCAGATCGTGAAAGCAAGCGCGCAGGCCGACGGTGGCAACGCCTTTATCTCGAAGCTCTTCACGCTCGGCACTGTGGTGCTCGTTGTCGTGACGGGCCTGGCCACCATAGCTGCCCCCTGGCTGATCTGGGTCTCGGCAGATGCAACGCCGGCCCAGTACGCATTGGCGACGGCATTCGCCTACTGGTGCCTCCCCCAGATCCTGTTCTACGGTCTCTATGCCCTGCTGGGCGAGGCGCTCAACGCTCGCCGCGTGTTCGGACCATTCACCTGGGCTCCGGTGGTCAATAACATCGTGTCAATCATCGGCTTCCTGGTTCTCGGAGCTGTGTTCGGTGAAACGATGACGAGCGTCGAGGGTTGGACTCCGGCAATGATCGCGGGCCTCGGAGGCACCGCCACGCTGGGAATCGTTATTCAGGCGGTCGTGCTTCTCCTGTTCTGGCGACGCACCGGCCTTTCGCTGCGGCCAGACTTCCGCTGGCGTGGCGTCGGCCTCGGCAACGTCGGCAAGCTCGCCGGTTGGACCTTCCTGATGGCCATAGCCAGCCTGACCGCGGGAACGGTGCAGAACAGAATCGCCTATCTTGCGTCCGCGGACGGCGCTTCTGTTGCGACAATGCAGTACGCGTGGCTAGTCTTCATGCTCCCCTACTCGATCATCGTGATATCGATCGGAACCCCCTACTTCACGCAGATCAGCGAGCACGCCGCTGCGGGCCGGCACGATGAAGTTCGCTCGGACATCGGGCGCAGCATTCGCACCCTCAGCTTCTTCATGTTTGCGGCCGTCGCCGCCGTCGCGGCTGCAGCGCTTCCGGCATCCCGTGTCTTCACCAATACGGCGCCGAACTCGATTGATGCCGCGATCGTGCTGCTCTGTTACCTCGTCGGACTGCTTCCGTTGATGGTGCTGTTCATCGTGCAGCGCACCTTCTATGCCTACGACGACACACGCACCCCGTTTTGGTTCACGCTGTTTCAGTGTGTGCTCATCGTGGGAGGCGCGTTCGTCGCACTCTGGCTGTTGAACACCGGCGTGATCGAGATCACTGGGCTCGCCGCCACAATCGCGCTCACCCAGTCCGTCGCCAGCACGATCCAGACGATCATCGCGACCTGGCTCTTGCACCGCAAGATCGGTGGTCTGCAGGTCAGATCATGGCTCCTGGCCTTCGGCCGGTTCGCCCTCGCCGCTGTGCCCGCCGGCTTCGCCGGATGGGGAGTGTTCCTGCTGCTTGGGGGCATCGGCGGCTGGACGCTGTCGAGCCAGTTGCTCGGCGCCATCGGCACCTGCATCATCGGCGCGGTCGTCGTGATCGTCTACATCGCACTGCTCGCCGTGATGCGCGCTCCGGAGCTCGCGGTCGCCGGCACGATGCTCAAGCGTTTCCTCCCCGGCCGCTGAGGTTTTCTGGGCTTCTGCTGCTCCTTCTGCTGCCCGCCTGCTCCGGCTGCTGCCTCTGCTGCTCCGCCTGCTGCCTCTGCTGCTCCGCCTGCGGGAATGCCGCGCGGTTACCATTGGTTGAAGCAGTCGAACCTCCTGCCAGGCGAAGAGAGAGAGCACATGCGCAAGGTCATCATCATCGGGTCAGGCCCAGCCGGATTCACCGCCGCCATCTATGCGGCCCGCGCGAATCTCGAGCCGCTGCTTATCGCCAGTTCTGTCGAGGTCGGCGGTGAACTGATGAACACCACCGACGTGGAGAACTATCCCGGCTTCCCCGAGGGCATTCTGGGCCCGGAGCTCATGACGAAGTTCCAAGAGCAGGCCGAGAAGTTCGGCACCGAGGTCGTCTACGACGATGTCACCTCGCTCGATCTCGACGGCCCGGTGAAGACCGTCACGCTCGGCAGCGGGGCAGTGCATGAGACGCAGTCGCTGATCTACGCGACGGGCTCGGCCTATCGCAAACTCGGCGTCGAGGGCGAAGAGCGCCTGTCCGGCTACGGGGTCTCCTGGTGCGCGACCTGCGACGGCTTCTTCTTCCGTGAGAAGACCATCGCCGTCGTCGGTGGCGGCGACTCGGCGATGGAAGAGGCCACGTTCCTCACCCGCTTTGCCTCGAAGGTGTACGTCATCCACCGCAAGGACACCCTGCGCGCCTCCAAGATCATGCAGGAGCGCGCGTTCGCGAATGAGAAGATCGAGTTCATCTGGAACAGCGAAGTCACCGACGTCGTCGGCGAGGCTGCCGTCTCCGGTGTGAAGCTGCGCTCGACGGTCGATGGCTCAGTTTCGGACCTCGCGCTCGACGGCCTGTTCGTCGCGATCGGCAACGACCCGCGCACGCACCTCGTCCACGACAAGCTCGACCTCACCCCCGAGGGCACGATCTGGGTCGACGGCCGGTCCTCGAAGACGTCTGTACCCGGCGTCTTCGCCGCCGGTGACGTGATCGACCCGACATACCGTCAGGCGATCACTGCTGCCGGGTCCGGAACCGTGGCAGCACTCGACGCGGAGCACTTCCTCGCAGATCTCGAGGATGCTTCGGTCGAGGTTCCCGCGGCTCAGGCCGCGGCGATCATCGCCTGACGGGAACACAACCGACACCGCTGCTGTTGCAGTCGGTGAACCTCGAACAAGGAGAATCTGATGACTGCCAAGGCAACAAGCCAGGCCACCTGGGACCAGGACGTCATGCAGGCCGAGGGGCCTGTGCTCGTAGACTTCTGGGCCGAATGGTGTGGACCGTGTCGCATGGTCGCGCCCGTTCTCGACCAGATCCAGGCCGAGAACGCTGACAAGATCACGATCGTCAAGCTCAACGTCGACGAGAACCCCGAGCTGGCTATGAAGTACCAGATCACGTCGATTCCGGCGATGAAGGTCTTCCAGGGCGGCGAGGTCAAGACGACCATCATCGGCGCGAAGCCGAAGCCCGCGCTCGAGAAGGATCTCGCCGCGTTCATCGGCTGAGTTTCTCCCCTTTTATAAAGGCATCGGGCCCGCGTCTTGTCGACGTGGGCCCGATGCTTTTTGGGTTCAGTGAGGGGTGCGGCTCAGGATGCGTCAGCGACGGTCGTATCCCACTTGCGGTGTCGTGAGCCTTCGTCAAGCAGTCCCCAGACGGCCTCTGTGAGCTCGGGATACTCCAAAGCGATCTGGCGCATCACTCGGTAATTGCGGGCCGCATTCGGGCGCACACCGTCGTTGGCCATGATGTTGTCGGCGCGCAGCAGGTAGACCACCAGCTCGTCCACGCTCGGCAGCTCCTCCATGAAATCCCAGGGGTCTTCACCGTTGAGGAGGCGCTCCTGAATCAGCACAGCGAGCTCGTCAGCGGCCTCCGCTCGAAGAACTTCGAGACTGGCACGGCGCGGAACAGCTTCTGACATGCATCCAGCCTACGCGCGCTTACGACCCCCGCGGCGCGGCAGGTTCACGACATCCGTCATCGTCTCCAACTCGCGTCCCTTGGTTTCTGGCACCTGGAAGTAGACGAAGAAGAACGACACGATTGCGAAGAATGCGTAGAACCCGTACGCGAAGGTGAGTCCGATCTCGGCGAACGCCGGGAACGTCGTCGAGATGAAGAAGTTCGCCACCCACTGCGCAGCGGCGGCAACGGCAAGTGCACCGGCACGGATGTTGTTCGGGAACATCTCCCCCAACAGAACCCAGACCAGTGGACCCCATGTTGCACCGAAGAAGACCACGAAACCGTTCGCGCAGATCAGGGCGATCAGCGACCACGGGTCTGGAAGTACGACGTTTCCGTCTTGCAGAGTGCCGAACGAGAACGCCACCGCCATCATCCCGAGGGTGACCGCCATGCCGACCGATCCGGTCAGAAGCATCGGGCGCCGACCAACCTTGTCGACCAGCAAGATCGCGATGATCGTGACGACGATATTGGTGATCGACGTGATCACCGACGTCATCAGAGCACTGGATTCATCGAACCCGACCGACAGCCAGAGCGTCGTCGAATAGTAGAAGATGACGTTGATGCCCACGAACTGCTGGAACACACTCAGCAGAATGCCCACCCAGACGATAGGTTTCAGCCCGAACTTGTCACCGCGCAGATCCTTGAGCGACTCGCGCTGCTCGACATTGAGCGTCTTGCGAATCTCCTCGATCTTGAGATTCACATCGGTTTCGCCGGAGAAATCGTAAAGCACCTGCGAGGCCTTGTCGATATCGCCGCGTGCCACCAGGAAACGCGGAGATTCCGGCAGCCGCAGCGCCATCACACCGTAAACAATGGCCGGGATGGCCTCAATCATGAACATCCATCGCCACGCATCGATGCCCAGCCACAGCACGTTAGCGGCGGAGCCTGCGATGTTGGCGAGCAGCGCGTTGGAGAGGAGTGCCGTGAAGATACCGGTGACGATGGCGAGCTGTTGGAGCGAGCCCAGGCGCCCCCGGACCTTCGCCGGCGATACCTCGGCAATGTAGGCCGGTGCGATGACAGAGGCCGCGCCGACGCCGAGACCGCCGATGACCCGCCAGATGATCAGGTCAATGACACCGAAGGCGAAGCCCGAACCAAGAGCGGATGCCAGAAACAAAATGGCGGCGATCACCATGACCGGAATCCGGCCCAGCCGGTTAGCGAGGCTGCCGGCGAACCAGGCACCGATCGCGCAACCGATCAGAGCCGACGAAACGGCAAAGCCCTGCAGACCCGGGCCCAGTTTGAATGCTCCGGCGAGAGCATCCACCGCCCCATTGATGACCGCGGTGTCGAACCCGAACAGGAATCCACCGAGTGCTGCGGCGATGCTGATGCCGACAACCCGTCCGCTGAGGCGTCCGGCCGTGCTCTTCTTCTCTGACATGTGCTCTCCCCCGTCTGTGCTCACTCTAGGAGTCAGGCACGCTTGAACGCGAGGAAGAATTCAGTCGATCAGGATCCGTAGCCGTCCTCGCCCAGTTCGGAAAGGATGCGATTCAGATCCTGGATCGATGCGAATTCGATCGCGACCTGGCCTTTTCGTGCACCAAGTGTGATCTTCACCCGCGTGTTCAGGCGATCACCGAGCTTTCCGGAAACCTCGTCGAGATATGCGCGCCGCGCGCCGGGCTGGGGCTTCGGGGTCTTTGTACCGGCAGACGCGACCGACTTGGCGGCTTCCTCAGTGGCACGTACGGAGAGATCCTCGTTCACGACCTTGTCTGCAAGCTTCTGCATTGCAGCGGCGTCATCAAGGGAGAGCAGAGCGCGCGCGTGGCCCGCAGTGAGCACACCTGCGGCCACTCGCTGCTGCACCGGAACGGGGAGCTTCAGCAGACGGATCGTGTTGCTGATCTGTGGACGGGAGCGCCCGATGCGGGTAGCGAGCTGCTCCTGCGTGATACCGAAGTCTTCGAGCAGCTGCTGATACGCGGATGCCTCTTCCAGAGGATTCAGTTCAGAACGGTGCAGGTTCTCCAAAAGCGCATCGCGCAGGAGATCTTCATCGGCGGTCTCACGGACGATCGCGGGAATGACATCGAGGCCGGCCTCGCGCGCTGCGCGCGTACGCCGCTCCCCCATGATGAGCTCGAAATCGCCGTCGCTGTTCTTGCGCACAACCACCGGCTGCAACACGCCGAACTCACGAACGCTGTGCACCAGCTCGGCCAGATCACTCGAGTCGAAATGGGTGCGCGGCTGGCGCGGGTTCGGAACAATCTTGTTCGGGTCGACCTGGATCAGATGGATGCCAGGAACTTCGGCGAGATCAGCGTTTTCCACGACTGTTGTGTTGACCGTGGCGACTGCCCCTGCAGCTGCCGGCGGAAGTGAACCACCCGGGAAGAACACATCGACCGGGCGTGCGGTCTGATCTGCGGTGGGGATGAGTGCGCCGATTCCACGGCCCAATCCAGTGCGCTTGGCCATCAGTTCTCCTTGCTCTGCGTCTTCTGGGACGCGATTTCGACAGCAGCCTCGCGGTACGCGATCGCGCCGGCGGAGTTACCGTCGTATGCGATCACCGTCTGGCCGAAACTTGGGGCCTCCGACACGCGCACGGAGCGCGGGATCACGGTGCGCAGCACCTGGGTCGGGAAATGGGTGCGCACCTCGTCCGCGACCTGCTGGGCAAGGCGAGTACGTCCGTCGTACATCGTCAGCAGGATCGTCGAAAGATGCAGCTCAGGATTGAGGTGCTTCTGGATCATCTGAATACTGCCGAGCAGCTGACTCAGGCCTTCTAGCGCGTAATACTCGCACTGAATAGGGATGAATACCTCGGATGCCGCGGTAAAAGCGTTGATTGTGAGCAGTCCGAGCGATGGTGGGCAGTCGATAATGACAAAATCCACGGTGTTCGACGTGAAGTACTGATCCAACGACCGGCGAAGTCGGTGTTCTCGAGCAACCTGCGAGACGAGCTCGATCTCAGCACCGGCGAGGTGAATGGTACTCGGAGCACAGAACAGGTTCTCGGACTCGGGACTCTGCTGCACGACATCAGCCAGCGGCACGTCGTTGATCAGAACGTCGTAGATACTCGCGGTCTCGGCATTGTGCGGTACGCCCAGTGCAGTGGATGCATTGCCCTGCGGGTCGAGGTCAATGACAAGGACCTTCGCACCGAGGTTCGCCAGCGCAGAACCGATGTTCACGGCAGTCGTAGTCTTACCGACGCCACCCTTCTGGTTCGACACCGTAAGAACACGGGTGCCACCAGAGAACTCCACCGCTGTCGTCTCCAACGCCTGACGTCGGGCGCTCAGATCGGCAAGTTCTCGTGCCAGTGGTGTATCGACCCCAAAAGTACTGCTTGGCGTTGCCTTTTCAGACTGTTTCACGTGAAACATCCACTCCTTTCGAGGACCGCGTTCTACTCTAATCGCTACGTGGGACGTTGGTTGAATCGGGGGCGAGTTCGGGGCTGGTGGGGTGGGGTGATGGGGCGTGCTTCCGGGCTATTCGCGCGTACTTCCGGGCTCCGGGGTGCCGACTCTCTCGCAGAACGGGCACCCTCCCCGCAAGCGGGGACCCCTCCCGATGCTCGTTCGGACGGCACCCCTGCGCCCTCGCATTATTCGCATGAACACTCGACGCGGCAACTATTGGATCGGGGGTGGCAGCGTCTCGCTTCGCTCTACGACTGCGTTAGATACCGGGCACAGTAGAGACGCACGGTCCCCCCGGGTGAATATTTGGAATGTTTCACGTGAAACGGGGATCTTTGAGAAACGTGACGTTGTCTCCGCGGCGAGGAATGGATTGGCCGCTACTCCCAGCCGTCGACCGGTCACATTGATGGATGTTTCACGTGAAACGGAACGTACCCGACCATGCGACCTGCGCGATCCCTACTCAGGACAGGCGGTCCGTGTTTCACGTGAAACATCTCACCTATACGACCCGAAAGGATGACAGATGAAGCAGCTACGCCCGTCCGTCCGTAAAGGGCGCAGGGATGCCGGATGAGCGAGCATCGGGAGGGGTCGCCGCTTGCGGGGAGGGTACCCGTTCTGCGAGTGAACCGGCATCCCGGAGCCCGCCCCGAGTCACCCAAACCGCAGAGTTCGCCTCGGTGGGATCAGCCTCGAACGACCGCACGAACAACGCGAGTAGTCTCCGCCAGTATGCCTTCGCCGAGAACCTCGACCCGTACATCGCTGAGCTTGAACTTCTTGATCTGCTTTGCGGCGGCGTCTATTTCAGCCTCAGCGTTCTTTCCCTTGAGAAGGGCGATCTCTCCCCCATCGCGCAGCAGCGGTGCAGTGAATGGGATGAGTGTACGCAGCGCGCTCACCGCGCGCGCGGTCACAACGTCGAACTTCTCCGAGGTTCGCACGTCTTCTGCTCGAGCACGCAAAACGGTAACGTTGTCCAGTCCCAACTCCGCTACCTGTTCATTGAGCCAGGTGACTCGTCGTTCCATCGGTTCGATGAGCGTGAGCTTCACATCGGGTCGGGCAATAGCGATCACCAGACCGGGCAGCCCTGCTCCAGAACCAATATCTGCGGTAGAGCCGTGCACGAGCGGTGCAGCAATCGCGCTGTTCAGAACGTGACGGGTCCACAGCCGAGGAAGCTCCAGCGGCCCGATAAGACCGCGCTCTTCGCCCTGCGCAGCAAGCGACGTCGTGAAAGCACGTGCGATATCGATGCGATCACCGAAAAGGGATGCCGCAACTTCCGGCTCAGCCTCAAGGGCAGACATGCTCATCCTTCCTGATGTTTCACGTGAAACATCAGCGACGACGGATGACGGTGTGCCGGTCGGGCCCTTCGCCATACGACTCTGAGATGAGGTCCCGATCGGCAACAATGTCGTGCACGAGCTTGCGTTCGTAACTCGACATTGACGGGAGTGACGCCTTCAACGCACCCTCATCGAGCTTGATCATGGCAGCATCCACCAGCTTCTCCAGCTGCTGGCGGCGGGCATCCCGTGACCCACCCACGTCGAGAATCAATCGCGAGAACGAACCGGTCTTGTTCTGCACGGCCAGGCGTGTGATCTCCTGCAGCGCCTGAACAGTATCCGGATTCGACAGCACGGAAATGCTCTCGTCCTCGGACTCGACCGACACGTAGGCGCGGCCCTGTCGGACGTCGAGGTTCAAGTCGCCATCGATGTCAGCGATGTCCAGCAGCTCTTCGAGGAAGTCGGCTGCGACATCACCCTCATGCTCGAGCTGTTCGGTAGTGGGCTCTGCCCGCTCCATTGTGTTGTCGCTGCTCATGCGTTCGGCCCCTTCTTCTTCGCACGCTTCTTACCGACGGGCTGCTGGCGCTTAGGTGCGTTCTGCTTCGCCTTCTCAACTTCGTCGAGCATGCGCTGCTGCTCGGCCTCATAAGCCGCCATCGGCACGACCTTTCCAGAGGAATCGATCGCTTTGCCCTTGCGGGCAAGACGCTCTTCGCGAGCCTTCGCCGCCTCAGAACCAGGGGTGGGCATCTCACGAATGACAAGGAACTGCTGCGCCATCGTCCACAGGTTAGACACGAACCAGTACACGACCACACCGAGGGGGAAGAAGACACCCGAGAAGATAAAGCCCAGTGGCAGCACGTAGAGCATGATCTTCTGCATCTGGTACGCCTGGCCGGTCTTGGCCTCGGGAGAGAGGTTCTTCGAGATGATCTGCAGCTGCGTGAAGAACTGCGAACCGATCATCAGCACGACGAGGATCACGAGGATCACGATCGCAATCGTGTTCTGAGTCTCGACCGCGTGGCCGAGGGTACCGTGCAGCGAAACATCGCCGAAGATCGTCGCTTCGTAGAACTGCTTGGTCAGCGCCGAACTCAGAAGACCGACGCCACCGACGCCGGCATCCGCGTGCTTAGTGACGTCATTCAGCACGCTGAACAGAGCGAAGAAGACCGGCATCTGCACCAGCAGCGGCAGACAGCTCGACATCGGAGACGTGCCATGTCGCTTGTAGAGCGCCATCGTCTCGCGGCTCATGGCCTCACGAGAGAGCTGGTCCTTCTTGCCCTTGTACTTCGCCTGAACCTTCTTCATCTCCGGCGCGATTTCCATCATCTTGCGCTGGCTTTTGATCTGCCGCACAAAGAGCGGGAAGACCGAAGCGCGCACGACGATGACGAGACCGACGATAGAAAGGATCCAGGTGATACCCGCTGCATCGGGAAGACCGACAGCGGTGAACAGCCAGTGCCAGGCGACGAGGATGAGCTCAACGGCCCACTTCAACGGCCACAGAATCGTGCCGAGAAGATCGAAGCCACCGGACTCGGGTGCTTTCTCCGCAGCGGCGAGCAGAAGGTCAAGACCCACTGTTCAGTCCTTTCGAGAAGGTACGACGAAACCTCGGGCGGTCAGGTCGTGTCGGAAATGGTCTTGGGGGCGGACGTCATCGACGCCGCCTTTTGTCCAGGGGTTGCACCGCAGAATGCGCCATGCCGAGAGCACTGCGCCCTTTGCTGCACCGTGCTGCTGCACCGCACCTACAGCGTAAGCCGAGCAGGACGGGTAATACGCACATACATCACCATAGATCGGCGAAATGACGGCGCGGTAGGCGGTGAGGAACCCGAGCACGAGATTACGGGGGATCAGCGGGATGCTGCGAGCCAGATCGCCGGCATGCAGATGAGCCGACCCGAAAGCGTAAGACGGCAGCGCGCTCATGACGATGTCCTGGTGCGGCTCAGCCGTGACAGGCAGCGCGTCACATCCGCGTTGAGCTCGGCAAATGTCGCGGTGGCAGACGCAGGAAGGGCACGGATGACGACATCCGTGCCCTCGGGCACTGTTGAGAGCGCTTCCGCGCACACGGCTTTGAGCCTTCGGCGCACGGTATTGCGGATCACGGCAGTGCCTACCTGTTTGCTGATGATGAACCCGAATCTGGGTTCACGGGTCTCACCCGTCGCCAAAACAGAGGTGACGACGCGAGCGCCCCCGCATCGGACCCCGCGACGGACGACCAACCGGTAGTCGGTTCCTCGCGTCAGTCTGAACGGACGGGCGAGCACGAGGCTTACGCCGAGAGCTCGACGCGGCCCTTCGCGCGGCGGGCCGCAAGGATGCCGCGGCCGGCGCGGGTGCGCATGCGGGCGCGGAAGCCGTGCTTCTTGGCGCGACGGCGGTTGTTGGGCTGGAACGTACGCTTGCTCATGGAATCACTCCGGGAACGCTGTCACCGGATGTGTACGACCGGAGACATAGGGAACTGCCCTTTTTCGGGCATAAGTCAACCGATTCAGGGTACGTCTTACCGGCGCAGAGAGCAAATCTCCGCGCCACGACCGGTCTGAGCTGCAACGCTCCGCACGTTAATTATCCACAACCCTCGCTCACCCGGTCGACTCGACACACCATTGATTTTCCGAGGCAGGTTGCCGTTCACAGCTTGGGTGACTACCGTTGCATCCGAAGTTATCCACAGGGGGGATCTGTCCGAATTCGACTACCCTCCGCGAGCCTTTTCCCGGAGCACCATGTCCTCTCCTGCCCAGCCTGACGTTCCAATCTGGAGCCAGGTGATGGACCTGCTCGATCAGGATGATCGCGTCACTCCCCAGTTGCAGGGATTCCTGAGCCTCGCTGTCCCGGCCGGCGTCATGAGCGCAACGCTCTATCTCGATGTTCCAAACGACCTCACCGCAGCCCAGATCAACAAGCGACTGCGTGTTCCCGTGATGGAAGCTCTCGCTCACCTCGGCGAGGAGGTCACCTCGTTCCGGGTCGTGGTGAACCACGAGCTCGCAGACCAGCAGACCGCTCCGATCGCCGTTGCTGATTTCGGTCGCCCCGACGCTCCGCGCACGGACTACACCATCGATCAGCCGACCCCGATGCGTCATGAGTCACGACTGAACCCGAAGTACACCTTCGATAACTTCGTCATCGGGCAGTCCAACCGTTTTGCTCATGCTGCAGCCGTCGCTGTCGCCGAGGCTCCGGCGAAGGCCTACAACCCGCTGTTCATCTATGGCGATTCGGGTCTCGGCAAGACGCACCTTCTGCACGCCATCGGGGATTATGCACAGTCTCTCTATACGGGCGTGAAGGTTCGCTACGTCTCGAGTGAAGAGTTCACCAACGACTTCATCAACTCCATCGCGAACAACCGCGGATCCGCATTTCAAGCGCGCTACCGCGACGTCGACATCCTCCTCATCGATGACATCCAGTTCCTGCAGGGACGAGCAGAGACACAGGAGACCTTCTTCCACACCTTCAACACGCTGCACGATCACAACAAGCAGATCGTCATCACCAGTGATGTCGCGCCCAAACACCTCACCGGGTTCGAAGATCGGATGCGCAGTCGTTTCGAGTGGGGCCTGATCACCGATGTGCAGGCGCCTGACCTGGAAACCCGCATCGCGATCCTCCGTAAGAAGGCGCAGAGCGAAGCCCTGCATATTCCGGATGAGGTACTGGAGTACATCGCCACTGTCGTCTCATCGAACATCCGTGAACTCGAGGGCGCTCTCATCCGTGTCTCGGCGTTCGCGAGCTTGAACCGGTCTTCGCTGGACATCTCACTCGCCCAGACGGTGTTGCGCGACATCATCGATACGGCCGAGGACAACATCATCTCGCCGACCGACATCATCACGGCCACCGCTCGCTATTTCAAGCTCACTGTCGACGATCTCTACGGCTCGAGCAGATCGCAGCAGATCGCGACCTCGCGTCAGATCGCCATGTACCTGTGCCGGGAGCGTACGAACCTCTCGCTGCCGAAGATCGGTCAGCTGTTCGGAAACCGCGATCACACCACGGTCATGTACGCCTATAAGAAGATCAGCGATCTGATGAAAGAACGACGCTCGATCTACAACCAGGTGACGGAAATCACGACTCAGCTCGGCCGGCGCTGACTCATTTTCCGCGCCGAGGAGTGTCACTTCACCCGCGAGTCGCAGAAAAATGCCGGTTTGCACATGTGGATAACCTGTGGATGAATCCGCTTAACATCTGGACGATCGTGTGAGATTTTCCTCAACCTGTGGATAACTCCCACACCTCACCGGTCGCAGGGCATCGCGTATTGATGCGGATTCCTCAGCATTTCCACATCTCACACGCATGTAGTTCCCTACTCGCGATTGATATCCACCGAGTTATCCACAGTATCCACAGCTGTTAACACTGTTAAGAAGTTAATCCTGAAAGAGCGCGATCCGATCACCTCAAGGGTGTGCAGAACTGCGCGTATGGCGCAGCGCGGCTGTGGGGATACGATGGGAACCCCCTGACGCATGGGCCCATGATCGTCAGGTTTTGTAATTACGACGAGGGAGCGCCCGTGAGGTTCCAGGTCAATCGCGATGTCTTCAGCGAAGCAGTGTCCTTCGTCGTCAAGCTGTTGCCGCAGCGCAATCCGCAGCCGATTCTGGCCGGAGTTCTCATTGAAGCCGGCGCCGATGGGTTGACACTTTCGGCATTCGACTACGAGGCATCCGCTCGTACGACGATCGAAGCGACAGTCGAAACACCCGGCACGATCCTCGTTCACGGCCGGTTGCTTTCTGACATCGCTAGCCGGCTTCCGAATGCGCCGATCGAGATCGCCGTCGAAGACGATGGCGGGATCACTGTCACGTGCGGTTCGGCGCGATTTACGCTGGCAGCCATGCCGGTTGAGGAATATCCGTCGATTCCCGAGGTTTCCGGTTCTTCGGGCGTCGTCCCCGCTGACGATTTCGGCACCGCGATCGCACAGGTCGCCTTCGCCGCATCACGCGATGATGTGACTCCGGTTCTGACGGGTGTGCAGCTCGAAGTCTCCGAACAGAACTTGAGTTTGGTCGCAACTGACCGCTATCGCGTTTCGCTTCGCAACGTTCCGTGGGACGGTGAGACACCCGAGCAGACGGCCCTCGTTCCAGCGCGCACTCTGACCGAGGTCGGAAAGACGTTCGGCCACGCAGGAAACATCCAGATCGCGTTCTCCGGAGCGGGCGATCGCGAGATCATCGCGTTCACCTCCGGCAACAAGACCGTTACTTCTTTGCTGATCAAGGGCAATTTCCCTCCGGTTCGTCGCCTGTTCCCCGAGCAGACCGATCACTACGCGGTCGTCAACACCGCAGATCTCATCGAGGCTGTTCGCCGCGTCGCGCTCGTCCTTGATCGTGCTGCTCCGCTCCGGTTCACGTTCACTTCCGACAGCGTGACCATGGATGCCTCCGGCAGTGAGCAGGCGCGAGCTTCAGAGTCGGTGGATGCTCACCTCTCCGGTGGCGACGATGTCACTCTCGGCCTCAACCCGCAATATTTGACCGAAGCTCTCGGCGCGGTCAAGAGCGAGTTCGTCCGCGTCACGTTCACCTCGAGCGACAACGCCAACAAGCTCAGCCCTGTGCTCATCACCAGCCAGACGTCGGTCGATCAGGCGGGGCTCGACTCGTACAAGTACCTGCTTCAGCCGAACCTTCTGCTGCGCTGACGCTTCGACAGGCTCAGCGACCGCGATAACTCACGGACCGCGACAGCTCAGGAGCCGGTGTCAGAGGCGAAAGGTAGGCTGATCACGTGATTGTGGAGCACCTGAGCCTGGCGGATTTTCGCAATTACGCGACCGCTGAACTCGCGCTGCATCCGGGTCCCAATGTTCTGGTCGGCCGAAACGGCCAGGGCAAGACCAACCTCGCCGAAGCAATCGTTTTTCTTGCAACGCTCGGCTCCCATCGGGTGTCATCAGATGCCCCGATGGTCCGCGATGGCAAAGATTTCGCCGTCATCCGTGCTCGGCTCTCGGTCGGAGAGCGCAAAGTTCTCGCTGAAGTCCAGATCAACCGGCAGGGTTCGAACAAGGCGCGTATCAACGGCTCCGCTTCGAAGACCAGTGAACTCCCCCGGTACGCGCATGTTGTTCTCTTCGCTCCGGAAGATCTGCAGATCGTGCGCGGCGACCCGTCAGCACGCCGGCGTTTCGCCGACCAGCTGCTGATTCAGCGCACCCCGCGAATGTCGGCGGTGCTGGCCGATTATGACCGGGTTCTGAAGCAGCGCACCGCGCTGCTGAAATCTGCTCGCGCCCGGGGCATCCGGGGTGAAGGACTTAACACCCTCGAGGTGTGGGACGACAAACTTGTTCTTCTAGGCACCGAGATCATCGACGCGCGACTGCGTCTGGCAGCCGACCTGCGTACCCCGCTGGTTTCGGCATATGCCGCGATCGCCGGCGAAGATCACCATCCCGAGATGGATTGGGCACTCTCCGTTCGCGGTGGCGACCCGGAAGAGGGCGAAGATGCCTCCTTTGACCCGAATAATCGTTCGCTGAGTCTGGCGAAGGGCGCCGAGATGTTCCGCGCCGCGCTGCAGGCTAAACGCTCCAAAGAACTTGAGCGCGGACTGACCCTCGTCGGACCCCATCGTGACGATCTGGTGCTGCGAGTGCGCGGACTTCCGGTGAAGGGCTATGCCTCGCACGGAGAATCATGGTCGGTCGCACTCGCTCTGCGGCTAGCATCCGCTGAACTGCTTCGCGAAGAATCGCCGGCTGGCGACCCGGTGCTGATTCTGGACGACGTGTTCGCCGAACTCGACGCCGATCGGCGAAAGCGTCTGGCGGCCCTCACGGTCGGCTATGAACAGGTGGTCGTCACGGCCGCAGTCGAGGAAGATATTCCTGATGAGCTGCACCGTCATGTGGTGCGCATCCATGCCGGCACGATCTCCGATGAGCGAAAGGGGGATGACGGTGATGAGTGACGCAGCGTCCGATACCCCCGAAACAGTGGCGACATATCTGCGTCTTCGCGGACTCAAGCCCAGCTCGAAATCGTGGAAGCGCAAGCGTCGCATTCGTGATGACGACGAGAACGCTCCGTTCACTCCCGGGCGTGATCCGGGCGCCCTCGGCGCGGTGCTCGACAAGCTCAGTCGAGATTCCGGCTGGGAGATCACACTCGCCCGCGAAGACCTCGTTCGCCAGTGGGCAGATCTTGCCGGTGCCGATACCGCCAAGCACTCCGAACCGGTCGGTCTCGAGAACGGGATGCTGACGGTCAAATGCGACTCGACGGCGTGGGCGAAAAACCTGCAGTTCATGCGCGCAACTATCCTCACGGAGATCGGCCGACGCTATCCGCAAGCGGGTGTGAACAACCTTCGTTTCATCGGCCCGGACGTTCCCTCCTGGAAATGGGGGCCGAGAGCCGTTCCAGGGCGCGGTCCGCGCGATACCTACGGGTAGGGCATCAACGGACGCCCCTCGATCGATTTCAGGGCCATACACGGGCGTCTAGCGAGGCTTTCGACGGGCAGACCCGCTAGACTGGACATTCGAGATATCGATGTGGAGAATGCCCTCTGATGACGCCTGAATCACCTGCTGACGAGCCTGAATCGACAACCGGGGTCACCCCCGACGAGAATGCTGCTGTTGATTACGGTGCCGACGACATTCAGATTCTTGAGGGTCTTGAGGCCGTTCGTAAGCGGCCCGGCATGTACATCGGGTCCACGGGCCCGCGCGGACTCCACCACCTGGTCTATGAGATCGTCGACAACTCCGTCGATGAGGCCCTGGCCGGGTACTGCGACACGATCCGGGTGACGATACTCCCCGACGGCGGTGTTCGCGTCTTTGACAACGGTCGAGGAATCCCAGTCGACCCGCACTCTTCCGACCCGAACAAATCGACCGTCGAGGTCGTGCTGACCATTCTGCACGCCGGTGGAAAGTTCGGCGGTGGCGGTTATGCCGTCTCCGGTGGACTGCACGGTGTCGGATCCTCCGTCGTCAACGCTCTCTCCACGCGTTTCGACGTCGAGATCCGGCGTCAGGGGCACGTCTGGAATCACCGTTTCGCCAACGGTGGTCACCCGCAGCAGGCCCTGGTCAAGGGTCCCGAGACTGACGAGACCGGAACCATCATCACGTTCTGGCCGGATCCCGAGATCTTCACTGAGTCGGTCGAATTCGAGTACGACGTGCTGCGCACGCGCTTCCAGCAGATGGCGTTCCTGAACAAGGGCCTGCGCATCGAACTCTCTGACGAGCGCGAAGGTGCAACGTACGAGGTCGAAGAAGAGGGCGCTCTGGTCAGCAAGCAGCGCAGCGATGTGTTCCTCTATGAGCGCGGACTTGTCGATTACGTCGAGTATCTGAACAAGGTGCGTCACGCCGAGGTCGTCACCGAGGAGATCATCGACTTCGAATCCGAAGACACCGATCGAAAGATCTCGCTCGAAGTCGCGATGCAGTGGACGACCGGTTACACCGAGAACGTCTTCACCTACGCGAACACGATCAACACTCACGAGGGTGGCACGCACGAAGAGGGTTTCCGCGCGGCCTTGACGACACTCGTCAACAAATACGCCCGGGCGAACAATCTGATCAAGGAGAAGGAAGAGAACCTCTCCGGTGACGACGTGCGCGAGGGTCTCACCGCAGTGATCTCGATCAAGCTCGGTGAGCCGCAGTTCGAGGGTCAGACCAAGACCAAGCTCGGCAACACCGAAGCGAAGGCCTTCGTGCAGAAGGTCGTCGGCGATCAGCTCGGTGACTGGTTCGATCGCAACCCCGCGCAGGCCAAGAACGTCATTCGCAAGGCGATCGATGCGGCAACTGCTCGGATGGCTGCCCGCAAGGCGCGCGAGACTGCTCGCCGCAAGAGCGTCTTCGAGTCGGCCGCCATGCCGGACAAGCTCAAGGACTGCACGAGCAAGGACCCGTCGATCAGTGAGATCTTCCTCGTCGAGGGTGACTCGGCCGGTGGTTCTGCCGTGCAGGGTCGCGATCCGCACACGCAGGCGATTCTCGCCCTTCGCGGCAAGATCCTGAACGTCGAGCGCGCGCGGCTCGACAAAGCACTCGGAAACCGTGAAGTTCAGGCGATGATCCAGGCCTTCGGCACGGGCATCGGCGAGGACTTCGATATCTCCAAGGCTCGCTATCACAAGATCGTTCTGATGGCGGATGCCGATGTCGACGGCCAGCACATCACCACCCTGTTGCTGACGCTGCTATTCCGCTACATGCGCGGTCTCATCGAGGCCGGATTCGTGTATCTCGCGATGCCGCCGCTTTATCGCCTGAAGTGGTCGAATCAGCCGCACCAGTATGTCTACTCGGATGCTGAGCGTGACGCGCTGCTCAAGCACGGGCTGGACAACGGCAAGCGCATCCCGAAGGACTCCGGCGTGCAGCGCTACAAGGGTCTCGGCGAGATGAACGCCAAGGAACTGTGGGAAACCACGATGGATCACACCACCCGAACCCTTCGCCAGGTCACCATCGAAGACGCGGCATCCGCTGACGAGATCTTCAGTGTCTTGATGGGCGAGGACGTCGAGTCCCGACGAAGCTTCATTCAGCGAAACGCGAAGGATGTCCGCTTCCTGGACATCTGACCCGTCGGCAACGCTCAGCGAACGATTGAAAGAAACACATGACTGACGACAATTCGACCGGCGAAGCGACCGGATCCGGTCGCGAAGAGCCCTTCCACGAACACGGCAAGATCGACCAGGTCGATCTGCAGTCGGAGATGCAGCGCAGCTACCTCGACTACGCGATGGCGGTCATCGTCGGCCGTGCGCTCCCCGACGTGCGTGATGGTCTCAAGCCTGTGCACCGCCGGGTCATCTTCGGCATGTACGACGGCGGATTCCGCCCCGACAAGTCGTTCTCCAAGTGTGCTCGTGTCGTCGGTGAGGTGATGGGTCAGTACCACCCGCACGGTGACACCGCGATTTACGATGCCCTGGTCCGTCTCGTTCAGCCCTGGTCGCTGCGCTACCCGCTCGCTCAGGGCCAGGGAAACTTCGGCTCTCCCGGCAACATGGGCGCTGCAGCTCCTCGTTACACCGAGACGAAGATGGCGCAGCTGGCCCTCGAGATGGTGCGTGACATCGAAGAGGAGACCGTCGACTTCCAGGACAACTACGACGGTCAGACGCAGGAGCCGACGGTTCTTCCTGCGCGCTTTCCGAACCTGCTGGTCAACGGCTCGGTCGGTATCGCGGTGGGTATGGCCACCAACATCCCGCCGCACAACCTGCGTGAGATCTCGGCCGCCGCACTGTGGGCGCTCGATAACCCCGACCTGTCCCGTGACGAGCTTCTCGAGGGACTGATCCAGCGCGTTCCCGGACCCGATTTCCCGACCGGCGCGCAGATTCTCGGGTCCAAGGGCATCCAGGAGGCTTATCGCACCGGGCGCGGCTCGATCACGATGCGCGCGGTCGTCAACATGGAGGAGATCCAGGGCCGCAATTGCCTCGTGATCACCGAGCTGCCCTACCAGGTCAACCCGGACAACCTCGCGGTGAAGATCGGTGACCTCGCCCGTGACGGCAAGATCACTGGCATCGCCGACATCCGCGATGAGACCAGTGACCGCACCGGTCAGCGTCTCGTCGTAGTTCTCAAGCGGGATGCTGTCGCCAAGGTCGTGCTGAACAACCTGTACAAGCACACCCAGCTGCAGGACAACTTCGGCGCGAACATGCTCGCGATCGTCGACGGTGTGCCGCGCACACTGGCGCTGGACGGCTTCATCTCGAACTGGATCGCTCACCAGATTGATGTGATTGTTCGGCGGACTCGTTTCCGTCTGCGCAAGGCCGAAGAGCGGATGCATATCCTCCGCGCCTATCTGAAGGCGCTCGATGCGCTGGACGAGGTCATCGCTCTGATCCGGCGCTCGCCCACGGTCGATGAGGCGCGCGATGGACTGAAGACGCTGTTGGACATCGATGACATCCAGGCGGATGCGATCCTGACGATGCAGCTGCGTCGCCTCGCAGCTCTCGAGCACCAGAAGATCGTCGATGAGGCCACTGAGCTCGAACTGCAGATCGAGGACTTCAAGGCGATCCTTGCCGATGAGATGCGTCAGCGCGCGATCATCCGCGAAGAACTCGAGGGAATCGTCGAGCGTTTCGGCGACGAGCGCCGCACGCACATCCTGCAGGGCTTCGACGGCGATGTGTCGATGGAAGACCTTATCGCTGAAGAAGAGATGGTCGTCACCGTCACCCGCGACGGATACATCAAGCGCACGCGCAGCGACAACTACCGTTCGCAGCACCGCGGTGGCAAGGGTGTCAAGGGCGCCCAGCTGCGCGCGGATGATGTCGTCGAGCACTTCTTCGTGACGACGACGCACCACTGGCTGCTGTTCTTCACCGACAAGGGCCGCGTCTACCGGGCGAAGACCTATGAGGCACCCGAGGCCGGTCGTGACGCGAAGGGAACGCACGTCGCGAACCTGCTGGCGCTGCAGCCGGACGAGAACATCGCACAGATTCTCGCGATGCGCGACTACGAGGTGGCGGATTATCTGGTGCTCGCCACTCGTACTGGCGTTGTGAAGAAGACGCGCCTGAGCGATTACGACACGAACCGTCAGGGCGGCGTCATCGCCATCCGTCTGCGCGAGGGCGATGAACTGGTCAGCGCGATGCTGGTCGACAACACCGATGACATCCTGCTCATCTCCCGCCATGGCATGTCGCTGCGCTTCAACGCGACCGATCAGGCCCTTCGTCCGATGGGGCGTGCGACCGAGGGTGTGAAGGGCATGAGCTTCCGGGGCGAGGACGATCTGCTGTCAGCATCCGTCGCTGGCGAGGACGGTTATGTGTTCGTCGTCACCGATGGGGGATACGCCAAGCGCACCTCGATCAGCGAATATCGCGTTCAGGGTCGCGGCGGTATTGGCATCAAGGTCGCCAAGCTCAACGACGATCGTGGGGTGCTCGCCGGCGGTCTGATCGTGGATGAGGACGACGAGGTTTTGGTGGTTCTGTCCAGCGGCAAGGTGGTACGCTCTGCCGTGGCCGAGGTGCCTGCGAAGGGTCGAGACACCATGGGAGTGGTGTTCGCCCGGACGTCCGAGAAGGACCGCATCCTCGCCATTGCCCGCAACAGTGAGCGGGGCCTCGCCGATGAAGAGGCAGAGGAGGAGTCAGCACCCGAAGATGCGGCTCCCGAATCCACCCAGACCCCCGAGGAAAGTACCGACGCATGAGCACAGTAGCCGACAAGCTGGCGAAGAAGTCGACGCGCAAAACCGGTGGCAAGCAGGTCCGCCTGCGCCTGGTCTACATTGACTTCTGGTCGGCCGTGAAGCTGTCGTTCCTGGCGGCGGTTGCGCTGGCGATCGTGACCATGGTCGCGTTCTTCCTGATCTACATGGTCGTGCAGGCCACTGGCCTTCTGGGCGAGGCGGATGAGCTGATCGGCAACATCACTGAGGGTGCCGTGTCGATCTCGTCGCTGCTCGGATTGCCGCAGGTCATGGCGTTCGCTGCCGTCGTGTCGATTCTGAATCTGATCGTGGTGACCGTGCTCGGTGCCGTCGTGGCCGGTATCTACAACCTCGCCGTGAAGGTCACCGGCGGCCTCCTGGTCGGCTTCATGTCGAACTAGTACCCCCTTTTACCTCCTTTTTACCTCCTTCCGAGTGGCCATTTGTGGCTCGCTTTCGCCCCGGCGAAGCGCCACAAATGGCCACTCGCAGGTTGGAGGAGGTTAAAGAGTAGGGAAAACCCGAAGATGGGATGCTGGGTGGCACGGTGTTGACGGGGTGAAGCGCGGCCTACCTTTGAAACATGACCACTCAGACAGCTTCCCCAGCCGCGGAAACACCGCCTCGGGTGACTCCGCCGCTGCGCATCTTCTTGACCGTTCTGCATCTTGCCGCGCTCGGCAGTCTCGGCGGCATTATCCTCGGCATCCTTGCGGGTTTCTTCGGCGCTGGAGTCGGACTGCTGTTCGCTCTCGGAATCGGCGCCCTGTTCTTGGTCGGCTTCGTCTACGCGGTGTACGGCATCGGGTGGTTCGAGGTTGTGCGGGTCAGAAGCCTGTACGATCTGGACATCCCTGATCTGCAGGCACGCCAGCGCAGAACCCCCGGATTTGGCGGTTGGATCCGCTCGCTCGGACGCCAGAGCATCGACGGCTCGATGTGGCGCGCAGTAGCGAACTTCGCGATCGCGTGCATCTTCGGCTCGCTGGTGATTCGCCTGTTCTGGGGCCTGGTGTGGTCGGCGATCTTCGCCTTCACTCCCCTGTTCAGCACCGAAGACACCGCGGGGCCGTTCGGCACGACAATGTCAGCCGCCTGGGCGCCGGTGGTCGGTATCCTCGGTGTTCTGGCGGCTGCCGCCGGCATCATCGGATTCGCGCTTGTGCACCGCGTGATCACACGCAGTCTGGTCGTTCCCAGCAGAGAGGCGGAGCTCACCGAGCGCGTGCGCACCACTTCGGCGCAGCGCGAAGGCGCGGTCCGCGCGGCGGATGTCGAGCGCAGCCGCATCGAGCGGGACCTCCACGATGGTGTCCAGCCGCGGCTGGTCTCGGTGGGTATGACTCTCGGTCTCGCGCAGCAGAAGATCGACAAGGATCCGGCGACCGCGAAGGCGCTGATCAATGAGGCGCACACATCCACGAAGGCTGCGATCACCGAGCTGCGTCAGCTTGCTCGCGGCATCCATGCGTCTGTTCTCGATGATCGAGGGCTGGATGCCGCGCTATCAGCGCTGGCCAGCAGGTCGCACATTCCCGTGAATCTCGACGTCCGCATGGATGGCGCGTCGCCGGGTGCTCACGCCGGATGCCGGGATGCTGAGGCGGCGGTGTACTTCGTCATCGCCGAGTCGCTGACGAACGCGGCCAAGCACTCCCGGGCCAGTGAAACACGGGTCGTGGTGCGGCAGCGTGAGGGCGGTGTGCTTTGGGCGCGCGTCGAAGACAACGGCATCGGCGGCGCGCAGGTGCAGCCCGGTGGCGGTCTCGACGGCATCTCGAACCGCGTTCTTGCAGCCGGCGGGACGATCCGCATCGAAAGCCCGCAGGGCGGTCCGACATCCGTGGAGGTGAGTGTGCCATGCGCATCTTGATCTGTGAGGACTCGGTCCTGCTTCGGGAAGGACTCGTTCGCCTGCTTGAGGATGCCGGCCACGAGGTGGTCGCAGCCCTGAACGACACCGTCGGTCTGACAGACGCGGTCGAGGACGCGAATCCGGAGCTGTGCATTCTGGATGTTCGGCTGCCGCCGACATTCACGGATGAGGGCATCAGGGCAGCGCTCGGACTGCGCAAGACCCACCCGTCGCTGCCGCTGCTCGTGCTTTCGCAGTATGTCGAGGAACGCTACGCCAGCGATCTGATCGCAGCGCAGGGCGGACCGCTCGGATATCTGCTGAAGGATCGGGTCGCCGATGTCGCCGAGTTCCTCGCGTCGGTGGCGCGGATCGCCGAGGGGGCGACGGTACTCGACCCCGAGGTAGTTGCGCAGCTTCTGACCCGGCGCAACCGTGACGATCGGATGCTGCGGCTCACCGAACGCGAACGAACCGTGCTGGCACTGATTGCCGAGGGAAAGTCCAACCAGGCGATCGCCGGGATGCTGTTCCTCTCGGCCGCCAGCGTCGAGAAGAACATCACGGCCATCTTCCAGAAGCTCGGATTCGAACAGGATGAATCGGGCAACCGGCGCGTGCTCGCAGCACTCGCTCACATTGAGAACTCGGGTAGCGCAGCGCCATCCGCAAACCAGCCAGGAGCGACACGATGAACACCGAACCGCAGAACCCGCAGGGCGGACATGACGTTCCGCTGACGCCTCCGCCGGCATCATCTGGTGCGCCGGCATCCGGTGTTCAGAGCCCGCCCGTTCCGCCCGCGGCATCCGTTCCGCCGGCGCCGTCTTCACAGGGCCCGTCTTCACAGTCCCCGTCTTCGCAGGGCCCGCGCAGCGGGGCTGGTGCACGCGCCGCCGCCATCGCCGTTGCGGTATTCGGTGGCGTGGTGCTGCTGGGCACCGGCGCCACGGCCGCCGTCGCAGCAGTGCACGATGTATCGCGTAGTAGCAGTACGGTCAGCGGCGACGTCCTGACAGTCGACGTCAAGGGCATCGAGAGTATCGATCTCGAGGTCGGAGCGAGTGCTGTGAGCACCCGGTTCGGCGACGTTGACGAGGCGACGCTGGAGGTGACAGGAACCCGCGGTGGCAATTGGCGTCTGGATCGCGATGGTGATGAACTCATCGTGCGCGGACCTGATCACGGCTTCGGCTGGTTCGGGAACGGCTGGTTAGGCGGCAACTGGTTCGGTGACAACTTGTTCGACGAAGAAAGTGCGATCCTCACGCTCCCGGAGAGCCTGAACAACTCCGGACTGGACGCCGATTTCGATCTCAGCGCCGGCAGCCTCACCATCGATGGGTCCTTCGGCGAGGTAGGCATCGCGGTCGGTGCCGGAATCCTGCGCATGGAGGGATCCGCGACATCCGTCGATGTCGAACTCAGCGCGGGACGCGCCGATCTGGAGTTGGCCGACGTCACCGAGGCGGAGTTCTCGCTCTCGGCGGGCAAACTGGTCGCCGATCTGACCGGGGATGCCCCGCGCACGGTGAGCATCGATGTCAGCGCAGGAGCACTGGAGCTGACCGTGCCCGATGAGTCGTACGATGTCACGCAGGATGTCAGTGCGGGAAGCCTAGATAACCGCCTGGATACCTCGAGTTCATCGCAGCACACGATCGATGCAACCGTGTCTGCGGGCAGCGCGATTCTTCGCTCGGGCAACTGACGGGCTCGATTCGGATTTTCCGTCAATCTCCGGTAATGTTTACGAGGTTGACGGGGCTATAGCTCAGTTGGTTAGAGCGCTTCACTGATAATGAAGAGGTCCCTGGTTCAAATCCAGGTAGCCCCACTCGTCACAATTTAATACCCCTTGAGGGGCCTTAGCTCAGTTGGTAGAGCGCCTGCTTTGCAAGCAGGATGTCAGGAGTTCGAATCTCCTAGGCTCCACAATCAGAACCCCCGGCTTCGGCCGGGGGTTCTCTCGTTCCTGGGCTCTCGTTCGACAGATTCACCGTAGGATCGAAGTGTGCTGATCGGTCTGATGCGTCCCGTGGAATTTCAGTCCTTTGACGTCGAGGCGGCTGATATCGCCGGCATCCACACCGAGCTCGCCACGCATCGGCCGGATGGGTTCGACCTCGTCTCCGCACCTGTGCAGATGATCAAGGGCGCCCAGATTCTCAAGTCGACGGGAACCTTCTCGCGACGTGACTCGATCCAAGAGATCGAGGCCGAAGACATGGATGCCCTGCACGCCAAAGTTCCCGAAGGCTGGCAGCTGCTCAACGTGCGCAGCACTGTCTGACTCCCCCGTTCGGCAGAACCCCACTTCCCGTTCCGGTCGCAATTGGTGCTGCTCTCAGCGAGTTTTAGCAGCACCAACTGCGACCGGAGCCAGAGTGGGGTCGGGTGGGGGCCAGACCAGTCAGCGCGATCAGCCGCGCCGGGAGCGGACGCCGCCGGCCAGCGCGGCCAGTGAAGCGGCCGTAGCATCCCAGTCCATGCAGGCATCCGTCACGCTCTGGCCGTACACGAGACGTCCACGCACCGAGACATCGAGCTTCTGCGCTCCCGCGACGAGGTTGCTCTCCAGCATCACGCCGGCGATCGCCGCACCATCCGTGGCGATCTGCGAACCGATCTCCACCGCGACCTCGGCCTGACGCACATGATCCTTGCCGCTGTTTCCGTGGCTGGCGTCGATGATCACACGTGGGGTGAGCATCGCCGCAGCCAGGCGCGCCGATGCGTGCCGCACGGTTTCCGCATCGTAGTTCGGGCCATCGGCTCCGCCGCGCAGAATGACGGACGTATCCGGGTTTCCGGTCGTCGAGACGAGACTTGCCCGCCCGTCGGCGCCGATCCCGAGGAACGCCTGCGGAGCGGATGCTGCGGCCGCGGCATCCAGCGCCACCTGAAGTCCGCCATCCGTACCGTTCTTGAAACCGATCGGCATCGACAGACCGGATGCCAACTGCCGGTGGATCTGGCTCTCCGTAGTCCGCGCGCCGATGGCACCCCACGTGATCAGGTCGGCGGTGTACTGAGGGCTGATCGGCTCGAGGAACTCCGTCGCACACGGGACACCGAGAGCGGTGACATCGCGGAGGAACCCACGGGCCATGCGAAGCCCGGCCTCGATGTCATGGCTGCCGTCGAGGTGCGGATCATTGATGAGGCCCTTCCACCCGACCGTGGTGCGGGGCTTCTCGAAGTACGTCCGCATGATGATCAGCAGGTCATCGCGGTGCTGCTCGGCCTCGCGCAGCAGTCGACCGGCGTACTCGAGTCCGGCTGCGGGATCGTGGATCGAGCACGGCCCGACCACGACGATCAGACGGTCATCCTCGCCCGCCATGATCGCGCGCACTTCGTCGCGGGTGCGAGCGACGAGCGATGCGCGCTCATCGCCCACCGGCAGTTCGGCGGCGATGTCACCGGGCGTCGGCAGCGTGGTGAACTGCGCGACATGCAGATCGGCGGTGGTGTCGGTGGTGACGGTGGCGTTCATGTTCCTGGGTCCTATCCTGTGTAGGCGGACCCGGATGCAGAGCCCGCCGAAACGGCGAAAGCCAGAGCAAATGCTCTGGCTTGTCGGCTCTGAAGGTGTCGGTGCGCGCTAGATCGGCGCCGGCCCCTCCAGAGCCGACTCGAAATACGCATACCAACGGGTTGTCATGCCCACGACCTTACCCCATCCCGGAGAGTTCCCGGACCGGATCCCAGACGTTCCGGGCATCCACGGCGTGTCATTCGGTCAACACGCCGAGCGGATGCCCGACCGTCTGGGATCCGGCACACCAGGCTCAGCGCAGCGGTGTGAAGTCGCGGTTGGCGATGTGCTCGGGGCGCGGCGACTTCGCAGCGTACGGCTCGACCAGCGCGTTGTCGACGCTGTTGAACACCATGAACACGTTCGATCGCGGATACGGGGTGATGTTGTTCCCCGACCCGTGCATGATGTTCGAGTCGAACCACAGGGCAGATCCTGCGGCGCCGGTGAACTGATCGATGCCGTACTTCTCGGCCATCGCGGTGATCGCCGCATGGCTGGGCACGCCTGCCTCCTGCGCCTGCAGCGACTGCTCGTGGTTGTTGTCCGGGGTCTCGCCCACCGCCGGCACGAATGTGCGGTGCGAGCCCGGCATCACCATGAGCCCGCCGTTGTACGGGTAGTTGTCGGTCAGTGCGATCGACAGGCTCACCGATCGCGGAACCGGCATGCCATCCTCGGCGTGCCAGGTCTCGAAGTCGGAGTGCCAATAGAACCCGGTGCCAGTGAAGCTCGGCATGTAGTTGATCCGCGTTTGGTGCAGATACACCTCAGATCCCACGATCTGCCGGGCACGGTCCAGCACCTGCGGATTGCGCGCGAGGTCGTCGAGGACCGAACTGAGCTTCTCGACCTCGAACACCGAGCGCACAGTACCCGTGGTCCGCTCCGTGATCTTCCGCGGATCATTCTGCAGCGCCGGGTCCGCCGCGAGGCGATCGAGCTCGCTCGAGTACAGGGCGACGTCATCAGCCGTGATGAAGTCGTCGAGAATGGTGAATCCGCGCTTCTCGTGCGCTTCCAGCTCTGCTGCCGAGAAGGGGCCGTCGTTGACCGAGCCCCACACTGCGGGCTGGGTCCTTTCGATGAAGTCACTGGGGGATGTCAACCGAGTCGGGAACAGATCCTCAGCGGTCGTCGGGGCTGTCATGCGTCGTTCTCCTGTCTCTTCTATGGATGTGGGACGGGCCGAATCCCAGACGGTCGGACAGCCCTGCGGCGTGTCGATCGGATGACACGCCGCAGAGCGCCGGGGGCGTCTGGGATTCGGCCCGCACCCGGGTCACACCTCTTCGGTGACCAGTGGGTACACGCCGTTCTCGTCGTGGGTCTCGCGACCGGTGATCGGCGGGTTGAACACACACACGGTGCGCATCTGCGTGCGCGGACGCACCTCGTGCTTGTCGTGGTTGTTCAGCAGATACAGCGACCCCGGCGCGAGCTGGTGCGTCTCACCGGTGGCGAGGTCGGTGATCTCTCCCTCGCCCTCCACGATGAACACCGCCTCGATGTGGTTCGCGTACCAGAACTGGTTTACGGTTCCGGCGTAAAGCGTGGTCTCGTGCACCGAGAAGCCCACGCCCTCTTTCGCCAGAACGATGCGCTTGCTGCGCCAGTTCTCGCTCTTGATGTCGGCGTCGGTGTCGGTGATCTCGTCGATGGTTCGGACGATCATGCGTGTGTGTGCTCCTTGCTCTGGACATTCAGGTCGGTCTCGGTCGCGGCATCCGGATCGGGCTCGCCCAGTACGACACGGATGCACTCATCGATGATGTCGAGGCCCCGGTCGAGCTCGGCGTCCGTGATCGTCAACGCCGGGAGGATCTTCATGACCTCGCCCTCGGGACCAGAGGTCTCCATGAGCAGGCCCCGCGCGAACGCCTCCTGGCACACGGCATCCGCCAGTTCGCCCGAGGGGAACTGCAGCCCGCGAGCAAGCCCCCGCCCCTTGGCAACGAGTTCGTGCTGCGGGTACTGCGCGACGAACATGTTGAAGCGACCCTCGACGCGCACGCCCTTGGTCACGGTCGAATCGCGCAGCGTGTTGTCTGACCAGTAGCGGCGAATCGCCTCCGCACCGGTGATGAACGCCGGGCTGATCCCACGGAAGGTGCCGTTGTGCTCGCCGGGCGCCCAGACGTCGAGCTCCGGCTTGATCAGGGTCAGCGCCATCGGGATGCCGTATCCGGAGATCGACTTCGACAGGCACACGATGTCGGGCACGATGCCGGCCTCTTCGAAGCTGAAGAACTCGCCGGTACGGCCGCAGCCCATCTGGATGTCGTCGACGATGAGCAGGATTTCGTGCTGCTTGCACAGCGCCGCGAGCTGACGAAGCCAATCGGCACGCGCGGCGTTGATGCCACCCTCGCCCTGAACGGTCTCGACGATCACGGCGGCGGGGGTGTTCAGCCCACTGCCGGAGTCTTCGAGCAGGCGCTCGAAGTAGAAGAAGTCCGGGTAGTCGCCGTCGAAGTAGTCGTCGTACGGCATGGGGGTCGCGTGCACGAGCGGTACACCGGCGCCGCCGCGCTTGAGCGAGTTTCCGGTGACCGAGAGGGCACCGAGCGTCATGCCATGGAAGGCATTGGTGAAGTTCACGACCGATTCGCGGCCGGTCACCTTGCGGGCGAGTTTCAGGGCGGCTTCGACAGCGTTCGCGCCGCCGGGGCCAGGGAAGACGACCTTGTAGTCGAGCTCACGCGGCTTCAGGATGACGTCGTTGAAGGCTTCGAGGAAGTCACGGCGTGCGCTCGTGAACATGTCGAGTGAGTGCACGACGCGGTCATCGGCCAGGTAGTCGATGAGGACCTTCTTCAACTCCGGGTTGTTGTGACCGTAGTTCAGCGCGCCAGCGCCCGAGAAGAAGTCCAGGTATTCCGTGCCGGACTCGTCGTACATCGTGCTGCCAACGGCGCGGTCGAACACGACGGGCCATGAGCGCGAGTAGCTGCGGACTTCGGATTCCAGCTGGGTAAAAATATTCATTTTGTGGTTGTTCTCCTCCTGGTTGTTGTCGTGCGGGGAGTGCACGCCGCCCGGGGTCGGGCGGATGGCGACGACTACACCGGCGGACCGAGTTCGTATAGCCGTTCAGGTTCATGGTGCGCAGCATCCGGTTCATCGACGCTCAGATGCGCGCTTTCGAAAAGCGGGGTGACGACGACCGGAGCATCTCCCCAGCGACGAGCGAGACTGCGGAATGTCTGCTGGGATGCGACATTGTCATCGGTGATCGTGGTCTGCAGTGTGCGCACGCGCGGATGCACACTGTCGTCGTGCAGGAGGTCATCGAGCATCCGCCCGGCTAGGCCCAGACCGCGGAAGTTCTCGTCGACGGCGACCTGCCAGATGAACAGGCAGGAGGGGTCAGCGGGACGGCGGTAGCCGATGACGAACCCGGCCGGATGCCCGTCGACCAGCGCGATACGGCAGGTGGCCGCGAAGTCTCTGGCGTACAGGACGTAGGCGTAGGACGAGTTCAGATCGAGCGTCTGCGAGTCGCGGGCGATGCGCCAGAGGTCGATTCCCTCATCGATGCGCGGTGGACGAATCAGGCTCACCCCACTCGACCTCGCATCGTTATGCGCGGCCGGTGCTGACGTGCTCGGCTCGGGGGAGCCGGGGGAAGTCAGAGCGTGTCACCATCCCAAATCGGGGCGTGCATCGCGTGAGAATTCATATCCATAGGGGGTTGTGATCGGTGCTGCGAACAGCGTCGGTCTGTCTTCCACAGTGTCATGCTCATCCGCTGACCTCAAATCGTTTCTCCGGATCGGGGATCTGCCGCGCGGCCTCCGCCTGTGGAATGCTGGGCGCATGACCTCGCATCTGCCGCACGAAGATATCGACCCGGATGGCCTGCTCGAGTACTCGGTGGTGTTCACCGATCGCTCGCTCAATCACATGTCGGCGCGGTTCGTCGACGTGATGCAGCAGACCCTGCAGATCTTGCAGCAGGCGTACAACGCGCACACTGCGGCGATCGTCCCGGGCGGAGGGACCTACGCGATGGAGGCGGTGGCGCGCCAGCTCGCCACGGGGCGACGCACCCTGGTCGTCCGCAATGGGCTGTTCTCGTTCCGTTGGTCGCAGATTCTGGATGCTGGTGGCATCAGCGACGACGTCACCGTGCTGTCCGCGCGTCCGGATTCGGACGACGTGCAGGCCGCCTGGGCGCCGGCGCCAATCGATGAGGTCGTCGCGGCGATCCGTTCGCGCCAGCCCGAGGTGGTTTTCGCCCCGCACGTCGAGACGGCAGCGGGCATGATCCTTCCCGATGAGTACGTGCGCGCTCTGGCCGATGCCACCCATGAGGTCGGCGGCCTGCTGGTGCTCGATTGCATCGCATCGGGTGCGATGTGGGTCGACATGCAGGCGCTCGGTGTCGACGTGCTGCTCAGCGCGCCGCAGAAGGGGTGGAGCGGTTCGCCGTGCGCGGGCTTCGTCATGCTCAGTGAGGCTGGTCGGGATGCTGTGACCAGCCGTCCCTCGACCAGCTTCGCGATCGATCTCGCCAAGTGGCTGTTCATCGCCGACGAGTATCGTGCCGGACGTGCGGCGTACCACGCGACCATGCCGACGGACCCGCTCACCCATAACCTCGCCGCCATGCTCGAGACCCGTGAACGCGGATTCGAGACACTGCGTGCGGCGCAGATCGAGCTGGGCGCGCGGGTGCGTGCGCTGCTGGCCGAGCGCGGATTCCCCTCGGTGGCGGCATCCGGTTTCGATGCCCCCGGTGTCGTCGTCGTGCACACCGCTGACCCCGCGCTGAAGTCCGGCGCCGTGTTCCGTGAGCAGGGCTTGCAGATCGCTGCCGGGGTGCCGTTGCACTGCGAGGAACCGGCCGGATTCTCCACCTTCCGCCTCGGCCTGTTCGGCCTGGACAAGCTCTCCGACGTCGACGGGACTGTCGCTCGTCTGCAGGCGGCACTGGACCGGATCGGCGGCTGAGCGTCTCCGCGGGCTGAGCGCGCGCCGCGCCGGGCGGGTGTCGCATATGGTCGCTTCGCGCCGGTCGAAGCGGCCATATGCGACACCTCGGGACGCGGGTCGCACGAGCACACATGCTACAGTTGCTCAAACCGACTGGACGGTATGTAGATTGCGCAAGGAGGCGCCATGTCCGCAGCACAGTTCGACGCCCGCGCACGCTTCAACAACACCGTGTCGCTCATCACCGGAGCCAGCCGGGGCATCGGCTTCGCAATTGCTCAGCGCATCGTCGCCGAGGGCGGCTCAGTCGTCATCACCGGCCGTAAGCAGGAGGCGCTGGGCGCTGCCGTCGCAGAGCTCGGACCCGCGGCATCCGCTGTCGCCGGTCGCGCCGACGATGCTGATCACCGTGCCGCGGTATTCGCGCACATCGCAGCCCAGCATGGCCGACTCGACCATCTCGTGAACAACACCGGCATCAATCCCGTCTACGGGCCTATCGTCGACGTCGATGCAGACGCCGCACGCAAGATCCTCGAGGTCAACGTGGTCGCTGCACTCGACTGGACGCGTGCCGCGCTCGCCGCCGGCCTCAGCCGCAGCATCGTGAACGTGGCCTCGGTGGCGGGCCTGAGCGCGAGCCCGGGCATCGCCTTCTACGGCATCTCCAAGGCGGCGCTCATCAACCTCACGACGCAGCTTGCGTACGAGCTTGCCCCGGGCATCCGCGTCAATGCGGTCGCCCCGGGCGTGATCAAGACGGCGTTCGCGCGGGCTCTGTATGAAGGACGCGAGGGCGAGGTCGCCGCCGGCTACCCGCTCGCACGACTGGGTGAGCCGGATGATGTGGCGGGCCCCGTCGCCTTCCTGCTCTCTGATGATGCCGCGTGGATGACCGGACAGACCGTGTCGATCGATGGCGGGGCAAGCATCCGCCCGCTGTGACGCGCGAATGCGACGGCCGATCATGATTCACGGAAAGATGAGGGTATGAAGGATTCACACGTCGCAGAGAATGTCACGCGCGCTGCCGTCGAGTTGTTCGCCACTCGCGGGTACGCGAACACGAGCGTTCAGCAGATCGTCGAGGCCGCGGGCGTCACCAAGGGTGCGATGTACCACTACTTCGAATCGAAGGATGATCTGCTCTTCGGTATCTACGATGCGCTGCTGACGCTGCAGAGGGCGCACCTCGATGAGATCATCGCGCGCGGTGGGGCCACAGACGAGGTCCTGCGGGCAGCGTGCGTCGACGTGCTGGAGACCTCGATCGATCACATCGCCGAGGGGGCTGTGTTCTTCCGCAGCATGAACATGCTCTCGGCGCCCAGACAGCAGGATGTCACGCGCCGACGCCGCGGATACCACGACGAGTTCGCCGCTCTCATCGGGAGCGGACAGCGTGAGGGCATCTTCCGTGACGACATTCCGGTCGCCTTGCTCGTCGCGCACTTCTTCAGCGACGTGCACTATCTGTCGCATTGGTATTCACCCGAGGGACCGGAAGGCAAGACGCTCATTGCCGAGCAGCTCACCGACCTGTTTCTCACCAGCCTGAGGAGAACGGATGCTGTCCCCCACTGAAGTTCCGCAGTCCATGCGCGCCTGGCAGGTCACCAGTCTCGGTGAACCCGCAGAAGCGCTGACACAGCAGAGTGTGCCAACACCCGTGCCCGCCGAAGGCGAGGTGCTCATCCGGGTCGCGGCAGTCGCAGCGAACTTCCCGGATGTGCTGCTTGCTCGCGGTGAGTACCAGGTGAAGCCGGAGCTGCCCTTCATTCCCGGGGTGGAGTGCAGCGGGACAGTGATTGGCGTGGGCACTGGCGTCTCCACGCACGCGGTGGGCGACAGGGTCGTCGCGGGGAAGATCGGCGTTCTCGCCGAATACGCGGCAGTGGATGCGGCATCCGTGCACGCTATTCCGGAGAGCTTTGACTTCAACGCCGCGTCGGGTCTGAACATCGCCTATCAAACGGCATGGTTCGCACTGCACCGGCGGGCGAAGCTGCAAGCGGGCGAGTGGCTGCTTGTGCATGCCGCGGCGGGTGGAGTCGGGGCTGCCACCGTGCAGCTCGGCGTAGCGGCGGGTGCCAGAGTCATCGGCGTCGTCGGCTCCGAGGCGAAAGCCGAAGTCGCGCGGGCGGCGGGCGCAGAGCACGTCATCCTGCGCGGCGACGACATCGTCGCCGAAGTGAAGCGCATCACCGGCGGGCACGGCGCCGACGTCGTGTTCGATCCGGTGGGTGGTGCCGCGTTCACCGCATCCACCCGTGCCGTCGCCTTCGAGGGCCGGATCGTCGTGATCGGGTTCGCGAGTGGCGAGATTCCCCAGCTCACCGTGAGTCACGCCCTGGTGAAGAACTACGCCGTGCTCGGGCTGTACTGGGGTCTGTATCAGGAGCGTCTGCCGCATCTGGTCGACGAGGCGCATGACGAGCTGATCCGGCTGTTCGAGGCGGGGAAGATCGCGCCGGTGATCGACAGTGTGGTGGCGTTCGACGAAGCGCCGGCGGCGATCACCAAGCTCGCGACCGGCACGACCGTGGGCCGCGTGGTCATTCAGATCGCATCATGAACGAGCTCGATGGCCGGGTGGCGCTGGTCACCGGTGGTGCGCGCGGCATCGGAGAGGCGTACGTCCGTGCGCTGCACGCCGCGGGCGGTCGGGTCGTGATCGCGGACATCCTCGAGGATGCCGGACGGGCTCTTGCCGCCGAGTTGGGTGATCGCGCGTTGTTCGTCTCCTTGGATGTCACCGATGAGGTGCAATGGACGGCCGCGGTGGATGCTGCGGTGCAGGCCTTCGGCGCCGTCGACGTTCTGGTGAACAACGCGGGCATCGCGAACGCTGCGCCGATTGAGCACCTCAGCACCGAGAAATGGAACGCCGTGATCGCGGTCAACCTCACCGGTACTTTCTTCGGCTGCCGCGCGGTGGTGCCAGCCATGAAGAAGCAGGGCAAAGGATCGATCATCAACATCTCCTCGGTCGAGGGGATGCGCGGCAGTGCAGGTTTACATGGCTACACGGCGGCGAAGTTCGGGGTGCGCGGGCTCGCGGCATCTCTCGCGGTCGAGTTGGGGCCGTTCGGGATCCGGGTCAACTCGGTGCATCCGGGGTTCATCATCACGTCGATGACGACCAGGATCGACCCGGCGCATCTCGACATCCCGCTCGGGCGCCCCGGCGAGCCGGAAGACCTGGCGGGCACCATCGTGTTCCTCGCGAGCGATGCGTCGTCGTTCACCAGCGGCGCGGAGTTCGTCGTCGACGGCGGCATGATCGCCGGCATCCCGCACCGCTGAACCCGTCGCAAAACCCGTCGCTAAACCCTTCTGCAACATTCACATACCGCCCGGTCGGTTTCTAAGGTACAGTGGTCGAACCAGCGACACGAAGAGGTGCCGATGAATACCCATACCCTGCAGTCCAAGCAGGAACCCGCCCGACTCGAGGTGAGCCATCTCACCGTGACGTTCGGCGGCCTGACCGCCGTCGACGATGTCTCGTTTGACGTGCGCCCCGGCGAGATCGTTGCGCTGATCGGCCCGAACGGCGCCGGAAAGACAACGGTGTTCAACGCGATCTGCGCACTGGTCAGCACTCGCGGCGAAGTCACCATCGATGGTCGCCCCGCCCCTCGCCGGACCGCACGCCTGACGGCACGGGGGCTCGCGCGCACCCTGCAGGGCCTCGGTCTGTTCGGCAGCCTGACCGTGCGCGAGAACATTCGCATCCCGGTGGTGGGGGAGCGGGATGCCGAGACCGCTGTCACAGCGCAACTCGAAGCTCACAACCTCACTGCCCTGGCTGATCGCCCGGTCGCCGCCCTCGCATACCCCGACCGTAAGCGGGTCGCGCTCGCCAGAGCACTCGTGGCCTCCCCCTCGCTGCTGCTGCTCGACGAACCGGCCGGCGGTCTCGGAGTCGAAGACATCGATGCTCTCGCCCAGGTGATCCGCGGCGTCGCAGATACCGGGTGCGCTGTTTTGCTGGTCGAGCATCATGTCGACTTCGTAATGGGCATCGCCGACCGCATCGTGGTGCTGGACTTCGGGCGCGTGATCGCCCAGGGTGCCCCCGATCAGGTACGCAACGATCCCCGGGTCGAAGAGGCCTATCTCGGCGTCAAAGCGGAAGACGCTTCGCCCGAGGAGCTGTCGGCATGACTGGCGCCGCTCTCACCATCACCGACCTCACCGTCGGATACGGCGGTGCCCCGGTGCTGCACGAGGTCAGCATCGACCTCCGCCCCGGTGAGGTTGTCGCGCTCCTCGGCGCCAACGGCGCCGGCAAGACGACGCTGCTGCGCACACTCGCAGGCCTCGTGCCTGCAGCATCCGGTTCTATCGCACTCGACGGCACCGATCTCGGCAGGCTCCGCACCGAAGACCGCGCCCGGCGCGGCCTCGCCCTCGTTCCGGAAGGCCAGAGCGTGGTCGCCGAGCTGACCGTCGAGGAGAATCTGCGCCTGGGCGCTCTGTGGCGCCACCGCCCAGCCGCGCGCGAGCGCGCTATCGCCGGCATCCTCGAACTGTTCGAGCCGCTTGCCCGCCGGCGCAGCGCCGACGGCCATCAGCTCTCCGGAGGGGAGCGGCAGATGCTCGCCCTGGGCCGTGCGCTCATCTCCGAGCCGCGCGTGCTCGTCCTCGACGAGCCGTCGCTGGGACTGGCGCCACTGGTCGTCGCTCAGCTGATGGCCACCCTCCGCGACGCGGCAGAGCAGCGCGGAATCACCGTGCTCCTCGCCGAACAGAACGTCACCAGCGCCCTGTCGATCGCCGACCGTGGCGTGGTTCTTGATCTCGGTCGCCTGGTGGCCGATGCTCCGGCATCCGAGCTTGCCGGCGACGCCGCCGTACGACACGCCTACCTGGGGTTCTGATGGATCGTCTCGCCTTCCTGCTTGCCACCGGCCTCGCCCGCGGCGCGATCTTCGCGCTGTTTGCGCTGTCGCTCGTGCTGATCTGGCGCGCCGCGCGCATCATCAACTTCGCGCAGGGTGCGATGGCCCTGGTCGCGGCCTACGTCGCCTTCGCGGTCAGCGGCCTCACCGGCAACTACTTCGCTGGTCTCGGCGCAGGACTCATCGCCGGAGCGGTGGTGGGTCTGGTGGTGGAACGCGGGGTCATGCGCTTCGCGCCGCACGCCAATCCCCTCACCGGCGTCATCATCGCGATCGGCCTCGTCATGGTGCTGCAATCGCTGCTCGGCATCCTGTTCGGCCCGCAGTATCGGCCGATGACCGCGCCGTTCGACGATGCACCGATCATTGTCGGCGGCGTGCCCCTGCTCTCTCCGAACGACATCTTCATTCTTGTCGTCGCGTTCGCGGTGATGGCTGCTCTCGCCCTCCTGTTCACCCGCACATCACTCGGCCTGCAGTTGCGCGCCGCGGCATTCTCCCCCGAGGTGTCGCGCGTGCTGGGTGTGCGAGTGAACAGGATGGTGACGATCGGATGGATGCTCTCCAGCGCTGTCGCAGCGCTGGCCGCCATCCTGCTGGTGCCCACCGAACTCGGCCTCAACCCGCACTCCACCGACATGCTCTTCGTCTACGCGTTCGCCGTCGCCGTGGTGGGTGGTCTGGACTCCCCCGTCGGCGCAATGCTCGGCGGACTGATCGTCGGTGTTCTGATGACACTCGTCACCGGATACCTCGGCGCCACCGTCGCACCGATCGGCGTGCTCCTGCTGCTCGTCGTGGTGCTCCTGCTCAAGCCCGGCGGAGTGTTCTCCCTACGAGAGGCGCGCAGCGCATGAACCGCATCCTGCCCGCACTGCGCGGTACACGTCGCACGATCGTATTCGGTGTGATCCTCACCATCCTCGCGATCGGCGCCACTTTCCTGCTCGATCCCTATCGCAACTTCCAGCTCGCTACCATCGCGGCATCGTTCTGCACGGTCGCCGGCCTCACGCTGCTGGTCGGGCAGAGCGGCCAGCTCTCGCTCGGACACGCGGCCCTGATGGCCACCGGCGGCTATGGGTATGCCCTCACGGCGAATGCGCTGACGGAAGCCGGCATCGATGGCGTGGTGCGTTTTCTGGTGTCGTTCCTCGTCGCGATTGTGGCGGCAGGGATCCTCGGCCTGCTGCTCGGGCTTGCTGCCGCACGTCTGCGCGGACCGTATCTTGCCGGAGTGACGCTCGCGCTCGTGATCGCGGTCCCCGCCGTCACCGCCGTGTTCTCTGGAGTCTTCCGAGGAGATCAGGGACTGCAGATCGCCTATGACGGCGTTCCCGAGGCGCTGCGCACGATCATCGCGCTCGAACAGTGGCAGGCCTGGGTTGCCATCATCGTGGCAGGAATCGTGGTGACCGTGCTGGCCGTGCTGCGCGGCGGTGCCCTCGGACTACGGATGCGCTCCGTTCGCGACGATGAGACCGCAGCCCGACTCAACGGCGTCGCCGCAGCGCAGGTCAAGGTCACCGCGTTCGTGGTGAGTGCAGTGGCGGCCGGGGCAGGCGGTGCGGTGCTCTGCTTCATCACGCAGTCGGTGAGCCCCGGCGCATACACGCTCGCGTTCTCGCTGCTACTGCTGGTCGCCGCGGTGCTCGGCGGCCTCGGCAGCATCGGAGGCGCCGCGATCGGTTCTGCTCTCATTGTCATGCTGCCCTGGGTCATCGGCACCGGAACGGCAGCGCTTCCGTTGCCGGCAGAGGTCGCCCAGCGACTTGCGGGCAACCTGCCGCTGCTCGTGTTCGGCGCCCTTCTGATCATCACGATGATTGCCCGCCCGGGCGGCCTCGCCAGTCTTCGCATCCGATCTGCAATTCCCTACCCACAGAAATAGGTGAACCATGTCACAGCACTCCCCGCTCCGGCGGATCGCGACACTCGTGACGGCATCCGCCGTCGCGATCGCGCTCGCCGGCTGCAGCACTCCCGCCCCCGCTGACGATCCTGCCGTTGCCGTTCCGGGTGTCACGGACGACACTGTCACGATCGGCACGCACACACCGCTGACCGGTCCGGCAGCTGCCGGCTATTCATCGATCTCGGCCGCAGCGACCGCATATTTCGCTTACCTGAACGAGCAGGGCGGCGTGCACGGCCGACAGATCGAGTACATCGTCAAGGACGACGGCTACAACCCCGCCACCACCCAGACGGTGGTTCGAGAACTCGTCCAGGAGGATGAGGTCTTCGCGATCGTGAACGGCCTCGGCACCGCACCGCACATGGCCGTGCTCGACTTCCTCAATCAGAACGAGGTACCCGACCTGTTCGTCGCGTCCGGTTCTACGAACTGGAATCAGCCGGAGAAGTACCCGTTCACCTTCGGGTTCAACGCCGACTACATCGTCGAGTCCGCCGCGCTCGCGCAATACGCCACTGACGAGTACCCCGACAAGAAGGTCTGCCTGCTCGGGCAGGACGACGACTTCGGAGACGAGATGATCGAGGGCGCTGAGCTCGTTCTCGGCGAGGGCGGCCTCACCCACATCGAGCGCTACTCGACGTCGAACCAGGATGTCACCGCGCAGGTCGGTGCCCTGAAAGCGGCCGGGTGCGAGATCAACATCCTCGGCACGATCAATGGGTTCACGGCCCTGGCGGTGGGCACAGCCGCGCAGCTCGGGTGGTTCCCGCAGTGGTTCTCGTCGTCGTCCGGCGCCGACTATCCGACTCTGATCGGCTACCTCGGTGAGGACGTCGGCCCGAAGGTGCTGCAGGGGTTCGTGGGGACGAACTACCTGCCGGCCCTGGACGGTGACAGTGACTGGGTCACGCTGTTCCAGAAGGTCAACGACGAGTACAACGCCGGCGCACCGTTCGACGGAAACACGATCTACGGCATGAGCGTGGCGTATCTGTTCGCCGAGGCGCTGGCCGCAGCGGGCGAGAACCCGACCCGCGAGGCGCTGGTGGATGCTGTTCGCTCCGGTGACCTCGCCGGTAACGGCATCCTGCCGCTGTCGTTCAGCGAAGACAACCATGCGGCGTACCTGGGTGTTGGTATCAGCCTGGTCGACCAGGGTGTGCAGGACTACGCTGGCGCGACCTACATGGTCGAGGGTGGCACCGTCACGTCGGTCGAACCGGCGCCGGTGGCGCTCACGGCTGAGGGCGTGCCCGGATCCTGACCTGTCACACACGAAAGGAGTGGCTCGGATCCTGAGATCCGAGCCACTCCTCGTCCTCTGCGTACCGGAGGCGACTACGGCTGAAGAATTGCGGTCAACAGGTTCGGGTTGTCCTGAGTGACATAGGCGGCGCTGGGCACGTAGATCGTGCCTTCCTGCACGAGCACCGACGTCGGGTTGCTGAGACCGTCGTGCTCAGTCAGCACCGTTGTGCGTTCGCCGTCGTGCACGAGGACGACCTCGCTGCTCGGGTCGAGCGTCGCGACGATCTGGTCTTCGCGTCCGGTGAAGGCGAAGTCGTCGATGCCGACAAGGTCGTCGGCGGCGACGCTGATCTCGCCCGCAGTCCCGTCAGCTGTGATGTCGATCTGCAGAATGGTTCCGGCATCCAGGTTTGAGACGTAGACGTCACCGCCGTGCAGCTGCACTCCGTTCGCACCGAGGAACCCGTCCTGGGCGAGAGCGGCGTCATCTGACCAGGTCGACACCTCACCGTCGAGCGTGATGCTGTAGACCGCCGAGAGCACCGAGTCGGCCGCAAGGAACTGATCATGTTCCTCGTCATAGGCGAGGCCGTTCGGAAGGCCTGTGGCGGGCAGCGTTGCGATCAGATCGAACTCCCCGTCCCCGTCGAGCTCCCACAGTCCGGTGGTATCTGCTTCGCCGGTCGCATACAGCGCGAAGTACGAGCCGTCGACGTAGGCGAGGCCGGTTGCCAGCGGGAAACCGAGCACCGGGGTGGCGGTGCCTCCCGCGGCGGGGGCGGGCAGCGTACCCAGAATGTCGATGTCTCCGGCGGCGGAGATTTCTGCGATCTGACGGCTGGCCGCGAAGGTGACAGCAACGCCGTCGCCGGCGGCAGAGACGATGTTCTCCGGCAGCTGCCCGGCGGTGAGGTCGAAGGACGCAACGATGGTGGCATCGGTCGCGCTCGAGAAGAGTGCCGCGGGTGTCGCCTCGCTCGACGCTGCGGGTGCAGAGCAGGCGCTGAGGGCGAGAGCGGCCCCGACGGTGAGCAGGCCGAGGCTGACAGTGGCGAATCGGGTAGTGAACATGAGCGTGTACCTCTTTGGTTGGTGTGTTGGCGTTGGTGCGGGGGATGCCCGGATTCCACTGTGCGGTCGCCTGATCGGGGGCGCCAGCCCGCCGTGTGGGTATCCCCGAGAGGGATACCCCGCCGCCACTTGCCCCGGGCACAATGGGGAGATGGCGGAGAAAAATGAGCTGGGCATGTTCCTGCGTGCAAGCCGTGCGAGGATCACGCCGGAGCAAGCGGGCTTGACCCGGTACGGCGACAATCGCCGCGTGGCGGGACTGCGCCGCGAAGAGCTCGCGATGCTGGCAGGCGTCAGTTCTTCGTACTACACGCGCCTCGAGCAGGGGCAGGCAGGCGGACCATCCGCGCAAGTGCTCAACTCCCTTGCCGCCGCACTGCTGCTCAACGATGATGAGCGTGCGCACCTGCACACCCTGGCCAGCCACAACGACGGGACGCTGCGGATGCGCGCCGTGCGCACAGCGGAATCAGCCGATCCGGCGTTGCTCGAACTCATCGATTCGATGCCAGACATCCCGGCGATGGTGCTCGGGCGACGCAGCGAGGTTCTCGCGTGGAATCACGTCGGCCATGCGCTGCTGACCCCGCATCTCAGCTTCGATGCCCCACAGCATCCGCACTCGCGTCCTGTGCTGGCCGAGTTGGTTTTCCTCGACTCCGCGCTGAAGGCACTCTATGTGGATTGGACGGCGAAGAGTCGTGCCGTCGTCGGCGACCTCCGCCTGGCCGTGGGCCAATACCCGGACGACACCGGATTGGCATCGCTGATCGGGATGCTGTCGATGAAGAGCCCCGAGTTCGCTCGACTCTGGGCAGATAATCGCGTGCAGGCCCGCAGCACCGCCGTCTACGAACTGCGCCATCCGCTGGTGGGCGCGCTCACGGTCACGAAGCAGTCGCTGCAGTCGCCGGGCAACTATTCGCAGGTGCTCGTGACGCACACCGCCCCAGCCGGTTCGACATCGCGGGAGGGGCTGTCGCTCCTGCACCATGTCGTTCCGGGTGCGCTCGCCCCGAGTGAACTCAGCGCGAGTACTCCTCCACCAGCTCGCGCTTGAGAACCTTGCCGCTGCTGCCCAGAGGCAGTTCGGTCACCAGATGCACGACGCGCGGATACTTGTATGCGGCGATGTGTTCACGGACGAAGGCGATCAGCTCATTGGCATCCACTGACGCACCCTCGCGGGCGACGACAGCGGCGTGCACCTCTTGACCCTTGACGTCGTCGGCGATACCGAAGACAGCCGAGACGGCGACGTCAGGATGCCGGGCGAGCACCGCCTCCACCTCGGTGGGGTACACGTTGTAGCCGGAGCGGACAATCATGTCCTTCTTGCGGTCGACGATGGTCAGAACGCCGTCGATGTAGGTGCCGAGGTCGCCGGTGCGGAACCAGCCGTCCACCACCGCCCCTGCCGATGCGTCGGGCCTGCCCAGATACCCCTTGAAAAGGTTGTGGCCGCGTACGACCACCTCTCCCAGCGCGTCCGTGTCATCGATCAGGACGACGCGCTCATCGATCTCGGGGTCGGCGATCGCGACATCGACACCCCACATCGCGCGCCCGACGGTTCCGGGGCGGATGGGCGTTCCCAGCGGGTTTGATGACACCGTCGGTGCGGTCTCAGTCAGGCCATAACCCTCGTGAACTTCGGCCGCATAGGCGCTGTGGAATGCTTCCAGCACGGCGACCGGCAGAGCTGCGCCTCCGGAGACGGCATACCGCAACGGCGGCCGATCGGGTGAGCGTCGTGCTGCCTCCAGCATCCCGACATACATGGTCGGAACGGCGGTGAACACCGTCGCCTGTTGCGCCACCATCAGCGCGAGAGCCTCATCCGGATCGAAGCGCGGCAGCAGGATGACGGATGCCCCGACGCGGAAGGCCATGTTCATCACCGCGGTCTGACCGAAGGTGTGAAACAGCGGCAGGCCGCCGAACACGACGTCATCGGCTCGGAGGTCGAAGGCATCGATCAGGGTGCAGTGCACCTGTTCGATGATCGACAGGTGGCTGCCGACCGCCCCCTTCGGGGTGCCGGTGGTGCCGCTTGTGTACAGAATCGTTGCGGGATCGAGCGCACTGGTCGCCTCGTGACGGACGATGGGGGTGGATTCTGCCGCCTCGACTTCCAGGCGCGGCAGCGCCACCCCGGCATCTGTGGGCAGAAGCACCGTCACCAGCGGCACGCCGACTTGCTGCGCGGCCGGAACGGCTTCAGCCAGCAGAGGTGCTGCGGCCACGAGCAGGTCGGCCTCGGCATCCCGCAGCACATAGGAGATCTCCTCTGACTTGAACAGCAGATGCACCGGCACGGCGATCGCGCCCAGCGACAGTACCGCGTAGTAGACGCGGGCGAAGTCGGGCACGTTCGGGATCAGCATCGCCACCCGGTCGCCCCGACCGATGCCCCGATCACGCAGCGCCCCGGCATAGGCGCGGGTCTGATCCCACAGCTCGCGATAGGTGGTCATGGTGCCGGCGAAGAGCACTGCGGGCCGATCGGCATGACGCACGGCGGATTCGGCGAGGATAGTGGCAACCGACAGCGTCGGGAAGCCGGCGCCATCGATCGCGGGGTCAGGGCTGTGGGTCATCATGTCTCCTTTGACGTGGATGCTGTCGAGCGCGAGTGGGTCAGCGGCGCAGTTGCGCGCGCCCGAGGCTGGCAAGGTGCACTTCGTCGGGGCCGTCGGCGATGCGCAGCGAGCGGATACCGGCGTAGAGCTCGGCCAGAGGGGTGTCACCGGACACACCAGCACCGCCGTGCACCTGAATGGCACGGTCGATGATGGTCTGCACGGCACGGGGAACGGCGATCTTGATCGATTGGATCTCGGTCATCGCCTCGCGATTGCCGACGGTATCCATGAGCCACGCGGTCTTCAGCACCAGCAGTCGCAGCGCTTCCAACTGGATGCGTGCCTCGGCTGCCCATTCCCGGATGACGCCCTGTTCGGCGAGCGGCCTGCCGAATGCGTGTCGCGCGTTGGCGCGTGCAGTCATCAAGGACAGCGCCCGCTCACCCATGCCGATGGCACGCATGCAGTGGTGGATGCGCCCGGGTCCGAGTCGTGCCTGCGCAATGGCGAAGCCGTCGCCCTCAGCGGCAATCAGGTTCGATGCCGGCACGCGCACCTCGTCGAACACCACCTCGGCGTGGCCGCCGTGATCCCGATCGTCGTAACCGAAGACGGTGAGAGGGCGCACGATCCGCACACCCGGCGTCTCGCGCGGCACGAGGATCATCGACTGCTGCCGGTGACGAGCCGCATCCGGATCGGTCTTGCCCATCACGATGAAGATCGCGGCATCCGGATTCATCGCGCCAGTCGACCACCATTTGCGGCCCGTGATGACGTAGTCGTCACCATCACGGCGGATGCGGGTACCGATGTTGGTCGCATCGCTGGATGCGGCATCCGGCTCCGTCATGCAGAATGCACTGCGGATCTCGGCGTTCAGCAGCGGCGTCAGCCAGCGCTGCTTCTGCTCGGGGGTGCCGAAGTCGTTCAGCACCTCCATGTTCCCGGTGTCGGGCGCCGCACAGTTGAAGGCGACGGGTGCCAGGCGCGGACTCCACCCGGTGAGCTCGGCCACGGCGGCGTACTGCAGGTTCGTCAATCCAGCAGCCCCGGTCTCGGCAGCATCCCCGGGCAGGAATAGATTCCACAGGCCGCGCTCGCGCGCCTTCTGCTGGAGTTCGCGCACGATGGGCCGGAACGACCAGTCATCCGGGGTGGCGGCCAGCTGCTCGTCGAGGATGGCCTCCGCAGGGAGCACCTCCTCATCGAGGAAAGTGCGCACCTGCGCTGTGATCGTCGTGGTTCGTGCGTCCGGAGCGAAATCCATCAGTGCACCTGCAGTCCTTTCTCGGCCAGTGGCTCAACGAGCCCGCCGATACTGTCGAATCCTTCGCCGACGGTGGATCCGGTGCGAAAGCGGTAGTGGATGCCCTCGAGGATGACGGCCAGCTTGTAGGCGGCGAATGCGCGGTACCAGGCGAGATCGGGGAGGGTGGTTCCGGCGTGGGCGGCGTAGACGTCGGCGAGTTCGTCGAAGCCGGGGTAGCCGGCATCCGGGTCCACGGCACTGGCGACGGCGGCTTCCGCGCCCGGCAGCTGGGCGATGTCCCAGTACAGGGCGAAGATGCCGAGGTCCACGAGGGGGTCGCCGAGCGTTGCCATCTCCCAGTCGAGGATCGCGGAGATATGGGGCGCGGTGACCGGACCGTCTACCAGCGCGTTGTCGAGACGATAGTCGCCGTGCACGATGCCGGTGCGTGTGGTTTCGGGCATGCCATCGGCGAGCGAGGCCTGGAGCCGATCGAGGTGGGGGGTCGCGCGGGATCGGGATGCCTCGAGCTGGCGCCGCCAGGTGGACAGCTGACGTTTGAGGTAACCGTCCGGTCGGCCGAAATCGGCGAGACCGACCGAGCCGGGGTCGACGGCGTGCAGGTCGGCGAGGTGCTCGGCGAGCTCGATGCTCAGTGATCGCAGGGCCGCTGGGGCGTACTCGGCGTTCTGCGCGGGCGAGACCAGCACCTGTCCCGGTGCGCGCTCCATGAGGAAGAACGGGGTGCCGGTGATGGTGCCGGTGGTGTCGTCGACCAGGTCGATGGCGACCGGAACGGGGATCGGGGTCGCAGACAGCGCGGAGATGACGCGGTGCTCACGGCCCATGTCGTGCGCGCTGGAGAGCACGTGCCCGAGTGGTGGACGGCGCAGGATCAGCGCAACAGCACCGCCGTCGATGGCGTAGGTGAGGTTGCTGCGCCCGCCGGCGATGACGGATGCGCGCAGTGCGGCCGACGTGGCGAGTTCAGGGTGCGTCTGTGCCAACCAGGCGGTCAGCGCCGTCACGTCGAGACCGGGAACCTCAGGCATCTGCGCCACCCTCCTGCGACTCTGCGATGAGCCGTCGTGGTCAGCATACCGGATGGTCGGTTTGTGTGCGAGCGATTCCGATACGGATGCGCGCCGCTCAGCGCAGCTGCGTGTCGATCGCCTGCCGGATGGATGCCGGGACGGGTGTGGGTCGGCGGGTGGCGGCATCCACGAACACGTGCACGAAACGACCCGTTGCGATCTGCTCGTCATCGCGGAGGATGCCGAGGCTCCAGGTGATGCTCGTCGTTCCCAGCCGTTCGATCCCGATGCCCACCGACAGTGCTTCGGGGAACGATGCCGGGGCGTGGAACTCGCAGGATGATGCTGCGCACAGGGCGATCGCGTCGCCCTGCGGGTCCAGGGCACCCTCCCGGATCATCCAGGTGTTGATGACCGTGTCCATCGCCAGGTAGTAGACGGTGTTGTTGAGGTGACCGTACTGGTCGTTGTCACTCCAGCGGGTCGCGAACGGCTCATGCACGCGGTATTCAGACATGCGAATCCTCCTCGATTCGGTCAGCAGGCTCGGTCAGCAGGCTCGTCAGTCGTCGACGCGCAGCAGCAGCCGGAACGCGGTGCGTGCGCGTGCGGCGCTGGGGGGATCGCCAGAGATCAGATCCGCGTAGGTGAATGACTCCGACATCCGCACCAGTAGGTAGGCGAGGCCGGCCGGGTCGATCGCGCCGCCGAGAGGCTCGTCGCCGAGTTCGCGATGCACCAGCCATTCGACGGTCGCCACATAGCGCCGCTGGATCGGACTTTCTTTGGTGGTCAGTAGGCGCAGCGCACGCGCTGGCTCTCGTCGCAGGAATCGGCGGAAGTACTCGGCGGTGATCAGATCATCCACGAAGTGCGTGAGGATGCCCGCGATGCGATCTCCGCCGCTGAGATCAGCGGTCGCATGATCAGCCTGTGCGAGTGTGGGCGTCGCGAGTGACCAGAGCACCTCGCCCAGCAGCGCGTCACGATTGCCGACCCAACGGAACAGTGACGTTCGCTCGATTCCGAGGGATGCGGCCAAACCGCCCATGTCGATGCGTTCTCCGGTGATGAAAATCTCGCGGGCGCGGTCGAAGGCGCGGCGGGCATCGGCGTGGGTGTTCAGGCGCTCGGAGAGCCAGGAGGGCGCTGCCGTGAGTCCGGCATCAGCGATCGAGGCCACGGTAATGGTGGATGCAGGGGTGATGGCGGGCGCGGCCGTGCGGGTCATGCGAGCACTCTACCCGGGTCGAGTCGTCTGTTTGCAACGTTTCTGAATTTGTAGTGCAACGTTTTGAATAATGATGCATACTCGATTCTGATCACTGACGATCGGAGCCCCCATGACGACCACCCTGACCGCAACCACCTCCGCGGCGACGACAGATCCTGCGCCCGCGGATCTTCTCGACGTCGATTTCTACGACTTCCAGACCCGACTGACCGACACCGAGCAGCACGCACTGCGTGGAATCCGGGCGTTTCTCGATACCGAGGTCCGCCCATTCGCCGATGAGCACTGGGAGCGTGCGGAGAGTCCGCGCCACCTCGTGCCGCAGATCGCCGAGCTCGGCCTCTACGGCAACGCCTTCCCCGAGACGCAGCAGTTCGACAACAGCGCAGTCTTCCGCGGTTGGGTGGCGATGGAGATCTCTCGCGCCGACCCCTCGACGGCCACCTTCATCGGCGTGCACTCGGGACTCGCGATGACCGCCATCGCGGTGGGCGGATCCGATGAGCAGAAAGCGGAATGGCTGCCCATTCTCGCCGCCGGTGAGCAGGTCGCAGCGTTCGGTCTCACCGAACCCGGACACGGATCCGACACCGCGAAAGGGTTGGAGACCACGGCTGAGCGCCGCGGACAGGAGTGGGTGCTCAACGGTGTCAAGCGCTGGATCGGTAACGGCGCCTTCGCCGATCTCGTCGTCATCTGGGCGCGTGATGTCGCCGACGACCAGGTGAAGGGCTTCCTCGTGCGCACCCCGACCGCCGGATTCACCGGCACGAAGATCGAACGCAAGCAGTCGCTGCGGGCGGTGGAGAACGCGGATATCGTGCTGGAGAACGTCGTGGTTGCAGAGAGCGACCGCCTGCAGCGCATCGACAGCTTCCGCGACCTCGCCGTTGTGCTTCGGCTTACCCGGGCAGATGTCGCGTGGCAGGCACTCGGCGTCGCCGTCGGTGCCTACGAAGGCGCCCTGGCCTATGCGAAACAGCGGATGCAGTTCGGCAAACCGATCGCGTCGTTCCAGCTCGTGCAGCAGAAGCTCGCCGACTCGCTCGCCGACATCACGGCATCCATCGCCCTGTGCATGCGCGTCTCTCAACTGCAGGATGAGGGCGAGCAGCGCGATCATCACTCGGCAATGGCGAAGGCATTCGTGACCAAGCGGATGCGCGAGGTCGTGGCCCGCAGCCGCGAGATCTGCGGCGGAAACGGCATCCAGCTCGACTACGGTGTCGCGCGCTACTTCGCCGACGCCGAAGCCGTGTACACCTTCGAGGGCACCTATGACATGAACTCCCTCATCGTCGGACGTGCCATCACCGGCATCCCCGCATTCGTCTGATCCGCCACGAAACCAGGAGAATCTCATGACCGAGGCATACATCGTCGCCACTGCCCGCTCACCGATCGGCCGCGCGGGCAAGGGCTCACTGACCTCACTTCGTGGTGACGACCTCGCCGCGAATATGGTGCAGGCAGCACTCGACCAGGTACCGGGCCTGGACCCGGCGCGCATCGATGACCTGATGCTCGGCACGGGCCAGCCGGCTGGCGAGCAGGGGTTCAACATCGCGCGCATCGTCTCGGTGCTGCTCGGGCTCGACACGGTTGCGGGCACCACCGTGAACCGGTACTGCTCGTCTTCACTGCAGACCACCCGGATGGCGTTCCATGCGATCAAGGCCGGCGAGGGAGACATCTTCGTGTCCGCGGGTGTGGAGATGGTCAGTCGCTACGGCCAGGGGATGGCAGACGTGTCACCGGGGCAGGTGATTCAGAATCCGGTATTCGATGAAGCCGTCGCGCTCTCCACGGCGCGTTCGGGGGGCGCCGCTGCCGCATGGACCGACCCGCGGGCGGCCGGACGGCTCCCCGATCCGTATATCGCGATGGGGCAGACCGCGGAGAACGTTGCGCAGATCCACGGGATCACCCGCGAGGAGCAGGATGCATTCGCCGCACGGTCGCAGCAGCGGGCCGAAGCGGCGATCGCCTCTGGTTTCTGGGCGCGTGACATCACCCCAGTGAGCCTCGCGGACGGCACGGTGGTGTCGGCTGATGATGGGCCCCGCCCCGGGGTCACAGCGGAGTCGCTCGCCGGATTGCAGCCGGTCTTCCGTCCGGACGGCACCGTGACGGCCGGCAACTGCTGCCCACTCAACGATGGGGCAGCGGCCGTGGTGATCGTGTCGGGACGGGTGGTGGAGGAGCTGGGGCTTCAACCACTGGCACGGATCGTCTCGACCGGGGTGAGCGGGCTGTCGCCGGAGACCATGGGGCTGGGGCCCGTGGAATCTTCGCGGCGCGCGCTCTCCCGGGCGGGGCTCGACATCGCCGACATCGACCTCGTGGAGATCAATGAGGCCTTCGCCTCGCAGGTGATCGCCTCGGCACGCGAGTTGAGCATCGACGAGGAACGGCTGAACGTGCATGGCGGCGCGATCGCGGTCGGTCACCCCTTCGGGATGACGGGCGCGCGCATCACGTCGACGCTCATCAATGGGCTGGCCGCTACCGGCGGACGCTATGGCCTGGAAACCATGTGCGTCGGCGGCGGGCAGGGCATGGCGATGGTGCTCGAGCGCGTCTGACGCGGCACGCCACACAGCGACAGACGAGGCGCGACCCGCTGGGGGTCGCGCCTCGTCTGTTCGTGTGCCGACTACGCCGGAATGAACAGGGCGATGGTCTCGGCGACCAGCGCCGGGCGCTCGGACCCCTCGATTTCGATCGTGGTGCGGGCACTCACCCGCCAGCCCTGCGCCCCGCCATCCGCCGCGGTGATCTCGGTCATCGCGCGCACGCGTGAATCGGCGGTCACCGGCTGCAGAAATCGCACCTTGTCGAGTCCGTAGTTCACGACCATGGATGCTCCGCTGACCTGGAGCAGGCCATCAGTCAGGCGCGGCAGCAGCGAGAGGGTGAGATAGCCGTGCGCGATCGTTGCGCCGAAAGGACCGGATGCTGCACGCTCGGCGTCCAGGTGAATCCACTGCCAGTCCTCCGTGGCATCGGCGAACGCCTGGATGCGCTCCTGGTCAATGGTGAACCAGTCGCCGGTTGCGCTGCGGCCGACCATATCGGCGAGTGCGGACGGGTGATCTGCGACGATGCTCATGCGGTCGGCCCGCCTGCCACATAGAGCACCTGACCCGACACGAAGCTTGCCTCTTCGGAACAGAAGAACGCCGCGGCGGCCGCGATGTCGTCGGGGGCTCCTGCCCTGCCCACCGGAACCTCTTTGGCCATGTGCTCGACGAACTCGTCGAATCCCACGCCCATCCGCTCGGCGGTTGCACGCGTCATATCGGTGACGATGAATCCGGGAGCTATCGCGTTGGCGGTGACTCCGTAGCGGCCCAGTTCGATCGCGAGGGTCTTGGTGAGCCCCTGCATCCCGGCTTTGGCTGCGGAGTAGTTCGCCTGCCCGCGGTTGCCGAGCGCCGAGGTGCTCGACAGGTTGACGATCCGACCCCAGCTGGCGTCGACCTGATGCTTCTGCACCGCCCGGCTCATCAGGAACGCGCCGCGCAGATGCACCGACAGCACGAGATCCCAATCATCCTCGGTCATCTTGAACAGCAGATTGTCACGGATGATGCCGGCATTGTTCACCAGGATCGTCGGGGCTCCGAGTTCGGCGGCGATGCGGTCGACGGCGGCGGCGACGGCAGCAGCATCGGAGACGTCTGCGCCGACGGCGAGGGCCTGTCCGCCAGCATCAGTGATGGCCTGCACGGTGTCGGCGCAGGCGGCTTCGTCCAGATCGAGCACGGCGACGGCGCATCCGTCGGCGGCCAGACGGATGGCGGTGGCAGCGCCGATACCGCGCGCGGCTCCGGTCACGATGGCAGTGCGAGTCATAAAGTGTCCTCTCAGTGGGTGATTCAGAAGGTGAGCAGTTGGCGCAGCTGGGTGCCGGAGGCCAGGAGATCCATCGCCTCCGGCAGGTCGTCGAGGGTGATTCTCGATGAGATCAGTCGTTCCAGCGGCAATGCCCCCGTGCGCCAGAGGTCGACATAGCGGGGAATGTCGCGTTCCGGAACGGCCGAACCCAGATAGCTGCCGATGATGGTTCGGGCCTGGGCAGTCAGCTGCAGTGGCGAGACGGTGGCGGTGGCGTCGGGCGGGGGCAGGCCGACGGTCACCGTGGTTCCGCCGGGGGCCGTGAGGGCGAGAGCCGTCTCGAAGGCCCGTGCTGACCCTGCCGCTTCGATCACGACGGACGCCTGGTGTCCGGCGGCGATGATTGCGGCCGGCTCAAACGCTGCAGAGGCACCGAGTTCCCGCGCGAGATCGAGTTTGGCGGGCACGGCGTCGACACCGATGACGTCGTGGCCGAGGGCGATGGCAACCAGGAGTGCTGCCATGCCGACTCCCCCGAGCCCGACCACGATCACGCGCTCGCCGGGCGCGGGGCGGGCCGCGTTGATGACCGCGCCGCCGCCGGTGAGCACGGCGCAACCGAGCAGGGCGGCGATTTCGGCGGGGACATCGGACTCGACAGCCACGACGCTCTGGCGGTTGACAACCGCGTGCGTGGCGAAGGCGCTGACGCCGAGATGGTGATGAACGCTCTCGCCGGTGGCTGTTCGATGGAGTCGGATGCCGTCGCCGACCAGCGTGCCGGCGCTGTTCGCCGCCGAGCCGGGGATGCAGGGCAGTCTGCCGTCGGTCTGGCAGTTCTCGCAGGAGCCGCAGCACGGGAGGAACGTCATCACAACACGCGTGCCGATGGCGATGTCAGAGACGCCGGGCCCGAGCTGCTCGACGATGCCCGCCGCTTCGTGTCCGAGCAGCATCGGCATCGGACGAGTGCGGTTGCCGTCGACGACGCTGAGGTCGGAGTGGCAGATGCCGGCCGCTTCGATGCGGACAAGGAGCTCGCCGGCGGCGGGCTGATCCAGCTCCACCGCACCGATCGTGAACGGATTCGACCTCGCGAAGGGCGCTTTCGATCCGGATGTCTCGAGTACGGCTCCACGGATTAGCATCCGGTCTCCTTCGCGCGCGATGCTCCGATGCATCGCGGTCCGATAATCATACCGACTGGGCGGTATGTAATCCAGTCGATCAGATCACGGTGACGCCAGTAGGGTGTGAACATGGATCTGCGGGTCGCAGCATACGCCGTCGTCACCGATGACGACGGGAAGGTGCTGCTGGCGCGCTGGACCGAGGGGCGACGCGTCGCCTGGACGATGCCCGGCGGCGGCCTCGAAGCCGGTGAAGATCCAGAGGATGCCGTGCGCCGCGAGGTGCGCGAAGAAACCGGCTACACCGTGCACGTGCAGGAGCTTCTCGGCGTCCACTCGCGAGTCATCCCCGCGGGCAGGCGCGTGAAGAAGGCTGACGTGCCGCTGCACACCCTGCGCATTGTCTATCGCGCCAAGATCTCCGGCGGAAAACTCCGCTTCGAGGAGAACGGCTCCACCGACATGGCCGGCTGGTTCACGGTTCCCAGCATTGCAGAGCTGCAGCGCGTGAAGCTCGTCGACATCGCTCTGCGCATGGGCGAGGTCCTGTGACGCGGATCCCGGGCGGGGGCGGCGCTCAGGAGCGGGGCTTCTCCGGCTCCGAGATATCGGCGACCGTCGCGCCGTAGGCGGCAATCAGCGCATCCGCATCGACGAACAGGCTGAAGCCGTGTGCTCCCGCGCCCATCGCGACCTGCTGGCCGACGATTGATTCGTCGGCGTAGATCGGCCAGTCGGTGCTGCTGCCGATCGGAACGATCGTGCCGCGCTCGTAGCCGGTTGCCGCCAGAGCGAGCTCCGGCTCGGGCAGACGCAGCTTGTTCACGCCCACCAGGGCGCGCAGTTTCGGCCACGAGATCGATCGTCCGCCCGGTACCAGCGCGAACAGGTAGGTGTCATCCGCGCGCTTGACGACCAGAGTCTTCACGATTCCGGATGGGTCGATCCCCAGCAGGGCCGCCGCTTCATGCAGGCTGTTCGCCGCCGGGCGCTCGCGGATCTCGATGTCGAGCCCGCGAGCAGCCGCGGCATCGCGCACCCGCGAATGCGGGTCAGATGCAGACGGACTCACGCGTCCGGAGCGGAGAGCGGGTCGTCAGCAACCCAGAGCTCATCATCGGCGCGCAGCGCCTGCCAGGCGGCGTAGAGCACACCGGCTGCGGCGGCAGCACCGAGAACGATCGCGATGATCGAGCCGACACCGGGGCCGCTCTTCTTCGGGGCGGGGTGATGCGAGAACGACAGACCCTGACGCTTTGCGTTCGCGACATCCCACGCCGACAGCGCAGTGCCGACGACGCCGCCGACGATCGGGACGACCTTGTCGTCGACGACCTGGCGGCCGAGCTTCAGTCCGCGGTCGACTGTCGGGGCGAAGCGACGGTTGTAGGTGTCCTGCACGACCGGGAGAACCTGCTCGCGGCCGAGGTTGCCGAGCTGACGACTTGCCTCCCGGGCAACGTCTGCAGCGTGGCCGACAAGCACCTGCTGAGACTCCCAGAGTTCATTGGCGTCGTTCTGCAGACGGCGCAGTTCTTTCTTCCGCTTGCGGGTGAGGCTCACGATGCTCTCCTGTCCATTGGCGTATGGGTTCCCCATCTTGCCAGACGAGTCTGTATTGCGGGCTGGAATTTCCGACCCTTGTCAACTCTTACTCTCCACGCTAACGTCATCGTCCGCCACGAGCGAAGTCATATGAAGCTCTGCGAGAATGGATGCATGGCTCAGCACTCTCACGTTGCAACTCTGCACACCAACCACGGCGACATCGTCATCAACCTCTTCGGTGACCACGCACCCAAGACCGTCAAGAACTTCGTCGGTCTCTCCGACGGAACTCAGGACTGGACGCACCCCGCCACCGGCAAGCCCGGCGAGGGCGCCCTGTACAAGGACGTCATCTTCCACCGCATCATCCCGAACTTCATGATCCAGGGCGGCGACCCGCTCGGTCAGGGTGTGGGTGGCCCCGGCTACAACTTCGACGACGAGATCAATATGGAGCTCAACTTCAACGAGCCCTACATCCTCGCCATGGCCAACGCCGGCCAGCGTCGTAACGCCATCACCGGCAAGGCCGAGGGCACCAACGGCTCGCAGTTCTTCATCACCACCGACCCGACGCCGTGGCTGCAGGGCAAGCACACGATCTTCGGCGAGGTCGCCGATGACGCTTCCAAGAAGGTCGTCGACGCGATCGCCGCGGTGCAGACCGGTGCCGGTGACCGCCCGATCGAGGATGTCGTCCTGCAGTCGGTCGACATCGCCGCCGTCTGATCCACGTCAGTACTGGCCGATCCGGATGACTACGCCTGAGTTCACCAGCAATCGCGAGAACTACTGTTATCGCCATCCGGATCGGCAGAGCTTCGTGCTCTGTCAGCGGTGCATGCGCACCGTCTGTCATGAATGCCAGACCCAGGCGCCGGTCGGCGTCATCTGCCCGGAGTGCATGAAGGCCGAGCGCAAGGGCCGCACCCCGGCGCAGAAGCGTGCGCAGCGTCAGTGGGGCAGCCGTCGCAGCAGCACGATCACGGCCGTGCAGTCCGGCAAACCGATGATGACCTACGCCATCATCGCTGTCACGGGCTTCGTCGGCTTGCTGCAACTGGTGCCGGGCCTGAATGTCACCGCGTGGCTGCAGTTCTGGATCGGTTATCTGCTGCCAGAACTCTCCGGCGCCCCGTTCCAGCCATGGCGCCTGCTGACCGCTGCACTCGTCCACAGCGGCATCTGGCACATCGGCCTCAACATGCTTGCGCTGTGGATGATCGGCCGGAGCCTGGAGCCCATGCTCGGTCGCTGGCGCTTTCTCGCGCTCTACGTGCTGGGCGCGATCGGCGGCTCGGTCGCCGTCGGGCTCATCGCCCCGGGCACCGTCACCGTCGGGGCATCCGGCGCGGTGTTCGCGCTGTTCGGCGCGCTGCTGGTGATCGGGCTCCATCTGGGTGCGAACATGACCGGCCTGTTCGTGCTACTGGGCATCAACCTGGTGATCGGATTCGTTCCCGGTTTCAACATCGCCTGGCAGGCGCACCTCGGCGGCGCTGTCGTCGGCGCGCTGGTCGGCCTCATCGTGCTGCGCACCCGCAAGCGTTCGCAGCGGCGCTGGCAGATCCTGCTGCTGATCGCCGTGGCCCTGGTGCTGCTGGCGCTCGTGTTCCTCGTCGCTCCGCTGATTCTGACTTAACAGCCCAGTTCAGGAGTTGTTAACAGGGTTGTCCACCCCTGTGAATAACAACCGTGTAATTCTCCCCAGGTGTGGATAACTCTGGGGATAACTCTGGGCGACATGCACGAAGGGCCCCCGCACCGCGGAGGCCCTTCGAAGAATCTGGATGCGGCGTCAGCGCCAGCGGGTGGTCATGAGGAAGCCGATCATGGCGATGCCGAGGCCGATGGCCAGGTTCCAGGAGTCGATACCCGGAATCGGGAACTGCATCCCCGAGATGTAGAAGACGAGGATCCACGCGAGGCCCAGCAGCATGAAGCCCAGCATCACCGGTTTGAACCATGCGGCGTTCGGGGCTTGTTCGCCCTCCGCGCGCTCGACGACGGGTTCTTCATTCTTGCGGTCACGTGCCATGGGGTCATTCTACCCATCACAGGCCGATCCATTCTCTTCTCGGGTTCACGTTCATCACCGAGAGATAAGATCACCCCTATGACTGCCTCCGCCGTGCCGCTGACCCGGCGTGATCACCGACGGCGCAGTCGTGCACCACAGGCCACCTTCACCAGCGTTCTCGGCGAACTGCTGCTGACAGCCGGCGTGCTGGTTCTGCTGTTCGTCGCCTGGCAAATGTGGATCGGCGACATCATCATCAGCGCTCAGAGCAACAGCGAGGGCCAAGCGGTCACCCAGGAGTGGGAACAGCTTCCTCCGCCCGAGCCTCCGCCGGTCATCGAAGACGAGACCACCGGTCAGACCTGGTACGAGCCGCCGCTGATGGAGCATCCGGAAAGCGGCGAATACCTCGCGCAGATGCGCATCCCGCGGTTCGGCGACGACTACAACGTGCAGATCGCGGGCGGGACCAGCCGTTCCGTCACCCTCGACAACGGCTGGATCGGCGTCTACAACCAGTCGGTCATGCCCGGTCAGGTCGGCAACTTCTCCGTCGCCGGCCACCGCACGACGTGGGGCTTCCCGCTCAACCGCATGGACAAGCTGAAGCTGGACGACGCGATCGTCGTCGAAACGCAGGAGGGCTGGTACACGTACCGCTTCCGCACGCTCCAGTACGTCCAGCCCGATCAGGTCGACGTGCTCCTGGATGTACCGCAGGTACCCGGGGCCGTCACGGGTGAGCGCTATCTGACGCTGACCGCGTGCTCGCCGCTGTACTCGCTCGCCGAGCGGATCGTCGGCTACGCGGTTTTCGAAGGTTTCCAGCCCCGCGCCGAGGGCGCCCCGGAATCCATGGCATCCGTCGACGAAGTCGCGACCCCGTCGTGGTGAGGAGAATCTGATGTACGCAGCAATCTGGCGCATCCTGCCCGGCCCGTGGTGGCTGCGGGTGCTGATCCTGCTCATCGCGGTAGCCGCAATCCTGTACGGGCTGTTCTTCTACGTGTTCCCCTGGGTGAGCCCGCTCATCACCCCGGGTGAGGTCGACCTGGAGTGAGCGTGCGGGTGCTCGTCGTCGACAACCACGACAGCTTCGTGCACACCCTCGTCGGCTACCTGCACCAGCTCGGTGCCGAGACCGAGATGATCGAGGCGGATGCCGAGAGCGCAGCAGGCTTCGCGCGTCTTCTGCCCCGTTTCGATGCGGTGATGCTCTCGCCCGGTCCCGGTCGACCCGAGGATGCCGGCGCCTCCGTAGCCGTTGTGCAGATCGCTGCGGCCGCGAGGACTCCGCTTCTGGGCGTGTGCCTCGGGCATCAGGCGATCGGCGTCGCCTTCGGCACCGCGGTCACCGAGGCCGCGGAGCTCATGCACGGCATGGTCTCTGAGGTCCGCCATGACGGATCCGCCCTGTTCGACGGCATCCCCTCGCCCTTCGATGCCGGGCGCTACCACTCCCTCGCTCTCGCGGCGGACGATCTCGCACCAGAACTGGTCGTCACAGCGCGGACGCGATCAGGCACGGTGATGGCGCTGGCCCACCGCGAATTGCCAATCCGCGGGGTGCAGTTCCACCCGGAGAGCGTGCTCACCCAGCACGGCTACCGGCTGTTGGCCAACTGGCTTGCTGAGGTTGCGATCGCCGCCGGTTCGGCATTCGATGCCGAGCAGGCGTCAGTCGGGCTGAGCGCCCTGCCTGCCCGTCACTCGCAGTAGCGCAGCTCAACCTCTGAGTGCACCGGCACATCGCCCGGCGCCAAAGACATCGTCAGCACCGTATTGGGCGCCTCGCCCTTGTCAGCGTTGCACTCGCCGACAGCTGTCGGCAGCGGCGTGAGTCCCTGAGCTTCGAGCGCCTTTGTGGCGCCGTCGATGGTGTAACCGGTCAGATCCGCCAGCGCGATTCGGCCGCTGGCGACCACAAGATTCACGATCGTTCCCGGGGCGACCTCATCACCCTCCTGCACGTTCTGCGTCTCGAGCACGGTTTCGGCGGCACTGTCGGCATCGTTGCTGGGAATCACATTGCCCAGTTGCAGACCCGCGGCCTCGAGAGCTGCGGAGGCCGCCTGCTGCGACAGTCCGACCAGCGGCGGCACGAGCACCGTCTCCGCACCGGCAGAGACATACAGCGTGATCGTCTGGCCCACCTCGACCGTCTGTTCGGCGGCGGGGTCGGTGCGCACCACATTCCCCTCGGTGATCTCGGAACTCTGCTCGGACACGCTCGTCCACAGCAGATCGAGGTCTTCGAGGTCGTCCTGTGCGCGCTGAGCGGAGACATCGACCAGATCGGGCACGATGCGCGACGAAGAGGGAATCTGCTCGCCCCGCGGCATCAGCAGAACCCACAGCAGCACCGAGACCAGCAGTACCGCAAGCAGAGCGACACCGGCCCAGATCCAGACCACCGGCGGCCCGGACTGCGTGCGCGCCATCGTCGTGTCGGTGCTGAGCTGACGCAGCGAACGGGCAGTCTCCTGCGCCTGACGCGGCGACGGTCCGTACAACTCGCTGGTCAGCGCGCCCAGCTGCTTCTTGGTGGGCGCCTTGCCGGCTACCGCGCTGTCGAGCGCAGCGCGGAAGCTCGCAGCATCCGGATAGCGCTGATAGGGATCCTTGGCCAGCGCACGAAGAACAATCGGATCGAGCGCGCCGGGTGCGTCTTCATTGACCTCGGTGGGCGGCACCGGCGTCTCACTGACGTGCTGGTAGGCGACCGCCACCGGTGATTCGCCGCGGAACGGCTGACGACCCGTCAGCAGCTCGTAGAGCACGATGCCGGTCGAATACAGGTCGGCGCGGGCATCCACCGGCTCGCCCTTGGCTTGCTCCGGTGAAAAATATGCGGCCGTCCCGATGATCTGAGTCGTCTCCGCAACGGTCGACGACGAGTCTGAGACCGCGCGCGCAATCCCGAAGTCCATCACCTTGACCTGGCCCTTGTCGGTGACCATCACGTTGCCGGGCTTGATGTCGCGGTGCACGACGCCGGCGCGGTGCGAGTAGTCCAGGGCTTCAAGAATGCCGTCGATGTAGCGGAGGGCATCCTCGGTGGAAACCGGCCCCTCGGCGATGATGTCCTTCAGCTGCCGACCCTGCACGAGCTCCATGACGATGTACGGCTCACTGCCGGGAGCGCCGGCGGAGATGACACCGTCACCGGCAGAGGTCGGATCGCCTGCGTCGAAAACGCGAACGATCGACGGATGCGACATGCGAGATGCCGACTGCGCCTCTAAGCGGAACCGGGTGCGAAAAGCAGTGTCACGAGCGAGATCCGGGTCAAGAATCTTGATCGCGACCTCGCGACCGAGCGTGATGTCATAGCCGCGGTAGACCTTTGCCATCCCGCCATGGCCGATGAGCTCGTCCACGCGGTAGCGCTCGGCAATGATGCGTGGCTCTGTGGACACTGAAGACTCCCCCTGGGCTGGTGACCTCGATTGCCTAAGGTTACCCTCAGTTGGTCTTGGCGCCGTTTCCGTTCGACTGGTTCTTATCTCCGGCGCCGCCCTCTTCCGGACCGGTGGTCGGTGTCGGGTCCGGCTCCGGCTGGGCGACCGTTACCGAGAGGTCATTCGAGTTCGGAGACGTGCGCGGTTCGCCGCCGCCGCTGCAGATGCCGGCGTACGAGACGATCATCCGCTCTGCATCCTCGGCGACGAGCACCTGCACGCTGCGGACGTCCGCCCCGAACGAGGGTCCCGATCCGTCGGCGAATGTCGCCCCCTGCAGGTTCAGGGTGTATCCGGCCACGGTTGTGCCGCTGGGGCACGAGAACCCGGCGCCCCAGGTGATGGTCACGGTCGAGCCCGCTTCGACTTCACTCGGGTTGCCGTTGATCATCGGAACATCGCTGGGCGCCGTCAGCGGGGTGCGGCCGCTGTAATGGGTGAGGGTGATCGTCTGGTCGACTGCCACGTTGCCGCCCGGGGCGACCTCGTAGACCTTGTTGACGTCTTCATCGGTGCTGGCCGGGTCGCCGGGCACGCAGCTGAAGAGGGTGAACCCGTTCTCGCTGAGTTTCGCGGTCGCCTCATCACAGCTCAGCCCGGTCAGCCCGAGGGAGTCGACGTTGACGCGCGTCGGTGTCGGCGTCGGAGTGGGCGTGCTCGGTTCGGGCTTCGGGGTCTGTGGCGTGGAAGACGAGGGTGCCGGTCCCGGCGTCTCACCCTGATCCATGAGCGCGAAGACGGTGCCGCCGAGCACGATCACCAGCAGCGTGATGAGCGCGATGAGCGGCCAGGTCCAGGGACTGCGCTTCTTCTTCGGGCGCACCTCGTCGTCGCCGCCTGCGGGCAGTTGGGCGGTGGTCGCGAGGATGCGCGTGGCACCGTCATCGCCCGTGGCCGTGAGCATGCGGGTGGCGTCGTCTGCCGCGACGCCGCCGGAGGCGATCGCCGGAACAGCGATCGCTGCCGAGTTCAGGTCGCCGCGGCGCAAAGCCTGCGCCGCACGGGCGACCGTCGCCGAGGAGGAAGGCCGATCTGCCGGCTTCTTCGCGATCATCGCCATGACCAGGTTCTGCACGGGAATCGGCACGGTCGGCGGCAGCGGCGGAGGCTGCTCGTTGATCTGCGCCATCGCGATCGCGACCTGCGATTCGCCCGTAAACGGACGCTTGCCGGCCAAACACTCGTACGCGACGATGCCCAGCGAGTAGGTGTCCGTCGCCGGCGACGCCGGGTGGCCGGAGGCCTGCTCGGGAGAGAGGTACTGCACGGTGCCCATGACCTGCCCGGTGGCGGTCAGCGGTACCTGATCGGCGATTCGGGCGATGCCGAAGTCGGTGATCTTGACGCGCCCATCCGGGGTGATCAGCAGGTTTCCCGGCTTGATGTCACGGTGCACGAGACCGGCTGCGTGCGCTGCCTGCAGAGCGGATGCCGTCTGGGCGACGATGTCGAGTGTCTTATCGGCGCTCAGTGCCCCGTCGCGCTCGAGAATTGTCGAAAGCGCTTCACCGGGGACGAGTTCCATGACGAGGAAGGCACTGCCTTTCTCCTCGCCGTAGTCGAACACGCTCGCGATGCCCTCATGGTTGACGAGTGCGGCGTGCCGGGCCTCGGCGCGGAAGCGCTCGAGGAAGCCCGGATCCCCCATGTACTCGTCCTTGAGGATCTTGATGGCGACGGTCCGTCCGATGACGTGATCTGTCGCTTCCCAGACCTCGCCCATCCCACCGATCGCAATACGCGACTGGAGCTCGTATCGACCACCGAACGACACACCCTGCGTCGGCCTCATTTGTAAAGCACCGCCTCAATGACCTTCTTCGCGATCGGGGCGGCGAGCGTGTCGCCGGTTCCCGATTGTCCCATTCCGCCGCCGTTTTCGACGACGACCGCCACAGCGATCTGCGGATCGTTCGCCGGTGCAAAACCGGTGAACCACAGTGTGTACGGATCGTCTGGATCGTGTTCGGCCGTCCCCGTCTTACCGGCGACGTCGATCCCGTCTATTCTTGCACCCGTTGCGGCGCCGTTTGTGACGCTGGCCACCATGGAATCGGTCACATCCTTGGCAACGTCAGCATCTACGGCCCGGCCGAACTCGGTGTTCTCGTACTCACGGACCACCGATAGGTCGTTGCCGATCACGGCATCCACGAGACGAGGGTTCATCACCACGCCATCGTTGGCGAGGCCGGCGGAGATCATGGCGACCTGCAGCGGCGTCGCGGTGACCGCTCTCTGCCCGAAACCGGTCAGGCCCGTCTGATCGGCGCTGAGGCCACGCGGGTAGCTCGACACCGCTGATGCGAGGGGAGTTTCAAAACTCTGGTTGAACCCGAACTTCTCGGCCGTCTCGAAAATCGCGGCGTTGCCGATCTCGATTGCGAGCTGCGCCATCGGAATGTTGCAGCTGAGGCGGAGCGCCTCGGCGATTGTCACCGTCGCGCCGGGTCCGCAGGTGCCGTTCCACGCGTTGTGCACCTGGGTCGACGTTCCCGGCAGTGTGTAGCTCGCCGGGTTCGGCAGCGTCGACTGCGGGGTCCACTCGCCCGTCTCGTATGCGGCAGCGGCCACCAGCACCTTGAACGTGGACCCTGGTGGGTTGAGTTCGCCGATCGCACGGTTGATGAGCGGGTTCGGCTTCTGGGCATCCAGAGCGTCATAGGCCGCTTCGGCCTGACCGGCACTGTGCACGGCGAGCTGATTCGCGTCGAACCCGGGGCTGGAGACCATCGCGAGGATGCGGCCCGTCGCTGGCTCGATCGCGATGACGGCGCCCTGCAGGTCGCCGAGTGCTTCGAACGCTGCCTGCTGAGCCGGGGCATCCAGAGTCAGCTCGACGCTGAATCCGCGCTGCGGTTGGCCGGAGACGATGCGTTCGATCTCGGCGAAGAAGGCGCCTGCGCCGGTACCGGACAGATCCGCGTTCAGCGCGTTCTCGATGCCCGTGGATGACTGCAATGCCGGGTTGAAGAACCCGGTGACACTGGACCACATCGCAGAGTCGGCATACATGCGTTGGTAGCGGTACTCGTCCTCAGACGGCACCGAATAGGCGATCGGCGTACCGTCGGCGATGATCGACCCGCGCTGGATTTCGTAGCTGTCCAGCAGGGCGCGACGGTTGCCTTCGGCGCTCGCCAGGTTGTCGGCCTCGACGACCTGGATCCAGCTGGTCGCCGCGAACAGCGCGAGGAACATGAACAGCATCACGATGCTGAGGCGTCGGAGTTCTTTCGTCATCAGCCGATCACCACCCGGGGTTGGCGGCGAACGCCGTCGGAGATGCGCAGCAGCAGCGCGACGATGAGCCAGTTCGCGACCAGCGACGATCCACCGGCGGCAAGGAAGGGCGTGGTGAGACCGGTCAGCGGGATGACCCGGGTGACGCCGCCGACCATGATGAACACCTGCAGCGCGATCGTGAACGACAGGCCGATCGAGAGCAGCTTGCCGAAGTCATCTTGACCTGCGATACCAATGCGCACCCCGCGGCTGACGAACACCATGTACAGGCAGAGGATCGCGAACAGGCCGATGAGACCGAGTTCCTCACCGAGGCTGGGGATGATGTAGTCGCTCTCGGCGAGCGGTGTGATGTCGGGGCGCCCCTGGCCGAGGCCGGTGCCGATGAGTCCGCCGTGTGCGAGTCCGAAGATGCCCTGCACGAGCTGGTAGCTCCCGCCCTGTGCAGCGATGACATCGGGGTTGAAAGCATCCAGCCAGTTGGTGAAGCGCCCCTGAACGTAGCTGAGGATTTGCGTCGCCGCCAGCACCCCGGCGACGACCATCGTGAGGCCGATCAGCACCCAGCTGGTCTTGCCGGTGGCGACGTAGAGCATGGCGATGAACAGGCCGAAGATGAGCATTCCGGTGCCGAGGTCGCGCTGCACGACGATGATGCCGAGTGAGATCACCCAGACGACGATGACCGGTCCGAGCTCCCGCATCCGCGGCCAGGTCATCCCGAGGAAGGACTTGCCGACCGAGGTGAGGCTCTCCCTGGTCCGAACGAGGTAGCCGGCGAAGAAGATCGCCAGGCAGATCTTGGCGATCTCACCGGGCTGGAACGACACGACGCCGCCGATGGACACCCAGACATCGGCGCCGGCATCCGTGCGTCCGAGTCCGGGGATGAACGGCAACAGGAGCAGGACGATGCCGGCTAGGCCGAACAGGTAGGTGTACCGGAACAGGACGCGGTAATTGCGCAGCAAGATGACGACGGCGATGGCGCCGATCAGAGAGATCGCCGTCCAGGCCAGCTGCCGCGTCGAGAACGCGTCCCAGCCGGTATAGCCCTCGGCGATGTCGAGGCGGTAAATCATCGCGATGCCGAGACCGGTGAGGAGGGTCGCGATCGGTAGGACGAAAGGATCGGCATCGGATGCCACGAACCGCAGCACGAAGTGCAGGGCGAAGGCGAGAACCGCCAGGCCCCCGCCGATGAACAGGATGAACGGGTCGATGAGTCCGAGCGCGCCCAGCTGAACCAGCGTGAGTGCTGCACCGCTGATCGCGCAGGCGAACAGCAGCAGCCAGAACTCGCGGTTGCGCTGGGTCTGCGGCATCCGGATCCGCTTCAGGGCTTTGATGACCGCGGTGTCGGCGGCGACGTCGGCGCTCATCCGGCATCCTCCCCGTCAGTCGTGGGTGCGGGCGCAGGCGTGGTCGGTTCCGGGGTGGGTGTGGGGCTGGGCAGGAGCGGTTCGCCGACGACGGCTTCAGCGCCGGCGCGTAGCCGGTCGACGATCGCCATCGCATCGGCGAGCGAGCGTGCGTTGATCGTGCGCTCGACGGAGGCGCGCTGATACGGCGGCAGATCGGCGAGCAGGATGTGGGTGTCTTCGAGCTCGGTAGACAGCGAGATCGGGCCAATGCTCTGCTGCACCCCCTGGAAGATCACCACGCTGTCTTCGTCGGCGCCGATGAAGTAACGGGTCTGCGTCCAGTTGTAGGCGAGGATGCCTGCCCCGGTGAGAGCAAGCAGGAAGACGATGAGCCCGGCGATCCAGCCGATCCGTCGGCGCTTCGCGCGTCGGCGGTCTTCTTCGATGAGCTCCTCGAGGTAATCGTCGTCCGGTTCGAAGTGCGAGGGCTCGTTCGCGGCCTGGCGCACCGGGTGCAGCCAGTTCGTGCGGGCGGCGCGAGCGGCCGGGATGAAAACACCGGAGGGAGTGGCTGCTGCTCCGACGATGGTGGCAGGGCCGGAGGAGAGCGGGTGCGCACCGCCGACTTCGACGAGGACGATGGTGACGTTGTCGGGTGCGCCGCCGTCGAGGGCCTGTTTGAGCAGGTTGTCGGCGGTGCGGCCGGGGGGAAGGCCCAGGCGCATGGCCTTGAGGATGTGTACTTCGTCGACGACGCCGGAGAGTCCGTCGGAGCACAGCAGCCAGCGATCGCCCGGTAGCGTCGGCATGACGAAGAGGTCGAGCTCTGGATCGTGGTCCATATCGCTGAGCACGCGCATTAGCACGGAGCGCCGCGGGTGGTAGCGGGCCTCTTCGGGGGTGATGCGACCGGAGTCAACGAGCCGCTGCACGAAGGTGTGATCTGCGGTGATCTGGGTCAGCGCATCGTCGCGGTAGAGGTAGATGCGTGAGTCACCGATGTGGCCGATGACGGCGTGATCGTCGACCATGATGATCGCGCTGACGGTGGTGCCGAGGCCGGCGAGTTCCGGGCGCTCTTTGGCCGCACGGATGAGGTCGCCTGCCGCCGTGGTGACAGCGGCCTGCAGGGATGCTTGCGCGTCATCGGTGCTCTCATAGGCCCGGTCGAGGCGTTCGAGGTGCTGGATCGCGATCGTGGATGCGACGTCACCGCCGGCGTGGCCGCCCATGCCATCGGCGACGGCGAAGAGGTTGTCGCCGGAGAAGCCGGAGTCTTGGTTGTTGGAGCGGATCTTCCCGGTATGGGAGATCGCGGCACTCGAGCCTTCGAACACCATGTCCGCGTCAGGCTCGCAGCTCGAACGTCGTGGCGCCCACCTTGATGGCGTCGCCGATGCTGATGGGTGCCGGAGCTCCGCTCACACGCGCTCCGGCGAGGAAGGTGCCGTTCGTGGAGTCGAGGTCCTGGATGATCCAGGTTTCGCCGCGCAGCAGCAGGCGCGCGTGATGGCTGGAGGTGTAGTCGTCGCGGATGACGAGGCCGGATTCGCTGGAGCGGCCGATCGTCATCGGCTGCGTGCCCAGGGGAAGCTCGAGCCCGGCTTTGGGACCGGAGGTGATGACGAGCTTGGACACGGTGCTGGTGGTGGCAGCACCGCTGGTGCGCGGCGTCGACTGCGGTCGCGGTGCGGCCGGGGCAGGCACAGAGGCCGGGGCGGGGCCAGCGGGTGCTACTTCGGCGGGAAGCTTTCGCACCTTCACGCCGAACAGGTCGGCGCGCAGCGAGTAGACGACTCCGAGCACGAAGAACCACAGCAGCACGAGGAAGCCGATGCGCAGCAGCAGGAGGACCAACGGACTCAGTTCGCTCATCGATTCACTCCCGACGTGCGATCCATGGTTACGGGGACGATTCTGAAGACGAGGTCGGTGCGACCGATCGTGAGCGTGGTGTCGGTGGGCAGCGGCGCTTCGCGCACCTTGGTGCCGTTGACCTTCGTGCCGTTCGTGGAACCGAGGTCGCGCATCATGGCGCGTTCACCATCCCACAGGATTTCGACGTGCTTGCGGCTGGATCCGGCATCCGAAATGGTGATGTCGGCGTCGCTGCCTCGTCCGATGACGGTGCGGGCGCGGGTGAGGGAATGACGTTGGCCTTCGACGTCGATGACGCCCTGCCAGCTGACGCGGCCCTCGACGGTTCCGGAGTTGACGCGCACGGTGCCGGTGGCGACTTTTTCGTCTTCTTCGAGTGCGATCGAGACGGGGCCGGCGAAGCTGTAGCCCTGTGACTTCGCGTGGGTGTTAAGCAGAGCGTGCAATTCGTCGGTGAGTGCTCCGCCGAGCGCGTGCATCCGGTCGAAGTCGTCGGCGCTCAGGCGCACGACGTAGCTGTTGGGGGCGATGATGCGGTCGCGGCTGACGACGGCGGCCTTGATGTCAGCTTCACGGCGGATGGCCGAGGCGATCTCGACCGGTTGGATGCCGCTGCGGAAGGTCTTGGCGAATGCGCCGTTTACGGCGCGCTCAAGACCTTTCTCAAAGCTGTCAAGTAGTCCCACTGGGCTCCTCTGGCATGGCTGACCGGTAGACACATCGTAGCCAGGTGAGCTGGATGTGTGCCCGCGGGGGGCGTCGCGGCCGCGAAAAACACTTTCCAGCACGAGACAGGGCGTGACAGGGCGTGGCAGCACGTTTCTCATGTAGCAGGGTGTTTCTCGCGGTCTGACGGGCGGATGCTGGTGGCCGCCGCTATGGTTCGGAGCAGAGGAAATCGCGTGATATTGTTGTGAAGTTGAGTTCTTCGGAGCAAGACGCTCGCGCGAGTGGCGGAATGGTAGACGCGCTGGCTTCAGGTGCCAGTGTCCTTATGGACGTGGGGGTTCAAGTCCCCCCTCGCGCACGCGAATGAAATACGACTGGCTCGGTTCCTTTTAGGAGCCGGGCCTTTTCGTTTCTGGATGCCGGGGCCGCGTGCCTGGTTCGTTGAGATACGTCGAACAGCTAGGACAGTATCCGGCTGAAGAGGTCACCCTTGGAGATCACGTTCATCGACAGCGCGATGATGAGCGCATTGAAGAAGAACGCGAGCGTGGTGTGCCAAATGACGGTCCAGCGCATCCGAGAGCTCATGACCTGCACATCTGACGTGCCGAAGGTTGTCGCGTTCGTGAATGAGAAGTAGACGAAGTCGCTGAGGCGGGGCTTAGCGGTACCGGGAAACATCAGGGGCGGCTCGGGTGCACGGTGGTAGCGCGAGTAGTAGATGCGCGCGAAGCCCCAGTTGAAGATTGCCCAGGAGAGCAGCATCGTCCAGATCGCACTGATCTCGACAATCGGATCGACCACTTCCTGACCGATGTTGACGATCAGCGCGGTTGCTTCGCGTAAACCGAGCGCGCTCGCGCCGAAGGTGAGAAGTGTAGAAAGCAGCCGGGTCAATGGGTGCATGATGAGCTTGCGTGTTGCGGGCGGCTCTGCGCGATCTGACCGTACGAGTACGTTCAGCCCGATGATGGTGACCACCAGGTACAGCGTCGCCAGGGCGCACCACAACAACACGACGAAGACGTCGAGGTCCCCATCCGTCGACAAGGACAGGTCGATACCGATGTACACGAGAGTCAGTTGCACGAGGAGACCGAAGATCTCTCCGGCGATACTGAGGCTCGACAAGAACCGAGCGCGGCGCGTTGTCAACGGCGAGGAAAGTTTCGAGACAGCGCGCATGTCGCTCATCCTATGGCGACGACTCTCAGATCCAGCCGCGCTCCTCGGCCACCAGCACTGCCTGTCGAGCTCGCGCCCGGTGAGGAGGCTTCGTTCGTCACTGAGCGCATCGGCGGCGCCCGTTGATCATCGAAACACCCGGCTGATGGCGCCGCCGGTCTGAAACAGCTGCAGCCACACGAAGAAGCGCTGCAGCGGGCTCAGCAAGAATCCGACGATGCGGCGCCAGCCGCCGCGGCGCTGCCAGGATGACGTGAGAGTCACCTGCGTGCCGCCTGCTGCGGGCGAGAGTTCAATCCACACTGTGCGGAGATTGGGGTGCGCGGCGTCGGGAAACACGAACGACCAGACCACTGAGGTCGGCTCCAGCGCCTCGGCCCGCGTGACTCGCCGCCGCCGAAACGGCTCCTTTACCTTGGCGGGCTTGCCATCGGGGTACTCGGTGCGTGAGCGGACGATCCAGGAGTCGGCGGTCTCGACCTCGACGGTTCCGGCCTGCGGTTCCCACTCCGGCATCCGCTCAGCATCCGACACGAGTTCCCAGACATCAGCGATAGCGGCAGGGACGAAAACCTCGAATCTTCCTTGTACGGTGCTCTTCGAGGAAGTCGGATGCTGCGGAATCCGTTCGGCATCATCGAGCCGTTCAGTCACGGCGGCGGGTGTCGTCCCGACTCGTTCGAGGATTCCGGTGATCAGCCCGCTCGGCTCGGTCAGCAGTTCGCGCAGAATCGCCGCAGCATCTCCGGCGCGCCGACCGTCACCCGCGCGGGTCATGACCCCCAGCGCTCGCTCGCTCCATTCGTAGCCCTCGGTCTCGTGGAACGTGATGCGACCCGGTTCGTTCTGCTCGATCGAGACGCCGAGTGACTGCAGCTGAGCGGCGTGCTGCTGTCGGGCGGCGTCTCGCGCGGCATCCAACGTGATCCCCAGCCCGCGCAGCACCTGACCGGCCTTCTGCTCACTGAGCAGCAGTGCGAACAGAAGGTGTTCGAGATCTGCTTCGCGGCGACCCTCACGGGACGCCTCTTCCATGGCGGTCGCACTCAGTGTCTGCATGGTCGCGGCGGCGGTCAGAAAGCGGCTCATGAGGTTCTCCTCGGGACGGGGATGGTCGGGTCGATGCGCTTGGCGTGCTTCTTGTGCACCGCTTGCCTGCTCACCCCGAGGGCGTCGGCGACCTCCTGCCAGCTCAGGCCCGACCGCAGCGCGGCCTCCACCTGCTTGAGCTCGAGAACATCGGCGAGAACGCGCAATGATGACACCGCGCGAAGGCCTGCCCGGGGATCGCTGAGATCGGCGGCGATGTCCGCGATTGTCGTGGATTCCATAGTGTCAACCTATGTTGCTTAGATGGGCCCTGTCAACTCAGGTTGCTACATCTCGGGCGACTAGATTTGCAGTACCCCTCCCCTGATCTCACGGAGTCCCTCATTTCGCGTTCCGCACTTTCCCAGACCGCTGGACGCGGGGTCGTGGCATCACTTCTGGCATCCGTTCTTTTCGGTGTGATCAGCGTGCTGGGCGGCCATCTCGACGGTTTCGCGCCCGAGGAGACGACGGCCTGGCGTGTGCTGTTCGTCCTCATTTCACTCCTCGCGGTGAATGCATCAGCCCGGGCGCGCGGCATGCTGAAAGCAGTCACGAAGCGCATCACGCGCAGCCCGAAGCTGCTGCTGATCGTTCTCGTCAACAGCGCCATCATGTGGGTGCAGTTGTGGGTGTTCATGTGGGGGCCCGCCAACGGGCATGCGCAGGACATTGCCTTCGGATACTTCCTGCTGCCCCTGGTGATGGTCGTGGTCGGACGCGTGTTCTTCCACGACCGGTTGAGCCGGATGCAGTGGTGCGCGGTGGCGGCCGCCGGGGTGGGCGTGCTCGTGCAGCTGCTGATCGCCGGCGGCGTGAACTGGCCGGCCATGATCATCGCCGGCCTCTATCCGATCTACTTCGCCCTCCGCCGCTGGACAGGGCTCGATTCGATGCAGGTCTTCCTGATCGAGATCATCGTGCTCAGCGTGCCCGCAGTTGTCGTGATCGTCGTCTCCTACGCATCCGACCTCTCGCGCAGCATCCCGGATACTTGGCCGTCGCTGCTGCTGATGGCAGCGCTGAGCGGAGTCGCGATGACCTGCTACATCCTCGCCTCACGCCTGCTGCCGCTGTCCCTGTTCGGCCTGCTGTCCTACCTCGAACCGGTGCTGCTACTCGGCGCGGCGCTTCTGCTGGGTGAGACATTCACGACGAACGATGCGTTCGTGTACATCCCCATCGTCATCGCCCTCGTGCTGCTCGGCATCAGCGGACGCCATCGCCGCGGCCGCTCGCGCCGACACATCGAAGAGCCGCCGCTGTAACGCGGCGTCAGCCACCCAATGCGGCGGTGAGCGCGGCGTCGACGTGTAGCGAGGTCGTGGGATAGACCGGCACTGCCGCATCGTCGGGGCCGATGAGCAGCTCGATCTCTGTACAGCCCAAAATGATCCCCTCGGCACCGCGATCGACGAGATCTTCCATGACGCGCTGGTAGCGCTGCCGGGATTCCTCCCGGACGACGCCGTGCACGAGTTCGTCGTAGATCACGTCGTGCACTACCCGTCGCCCTGCTGCGTCCGGGACGATCGTGCGGATGCCGTGAGCACCGAGTCGATCCGCGTAGAACGGCCGCTCCATGGTGAAAGCCGTGCCCAGCAACCCGACGGTTCGCACACCGGAGGGGCGGATCGCCTCGGCCGTGACGTCGACGATGTGCAGGAACGGGATGCTGACGGCATCCTGTATCTGTTCTGCCACGAGATGCATGGTGTTGGTGCACAGCACCAGCAACTCGGCTCCCGCGTCTTCGAGGGCCCGGGCGCGCCCGGCGAGCAGTTGTGCGGCGGCATCCCAGTCGCCTCGCGCCTGCATCGCCTCGATCTCCGCGAAGTCCAGCGAATCCAGCAGAATTCGGGCGGAATGGTGCCCGCCCAGACGATCCCTGACGCGCTCGTTCGCGAGGCGATACCACTCCAGCGACGATTCCCAGCTCATCCCGCCGAGCACACCGATCATCTTCATGGCATTACCTTTCGAGTCAGATCCAGCCGCGCTCTTCGGCCATCAGCACTGCCTGCTGCCGAGTGGCTACATGCAGCTTCGCGAGCATGGTCGAGATGTGATTGCGTACGGTGCCGGGCGCAAGCATCAGCGTGCGGGCGATCTGACTCGTCGTCTCGCCGCGTCGCCCCGCTCTGAGCACGTCGAGCTCGCGATCGGTCAGGGGACTGCGTTCATCGCTCAGCGCGTCGGCTGCCACCTCGGGATCGACATAGCGGGCGCCGGCGGCGACCCGGCGAATGACCTCGGCGACCTCGTCGGCTCCGCGAGACTTCGGCAAAAAGCCGGCGACTCCGGATGCCAGCGCTCGCCGCAGCACGCCGGGTCGGGCATGACGCGTCACCACCACACAGCGCGTTGCCGGCAGAGTGCGGCGCAGCCGTTCGGCGACCTCGACACCGTCCAGTCCTGGCATATCCAGATCGAGCAGGCAGATATCGGGCTGCAGCTTCGCAGCCATGACGACCGCCTGCTCACCATCAGCGCACTCGGCGACTACGTCGATATCGTCTTCCAAGCGCAGCAGTGCCGCCAGCGCCGAGCGGATCATCGCCTCGTCATCCGCGATCAGAACCCGGATCATCGCTTCTCCCCTGCTGTCGTCTCGCCGGGAACCAGAACCACGATCGAGAACTCGTGCTTGCCGCGATGCACCTGTGCTGAACCACCGACTTCGGCGACACGACGACTGATACCTTCCAGCCCCGATCCGTCGCTGCTGGGGGTCGTATCGGATGCGGAATCGTTCGCGATCTCGTAGCGCCACCGAGGCCCGTCGCGCGTCAACGACAGATGCGCCCACTTGCCGCCGCCGTGCCGGAGGGCATTGGTCGTCGTCTCGCGGATGATCGGTCCGAGAACGGATGCCGGTGCGTGATCGGAGTCCGGATCCACCTCGGCGTCGGCGGTCGTGCCCGCAGCCCGCAACAGATCCACGGCATTGGCGATCTCATCGCGTAGCGGAACACCGCGAAAGCGCATGGCCAGATCGCGCGTGCCCTGTCGTGCTTCAGCGACGCTGGCACGTGCGAGCCGGATCTGATCGAGCGCAGCATCCGGATCCTTCTCCAAAAGGCGCTCGGAAAGCTCGAGCTGCAAAGCGATCACCTGCAGATGATGCCCCTGCAAATCATGCACGTCCGTCGCCACCCGCAGGCGTTCCTGGGTGGCACCGAGCCTCGACTCTGCGGCTCGAGCCCGGTCGAGCGTGGCGAGCACGTCCCACCACCACAGCGACGTCACCGTCATGGCGGGCAGCAGAATCGAGAAGAAGCCGAGCATCCACCAGTTCCGCGCCGTTGCCTCGTCTGCGGTGTCGGTCATGCGCAGGTCGACGAACATCGCACCCGTCATCAGTGCCATCGCAACGATCACGAGCCGCAGGCGTACACCGCGTGGCCAATTCAGCAGCATCAGTGCCTGCACCAGGGGGAGCGCTCCGATAATCCACAGTCCGCTGGCGAGCCCTGCTCCGACGCCGACCGCAGCTGACACGGCGAGAGGCACGATGATTCCTCGCCACCCGGCAACGGCACCAGCGGTATCGTCGCGGTGCCGATACTGCAGCAGTAGTGCGACACAGCTCGCACACCAGAGCAGGCCACCGACGCCGACTATCGCCAGGGCGGCAGGCGTGGCGTCGGTGCTGGACTGGACGCCGAACCAGATCAGCACGACCATGAACTGGAATACCATCAGGGCAGAAACCGTGTACCACCAGGTGGCGGAGATGCTCCGGGCGATGCGATGCGGCCCGGCCGTGGCCGTGGCCGAAAGACCCTCCGATTCGGCGGGTGACATACTGCTCATGCTCCCAGCCTATGGCCGTGACAATTGTCACCCGTCCACGTGCAAACCACCCGGACAGAGGTGACAGACAGACACTTATCGCCAGGGGCCAAACGCGATGAGATTGTCTTACACCGACATCCGGTGCACAACGACAGGAGCCGCCATGAACCTCATCGAGACTTTCCAGAACCTGGTCGCCCAGGTGCCCGAGCTGGTGCAGCCGCTCATCGTCGCGCTCGCCGGAGCAATCCCCTTCATCGAGGGCGAAGGCGCAGTCTCGATCGGCATCCTCGGTGGGATCAACCCGGTTGTCGCCGCGATCGCCGCCATCGCCGGAAACTTCGCCTGCGTCGCGATCCTGGTTCTCGTCAGCTCTAGCGCACGGACCGCAGTCGTCAACCGAAAGCGCGCCCGGGTGCTCGCCAGCGGGAACGCCGCTGACGCCGGTGTGGAAGAGATCGTGGATGCTGCGGTCGAAGACGAGAGCGCACGCAAGGCAGCGCGCCGCCAGAAGTTCCAGGGTGCACTCGAGCGCTACGGCGTTCCCGGCGTGAGCCTGCTCGGCCCGCTGCTGCTGCCCACACAGTTCACCGCGACCATGCTTGCCGCCATCGGTATCGGCAAGGTCCGCATCCTCATCTGGCAGGCCGTCGCCATCATCGGCTGGACGACCATCCTCGCCGTGCTCATCAGCGGTGTTGTCTCCGCGGTCGCCTAAGCGTTCCACTCCCCCGGCACCCCTGTCCCGGGCATCCCTGTCATCGTCTCGCCGGCCTCCGTCTCGCCGGGCAGCGCCACCGCGCAGCCCAGCGAACGCAGGCCGGCGATTCCGTTCTCGGCGTAGGCGGTGCGCTGGCGCTGCGCTCCGTTCCCGGAGCGCACAACGCGGTCAAGATGTTCCTGCACGAACGCGAGATCACCGCTTTCTTCCAATGCCGGTGTGATCGTGCGCAGCAACAGTGCGGCGAGGTCGCGAGCGGATGCCAGGGCGTCGGTCTCCGGATCGATGAGTGTGGCATCCAGACCATCACGCGAGGCGGCCCACAGCGAGGCCTGGATCGAATCGGTGCCCTGCGCGCGCGGATCACTGCCGATTGCGACCGCAGCGTGGCGGTGAGCGAAGGCGTGCAGGCCCTCCCGGAACGCGCGCAATTCTCGCCCGGCGTCCGCGAGCGTTGACACGGGGGATGTGGCGACCTCGATCTGTGAGGTGAGAACTCCTTCATCACCTCGCCGGAGCCGCTGGGCAAAGCCGTGCGTGCGGCGCTGCCCAGCGGAACGGGAACGAGGGTGTCCTCGTCGAGGAGCATGAACTCCTCCTCGATACCGAAACGCGTCATGCGATGGTTCCGGATTCAGTCGGTGCCGACGCCGTCAGTTCTTGAAGGCGTCCTTGACATCGTCGCCAGCCTTCTTCAGGTCGGCCTTGGCCTGATCGGCCTTACCCTCGGCTTCGAGCTTCTCGTTGTCGGTGAGCTTGCCGGCGGCTTCCTTCATGTGGCCGGCCATGTCTTCTGCGGCGTGCTTGGCCTTGTCTCCAATACCCATTGATCCGTTCCTTTCGTCGGGGATCTGTACAACCGACTCTCACACCGACGCGAAATTGTGGCGACGGGGTTGACGGGATGGATGCGGGCGACTAAAAGCCATGGGGCCTCAGTGTGACGGGCAGAGAAACACGGTCACTCAGTCCACGGGTTGTTTCGGATGATCTCGACGAAGTCAGTGCGTTCGTAGTCGGGCATGAAATGTGCCAGCACATCAGCGTTCACGTTGCCGAAAGTGCTGTCGGGGCGGTGAAGGTTTCCCTGTGTGAACGCCGCAAGAATCTGATTCTTGAAGTCCGGACGGGGATGGGCCTGAGTTACTTCAACACGGTGTGCTTCGCTGACGGAGTGGTACCAAATGCCCAGCACGTCGGTTTCGACTCCTGCGGTGAGAAGCGAGATCTCCGGTGCCATGAATTCGGGAACGCCGGGCGTGGTGTGGAGGGCAACGGCTGTCCACACGGATGCGGCACTTTCTTCGTCCACACCGCGATCGGTGAGGAAATCGCGGGCCGCATTTGCCCCGTCAACCTCGAACCGCAGTTGCGATGACGAGTACGCATCGGTGAGGCCGAGGTCATGGAACATCGCTCCGGCGTAGAGGAGTTCGAGATCGACGTCAAGACCGCGCTGCTCCCCCATGAGCGCGCCGAAAAGGAACACGCGGCGGGAATGGTGAAACAGCAGGTCGTTCTCGTGCTCGCGCACATAGTCGGTGATGTCACGCACAAGCGCCGTGTCGGGAATCTGGATGCCGGCGATGGTTTCGGTCATGGTGTGGCTCCTGGTCGTCAGTCTTGCCGAGTCTGACCAGTCTCGAACATATGCCCCGAGAGTGTGAGTGTCTGAATTGACAACTACCCCTCGAATATGGACATAGTGGGATATGTCCACTCGCGAGGTTGTATTTCTCATCTTCGACGGGGTGAAGCACCTCGATATCGCTGGCCCCGCAGAGGTGTTCACGGAGGCATCACGATTCGGAGCCGACTACCGACTTCGTTATGTCTCGGCCACAGGTGCGTCTGCACGAACGTCGATCGGGTCAACGTTTGCGGCAGACAGCGCCGCATCAGAGGTGAGCCGAGCCGACATCGTCGTGATCCCTGGTGGTGACGCGGTTCCGACGGAACCCATTCCGCCTGGTGTGCTGTCTGCCACCAGGCATATTGTCCGCGTCAGCGCTCGGGTTGCCTCGGTGTGCACGGGCACTTTTCTGCTCGCCGCGACGGGAGCGCTGGCCGGGAAGCGGGCGACGACGCATTGGGCGCATGCCGATCTTCTCGCTCGCATCTACCCGACGATCGAAGTCGATCCTGATGCGATATTCGTGCGTGATGGTGCCCTCTTCACCTCTGCGGGTGTCACGTCAGGAATCGACCTCGCTCTCGCTCTGATCGAGTCCGATCATGGCGTAGACCTGGCCCGCGATGTGGCTCGTCATCTGGTCGTGTACATGCAGCGTCCCGGCGGCCAGTCGCAGTACTCGGCGATGCTTGCTCACTCTCGCAGCAGTCAGGAGAACGTGCGGCGAGTCGTCGATAACGTCACGGCACATCCGGACGCCGCGCATGGACTCGATGAACTCGCGCGCATCGCGGGGGTGAGTGCGCGACATCTGGCACGCCTATTCCGTACAGAACTGGATATGACGCCGACAGAGTTCGTGGAACAGACGCGCCTGGAACACGCAAAGGGGCTTCTGCTGAGCGGAGAGTCTGTGGCTACCACTGCTCGGCGGACGGGATTTCACAACCCGGAAACGATGCGGCGACTGTTCGTCGCGCACACGGGGGTTCCGCCCAGCCAGTATCAGCAGCGCTTCGCCACCACCGGCCGCAGTTAGTCGACCTCAGCGCCCCGCGCTCGCTCCGGGGAAGCGGGCAGTCTCCACGTTTGAGCGATGTTCGACGGCGCCGACTTCACGCTGCTCGCCGGGGAGGGGCGAGGCGCCGGATCTAGATCCGTGCTGTGCGTCCCACCCCTTCCCGAACCTGCGATCCCTGCGGGATCAGTTCCCCACCTTCGCTGGACTCGCATTGCCGAGAACCTCGTCGACGAGTCGCACATCCTCCCCTACTGTGAAGGTGCATGCGCACGGGGTCTGATCGTCACCGTCATCCCCAGTTGACGGTTTGGTTCGTCCCCACACCCGAACGATCAACGCATGCGATGAGGTTCTCTCGAGCAGTTCAGTCCCCAATGGGCTGCTCGAGAGAACCGTTCTGGGAAAATCTTCCCACGTTTTTGGCGATTTGTCCCCCAAATGGGGGACAAGAGTGAGTTTTTCCCGCTAGGGTGTTTCTGACGCACCCCTCCGGTCGTCTTTGGCCCTCATCGCTCCCCCCGCGATGAGGGCCGTTTATTTTCGGTTCCGGAGCCTGTGCGCAAGTCCGCTCATGCAACATTTGGATTACCATCCGGGCCGAGCTATTCCCCTCGGGTCCTGCGCAGATAATGTGGGCAACGTCGGGGCACCCTGCGTCGACGACATTCCAGAAGAACGGCAGTACATGAGTACCCAAGGCACGGTTAAGTGGTTCAACTCGGAGAAGGGCTTCGGCTTTATCTCCCCCGATGACGGCGGCGCTGACGTCTTCGCGCACTACTCCGCCATTGAAGCAAGCGGCTACCGCTCACTCGACGAGAACCAGCGCGTCGAGTTCGAGGTGGCGCAGGGCCCCAAGGGCCTGCAGGCCGAGAACATCCGCCCCATCTGAGGGCCGAGCACAACACTCCCCGATCGAGCGCGCCACCAGCGTGGCTCGACGGGGAGTGTTGTGCTTTCTCGGGTGTTAGAGGCTCTCGTGCAGAAGCAGTGGCTGCAAAGCGGCCGGGTCGGCGGCGCGGAATGCTGCGGGATCACCTTCGACTGAGTCGCCGAAGCCCCATTCGGAGAAGATGACGGGTATGCCGAACTCGGCTGCGCCCTCGACATCGTGGTGCCGGTCGCCGATGAGTACCGGCTTCGAGGTGTCGGCGCCGGCTTCCTGCAGTCGCTCCAGAGCCCAGCGGATGACGTCGGCCTTGCCGTCGTTGCGGCCCACAGTGCCGCTTCGCGCACCGGAGATCGCGGTGAACAGGTCGCTCAGGTTGTAATGGTCAAGGATCGCTCGCACCTGGTTCTCGGGTTTCGTGCTCGCCGTGGCCTGCGGGATGCCGGCGGCCGCGACCGCGCGAATCACGTCGGGGATGCCCGGGTAGATATCGACGGATGCCGCGTACCCGTCGCGTGCGGCCAGCTCGCGGTAGCGGACGAGCGCGTCATCTGCCTGGTCCGGGGTGAGCCCGGCGAGGTTCTGGAACGATTCGTACAGCGGCGGACCGACCCAGCGGGGCATCGCGGCTGAATCGGGTGCTGCGACGCCGAAGGATGCGAGCACCTCGAGAAGTCGAGGAAAGATACCGGGCGTGGCGTCTGCGATGGTGCCGTCGACGTCCCAGAGCACGCAGGAATAGGGGGAGAGGGGCATGCTCCCAGCCTAGAGCCGGGCCGTCGGCCGCCCGCCCACCCGGTGCTGGGTGCCCACTCGCTCGGTGCACAACTCCTGAAGAATCGGCCGGATCGGCGCAGAACACCCCCTGATGCCCGCTACCCGGCGTGTTTTTCAGGAGTTATGAACGGCGACGAGGTCAGAACAGGCGCGGAACGCCCGAGTCGATGCCCTTCATCTCGTCATAATCGAGGACGAGGCAGCGGATGCCACGGTCTTCAGCGAGCACCCGAGCCTGCGGCTTGATCTCCTGCGCCGCGAAGACGCCGGTGATAGGAGCCAGGTGCGGATCGCGCCCGAGGAGCTCGAGATAACGCGTGAGCTGCTCGACGCCGTCGATGTCCCCGCGGCGCTTGATCTCGACCGCGATGGCAGCGCCGTCGGCATCCCGGACCATCAGATCCACCGGACCGATCGCCGTCGGATACTCGCGCCGCACCAGCGTTGCGCCCTCGCTGACAAGTTCGACCTGCTCGGCGAGCAGACGCTGCAGGTCGGCCTCCACGCCGTCCTTCTGCAGACCGGGATCGATACCGAGCTCATGCGCCGAGTCGTGCAGCACCTCGTAGATCTGCACGCGTAGCGCATCGCCGGTCTTCTTGTGGGTGACGCGCCACACCTCGAGCACGCCGGCGCTGCCCTCAGCCTCGGTCGGATCTTCGGTGGCGAGGGTGCACGGCGGGCTCATCCAGTTCAGCGGTTTGTAGCTGCCGCCGTCGGAGTGCACCAGCAGACTCCCGTCCCCCTTGTGCACGAGCAGTCGTGTGGCGAGGGGGAGGTGGGCGTTGAGCCGCCCGGTGTAATCCACGGAGCAGCGAGCAATGACGAGACGCACTCGACGAGCCTAACTGCCGTTGGACGTATTGCGCGCTGCGGCGCCCGCCTTCGCGTTCAGCGCGAGCGGTTTCGCGGCCCCGGAGAACAGTCCGGATGCCACGACCAGCGCGACCAGGATGAACAACGTGTTCAGCAGGCCGATGTGCTCGCTGATCAGGCCCAGAATCGGGGGACCGCCGAGGAACGCGACGTAGCCGATCGTCGCTGCTGCGCTCACTCGCGCAGCAGCCTTCGCCGGGTCATCGGCAGCAGCCGACATGCCCAGGGGGAACCCGAGCGAGGCGCCGACACCCCACAGCGCGGCTCCCACGAAGACGAGGGGGAGGGATGGGGCCAGGATGAACAGCAGGATGCCGGCGGCTGCGGCGACAGCGAGAACTCGCAGCACGAGCACGCGTCCGAATCTGTCCACCAGGGGACCGCCGAAGATCCGCACTGCCGTCATGCACACCGAGAAGACGGTCAGTGCCGCGGCCCCGATCGCCGTGCCCCCGCCGTGGTCTTCGGCAGCGCCGAGCGCGAGCCAGTCATTCGCCCCGCCCTCAGCGAAGGACATACCGAGCATGACGACGCCGAGGGCGTAGGTGCGAGGTTCGCGCCACGCCGACAGAGCCAGGTGCATGCGTTCACGCCAGTGCGGCTTGTCGCCGGGTTCGGCCGGATCGAGTCCGGCGTCGCGGTTGGGCACATTGGCGAAACACGCGAACGCGCCAATGAAGATGATCGCGGCGACCACGAGTGCGTGCGTGGCGACGTCGAGGTGCCAGGCGGTCGCTATCCAGCCGAGACCGGCGCCGATGACGGTGCCGAAACTGAAGAATGCGTGGAACAGCGGCAGGATCGTCTTGCCCGCCTCCTGCTCGATGGCGGTGGCTTCGACGTTCATCATGATGTCGAGGCATCCGTTGCCGAACCCGAACAGCGCGAGACCGATGGTGACGAGCGGGAATGACGCGAACACGGTCGTGCCGACGCCGATCAAGACGAGACCGAGCGCGAGCATGATCATCATCGCCAGCATCCCGCGCCGCGCGCCGATGCGTGCCATCACGGCGGGCCCGGTCGAGATGCCGAGGATCGAGGCCACGCCCATGCCGAGCAGGAGCAGGCCGATCTGCGCGTTGTCGACGCCGAGCGCGGACTTGATGTCCGGCACACGCGAGGCCCAGGTCGCGATCGACGTGCCGCTGGCGAGGAAGATCGCGAAGATCGCGTTGCGCCAGCGAACGTACTGCGAACGGGTGAGAGCAAAGTCCATGAAAAGAGCGTATCGAATCGATTCGATCGATGGGAGCATTTCGAGATATCCTCGATGCATGACCGCCGATGCCGCCGCACGACGCGCAACGCTTGCCGATGTCGCTCGCCGCGCTGAAGTCTCCACGTCGACCGCGTCGGTCGTGTTCAGCGGCAAGACCAAGGTTTCGGATGCCACCCGCGAGCGTGTGCTCGCCGCAGCGGCGGCTCTCGGTTATGCCGGCCCCGACCCGCGAGCGGCGTCGCTGCGCATGGGGCGCAGCGGAATCGTCGCCGTCGTTCTCGAGGGCCAGTTGCGGGCGGCGTTCCTTGATCCGGTCACGATTCCGATGATGGATGGCCTCACCGATGCGCTCGCGTCGCTGGGCGCGGGTCTGCTTCTGCTGCGCGACGAGGTTGATGGCGCCCACGCGCCCGCGCTGACGACCGCGCCGGTGGATGCTGTCGTGCTGATCGGATGCTCGGGGCGAACGCGGGAATCGCTGGAGGTCGTTCGAAGCCGCGGGCTTCCGGTTGTCGTCATCGAGGGCGACGCCGGGGAGGGAGTGCCGCAAATCACTCTGGACAACCGCGAGGCCGCAGCCGAAATAGCCCGCCATGTGCACGGTCTCGGGCACAAGCGCGTCGTCGCCGTCACCCTGCCGCTGAACAGCACAGCCGCCCGCGGACCGATCAGTGACGACCAGTGGAATGACGCCACTGTCGAGGTCAGCATCGACCGCTTCGACGGCATCCGTGATGTCTATCCCGATGTGCCGGCGTTCGCGGCTGCCGGCAGCTCGATCGACGAGGGTGTGATTGCCGGGCGTGCGCTGCTGGCTGATCCGGCGTCGCGTCCCACGGCGGTGCTGGCGCAAAGCGATCTGCTGGCTGCCGGCGTCATCCGTGCGGCCGAAGAGCTCGGCCTGCGCGTTCCGGAAGATGTGAGCGTGGCCGGTTTCGACGGTATCCGCGTCGACGGCATCGGCGAGCATGTGCTCACGACCATGGTGCAGCCCGCGTTTGAGAAGGGGCGCGCAGCGGGAGAGCAGATCGCCCGGATGCTGCGCGACGAGCCGTCGTCATCGTTGCACTTCACGTGCCGCTTCCGCGCGGGCACGACGACGGGGGTGCCCGCTCGAGTTTCGTAACGTTTCGTTTTCGGGTCTCCCAGGTGCTCTGTTCGTGGATTCGAAACTAAACGCAACATGAAAATACAACTTCATAAGTAAACGCAAGATGACGTCTCAGCCAATCTCGCTCAAACGAAGCATCTTTGGGCCGGATCGACAGGTATCTCTAGAGAGGTACAGGTCAGCAATCTGGGTGGAGGACGCCGCGTGGGATCGATCGAGTTTCGAAGGATTACGAAGAGTTTCGGTGACAACACGGTCATCGATGACCTGAATCTGAAAATCGAAGATGGCTCGTTCACGGTTCTCGTAGGTCCGTCCGGGTGCGGCAAGACCACGCTTCTGCGGATGATCGCAGGACTCGAGACTCAGACCTCTGGACAGTTGCTGATCGACGGGCGGGACGCGACGCACACTCGCCCAGGTGAGCGGGACATCGCGATGGTCTTCCAGAACTACGCGATCTATCCGACCATGACCGTTCGCGGCAACATTGAATTCGGCTTGAAGAACAACAAAGTCGGACGCGCTGAACGCCGCGAGCTTGTTGAAAGCATCAGCGAGACCGTCGGTCTCGCGGACTACCTCGAACGCCGCCCGAGCACACTTTCCGGCGGTCAGCGGCAGCGGGTAGCGCTCGCCCGCGCGATGGTCAAAAAGCCTGGTGTCTTCCTCATGGATGAGCCGCTGTCGAACCTGGATGCCAAGCTCCGATTCCAGATGCGCGTGGAGCTCATCGAGCTGCACAAACTTCTCGGCACCACGTTTGTCTACGTCACGCACGATCAGGGTGAGGCCATGTCTATGGCAGACACGATCGTGTTGATGGACGCGGGGGCGGTGCAACAGCAGGCCGCACCTGAGGAGATGTACCGGCATCCGGCGAATGTCTTCACCGCGCAGTTCATGGGGATCCCGCCGATGAACGTCGCCGACGCCGATTCCGACGGCATCCGCATCGGCTTCCGGCCCGAGGATGCCCTGCTTTCCTACGGCCCCGTGACTGGGGAATTCTCGACGCGGGGCACCATCGTGACACGCGAGATGCTCGGTTCAGAGACGGTCTACCAGGTGCGCACGCAGAACCAAGTCTTCATGGTCAAGTCGACTGATTCGAGTCTTGACGTCGACCGAGAGGTGAACCTCGCAGTGGCCGCCGCGAACCTGGTGCGGTTCGGCACGGACGGCATCCGGATCGAATCCAATGCGGCGAGGATCCATGCCTGAGAACGTGGTGAGGGAAAAAACCGCGCACCGGGAGCAGACGAACCGGAGAGTGCCGAAGCGGATCAGGAGTTCGAGGACAGTGGGCTCACGCCTGCGGCCATATCTCATGGTCGCGCCGGTGCTCGTCGGAGTCGGCTTGTTCGTCTTGTACCCCATCATCTACCTGGGCCTTCTCAGCGTGCAGGACTACAACCTGCTCAACCCGGCGATGAATGAGTTCATCGGGTTCGATAATTACCTGGAGATATTCTCGCGCGGCGATTTCTACGTCGCGTTGGGTAACACCCTGATTTACACCCTGGGCACAGTCACGCTGACTCTGGCCTTCGCGATCATCTGTGCGCTGTTCCTGAAGAAGCACGGCGCGTTCAACTCCTTCGTGCAGGCGGGTATCTTTACTCCCCACATCATCTCGATCGTGTCGATCTCTCTGGTCTGGCTGCTGATGATGGAGCCGAGCTTCGGGCTGATCAACACCGTGCTCAAGTCGCTCGGGTTGCCGCCCTCGATGTGGCTTCAGAGTTCGGAAACCTCGATGCTCTCGATCATCATCGTCTCTGTCTGGCACAGCACCGGGTACTTCACGCTCATCGTGCTCGCCGCGTTGCACTCCATCCCCGCCTCGATCTACGAAGCGGCCGCACTCGACAACGCCGGTGTGTTCCGAGTCTTCTTCCGCATCACGCTGCCGATGCTGTCTCCGCAGCTGTTCTTCATGCTGATCATTTCAACCATTGGCGCATTGAAGGTCTTCGACACCGTGAACATCATGACCGGAGGCGGTCCGAACAACTCCACGACGACGCTCGCCTACTACATCTTCCAAAACCGCTCGAGCAACATCGGCTATGCCTCGGCATCCGGCATTGTTCTCATGCTCCTCGTGGCGGTGTTCACCGTGGTCTACTTCCGCGTTCTCTCGAAGAAGGTGCATTACCAATGAGCATCGACATCAAAGAACCTGTTCTCGTCGCGCAGCCGGCGGAGCCCGAACGCGACGTCATCCTTCCCCCGCGCAAGCCGGTCCTGGCGGCTGTCGGGCGTGTGCTCGCCGTAATCCTCAAGATCCTTCTTCTGTTGAGTTTCATCGGACCTTTCCTCTGGATGCTGTCGACTTCGCTGCAGACAACAGATGAGACCATGCGGTTCCCCTTGACGCTGATTCCCGAGGTGCCGCAGTTCAGCAACTATGTCGATGCGATGACCGCTGGCCCCTTCTTGACGTACTTCCGCAACTCGGTTGTGGTCACCGGCAGCATCATCGTGTTGCAGTTGGCGCTCATGATCCCGGCGGCATATTCTTTCGCCCTGTACGAATTCCGGTTCAAGAAGATCCTGTTCGGCGTGGTCCTGTTGGCGTTCATGATCCCGGGCCAGGTGACCTTCATCCCGGTATATCTGATGATGGCTGACTGGGGCCTGATCCAGACCCTGATACCGCAGATCGTGCCGGCGATGACCAACGCATTCGGCGTCTTCCTGCTTCGTCAGTACTTCATGCAGGTGCCCAAGGAGATCATCGAGGCTGCGCGTCTGGACAACGCCAGCGAATGGCGGATCATGTTCCGCATCATGGTCCCGATGTCGATCCCCGCGTTGGCAACCGTCGTGCTGTTCAGTTTCGTCTCCCATTGGAACGACTACTTCTGGCCTCTGGTGATGACCGACTCGGCAGATGTGCGGCCGTTGCCGATCGGTATCGCGATGCTGCGCCAGACCGAGGGCATCAGCCAGTGGAACGTGATTATGGCCGGAAACGTCATCCTCGTCGTGCCGATTCTGATCATCTACTTCTTCGCGGCGAAGCACATCATCCGTGCCTTCGCATACTCCGGGATCAAATGATCGTCCCCCTGAACCATTCCTTTCCCTGAAACATCCCTGTTCCGCGCGCTTGCGCACATCACGAAAGTTAGGAAATCCATGAAGATCTCGAAGGCGGTACGCACAGGCCTTGGCCTCGTGGCTGTGGCCTCGTTGGTTTCGCTCGTCGGTTGCTCGAGCAGCGGCGGCAATGACGGTGAGTCGTCCTCGGACGGCCCTGTCACGATCCAATTTTGGCACTCGATGGGCGGCGCGAACGGTGAGAGCCTTGATCGCGTCGTCGAAACGTACAACGAGTCGCAGGACGATGTCGATGTCGTCGCCACATTCCAGGGCGGCTACGGTGAGGCGCTCACCAAGTTGCAGCAGGCGATTCCCGCAGGAACCGCGCCGGACATCTCAATGCTCGAGCGTGCGTTCGTGCCGCTTCTGGCGGAGTCCAAGGTGCTCGCCGATATCAATCCGTACCTCGAATCGTCCGGCATGTCGGAAGACGATTTCGTCGAGGGACTGATGGGCAACGTCACCTTCGACGGCGCGTTGAATGCCATCCCGTTCAACCGCTCGAGCCCGATGCTGCATGTCAACAAGACGGCGCTCGACGAGGCCGGGCTTGAGATTCCGACGACATGGGAGGAGCTCGAGACGGTCGCCAACGCGCTCGTGGTGAAGGAGGGCGAAGAGGTCTCCCGATACGGCGTCACGATGAACTATGAAAGCTGGTGGCCGATCTCGCTCATCGTTCAGCAGGGTGGTGGCTTCTTCAACGAGGACGCTACTGACCTCGGCTTCGATGAAGAGGGAGTGGAGGCATTCGACTTCATCAAGGGCATGCAGGAGACCGACGCACTGTATTACCCGCCGACGACCGATTCCGGAACGGTGGTGTCGCAGATGTTCCTGAGCGACCGAGTCGCGATGGTGATCAACTCCAGTGGCAGCATCGGCGGCTATATCGAGGGTGCCGATTTCGACTACCAGACAGCATTCCTCCCCGAGGGTGAGCGTGCAGCGGCACCCACCGGAGGCGCGAATCTCATCATGCTCGAGGCGTCTGAGAAGAAGGATGCCGCATGGACGTTCCTCGAATGGCTGGTGACGGACCCAGAGGGTGGCGCTCAGTTCATCATGGACACCGGCTATGTTCCCTTCACGCCTGCGATGGCGGAGTCCGATGCGTTCCAGGAGCTGTTCGAGGCTGAGCCGCAGCGTGAGGTGGCGTACGAGCAGCTCGACAACTCGATCGACACCAACAACAGTGCGCACTTCGCTGAGGTCGACGCAGAGTTCCTCAGCACGATCCAGGCGATCATGTACGACGACGCCGATATCGAGGGGTCGCTGGCCGAGTTCCGTCAGCGCGCACAGGCGATCCTGGCCGACTGAGCAGTCTACGAAGACGGCCCGGGTGGGCGTGAGCCCGCCCACCCGGGCCCGGATGAACGGAAGAGCAATGAAGATCAGAGGCATCGCCCACCGCGGATATTCGGGCAAGCACCCCGAGAACACACTCACCGCGCTGAGGGCAGCGGTGGACTTGAACTACAGCCACGTCGAGTTCGACGTGCAGCTGACACGCGATGGCATCCCCGTCTTGATGCACGACTACACGGTCGACAGGATCGCCGGTCGCCCGGGGGCAGGTGCCGTAGCTGATCTGACGCTGGCCGAGCTGCAGTCATTTGAGCTTGCCGGGGGTGAGCGTGTGGCGACGCTGGAGGACGCGCTCAACCTCGTCCATGGCAGGATCACCGCGATGGTGGAGATCAAGCAGGCAGGCCACCTGTATCCCAGGCTTGAGCAGAAGACCCTCGAGTTGCTGCACTCGACAGGGGTAGCCGATGACTGCATCGTCATCAGCTTCGATCACTTCGCCATTCAGCGACTGCGACGCCTCGACGATGACATCCCGCTCGGGCTGACCAGCAGCTGCGCTATGCCATATGTCTTTGACTTCATGGACGAGACGCGGTGCGAGTTGCTGGGCGTGCCCGTGCGAATGCTGACACCGGAGTACGCCCGGATGATCTCTGATCGCGGACACATCGTGGGCCCGTGGGTGGTCAACTCGATCTCGGACATGGAGCTCATTGCTGCTTCCTATCCCGACACGCTGATCACGACCGATGAGCTGGAGCGTTGGTCTGAGTTCTATCTGTCTCATCCGGAGCTGCACCGCGAGGGAACGGTATGACTGCCGTCGGTGCCAACCAGCCGATGATGACTGCAGCTGTGCTGCACGGTCCGAACGACCTGCGCGTCGAGCAGATTCCGCGACCAGCTCCCGGCCCCGGCGAGGTACTGGTCCGCGTCATGGTCAGCGGAATCTGCGGATCCGACCTGCCGCGCGTGCTCGCAGGCGGCGCGCACTTCTATCCACTCGTGCTCGGCCACGAGTTCTCGGGAATCGTGGCCGAGCGCGGCGCTGGCGTATCGACAGCTGTTGGCACTCGCGTGGCGGGTGCGCCGCTGCTGCCGTGTCGGGACTGCGAGCACTGCGAACGCGGTCACTTCAGCCAGTGCGGCCAGTACTCCTTTCTCGGATCGCGCATCAATGGTGCGTGGGCGCAATACGTCGTCGTACCGGAGACCAACGTGCTGCCAATCGCGGACAGCATTTCGTTCGAGTCGGCTGCGATGATCGAGCCGTCCTCCGTCGCGCGCCACGCCTTCTCGCTGGCCGAATATGCCGGTGGCGGTCGTGTCGCGGTCGTCGGGGCGGGCAACATCGGGGTCATGGCGATTCAATGGGCGCGCATTCTCGGTGCCGAGCAGATAACCGCGTTCGATGTTGACGACTTACGGTTGAAGACGGCAACACAACTGGGCGCGCATCTGGTCGTGCGGCCCGATCAAGAGAGCGATCTCTGGTTGGATGCCACGGAGGGCCAGGGCTTCGATCTTGTGATCGAATCGTCCGGCGTTGCGGAGACATTCGCCCAGACTCTGCAACTGGTCGCGAAGAAGGGGCAGATCGCCTTTGTCGGCACGCCGACCCGAGCGGTCTCCTTCGAACCAAGCGTGTTCGAGCTCCTCAATCGCAAAGAGGCGAAGATCGTCGGCTCGTGGATGTCGTACAGCGACCCGTTCCCGGGACTGGAATGGACCGAGACCATAAGCGAGCTCGAAAGTGGACGGTTGGTGTGCGAAGACTTCGTCGCGGCACGTATACCGCTGAACGACGCAGATCAGGCCTTCGATCTTTTTCGCGCTGATGAACCCGTTCGTGGGAAAGTGCTGTTGTGCGATGCAGGGTACTTGGCGACCGGGAGAGGGTGATCGGATGATGGTCAAAGAGGAACGTCGTCGCTATCTAGCGATCGAACGGCGGGAGCTGATCCTGGATCTGCTCCGCGAGCACCGAAGCGTTGAGGTGTCGGCTCTCTCAGAGGAGCTCGGTGTCTCTGAGGTCACAGTTCGCAAGGACCTCGAGAAGCTTGAGATCGAGCGGCTCATCGTGCGCAGCCATGGCGGGGCCGTTCTCAGCGCCGGACTTCTCATCGAACCCTCGTTCGTGGAGAAGGATGATCAGCTGGCCGAAGAGAAGGCAGCGATCGCCGCCGAGGCCGCATCCTTGGTCGGTGACGATTCCATCGTCGCGCTCGCGACCGGCACGACCGTCGGTCGGCTGCCAGCGATGCTGGCGGGCCGTGGAGGTCTGCGAGTGGTCACTAACGCCGTCAACGTCGCAACAGCCTTCCTTCCTCATGGTGTGGATGTCTTCCTCACCGGAGGAACGATCCGCCCTCGCACCTTTGGTCTTATCGGCGAGGTGGCGGAGCGCTCGTTGGATGGTGTGATGTGCGATTTCGCGTTCATCGGCACGAACGGCATCAGCTTGGAGAGCGGGCTCACGACCCCGAACATGGACGAGGCTCGTGTTGTACGCGCCATGATGAACAGCGCGCGCCGCGTGGTTCTGCTCGCAGACCACAGCAAGTTCCCGCACACCGCGTTCTACCGCATCACGCCGGCAGAGCGTGTGCACATGATCATCACGGACGCCGGAGCACCCGTTGACGAGGTCGAGCGGTTGCGCGCGGCTGGGATCGAGGTACGCGTCGTCTGAACAGGAGAACGACACCTCGCCTGTTCGTGATGACGGTCGACGGACGCTGGTCCCGGTGGAAAGTCCGAAGCCCATTTGGGGATGGCGTGACTGCGCGCCGGGTAAACTGTGAAAAACCCCTGCCCGCCAGTGCCGCAAGGCCGACGAGCCCTTTGAGGAGCCGCGAATGCTAGTGCTCCTCGCTGTGTTCCTTCTCGGGGCTCTCATCCTTCCCGCGTTGGTGCGCTGGCTCGGAGCACGGGCTTTCGCCATTGCCGCTCTTATTCCCGCTGCGGCATTTGTCCAGGCACTGGTCATGACACCGCAGGTTCTGGCCGCAGATCCAACCCCGTTCGAGTCGGTCGAGTGGATCCCGCAGCTCGGGCTCAACCTCTCGATGCACATGGATGTGCTCGGCTGGGTGCTCACGCTGATCGTCACCGGCGTCGGGGCACTCGTGCTGCTGTACTGCCGCTGGTACTTCTTCGACGACACCGTCGATGTCGGTCAGTTCGCGGGAGTCCTGCTCGGCTTCGCGGGGGCGATGTACGGCCTGGTTCTTACTGATGACCTGGTGATCCTCGTGATGTTCTGGGAAGTCACCAGCATCCTCTCCTATCTGCTCATCGGTCACTATCGCCGCCGTGCAGCCAGCCGACGTGCGGCCCTGCAGGCGCTGCTGGTGACGACCCTCGGCGGCCTGGTGATGTTCGTCGGCGTCGTGCTGCTGGTCGTTGACACCGGCACGTCGAGCATCATCGAGATCCTCGAGCTCGCGCCAACCGGACCAATCATCAATGCCGCGATCGTGATGCTGCTGGTCGGTGCGCTGAGCAAGTCGGCGATCTTCCCGTTCCACTTCTGGCTTCCCGGCGCCATGGCTGCCCCGACCCCGGTCAGCGCCTATCTGCACGCCGCGGCGATGGTGAAAGCCGGCATCTACCTGATCGCCCGGTTCGCGCCGATCTTCGCGCTGTCTGACGCCTGGCGACCGATCGTCATATCGCTCGGCGTCTTCACGATGCTCATCGGCGGGGTGCAGGCGCTGCGTGAAACCGACCTCAAGCGCATTCTTGCCTTCGGCACGGTGAGCCAGCTCGGCTTCTTCACCGTCGTCGTCGGTTATGGCACGCAAGCGGCGGCACTGGCTGGACTGGCACTGGTCATCGGCCACGCCCTGTTCAAGTCGGCGTTGTTCCTCATCGTCGGTGTCATCGACCGTCAGCTGTCCACTCGAGACATCACCGAGCTCTCCGGCGTCGGCAGGCAGGCTCCGGTGATGACGACGGCCGCGTTCATCTCGGTCGCGTCGATGGCCGGCATCGCGCCGACGATCGGGTTCGTCGCCAAGGAATCGGCGCTGACCGCGTTGCTCGACGACGCGGTGGGCGGATCACCGTGGGGACTCGTCGCACTGATCGGCGTGATTCTGGGATCTATGCTCACTGCGGCATATGGCGCACGCTTCCTGTGGGGCGCGTTCTGGAAGAAGCGCGATGACCGTGGCGAGCGGATGCCGGACACCGTCTGGCCCGACCCGCCGGTGGGCTTCCTCTCGGCCCCCATCATCCTCGCCGGCCTCACGGTCGCCGCAGGCATCGGCGCTCCGGCCGTGGACGTCGCGCTGCACGGTTATGCGGTCACGGCGAGCCCGGGTCTGGATGCTGCCGGCCAGGCCGTCGAAGGCCCGGGGCATCTCGCCCTCTGGCACGGCTTCGAGCCGGCACTCGGTATCTCTGTTGCGTCGATACTGCTCGGTGTCGGGATCTTCCTGCTCACTCGCCGAACCGGCTGGGACCGCCGGCCCCGCGTGCTGAAGTTCACCGCTGCGGACGTGTATGCACTTGTCATGCGCGGCATCGACCGACTCTCGGTCATCACCACCAGTCTCACCCAGCGTGGCTCGCTGCCCGTGTACGTCGGCACGATCTTCGTGGTCTTCGTCGCGGCGGAAACCACTGCGCTGCTCGCCACCGACCTCGATCGGGTGAACCTCTCTGCGTGGCACACGCCGACGCAGCTTGCAGTCGCCCCGATCATGGCGATCGCCGCAGTGGTCGCTGTGCAGGCACGCAAGCGTTACACCGGAGTGGTGCTGGTCTCGGTGACCGGCCTCGGCATGGTCGCGCTGTTCGCGACCAGCGGGGCGCCCGACCTCGCCCTCACTCAGATTCTCGTCGAGACCGTCACCCTGGTCACGTTCGCCCTGGTGCTGCGTCGTCTGCCGTCGCGCATGGGGGAGCACAACGCCTCGGTCTCTCGCATCCCGCGCGCTGTGCTGGCGATCGGCGTCGGCGTCACGATGGCGTTCGTCGCTGTCGTGGCCACTCAAGCGCGCATCGCCCCGCCGATCTCGCTCAGCTTCCCCGAACTCGCATACGAGTTCGGACACGGTATGAACGTCGTCAACGTCGCACTCGTCGACCTCCGCGGCTGGGACACCATGGGCGAACTGTCGGTTCTCGTGCTGGCCGCGACGGGCGTGGCATCCCTCGTGTTCGTCACCCATCGCGCCGACATGCTCTCGCAGCGTCCGTCCCTGCCCCGTCGCGTCAAGCGGAAGGTGCGCATCGCGCCACTGGTGGAAACGACCGACGGCATCCGCTTCCAGACCGCCGAGAACCGCAGCAACCCGCGCGCCTGGCTCGTCGGGGGGCAGCAGATGAAGCCCGAGGATCGTTCGATTCTGCTCGAGGTGATCGTCCGCATTCTGTTCCACACCATCATCGTCGTTTCGATCTACCTGCTGTTCGCCGGCCACAACGGCCCGGGCGGCGGTTTCGCCGGTGGCCTGGTCGCCGGCATGGCCCTGGTGATGCGCTACATCGCCGGCGGACGGTGGGAATTGGGCGCGGCTGCACCCGCGGATGCCGGACGCCTGCTGGGTGCTGGATTGATCCTGGCCGTCGGCACCGCCATCATGCCGCTGTTCTTCGGACTCTCGCCGTTGACCAGCACGTTCTGGGAGTGGGAGATTCCGCTGATCGGACACATGGAGTTCGTCACCTCGACGATCTTCGACGTCGGCGTATACCTGGTCGTAATCGGTCTCGTGCTCGATGTGCTGCGCAGTCTCGGCGCTGAAGTCGATAAGCAGGCGCAGGAGATGCGCGTACGGGGGGTGAGTCGCTGATGGATGTCTCGCTCACTCTGATCCTCGTGATGGCCGTGCTGTTCGCAGCCGGCGTGTACGCCATGCTCGAGCGCAGCCTGACCCGCGTGTTGATCGGCTTCCTGCTGCTGGGCAACGCCACCAACCTGCTGCTGCTGATCGTGATGGGCGTCCCCGGAAACGCACCGTTCTACGGCGAGACCGATGTCACCGACCCGTTGCCGCAGGCGCTGACGCTGACGGCCATCGTGATCACCTTCGCCGTCTCGGCATTCCTGCTGGCGCTCATCTACCGTTCCTGGCAGCTGGGTCAGGCCGACACTGTTGAAGACGACGAGGCCGATATCGCCCTGCGCCAGCGCACGGATGAAGACGAAGACGTCATGGATGACGAAGACGACACCAGCGACGATGACGCCACCACCGACTTCGTGGACGTGCGCACCGCCCCCATCACCGTGCTGAACATGCGTGATCATCCCTCGATTCAGGATGACGCGCCGATAGACAGGCTCTACTCAGAGCCTTCGCGGCCGGACGCTTCGACAGACGCAACGACCGAGGGGGAGGAAGACCGCACATGACCGCGCTGGTTCCCCTTCTCGTCGCCCTGCCGCTGTTGGGTGCGGCGATCACCCTCGTCTTCGGTCGTAGCCCGCGACTGCAGGTGTTCGTCACTGTCGCCAGCCTCGTCGCGGTCGCGATCATCGCCGCCATGCTGCTGATCGCCGTCGACGGCGGAACACCGCTCGCGGTTTCGGTCGGCGGTTGGCCGGTGCCCTTCGGCATCGTGCTCTACGTGGACCGGCTGGCCGCGCTGCTCGTGCTGATCTCGAGCGTCGTGCTGCTCGCAGTGCTCTTCTTCTCGATCGGCCAGGGTGCCGCAGACGGGTCGGATGAGACGCCGATCTCGATCTTCAACCCCTCCTACCTCATCCTCGCTGCGGGTATCTTCAACGCCTTCATCGCCGGTGACCTGTTCAACCTCTACGTCGGGTTCGAAATCCTGCTGGTGGCGTCGTATGTGCTGATCACGCTCGGCGGCACCGAGTCGCGCATCCGCACGGGCGCGGTCTACATCGTCGTCTCATTGGTGTCATCGATCCTGTTTCTCGCCGCGATCGCCGCGATCTACGGGGCACTGGGCACGGTCAACATGGCGCAGATCGCCGAGCGCATGGGCGAGTTGCCGCAGGAGACGCAGCTGGTGCTGCACCTGATGCTGCTGGTCGCCTTCGGCATCAAGGCCGCGATCTTCCCGGTGTCGTTCTGGCTGCCAGACTCCTATCCGACCGCGCCTGCACCGGTCACGGCCGTCTTCGCCGGGCTGCTCACCAAGGTCGGTGTCTACGCACTGATCCGTACCGAGACGCAACTGTTCGCCGAAAACAGCATCAATACGCTCCTGCTGATCGTCGCGATGGCGACAATGGTGATCGGCGTGCTCGGTGCGGTGGCGCAGGCGGAACTCAAACGAATTCTCTCGTTCACGCTGGTCAGTCACGTGGGCTACATGATCTTCGGCCTGGCGATCGCCACCCCCGCCGCGATCGGCGCGACGGTGTACTACATCGTGCACCATATCGTCGTGCAGACGACCCTGTTCCTGGCGGTCGGGCTCATTGAACGAAGAGCGGGCAGCACATCGATTCTGCGTGTGAACGGACTGCTGAAGATTGCGCCGCTGCTGGCGGTGCTGTACTTCATCCCCGCAATCAACCTGGGCGGGTTGCCGCCGTTCTCCGGTTTCATCGGAAAGTTCGCGCTGTTCGATGCCGCGGCGTCCGTGGGCACACCACTGATGATGGTGCTGATCTTCAGCGGCATCATCACCTCGCTGCTCACCCTCTACGCTCTGATGCGCGCGTGGAATCTCGCCTTCTGGCGCGAAGAAGCGGACTCGACCGAGACCGATGCTGACCGCCGCATCTCCTACCTCGACAACGCACCCGCAGCCGACGAGCAGCAGGAACGCCGCCACATCCCGCGGATCATGACCGTTGCCACCGCGGGAATGGTCGGCGTCACCCTGATGCTGACCATCTTCGCCGGGCCCCTCTATGCGCTGTGCGATCGCATCGGCGCCTCGCTGCTGCAGCCGGTGAACCTCATTCAGCTCGAACAGGAGGTCGAGTCGTGAGCCCGCAGACACCGCGCAGCCTCGCGCGCGACCTGTGGGCGCAGCTGCCGTTCCTGGCGTGGCTCATCCTGTTGTGGATGCTGTTGTGGAGCCAGTTCACGGTACTGTCCTTCCTCACCGGATTCATCGTCGCGGTCTTCGTCACCCGCGTCTTTCGCCTCCCGACCATCGAACTGTCCGGACGCATCAACCTCTGGTACGCGTCCCTGTTCGTCGTGCAGTTCCTGTGGGCCGTGGTTGCCGGCGCCGTCTCGGTCACGGTTCAGGTGTTCGATTTCCGACGCCAACCGGGTGTGGCGATCATCGCGGTGCCGCTGAAGTATGCGGATGACCTGATCATGACGCACGTCTCGGTCACCTCGTCGCTCATCCCCGGATCCCTCGTGGTCGAAACCGATCGGCATCGCCGCATCCTCTATCTGCACATCATCGGGGTGCGCAACCTGGCTGAAGCGCACGCCACGCGCGACGGCATCCTGCAGTGGGAGAAGCGGATCGTGCGTGCGCTGGGCAGTCCGGCGCAGTATCGTGCGCTGAAAGAGGACGAACGCACCGGAGGTGGACGATGAGCATCCTGATGATATTGATCCTCGTCGTGTTCGGCCTTGCCGCAATCCTGACGGTGGTTCGGATCATCCGTGGCCCGTCGATTCTTGACCGTGCCGTGGCATCCGATGTGCTGCTGACCGAGGTGATGTGCGTATTGGGCGCCGAGATGGCGATCAATGGGCACACCCGCAGCATCCCGGTGATGCTGATCATCGCCGCGGTCGGCGTTTTCGGATCGATCTCCGTTGCCCGCTATGTCGCGCGAAGGGACAACACGACGACATGAACGTGCTCGGTTTTGTGATTCCGGATGCCGTCATTGATGTGGCGGTGCTCGTGCTCATCCTGCTCGGAGCGCTGCTGTGCCTGTCTGCCGCGGTCGGGCTGCTGCACTTCCGCGACGTGCCCTCTCGGCTGCATGCGGCCACCAAGCCCCAGGTGCTCGGGGTCATCTTGATCTGCCTGGCCGTCGCCGTGTCGCAGCGCTCGATCGGCGGCATTCTGCTGGGAATCGCTCTTGTCGCGCCGATCGTGCTGATGCAGTTCGCCACGGCGCCGCTTTCGGCGCACATTGTCGGACGCCAGGCATATCGCAACGGCACCGCCGAGGAACGCCGCCTGGTCGTGGACGAACTGGCCGAATCGAAGCAGACGCCGCCCGCCGCGGGGTAGTTGGCGGGCTGGTGTGGGTGTGCCGGTGCGTCGCTGCGCCCCTTTTCCCGCGCACAACTCCTGAGAAACATGGCCTCAGTGCCCTGAAACGCACGGTTTCGCGCGCACAGCGGTGATTCTTCAGGAGTTATGCGCGCGGCGACTCCTTCTGCACAATCGGCCGATGGCCGAAGTGGCACCGAAAGCCTGTGGATAACCCGCCCGCGCGGCGCGCCGCACGCCATCGTGTCGTTATGAAGACGGTGAGACAGAAGTACTTCGAGGCATATCGGCCGGTCATCTCCACGCGCGCGGAACTTCACGCGGCGGGGATGACCGGCAATGACATCACAGCAGCAGTCCGTTACAAGCACCTGCTGCGCCTGCGGCGCAACCACTACGCCCGGCCAGATCTCTCTGCCGACGTGGCCGAGGCCGTGCGCATCGGCGGTCGGATCTCGTGCCTCTCGCTGCTGCAGATGATCGGCATCTTCGTGCTGGAAGTGTCCGGACTGCACGTCCATGTGCCGCCGCTGATGTCGCGCATCCGCACGAAGAAGAGTAAATCGACGCGATTGCACTGGGGGCGCTGGTCTGAGGACGCCTGTCAGAAACACGTGGTTCCGTTCCACGACGCTGTGCGACAGGCGATCCGCTGCCAGACGCCCCGCGCAGCACTGGCAACGCTCGACAGCATCGTTCATCACGGGCTGATGACGTACGAGCAGCTCGTCGAGCTCTTCGCCGACTTGCCCGATCGGTTCAGGGCGCTTCTTCCGCTCGTGGATGCCTCCGCGGCCTCCGGCCCCGAAACCTTCATGCGGCTCATACTGCGCTCCCTGGGAGTGACTTACGAAACTCAGGTTCTGTTACCGGGTGTGGGCTACGTCGACTTCATCGTGGACGGCTGGCTCATCATCGAGTGCGACAGCAAGGAGTTCCACGAGGGCTGGGAGAAGCAGGTCGAGGATCGAGACAGAGACATCGCCGCTGCCCAGCTCGGCGATGTCACCGTTCGGCCCCTCGCCGGCGACGTTCTCTGGCACTCCACGAACGTGCGCCGACAGTTGGCGGACATCATCGCTGCGCTCGGGCCGAAGTTCATCAATCCGCGTCGCGCATAACTCCTGAGAAGTACCGGCATCTGGCCCGAAAAACAGCCGCCACGCCCGAGCATCCACCGTTTCTCAGGAGTTGTGCACGGGATCGGCGGCCATGCGAGGATGGCATGTGCATTCAGCAGGAAGCCCCCTCGTCCGCCTCGGCGCATGGGTGCGTACGAGCCTGGAAGATCCCGTGCTCCGCGCCCTCGTCACAGCAACCGCGGTCTCGCGGATCGGGCGCGGGGTGTTCTTCGCCATCACCGTGTTGTTCTTCACGCAGATCATTGGACTCAGCGGCACAGAGGCCGCCATCGTGCTCGCGGTTGCAAGCGCCTGCGGTGTTCTCGCCTCGCTGCTCGGCGGGTGGTTGGCCGACCGGTGGAGCGCCCGGCGACTGACGTTCGCGTTTGAACTTCTCGGCGCGATCTTCTTGATCGGCTACGCCTTCGTCGGCGATTTCGTCAGTGCGCTCGTCATCGCGTGTGTCGGCAACTTCTTCGACACGCTCGGTCACTCTTCGCGTTCGGCGATCATTGCGCGCGGCTTCTCACCGGACAAGCGCGTGAACGCCAGGGCGGTGCTGCGCACGATCACCAACCTTTCCATCGCCCTCGGTGCCGGTATAGCGGCCATCGCTCTCGCAATCGGCACGGCCGTGGCGTATCGGAGCGTTATCGTCGCCGCCGGCGTTCTCGGAGTGCTCGGGGCAATGGCGCTGCTTCGCCTGCCTGCGCACGTGGACGCACCTGCGCGCGGCGCCGTCGAGCCGGTGCACACCGAGACCGGCTCAATCGACACGGCAGCGTCGGAGCAGAGCGCACGTGAATCGCGTCACGACTGGAACCGGCGTTCGCCCTGGCGCGACCGGCGCTATCTCCTGCTCACCTTGCTCTCAGCGATGTTCGGGATGCAGTTCGGGGTGGCGGAAGTGGGGATGCCGCTGTGGATCACGACGGCAACCAATGCCCCCGAGGTGACCGTGGCCATCCTCCTGATCGTGAACACCACGCTGGTGGTGATCTTCCAGGTGCCGATGTCTCGCGGCACGCACGACATCCGTACCGCGGGGCGCGTCACCATGATCGCCGGGTGGCTGATGGCGGCTGCGTGTATCGTCTACGCACTGTCGGCCGGTCTTCCCGCCTGGTTCGCGATCGTGGTGCTCATCATCGCCGCGGTCACGCACACGTTCGCCGAAGTGCTATCCCAGGCCGGTGCATGGGGGCTCAGCTTCGAGCTGGCAGATTCGAAGCGAGCGGGCGCTTACCAGGGCGTCTTCGGTATGGGTTTCTCCCTCTCGGCCCTGGCCTCGCCGATCCTGGTCAATGCAACGGCAATCGAGCTCGGAATCGTCGGATGGATCATTCTCGCGGTGATCTTCCTGGGCGCGGCGCTCGGAATTGCCGCGATCGCACGCCGCGCAGCGGCACCCGGCGTGCATAACTCCTGAGAAACAGGCCAGGTTGGGGTCGCTGGGCCCCTGCACCACGAATCTCGGTAATTCTTCAGGAGTTGTGCGCGGACACCCAGCCGCAGCCGCAGCCCCAGCCCCAGCCCCAGCACCCCCACCCCACCTCAGAGCGAGCGGGCAAACTCCGTGATGATCTCGGCGGCGAGTTCGGCGTCGCTGATGAGCGTGCCGTGGCCGTGGTCGGGGATCTCCCGCAGCTCCGCCCGTCCGGGCACGAGCCGGGTGATCTCGGTGCACCACGACACCGGAGCCAGCGGGTCATGCGCGCCGCGCACCACCAGCACCGGGCACTTCACTTTCGCGTACGCCTTCTCCGGCTCGTGCACCACCGTCGCGCGGATCTTCCTGACCAGGTGCGGCCCGCCGCGCAGGTACTCGCGTGCTCCGCGCCACAGCACGATGGGTCGCTCGCCGATAAGGTCTCGCAGCAGGTACGTCGCCTGCTCCCACACGCTGCGTGCCGCGCTGTTCACCGTCGGCCCGGCCAGTACCAGCCCGTCGAGGAGGTCGGGATGCCGCGCTGCCAGTTCGGCCCCGATCTGACTGCCCATCGAATGGCCGATGACGACGGCATCCGAAACTCCGGCACTGCGCAGATAAGCCGCGATCAGATCGGCATGGCGCGCCATAGTCAGCGTCCGTGACGGCTCCGGGGCCTCCCCGAAGCCCGGCAGGTCGAGCGCGATGATGCGTCCGGGCAGGCGCTCGATGAAGTCGAGGTAGACGCTGCGCCCCATGCCGATGCCGTGGATGAGCACATACGGTCGCGCACCGGTGCCGAAGTCTTCGGCGATGAGTGTTGCTCCGCCATGGTCGAACTCGACGACCGATGCAGCGATACCTTCAGGGGCGAGGAGACGTTCTGGCACGTCTTGACCCTAACGCCTCAGAGCACCGCGGATAGGAAGTCCCTGGTGCGCTGCTCCTGCGGGTCGCTGAACATCTGCTCGGGCGCGCCCTCTTCGACGATTCGTCCACTGTCGAACATCAGCACCCTGTTGGACACATCGCGCGCGAACTGCATCTCGTGCGTCACGATCAGCATGGTCACATCGGTGTCGCGGGCGACATCACGCAGGATGTTCAGCACCTCCCCGACCACTTCGGGGTCGAGGGCACTGGTGACCTCGTCGAGCAGCAGAATCTCCGGTTCCATCGCCAGCGCGCGCGCAATGGCGACGCGCTGCTGCTGCCCGCCGGACAGCTGCGTGGGATGCGCGTTCTCCTTGTCGGGCAGCCCGACCTTCTCCAGCAGCGCGCGTCCGCGTTTGATGGCCTCCCGCTTGGAGAGTCCGAGCACGTGCACGGGTGCCTCGATGATGTTCTCGATCACGGTCATGTTCGGGAACAGGTTGAACTGCTGGAAGACCATGCCGATGCGCTTGCGCATCTCGTTTTTGTGCTTTTCCTTCAGTTCGACGCGCTTGCCGTCCTTCTCGTAGTGCGTGAGAGGGCTGCCGTCGATGAGGACGTAACCCGCGTTCGCCTCCTCCAGCGTCATCACCAGGCGCAGGATGGTCGTCTTACCCGAACCACTCGGTCCGATCAGGGTCACCCGATCCCCGCGGCGCACGGTGAAGTCCAGGTCGTGCAGCACGACGTGGTCGCCGAATCGCTTCTCCACCCTGTTGAACTGGATCGCCGGCACATCGCCGTCGTCCAGTGTGATCGCGCCGGTGTGGGCGTCAAGCGGTGGTGTATTCAAGACGTTTCTCCAATCGCCTGGCGAGCACCGAGCTCAGAAGGCTCGCCACCAGGTAGATGAGTCCGGCGAGGATGATCGCCTCGGCGTAGCGGAAGTTCTGGCCGCCGTACAGCTGTGCCTGGCGGACGAGTTCGGTCACGGTGATGACCATCAGGAACGGGGTGTCCTTGAACATCGAGATCACGTAGTTGCTGAGCGCCGGCAGAGTCGCGCGCAGCGCCTGCGGAATGATCACAGCCATCCAGGTGCGACCGGGCGACATCGACAATGCTGTGGTCGCCTCCCACTGGCCCGGCGGCACCGCGTCGATGCCGGCTCGGTAGACCTCGGCCATATAGGTGGCGTAGTGGATGCCGATAATGATTGTTCCGAGTACGAGCGGAGGCACGCTCGTGAACACGTAATAGGCGAACAGCAGCTGCACGACGAGCGGCGTCATGCGGATGAAGTTCATCAGCAGGGTGATCACGGCAGCCACCGGTCGCGGCGCGGTGCGGCGACCGAGTGCGATGATCAGGCCGAGCATGGCGGCAATGATGCTGCCGATGATCGTCACGACCAGCGTGACGGTGAAGAATTTGAGCAGTAGCTCGGGGAGCACCGCAGACGCGTGCTCCCAGCTCCAGAAATCGTTCATCCGAACTGGCCCGCCCCCTTGGCATCCGGGATCGGCGTCTTCATGATCGCATCCGACCACTTGCCGCCGTATCCGAGGCGATGTTTCGCGCGCGTCTCCAGTGCATTCATGGCGAGCGTGAGCACGTAGGCGATTGCGAAGTACACGAGAAGACCGAGCGTGTAGGCGAAGAAGACGTCAGTCTGTACGCGGAGTCGATTCAGCTCGGCGGTGAAATCGACGATCGTGATCAAGTACACGACGGCGGTTCCCTTCAGCAGCTGGATCAGCAGGTTGTTCAGTGAGGGAAGCATCAGCGCCCACGCCTGGGGGAAGATCACGCGCCACATCCGGTGGGTGCGCGACAAGCTCAATGCCGTCGTCGCCTCCCACTGGCCGGCAGGGACGGAGTTGATCGATCCGCGCACGACCTCGGCACCGTAGGCGCCGTAGTTCAAACCCAGGGCCAGGATGCCAGTGAAGACAGCGGGCAGCTCAAGGTTGAACGGGGGGAGAGGCAGCACGAAGAAGAAGAAGAACAGCTGCACCAGCAACGAGGTTCCGCGGAACAGCTCGATGACGGTGCGGGCGATGCCCCGCAGGAAGATGTTCTCGAACCGTGCCAGCAGGCCGAAGCCAATGGCGACGATGATGGCCAGGAGGGCACCGCCCGCAGTCAGCTGCAGGGTGATGATGACCCCATCAACGAGATAGGGCAGCGCCCTCCAGAGCGCTTCGAAGTTCTCAGTCACGTCAGTGGATGCTGGCGCCTCAGCCGAGTTCGCCCGAGCACAGCTGCTCGGTGGTCAGGTCAGCCGGGGGCAGGTTCTCGGCGGTGAATCCGAAGGGCTCGACCAGGTCAAGGTAGGTCGCCTCGTCGGCGGTGATCTTCGCGAGCTCCGCGTTGTATGCCTCGAGCAGCTCGGTGTCCTCCTGGCGGAACACGGTGGCACCGGCACCGATCTGCTCGACGCCGTCGATCTCCTGCACGAATGCGCCGGTGGTCTCGACGTCATCCATGTCTTCGGTCATCCAGTTCATCGACACGGCGGTCAGAGCGAAAGCATCCGCACGTCCCGACTGCACGATCTCGATACCGGCAGTCGCGCTGTCGACCGTCACGGTGCCTGCGATGCCGAGGTCCGCGGCGTAGCCCTCTTCGATCGCGCCGGACTGCACGGCGAGCGTGACGTCGCCGGCTGCGGCGATCGAGTCGAGGTCGCTCAGGCCCTTCGGATTGCCAGCGGGCACGACGAGCGTGGTCGTGTACATGATCTCGGGATCGCTGAACGCGGCCTCGGCGCAGCGGTCGGGGAGGATCGACATACCGGCGCTGACGACATCCCAGCGGCCCGCGGCGAGACCGGGGATGAGCGAGTTCCAGTCGACCTCTTCGATCTTGATGTCGTCGATGCCGAGGTTTCCGAAGATCTCCTTGTGCATCGCGATGGTGGCGCCGGTCGGCTCGCCATCCTCGACCCACGAGTAGGGCTGCTCGGACGCGATCGCGAGGGTGATCGTGCCCTCTTCCTGCGCCTTCTCAAGCGTGGTCATGGTTTCGCTGCCACCGCCGTCGCCGGAAGTTCCGCCGCCATCCGAGGCGCATCCGGCCAGAAGGCCGACGGTCAGGGTTCCGATGGCAGCTGTGGCGATGCCGAGTCGCGTCATTCGCTTGGTCATGATTTCCTCGCGTTCCGTATGAAATGTCGTAGGTCGGCGGGCTGCATAGCCGCCGTAACCGTGCCCCAGACTATGGAATCTGTCGAGCGATGTACAGTCAGAACCGCAGATTGTCTACAGATATACAAAACCGTGATCTTGCGGCAGACTGGAAAACCTTGCGTCGGCTTCGTTTCTGGGCGCTGAGGATCGACAATGAGATGTTCGCGGTTTGCGCGACGGCTGGAAGGGATGCACATGGCCTCACACACCCCTCGCGCGGTATCGCCGATCTCCATGGTCCGGGTGGCTCGTCCATCGACCGTCGACCTCATCACCGCAGAGTTGCGCAAGGCCATATTCACGGGCGCTCTGCCGGTGGGCAGCCCGATCGGCGAGGTCGAGATGTCATCGCAGCTCGGCGTCAGCCGCAGCCCCCTGCGGGAGTCGACACAGCGCCTGGTGCAGGAGGGATTGCTGACAGCATCCCCCGGGCGCGGCATGCGGGTCAGCGTTATCGGGCCCGAGCACGTCGCCGACGTCTATGACGCGCGTCTGGCGATCGAAGCGCAGGCGGCGCGGCTCATCATCCGATCGAAGTCAGCCTCGGCTGTGGATGCCCTGGAGAAGGCCTATGCGGACCTCGTCGAGATCAGCGAGGGTACGGATGCTCGCGCTATCGGCGACGCTGACATCGAGTTTCACCGGTTGCTCGTCGACTCGGCCGGGAGCAGGCGGCTGTCGCACTACATGGCGACTCTCGCAATCGAGACACGCATCGCCAGCCTGAGCGATCCGAACGGGTACACCGTCCGTCGGTCGGTTTCGGCCACGTACCGGGAACTGCTCGATGCGCTCGCCGCAGGCGATGCGGCAGCCGCCTTCGCTGCGCTGGAGCGTCAGTTCACCGAAGCGGTCAAGCGTCTCACCGGAAAAGACGACGACGTCGACACCGTCGAGACCCCGGCCGATGAGGAGCCACCCGCTTTCGGGCCGATCGAGTTCGTCGAAGAGGTCTGAACCTCAGCCCTTCGGCGTCAGCACCAGCGTGTTGACGGTCGCCTCGTCGACGGCATCCGGAGTGAACGCCCACGGCGTCTGGACGCCGGCGGCCCAGTCCTCGGTCTGATCGACATAGTTCGGGTGGAAGGCGTGACCGGATGCCCCGCTGAGATGATTCCACGTCGAGTCGTCGAAGTTGGCCAGATCGATCACCATGCGCATCGACGGGACGGTCGTCGTGGCGTAGGACTCGCCGAGCTCCCAGCCGGTGGCATTGACAACGGATGCTCCGCCGCCGACCGGGTAAGGGCCACGGTTGAAGAGCATCTCGATCGGTGCGATTCCGGAGGATCCGAGGGTGTCGCTGGTGAGTGTGATGGCGTGCAGGCCACCCCAGTTCCACCGTGCGGTGGCCTCGCCCTGCAGCGAGACCAGCTCGTCGTAGGCTTGCTCGGCTGACAGCGCCAGCATCTCGTCCATGCTCGCGACGTCGATCTGCTCGTTCGTCCAGAGGGGGTCAAAGGGGTCATCGAGCATCCCGCCGACGACGAGGAACAGTCGCGCCTGGCTGTCGTGCGGCAGCGGCTCTGCACGATTGGCGAACAGGTTCATCACGAGGTTCTTCCACAGCACGTTGGCGTACGCAGCGCCGGGCGACGTGGGATTGTTCTGGGCGTCCCAGGTGCGCAGCAGCGCGACGGCCTCTTGCGGGCCGGCGCCGTCGACTTCGACCTCGCCCATCGCGGTGGCCAGCTTCTTGCCGATCCACATCTCGTTGTCGTTCTGGATGTCGCGCATGTCCTGTGCGGTGAGGGGGGCGAGGGCCGCACGGCGCTCGATCATGTGGGCGATGCGCTCGGCGCGGTAGCCGTAGTCCCAGTCGCGCGAGAGGAAGTAGTCGTAGTCGTCGGTGACGATGGCGTTGTTCGCGGTGACGATGAACCCGGAACTGGGGTTGTACGAGACCGGAAGCTCTTCGAAGGGGATGAAACCCGTCCAGTCGTAGGCGCTGTCCCAGCCCGGCTGCGGAAGCCATCCGTCACCGGCGCCACGGATGGGCAGGCGCCCGGGTGCCTGGTAGCCGATGTTGCCTTCGATGTCGGCGTAGATGAGGTTCTGTGCGGGAACATCGAACAGGGATGCTGCGCGCCGGAAGTCGTCGAAGTTCTGAGAGGTGTTCAGGGCGAAGATCGCGGACGCGGTTTTTCCGGGTTCGAGTGCGGTCCAGCGCAGACTCACCGCGACGTCGCCCGCGGGAATCTCCGGAGCACCGTCGAGGGGGAGGACAGTGCCGCCGGTTCCGACCACCGGGGTCTCTGCGATCGCGGTGAAATCGTCGACGAGCCCGGAGATGATCGGCCCGTGCACGGTGGAGCGGATGGTGAGATCGATGTCGTCGCCGCCGGCGACCTTGATGGTCTCCTCGCGGACGTCCATCGGCACAAGTGCGCCATCGCGCCAGTACTGATCGCCATCGACCTTCTCGATGTAGAGATCGGCGACGTCAGTGGTGAGGTTCGTGAAGCCCCAGGCGACCTGGCTGTTGTGGCCGATGACGACGCCGGGGAGGCCGGAGAACGAGAATCCGCCGACGTCGAACGGGCACTCGGCGCTGACGGTCGAGCAGCGCAGCTGTACCTGGTGCCAGACGCTCGGGAGGGCAGCGCCGAGATGCGGGTCGTTGGCGAGGAGGGGCATCCCACTCTCGGTGAGTTCGCCAGAAACGACCCAGGAGTTCGAGCCGATGCCTTCGCCCACGTCGCCGATCAGCAGACTCGCGGCTTCGATGACGCTGTCGGCTTCGGCCCACTCGACGGTGGTGATCGCGGTCTGGATATCGGCGTCGTCGTCTGTGGTGACGGAAGCGGGGGCTGCGCCCGTGCCGTCCTCCAGCGGCTCAACGGTCGAGATCGTCGGGACGATGACGGGGTTCTTATCGAAGGGATACGCCGGATAGAGCTTCTCCAGCAGCGCCTGGCTGTCGGCGGCGGCGGTGTCGTCGCCAGCATCCGCCACGAGCAGCGCACGCTGAGTCTCGTCCTCGATGTTGGTGCGCAAGTCCCAGGCCATCGCCTTGAGCCAGGCGACGGAATCTGCCGGCTCCCATGGCTCGACCTCGTAATCGGGGTTCTGTATTCCGAGAACGGCATATTCGAGCGAGAGGTCTGCGCCGTCATGCGAGGCGAGGTAGGCGTTCACGCCCTCGGCGTAGGCGTCGTAGTAGCCCCGCGTCGTCTCATCGAGCGCTTCGACCTCTTGCTCGGCGGTATCGCGCCAGCCGAGCGTGCGCAGGAACATGTCAGTGCCGGCCTGCGATTCACCGAACATCTCGGCGACGCGGCCGCTGGTCACGTGACGGCGGAAGTCCATCTCGAAGAAACGGTCTTGGGCGTGCACGAATCCCTGTGCGTAGAACAGGTCGTGCGAGGAGTCGGCGGTGATGGTGGGGATGCCAAGCTCATCACGCTGCACGCTGACGGCTGTTTCCAGTCCGTCGACCTCGATCTCACCGGACGCCTGCGGGAACGAGCGCTGGATCGTCCACACGACGACGAAGGCGATGATCACCACGATCACGATAAGGGCTGCGACGACGCCGAACGCGATCCGCCCGATCTTCGCAGCGGGGAAGCGCGGCGCGTCGGGTTCCGGATATTCAGTCGTCATCGAGAGCTCTTTCGGGTAGGAGGGTGGGACTCGGTCTCACCGACCCCCGGAGTACGTTTCGGGACGCACTCTGTGATCCTATCCGGGGAAGGACTCCTCGTCAGGTTTGCGCGCGGATGTGCGTGTGCACCTGCGTCCGCGCCGGCACATTTGCAGGGCCGAAGCACGGACGCAGGGCGAAACGCCGACGGATGCCCCTGCAGGTGTGATCTCTCCCTGCAGGTGTGTCCGCGAACAGGGTCAGTCGGTGCCGGAATCGAAGGCTGCGCCCTCGGATGCCGAGTCGACAGCGTCCGAGAGAGCGTCGTGTGTTCCGCCGGAGCCGGAGATCTCGGATGCCTCGCCCGCAGTGACGCGTCCGACGAGCTCGCCCGTGGCGCCGCCGACAAGGCCGAGGCCCGCGTACTGCTCGAGGCGCGAGCGCGAGTCGGCGATGTCGAGGTTACGCATGGTGAGCTGGCCGATGCGGTCGACCGGACCGAAGGCTGCGTCGCCGACGCGCTCCATCGACAGCTTCTCGGGTCCGTAGGAGAGGTTCGGGCTGGTGGTGTCGAGGATCGTCCAGTCGTCGCCGCGGCGGAGGCGGATCGTGACGGTGCCGGAGATGGTCAGACCCACCCAGCGCTGGATTGACTCACGCAGCATGAGCGACTGCGGCTCGAGCCAGCGGCCCTCGTACATCAGGCGACCGAGGCGTCGGCCCTGCTCGTGGTACGTCGCGAGGGTGTCTTCGTTCAGGATGCCGTTGACCAGGCGCTCGTACGCGATGAACAGCAGCGCCATGCCGGGGGCTTCGTAAATGCCACGCGACTTCGCTTCGATGATGCGGTTCTCGATCTGGTCGCTCATGCCGAGGCCGTGGCGTCCCCCGATGGCGTTCGCCTCGAGGACGAGCGCGACGGGGTCGGCGTACTCAACACCGTTGAGCGCGACGGGGCGGCCGCCGTCGAACGTGACCGTGACATCTTCGGTCTCGATCTCGACGGAGGGATCCCAGAACTTCACGCCCATGATCGGGTCGACCGTCTCGAGTGAGACGTTCAGGTGCTCGAGGGTCTTCGCTTCGTGCGTCGCACCCCAGATGTTGGCGTCGGTCGAGTACGCCTTCTCAGCGGCGTCACGGTAGGGGAAGCCGTGTTCGACGAGCCACTCGCTCATCTCCTGACGCCCACCGAGCTCGGTGACGAAATCGGCATCGAGCCAGGGCTTGTAGATGCGCAGGCGCGGGTTGGCCAGCAGGCCGTAGCGGTAGAACCGCTCGATGTCGTTGCCCTTGTAGGTGGAGCCGTCGCCCCAGATGTCGACGCCGTCTTCTTTCATGGCGCGCACGAGCATGGTGCCGGTGACAGCGCGGCCCAGGGGTGTGGTGTTGAAGTAGGTCTTGCCGCCGGAGCGGATGTGGAACGCGCCGCACTGCATTGCGACGAAGCCCTCTTCGACCAGCGCGGTCTTCGCATCGACGATCCTGGCGATCTCGGCACCGTACTCGAGCGCACGGCCGGGGATCGACTCGATGTCGGTCTCGTCTGGCTGACCGAGGTCGCCGGTGTACGTGCAGGGGATCGCGCCCTTGTCGCGCATCCATGCGACGGCGACGGAGGTGTCAAGGCCTCCGGAGAAGGCGATGCCGACGCGCTCGCCGACGGGAAGTGACTGCAGGACCTTAGACATGGTCTCCATTCTATCCAGCGGGTGGGTATGCCCCGGCCGGAGCGTCGTCAGCCCGGCCGCGGCATCCGCTCGTGTCCCAAATCCCAGACGCCCCGCGGCGTATGCGGCGTGTCGGATGCTGGACACGCCGCTGCCGACCCGATCCATCCGGGATCCGGCACGCCCTCTCGGCGCAGCCATGTCCGGTGGGCCAGATCAGATGATGTCGAAGTCGATTCCGAGTGCCTGGTACGTCGGCAGGGCGCGCCGGTCACAGGAAAGCAGGCGGATGCCGGATTCCCGTGCGGCCAGTGCCACGAATCCGTCATAGACCGCTCCGCCAGCGATTCCCGCGGCTGCGAGGAGTGAGACTGCCTCCATGGCGATTCTGGGTTCAAGAGCGACGGAACCAGGGAAAGTTCGCTCGATGATCTGTACGACTCGATCGGGGCTGATTCGCGCGGTGCCTGGCATCTCGTCAGCACGGAGTAGGTCTCGAACAGGGCATGGCCGGACAGCCCGAGTATCAATCCCTGAGTTGTCCCGCTAACGGCTTCGTGGGCGCAATCGCCACGATCGCGGGCTTCGCGCTGGCGGATGCTCTCGGCCCTGAGTTCCGCGCTGGGGCCAGCGGCTTCGCCGCCGGAGCGCTGCTCGTCATGCTCGTTGACTCGATGGTGCCAGACACCCAGTCCAAGGCGAAGGAGCTGACAGGCCTGGCAACGGTGCTCGGCTTTGCGCTCGCCGCGGGCCTGTCACTGGGCGCATAGAGAACCAGCCTGGTCTTTGACCTGTGAGAAGAAGGTGGGGCGGATGCCGCAGCATCCGCCCCACCTTCTTCATCCAACTCGGCACAGAGAGAGATTTTTATGCCGGCGTCGTCTCAGTGCTGAGTCGCCTTCTCGGCACCTACGCCGGTGAGCGAACGCACCTCCATCTCGGACTGCTTGGCGGGGTCTTCCTTGCTCTTGTCAAGGACCGTGCCGAGCCAGCCGAGGAAGAAGGCCAGCGGAATCGAGACGATTCCCGGGTTCGAGAGCGGGAAGATCGCGAAGTTGATGTCTTCCGTCTTCAGCATCGATGTCATGGAACCTGAGACGACCGGCGAGAAGATGATGAGGATGATCGCCGATGCGAGGCCACCGTACATGCTCCAGAGTGCGCCCTTGGTCGTGAAGCGCTTCCAGAACAGCGAGTAAACGATCGTCGGCAGGTTCGCCGATGCCGCCACTGCGAAGGCGAGGGCCACGAGGAAGGCGATGTTCTGCCCGTTCGCGCCGATACCGCCGATGATTGCCACGATGCCGATGATGACCACCGTGCGACGAGCGACCTTCATTTCGGAACCGGGAGCCGGCTTGCCCTTCTTTACGACGCTCGCGTAGATGTCGTGTGCGAACGACGCCGCCGCCGTGATGGTGAGTCCGGCGACGACCGCGAGGATCGTCGCGAAGGCGATTGCCGAGATGAGGCCGAGGAGCAACGGTCCGCCGAGCTCGAACGCGAGCAGCGGGGCCGCCGAGTTCGGGCCACCGGGGGCAGCCGCGATGACGTCGGCTCCGACGAGAGCAGCCGCACCATAACCGAGCACGAGCGTGAACAGGTAGAAGGTGCCGATCAGCCAGATCGCCCACACGACAGACTTGCGGGCTTCCTTCGCCGTAGGCACGGTGTAGAAGCGCATGAGCACGTGCGGCAGGGCCGCGGTGCCGAGCACCAGCGCAAGCGCCAGCGAAAGGAAGTCGAGCTGCGTGGCACCCGAGACGCCGTACTTCACGCCGGGGTTCAGGATCTCGACGTTGCCGGCTGCGGCTACCGCGTTATCGAGCAGCGTCGAGAAGTTGAAGCCATTGATCGCGAGCACCCACACCGTCATCACTGCGGCACCCGCGATGAGCAGCACCGCCTTGATGATCTGCACCCACGTGGTGCCCTTCATGCCGCCGATGAGCACATAGAGGATCATGAGCGCGCCGACGACGGTGATGACGATGGCCTGGCCGAGCTGGTCGCCGATGCCGAGCAGCAGCGAGACAAGCCCGCCAGCACCGGCCATTTGCGCGAGCAGGTAAAAGAAGCACACGACGAGTGTCGTGGTAGCGGCAGCGATGCGCACGGGCTTCTGCTTCAGGCGGAAGCTCAGCACGTCGGCCATCGTGAATTTTCCGGTGTTGCGCAGCAGTTCGGCGACGAGCAGGAGCGCCACGAGCCAGGCGACGAGGAAGCCGATCGAATAGAGGAACCCGTCGTAGCCGTTCATCGCGATCGCGCCGACGATGCCGAGGAAGGATGCTGCAGACAGATAGTCACCGGCGATGGCCGAGCCGTTCTGGCCGCCCGTGAACGATCGACCGGCTGCGTAGTAATCGGCGGCGGTCTTGTTGTTGCGGCTCGCACGGAACACGATGACCATCGTGATCGCGACGAACACGCCGAAGATGGAGATGTTCAGCCAGGGCTCGCCGGGCGAGGAGCCGGCGGTTTCGAAATGCAACATCAGTGGGTCGCCTCCTTGTCGGCGAATGTCTCGTCGGCTTCAATCTCTTCACGGATGTTCGCTGCGATGGGGTCGAGCTCTTTGTTGGCGTAGCGCACGTACCAGGTGGTCACGGCAAACGTGGTCACCACCTGCGCAAGGCCCATCAGGATCGCGATGTTGACGCTGCCGAATACGGGTGTCGACATGAAGTCGTGCGCGTAACTGGCCAGCAGCACATAGGCGAAATACCAGATCAAGCAGGCGAGGAGCACGGGAAAGACGAACTTTCGATGCTTCGAACGCAGTCGTTGGAACTCTTCGGACTTCTGCACCGCGGGGTAGTCGACGGGGGGCGCCGTCTCGTTCTCCGCGCTCAAGGCATCGTTGCCCATGGCGTCTCCTTCGGGGGTCATGGCGGGCGGGTCCCGGCCGCTGCGTGGTGCAGTCGGGCAACTATCGCGCGACTCGACACCGGCATGGGGCGCGCGCCGTTCGTCGTCGTTGAACGGCGGTCATGGTGCGACGAACGGCAGGAGGACGCCGACGAACGAATGATGAGTGGACGACGAGCGATGAGCGGTTACGCTGTCGTGCATGCCGGAGTCGATGCTTGCCGCTGCCGCGCTCGGTGCGCTGGCCGGTGCGCTCGCAGTCGGGCTCGTGCTGTTGTTGCGTCGTATCGTCGGCACCTCGAAAGACCTCGGCACCGAAGCTGAGCAGGCGACTTACCAGACGCTGCATCTGGCATCGCGGGCGGCGGAGCATCTGCGCGGGGGCATTGACGAGACTGACGCGGCCTTGGCGGTCAAGCACCTTCGCGCTCTGCTCGGGTGCGAGAGCCTCGCGATCGCCGACCGCTCCGGCATTATCGCCATTGATGGAGACGAGGCCATCCGTCCTGTCGCTGAACGCCTTGGCGCTGCAGCATCCGCGGGGAATCGATTGCAGGTGCAGCGACGTATTCGCATTGCCGCCGGAGAGATGGATGCTGTCGCTGCACCCATCCGCGGAAGCACCGGTCCGCTCGGGGCGATCGTTGCCTTCTCTTCGCCTGTGCGCGCGGGTCTTGTACGGGCCACAGGGGAGGTAGCCGCGTGGGTCGCGGCACAGGTGGAGCTCGGCGAACTTGATGCCTCGCGTGCGGCGCTCGCCGAGGCGGAGGTGCGGGGGCTGCGCGCGCAGATCAGCCCACACTTCATCTACAACTCTCTGAACGCGATCGCGTCGTTCATTAACACCGACCCCACACAGGCACGCGAGCTCGTGTTGGAGTTCGCTGATTTCACTCGCTACTCGTTCCGACGCCACGGTGATTTCACGACCGTCGCAGAAGAACTGCGATCGATCGACAGCTACCTGCGACTGGAGCGGGCCCGTTTTGGCGAGCGGCTGAAAGTCACCCTGCAAGTTGCACCCGAGGTGCTGCCAACGGTCGTGCCGTTCCTCTCTATTCAACCGCTCGTTGAGAATGCTGTGCGACACGGCCTCGAATCGAAAGAGGGTGGTGGACGCATCACGATCACGGCCGCGGACTCTGGCGCCTTCGCCGACATCAGCGTTGAAGACAACGGCGTCGGCATCGACCCCGAGGTGCTCGCCCTGGTGCTCGCTGGCGGCCCGGCCGACGGTGAGCATGTGGGAGTGCGCAATGTCGACGCGCGCCTGCGCCAGGTATACGGCGACGAGTTCGGCCTCGTGGTCGAGACGAACATCGGTGCCGGTACGCTCGTGCGCATGCGAGTGCCGAAATCGGGGCCGAGGCGTCCCACGGTCCCTGCATCCACCGACGGGAGAGGCGAATCATGATCTCCGTGCTCATCGCCGATGACGAGCAGCCCGCTATTACTGAGCTTGCGTTCCTGCTTGCGCAAGACCCCCGGGTAGGCGTGATCCATCAGGCGTCGTCCGGGTCAGAGGCGATCCGTCTGCTGGCCAGGGAGCCGGTGGATGCGGCATTTCTCGATATTCACATGCCGGGGCTTACGGGCTTCGACCTCGCGCGGGCGCTTGCCCGGTTCGAGCGCAGTCCGGTACTCGTATTCGTTACTGCAGACGAAGAAGGAGCGCTCGAGGCCTTTGACCTCGCTGCGGTCGACTACTTACTCAAGCCCGTTCGTACCGAGCGGCTGCACCGTTCGATCGGTCGTATTGTTGAGGCGTTGAAGGTGGGTCAGGCGCGACAGATGAGCGACGAAGCATCCGCCGCGCCTGAAATGATTGCGGTCACTCTCGGCAGTACGACCCGGATGATTCGACTCGACGACGTGCGATATGTGCAGGCGCAGGGCGACTATGCCCGGCTGCACACGGAGGAAGCGAGCTATCTCGTGCGAGTGCCGATGGGGGATCTTGAGCGGCAATGGGCGGATGCTGGTTTCGCGCGGGTGCACCGTTCCTATCTCGTGTCACTGCCGCATCTCAGCCGGATTCGGCTGGGGGGCGACCGGCCGAGTGTCACTATCGGACAAGCCGAACTGCCGGTGAGTCGGCGGCTGCTGCCGGCGCTACGCTCCCGACTCGACCAGGCAGTCATCCGCCCGCGGCAATGAACGATATGACAGGGTCCGGTGAGGGCGATGTGCCAGAGTCTGGTGAGGGCGACGGATCGCCTGAGCAACCCGCGAGCATGCCCGCACGCGTGCGCGTCACGGCTCCCAGTACCGGTGTGGCCGGAGCAACCACTCGCCCGTTACCGCACCTGGGTCTTCTCGGGCCCACCAGCGATATTGCGGGTGTCTACGTACGCTCACTCATCCGCTCGCAACTGCGACTCGCGGTCGTCTTCGCCGTAGGATTCGTGGTCGCCACGACGCTCTTCGTGCTCGCAATCGTGCTGGTGCCTGGCCTTGATTCGAGCTATCTCTTCGGTGTTCCGGTGTCATGGCTGCTGCTCGGCGTCGGCATCTACCCCCTGACGCTCACTGTCGCAGGTCTCTACGTGCGCGTCGCGTCGCGCAACGAGGCACGCTACCGCTCACTGACGGAGCCGGAGTGAACTCTTTCATCGGCTACGCGGCGATCGCCGCCGTCGCCCTCACCTCGACACTCATCGCTTTTTTTGGTCTGCGGATCTCGCGCACGACGAGCGACTTCTACGTCGCTTCGCGCACGGTGCGGCCGTGGTGGAATGCTTCGGCCATCGGCGGCGAGTATCTCTCTGCGGCCTCGTTCCTCGGCATCGCCGGGCTCATCCTGTTGCAGGGTTCTGACGGCCTGTGGTTTCCGATCGGCTATACGGGCGGCTACCTCATGCTCTTGTTCTTCGTCGCAGCTCCGCTGCGACGGTCAGGTGCGTACACGATCTCCGACTTCACTGAGGCGCGCCTCGAATCGAGGTGGGCGCGACGCGTCACCTCGACGCTGGTGATCGTTATCGGGTGGTTCTACATCGTGCCGCAGTTACAGGGAGCGGCGCTCACGGTGCGCATCACGACGGGACTGCCGTCATGGGCCGGTTCGGTCGCGGTTGCCGTACTGGTCGCCGTCATCGTCGCGGCGGGCGGCATGCGCTCGATCACTTTCGTCCAGGCTTTTCAGTTCTGGCTGAAGCTGACAGCGCTCGCCGTGCCGGTCGTCGTACTTCTGCTCGTGCTCGGTGGCGGCGACCCGCCCGCACAGCTCACGCCGGCCGAGGCATTTCCACCGGCTGTCGGTCCCGGTGACCTTGATATCTACCGCACCGTGTCACTCATGGTCGCGCTGCTGCTGGGCACTCTCGGTCTGCCCCACGTGCTTGTGCGCTTCTACACGAATCCCGATGGTGTTGCAGCCCGACGTACGACCGTCATCGTGCTCGCCCTGCTGTCGGTGTTCTACCTCTTCCCCACCGCATTCGGGCTGCTCGGGCGGGCATTCGCGCCGGATCTGGCTCTTTCGGGCGAGGCTGATGCCCTCGTGCTTTTACTGCCCGGCCGTCTCATTCCAGGCCTCGTCGGCGACCTGCTCACGGCGCTGGTCATCGCCGGCGCGTTCGCTGCCTTCCTCTCAACGTCGTCAGGCCTCGTCGTCTCGCTCGCGGGTGTGATCAGCCAAGACCTGCTCGGCGGTAGTGTGCGCGGTTTCCGCATCGCGGCGATCGCATCGTCACTCATCCCGCTTCTTGTTGCGCTCGCGACCGATTCCGCGGGCCTCGCTGGCAGCGTTGGGCTCGTCTTCGCGTTTACGGCATCAACGCTGTGCCCCATGCTGATTCTCGGAATATGGTGGCGCGGTCTGACTGCTCGTGGCGCAGTCTCGGGAATGCTTACGGGGGCGTCGCTCTCTGGCATCGCCATCCTCGGGGGTCCGTTGCTGTCGTCGGTGGTCCCTGCCCTGGCCCCGTTTCTCGAGCAGCCAGCGGCCTGGACCGTGCCGATCTCCGTGATCGTGATGGTGTTCGTCTCTCGCGGTGACCGTCGCGGCGTGCCGCGCGACACCGACGCGTTCCTCACCCGCCTGCACGTGCCAGAGTCCAGATGACGCTGCTCGGGCCTCGCAGGAGGCGACCGGCTCAGTACCCCGGGTACTCCTGCATCCGCTCCTGGAACTCTGCCTGATCGGCCTCGCTGAGCAGCTCCGGTGCCAGGAAGTAGATCTGCAGACCCTCCAGCGGCTCGCCGGTTCGGTCGTGCTGCGCCTGGCGCTCGCCGAGGAACTCGCCCGTGCGGTCGTTGGAGAGGTCGTACGTCACCGCGTAGAACCGCATCGGGTCGGGGTAGTTGTCGGTGTACGCCTCCCAGGTGTGCTGGGTGTACGGGTCGGTGCTGCCGTAGAAGCGCTCCAGGATCGTGTCATCCAACCCGGATGCCGGATCGTTGAACGAGTACAGGTCGTACATGCCGTAGTCGGTGAGCACCTCTTCGATGACGGCCAGGACCATGAGTTTCTGCTCGTAGTCCTGAATGGGCTCCTTCGTCATCCACGACGCCGAGGTGTACTGCACCAGCATCGACTCGCCGCCGTAACCGTTGCGCTCCGGCCGCAGCACCTCGTCGCCCGCCTGGGTCCAGGTGTAGCCATACCGCGCTGTCAGCCGCTCACGGACTTCAGCCAGCGCCTCATTACTGAGGCGCTGCACCTGCTCCAGAGACATCTGACCGAGGACCGTGTTCGCCGATGTGCCCTTGATTCCCGGAAAAGCCTCTGCGTGCTTCTGATCCGCGGTCTTCTCGCCCTGATAGCTGCCCGATGCTGACGTCTGCACAGCGCTCATCGCTCCGACCGTCGCCACATTCAGCAGCAGGGTGATGACCAGGGCGGATGCCCCGAGCATCCGACCTCGTGGTGAAGCCAGCGCCGCGATCACGACCCCGACCACGACCAGTTGCAGCGTCAGCAGCGTGACGCCGTAGAGCAGGTCGGTGCCACCGGAGAGCAGGGTGGCCAACAGAATCAGTGCGAACAGGACCGCCGATCCCAGCGCCGACCAACCGATCGCATTTGCCGGTTGCCGCTCCGCTCGGGTTGCCGCTGTCGAACTGACGATCGGCGAGGGCGGCGTGCCGTACGGGGCCACTCCATCGGTGCGACGAGCGCCGTGATAGCCACCGGGCGGCGGCACAGGGGGAGCGCCGGCAGCATCGGAAACGTAGCGGGCGCGCTGCGGCTCTACCATGGCTTGTCCGTCCCGCCGCCGGGGGCATCCTGCTCGCCCTGCTGATTCTGTTCGCGCTCCTCGGCGCCCTGCTCGAGCTTCTCCTGAAGCTCGTCGAGCTTGTCCTGATCGGGCTGCTGCGGCTGGTCCTCCTCGCCGCCCTCGTCGCCCTGGCCTTCCGGCGGCGGCTGCTGGCTCTGCTGCTGCTTCTCCTGCAGACGATCACCCAACTCGTCGAGCGAGTCCTGCATACTGCGATCCGGATCAGGCGACTGCCGATCGGCCTCGTCGCTGTTGCACTCCTTCGGAGTCTCCGCCGTGATCAGCAGCGCTTGACCGTACAGATCGGTCGCACCGATCCCGTCACCGTCGTCGAGGGCGGCGTCCCCTTGCCGTTCGATGACGAGCGCGAGGTTCACTCGGATGGCGCACACCTCGAGTCCGTTCGCCAGCGGCAGTGCCTCCTCGAACTTCACGCGTGCACGATCGAGCTCGTCAGCGCCGGCCAGAGCGGTGCCCACGTTGTAGGGGGCTTTGTACGGCTCGAACCAGTTGAGAAACTCCTGTCCCTCGGCCGCCGCCTGCGCACCCGCATAGTCCGCGACGACGTAGGAGGTGACGGCCTGGTGCGCGAAGGCGTACATGCTCAGCAGCTTGCCTACGAACAGCAGCGCCGCCAGCGTCAGTGGCAGAGTGCCGATCATCACCCAGCGCCGCACGGTGCGACGGCGGCGATTCGACGCGATCAGAGCGGCCGCTTCGGAGGTCATCGGGCGCCTCCTCTCATCGCCAGCCCGCGCATCTGCGCAATGAGCATGGTCGCTCGTGCCAGTTCCACGCCCAGCAGCGCGACGAGCACGAGAGCGAAGATCCAGTAGAGCTCGATCACATTGCCGACTGACCCGGCATCCGAATATGTCGTGGTCGTCGTCGGCGCTTCCGGGAGGTCGATCGCGGTGTCTGCCGTGCGCAACTGGTAGCTCACGCCGAGTTCACCGGCGATGGTCTGCAGGTTTGCGTCGTCGATCACTGACAGGGCAGGCGCGCCCAGATACTCGATGTAGTCGCCGCCGAGTCCGGTGACGTCTCCGGTTGTGATCTTCATCGGCCCACCTTGGCTGGTGCCGTATCCGAGCACCGCACCCGTATCGACATACTGCGCGCTACCCGCGAATGACTCCGGTTCGCTCGTGGCCGTCTGCTCGCCGTCGCCGAGGTAGAACACCATGCGCGAGCGATCGGATGCCGACTCCGCCGCCGCCGCGAGCGTTTCGCGCAGCATCCCGCTGGCAATGCCGATCGAACTGCCGCGTGATTGCGATGTGACTTCCGGATGCAGGATCTCCAGCGACGACATCAGCGCGGTGGTGTCGGTCGTCAGCGGAAGACGCAGTTCGGATGTCGCATCGAACGTGATCAGCGCGAAGCGCGCCCCGGGGTACTCGTCGACGATGGACTGCACATCGGCACGGACGCCCTCCAGCCGCTGCTCGGTGCCGTTCCAGTCCTCGGCGACGATGCTCGCGGTGGTGTCGACGACGATCACGATATCGGTCTGCGTGGCGAGAGTCTGGGTCGTGCCGCCGGGGATGCCTGGACGCAGCAGCATCGCAAAACAGGCGAGCAGCAGCACCAGTCGCAGTGCCCAGAGCCAGCGCGGCGTCTTGCCGACGGGCCGGGGTGCGACCAGCATCCAGATCACCAGGAACACCACCGGTGCGAACAGCAGCACCAGCAGGAAGACGTTGAGGACGGGTTGAAAGATCACAGTCTGACCCTCCACAGCAGCACGACGAATCCGAGCCCGGCGACCAGCAGCACCGCGATCCACAGGTTCGGTGTGTCCGTCCACACCACCTGCGCCTGCCCGCGCAGCTGCGTGGCATCCTGCTCCTGAACGTCCCGGATGACGTCTGCGACCGTTGTGGTGTCGCGCAGCCCGTAGGTCTGGCCGCCGGTCACCTCGGTCGCAGCGATCAGCTCGTCACTGATCTGCGTGTTCACACCCTGCACCGGGTTCAGTGCGAAGACGCGCACGCCGACGGATGCGGCATAGGCGGCTGCTTCTTCGAGGCTGACGATGGATGCTCCGGCGACCTCATTGTCGGTGGCCAGAATGATCGACCGGCTGCGCTCGTCATCGAGATGATCGAAGCGCATGGCGCACGAGGCCAGGCCGTCGCCGATGAGGGAGGCGCCGGGGCCGTTGAGGGTGCCGACCCAGTGCTCGGGGATCTCCTCCATGTAGTCGAAGCTCGACCGGATGCTCTCCAGGTGCGTGCGGATGAAGTCGTAATCGTCGGTCAGCGGAAACACCTGCACCGGAGAGGAGTTGAAGATGGTGAGTCCGATGCGCTCGCCCTCGAGCCCGCTGAGCAGTTCCTCGAAAACGGCGAGCACCTCGACGTCGACATCGCTCATCGAGCCGGAGACATCCAGGCAGAGCATGATGTCACGACTGGTGTTGACGGGCTGGATCGTCTCGGATGACATCGGACGCGCGGCGACGACCCCGCCGACGGAAGCAGCAATGACACCCAGTGCGAGCACGCCGACGAGGGCCGCCGTGCGCCGACGCACAGCCTGCTGGAATGACCCCAGTTCTCGCAGCCGCTCCGCGCGGGCGATGGGTGCACTGGGGGCGCTGTTGTGGCGCGCGCTGCGGCGCAGGCCCAGGATCAGGCCGATCGCGATCGCTGTCAGGATGATGGCGGCGGCGATGAGGAGCATCCACCAGTTCGCTAGTGCCACGACGCCACCACCCTGCGTGCGGCTTCCACACCGGCGATCGGGTCGATGGCCGGATCGCGGCGGAAGATGCTTGGGTAGTAGTACCGGTTGATCGCGTCGATGAGTTCGGGCTGGACACCGAGCTTCCTGAGATCCTCGAGCGCGAGGACCGGGGCTTCCAGGCCGCTGTACTCATTGACGAACGTGCGCACCACCCGGCTGAGTTCGAGGTTTGCCCTCCGAGCCGATAGCGATCCGGCCCGGTAGTCCGCCTCGATCTGACCGATGCGGACGTCATATTCCATTCGGAGCATATTGAGCGCTTCGCCCGTGAGGGGTATGCGCTGCTGCTGCTGATCCAGGGTGACGAGGTCACGCCGCGGGCGGGTGAGGAGGATCAGCACCCATGCCGCCAGGCACAGCAGCGCCAACACGGCCAGAGCCAGCAGCAACCATCCCCAGCCGTACTGGGTGGGTGGATAGAGCTCGTCAGGAGCGGACATGCGCCCTCCGATTCAGCATGCGCAGCAGTTGCGCGACCGCGTCATCCTGAGTGTCGAGGGTGGCATGGCTGATTTCGAGCCGATCGAGGAGCCGGGTGCGGTGCTCGGCGGCCGCGAGCGTTTGCGCCTGCAGCTCGTCCAGCACCTCATGGTCGCCGTGCACGAAGTCGGGAACGCTCCAGCGGGTGTCCACATCGCGTCGTCGACGGCCACCCCGCGCGCGGCCGTCCCGTTCCCTGAGCCTGTCGAGGGGAAGCACCGGGTCGGCATCGTTCAGCGTGACCCACAGCACGTCATGCTGCGCGCGGAGTCGGCGCAGCATCCGCTCGGTTCCATCTGTGACCGGAGCATCGTCCGTGATCACGACCACGATGCAGCGGCGCGCGATCGTGCGGGCGACGAACGAGAGCAGCGCATCACGGTCGCTGGGCGCGGCGGCGCTTGAAACCGCGTCATCGATCGTGCGGAGGGCGTGCTCGAGGGCGCCCTCGCTACGCCCGGGAGCGAGACGCCGGATGCGAGCACTGTCGCCATGCACGACGGTGAAGTCGTCGCCGTGGCGCAGCGCCAGGATCCCGAGGGCTCCCATCGCGAGAATTGCGAGGTCTTTCTTCGGTCGCTCATCGTGGGCGAGTGCTGTCATCCCGCGCCCGGTGTCGACGACGAACAGCACGGTGTGCATGCGGTTGGCGCGGTGGCGTTTGACCAGGGGAGTGCCGAGCCGAGCCGTCGCACGCCAGTCGATGTCGCGCACCTGATCGCCGTACTCGTACGCGCGCAGGTCTTCGAAGTCGAGGCTGCGCCCGTGCAGCAGCGATGCGTAGGCGCCATCGAGCGCGTGCATCGACTTCTGCGATGAGTGGATGAAGAGCTTGCTCTTCACCTGGGTGATCAGACTGGCCATGGCGGACTACGGCGTCGGCACTGCGCCGAAGATCTGGTCGATGATCTCTTCACTGCGGATGCCCTCAGCATCCGCTTCGAACGTCAATAGCACCCGGTGGCGCAGCACGACATGGCGGAGGGTGCGGATGTCCTCGGGGATGACATGAGTGCGGCCGCCCAGCAGCGCGAGCGCGCGGGACGCCTGCAGAAACGCGATACTCGCCCGGGGGCTGGCACCGTACTTGATGTAGCGGGCGCGATCCTCGCCGATGTAGGGGCCGGGGTTACGGGTGACATACGCGATCGAGACGATGTAGTTGCGGATCGCGTCATCCACATAGATGCGGGATGCCACGTCCTGCAGCATCCGTACGTCGTCCAGGGAAACGGCGCTGGCGACGTGCCGTTCCGGGTCGAGCACGCCCGAATCGATGCGTCCGAGGATCTCGAACTCGTCGGCGGGGCTCGGGTAGTCGACGATCTCCTTCAGCAGGAACCGGTCCATCTGCGCCTCGGGCAGCTCATAGGTGCCCTCCTGCTCGATGGGGTTCTGCGTGGCGATGACGAGGAAGGGCTTCGGCAGGTGGTGCACCTCTCCGCCGATGGTGGTCTGGTGCTCCTGCATCGCCTCGAGCATCGCGGACTGCGTCTTGGCGCTGGAGCGGTTGATCTCGTCGAGCAGCACGAAGTTCGCGTGCACCGGACCCAGGACCGTGAGGAACGAGCTGTTCGCCGCGTCATAGATCTGGTTGCCGGTGATGTCGCTGGGCAGGAGATCGGGCGTGCACTGGATGCGCTTGAAGCTGGCCTTGATCGTGTCGGCCAGGGTGGACGCGGCGGTGGTCTTCGCCAGGCCGGGCACGGATTCGAGCAGGATGTGGCCGCCGGCGATGAGAGAGACCAGCAGGCTGGTGCGCAGCCGCTCCTGACCGACCATCTTCGCCGAGTACGCGTCGGAGATCACCCGCAGGACCTCGCTCGCGCGCGCCATCTCCGCGTCGCTGGGTCCTGCCTCGGCCGCTGAACCGTTCCCTGAGCTTGGCGAAGGGGCGGAGCCCATCCCTGCACCCGTCGGCACCGATGTGATCGGCGCTGCAGCCGGTGGCGGCGGCGGGGGCGGAGCCGACGAGCCGCTGTTCGAAGCGAAGGGGGGCTGGGTCATCTGGGTCTCCTCAGTTGCATCCGGGAGACGCGCGGCTTCTGTCCCCCGTTGAAAAGGGTAACCCGTGCGCCCTGCTGCTGCTCCGGTCGCACTTCGTGCTGCTCTAACGCGCTTTTAGCGACCTAAAGTGCGACCGGAGCGGCGGGCACGACCGCAACACCGTCGGGAGCGCCGCGCCGGCGGCCGACCCACACCACGAACGCGGCGACCGAGACGATCGCAAGGGCGATGCCGACGATGTAGCCGGCCACGCCGAGGTATCCACCCTGCAGATGCGGGTCGAGGAACGGATACGGGTACCACCACGGATCTCCGCTCGCCGGGGCGATGATGAGGTTCGCGCGGATGAGCGTGTACCCCGCCCACACGACGGGGAAGATGGCCGCCACGGCCACGGTGCTCCACGGCAGCAGCCGACGCTTCGGCGCGAACAGCACATCGGCCAGTAGGAAAAGCGGGAACACGACGTGCAGCACCTCATTCGACCACGGCACGGTCATGCCCTGGGGGAGCTCGACATTTCGCAGCAGAGTGTTGTAGACGATGCCGGTGACGATCATGTACGTGCTCACGCAGGTCAGCAGCACGGCCAGTCCGCGCGGTTCGACTCGGCGGTCACGCCCCCTTGTCAGAGTCCAGACCGCGAGGATCACCAGGACGATGGCGCCGAGAAGGTTCGACAGGACCGTGAAGAAGCTGAGGAAGTTCGTGACAACGGTCGGGATGTGCGATCCCCATTCCGTCGGGGCAGCGCGGCTGTTGGCGACCGTCAAAGAGAGCTGGGCGATGATGGCGGCGAGAGTGAGCCCCGCGGCGCCGAATCGTACGTATGGCCACCAGCGAGTCATTGTTCCTCCGCGCAAACTGTAACCTCCGGTCGCACTTCGTGTCGCTATTACTCCGGAATAGCAGCGTCAACTGCGACCGGAGTGGGGCAGGTAATGCGACCGGAGCGGGGCAGGTAGCAGCGGCGCGAGCGTCAACGGACGGCACGCACAGCCCGTTCGCTAAGATAGAAGAGCCCGAATCGGGCCAGCTCATCTGCCGGTGCAAGCCCGGCGAAAGCACAGGCAAAACCCAGGGGGTTCACCCATGCCAGGAATTGTGATCGTCGGAGTCCAGTGGGGCGACGAGGGCAAGGGAAAGGCTACCGATCTGCTCGGTGACCGCACCGACTGGGTGGTGAAGTTCAACGGCGGCAACAACGCCGGGCACACCGTCGTCATCGGTGACGAGAAGTATGCGCTGCATCTGCTGCCCAGTGGCATCCTGTCTCCTGGCGTCACGCCGGTGATCGGAAACGGCGTCGTCGTCGACCCCGAGGTGCTTTTCCAGGAACTCGACGCGCTGTCCGAGCGCGGCATCGATGTGTCCAAGCTCAAGCTGAGCGCCAACGCGCACATCATCACGCAGTACCACCGCACCCTCGACAAGGTCACCGAGCGTTTTCTCGGCAAGCGTCAGATCGGCACCACCGGCCGCGGCATCGGCCCGGCGTACGCCGACAAGATCAACCGTGTCGGCATCCGTGTGCAAGACCTGTTCGACGAGAGCATCCTGCGCCAGAAGGTGGAGGGCTCCCTCGAGCAGAAGAACCACCTGCTGGTGAAGATCTTCAACCGCCGTGCGGTCACGGTCGACGAGATCGTCGAAGAGCTGCTGTCGTACGCCGAGCGGCTGCGCCCCATGGTCGCCGACACCGGTCACCTCATCGCCGAAGCGCTCGAGCGCGGGGAAGTCGTCGTGTTCGAGGGCGGCCAGGCCACCATGCTCGACATCGACCACGGCACCTACCCGTTCGTGACGTCGTCCACGGCGACAGCTGCGGGCGCGGCAGCCGGATCCGGCGTCGGACCGGGATCCCTGGACCGCATCGTGGGCATCGTCAAGGCGTACACGACGCGCGTAGGCTCCGGGCCTTTCCCGACCGAGCTCTTCGACGAGACCGGTGAATGGCTCCGTCAGACCGGCGCCGAGTTCGGCGTGACCACCGGTCGTGATCGCCGCGTCGGTTGGTATGACGCCCCGATCACCCGCTACGCCACTCGCATCAACGGGATCACCGACCTCGTGCTCACCAAGCTCGACATCCTCACCGGGCTCGAGCAGATTCCGGTGTGCGTCGCCTACGACGTCGATGGTGAGCGCTTCGACGATGTGCCGGTGAACCAGTCGGCCTTCCATCACGCGAAGCCGATCTACGAGAACTTCCCCGGGTGGACCGAGGACATCTCGAAGGCCCGCACTTTCGAGGATCTGCCGAAGAACGCCCAGGACTACGTGCTCGCGCTCGAGAAGATGAGCAAGACGCGTATTTCGGTGATCGGCGTGGGCCCTGCTCGCGATCAGGTGATCGTCCGCCACGACCTCGTGGACTGACAGGCACCGGTCGCGCTGTGGGCGGAGCCTGCTCGCGCTGTGCGGGCCGCGCCCAGCAGGCGGGGTGTCCGGTATGGTCGCCGAATCGCGGCGGATGCGGCAATTCGTGACACCTCCCGGATCGAGCACTTCGGCGAGGTGTCAGGTATGGTCGCTGAGCCAGGTCGGATGCGGCACTCCGCGACACCTCCCTAGATGCCGCACATGAGGAGACGCGCATGACGCAGTTCTGGGTCGGCGGCTACGGCGCCGACATGGGTGGGGATGCCACGGGCATCGGCCTGCTCGAAGGGGATGAGGGGCGCGAGCCCACCACCCTCGCCTACCGCGGTGCCGTCGCAGATGCCGCGTCGCCATCGTGGCTGGCCCGGCATCCCTCGCACGACGTCATCTACGCAGCGCTCGAAGGCGCAGGTCACGTGCGCGCGTACCGGCGCTCGGGCGAGCGCACTCTCACGCCGATCGGTCGTTTTGTCGAGGCGGGCGCCGCCGTCTGCCACCTTGCCGTGGCCCCGAATGGTGCGTATCTGATCGCCAGTTGCTATGGCGATGGGCGGGTCGTGCGCATCGGGTTGGATGCTGCCGGCGGACTGCTCGCACCATCGATCTCGGATGCTGCAACCGACCCCTATTCGCCGGACTCCCCGGATGCCGGGGACTTCACCGGCGGCGTGCAGCTGACCGAGCAACTGGCGCTGTTCCGGCAGTTCGAGGCGGATGCTGCCGCCGAGGCCACCGCGGAAAGTGACCTGCTGTCGGCAGCCATGGCGTCGGCCGGGTTCGCGGAGCCAGCGTGGGAAGCTGCCGGACGTGCGGCCGAAGCGGCCGAAGCGGCCGAAGCGGCCGAAGCGGCCGAAGCGGCCGAATCCGTCGCGGAGCCGGAGCCGGCGGCATCCACCCGCACCTCGCACGCGCACGCTGCCGCTTTCCTCGCCGACGGCCGGATCGCGACGACCGACCTCGGGTTCGACCTCGTCCGCATCTGGCGGGTTTCGACGACCTCGGGAGCGCTGCTGCTCGATCACGAGATTGTGCTGCCGTTCGGGGTCGGCCCGCGGCACATGGTCGTGCATCCGAGCGGACACCTGCACGTGGTGACGGAGTACTCCGGCGAGGTCTTCACGCTCGCCGCAGGAGCTGATGGCCGCTGGGGCATCGTCTCGGCGACTCCGGTGAGCCCGGCCGTGCAGGTCGGCGTCGACTTCGCGGCTGAACTCTCGCGCTCCCGGGACGGCGCGACCCTCTACGCCGGAGTGCGCGGCAGCAACACGATCGCCGCGTTGCGGGTGCGCGGTGCGGGCGAGATCGTCGAGCCGTTCGCGCTCGCCGAATCCGGGGTCGACTGGCCGCGGCACCACCTGGTCCACGACGGCGCCCTCCTGGTCGCCGGGCAGAGGTCGAACGACATCAGTGTCCTCGACCTCGACGAGCGCACGGGTGCGCCCCGCAGCATCCGGCACCGCGCCCAGGCGCCCGCGCCCACCTGCATCCTGCTCGCCTGACCCCCTGACTCGCCCCAGCCCGCCAGCCCTCCCGGCCCGCCGGCCGGCCCGCCCGCCTGGCCGTTGCATCCGTCGGAGGGTGTTACGAACGTCGGAGGAATCGGCCGAAAAGGTCCTGCAACTGCAACACCCTCCGCTATACGTCACACGCGAGTCCGGAACAAGCCCGGTGACAACACGTTGCACCTCGGTAAAACTGGCATCCGAGGGAAGGTGCGGAGATGACGACAGACGAATACGACCTGATCGTGCTGGGCGGAGGGCCGGTCGGTGAGAACGTCGCCGACCGAGTGGTGCAGGCGGGCCTTACCTCGATCATCGTCGAGAGTGAGCTCGTCGGAGGCGAATGCTCGTACTGGGCGTGCATGCCGTCGAAGGCTCTGCTGCGCTCGGCACAGGCGCTGCGCGCGGCTCAGAATGTCGCCGGCTCCGCACAGGCCGTGACCGGGAGGCTCGACGTGCGAGCAGTCCTCGCCCGGCGTGACTCATTCGCCGCGAACTGGTCGGACGACGGTCAGGTACGGTGGCTCGAGTCAGTAGGCATCGACCTCGCCCGCGGCCATGGCCGACTCTCCGGCGAGCGTGAGGTCACCGTGACCGCCGATGACGGATCGACTCGCGTTTTGAGGGCACGTCACGCGGTGGCGATCAGCACCGGAACGGATGCCTCGATCGCCCCGATAGATGGACTGGTGGATGCTGCGCCCTGGACGAGCCGCGAAGCGACGAGCGCGCAGGAGATCCCGGCATCCCTCGCCATCATCGGCGGCGGAGTCGTCGCAGTGGAGATGGCCACGGCGTACGCCTCGCTCGGCGCGCACGTGACGGTGATCGCACGGGGCGAGCTCCTCGCCAGCATGGAGCCGTTCGCTGGTGAGCTGGTAGGAGCAGGGCTGTCTGACCTCGGCGTGGATGTGCGCATCCACACCGAGACTGCTCGGGTCAGCCGCACCGAGGGCACTGTCACGATCGCGCTGGGTGACGGTTCCGAGATCACTGCTGATGAGGTGCTCGCCGCGACCGGCCGCAGCCCGCGCAGTGGCGACATCGGACTCGAGAGTGTCGAGCTCGAACCGGGCACCTACATCAAAACCGATGACTCGCTCCGGGTGCCGGGGAGCGACTGGCTGTACGCCGTCGGAGATGTCAACGGGCGCGCGCTGATGACCCACCAGGGAAAGTATCAGGCGCGCGCAGCGGGAGATGCGATCGCCGCCCGCGCGCAGGGCGAAAGCGTTGACGATGCCGCCTGGGGCCGTCATGTCGCCACCGCCGACCACGCCGCAGTGCCGCAGGTCGTCTTCGGCGAACCGGAGGTCGCCTCGGTCGGACTCACGGCGAAAGCCGCGGAGGATGCCGGATGCTCCACCCGCGTGATCGATCAGGATCTCGGGGCAGTGGCGGGGGCGTCATTGCGGGAGGACGGCTACGCCGGCAGAGCGCGGATGGTCGTCGACACGGAGCGCGACGTCATCCTCGGCGCCACATTCGTCGGCCCGGACGTTGCTGACCTGCTGCACGCCGCCACGATCGCCGTCGTCGGGGAGGTACCGATAAAGCGGCTGTGGCACGCCGTTGCGGCATACCCGACGGTGAGCGAGGTCTGGCTGCGCTTGCTCGAGGGCTACGGACGGGAATCGGCGTGAGGGCGATCCGATCACGCTTCCGCTTCGAATATCTAGGGAGTCCCCGCATGTCTGACGCATCCCGTACGCTCGAACCCAAATCCGAGGAGGCAAGACGATGAACGTTGTCCTTGCAGGAACAGTGGTCGCAGAGGTCGACGAAAGCGCATGATCGAGTTCCGCTCGGTGTCCAAGAGATTCCCCGACGGCACGCTCGCCGTCGAGGACTTCAGTCTGGTGCTCCCCTCGCGAAAGACGACAGTGCTCGTCGGATCATCCGGATCCGGCAAGACCACGCTGCTGCGCATGATCAACCGCATGGTCGAGCCCACCGGCGGTGACGTCGAGATCGATGGTGAGAGCGTGCTCGGCGGTGATCCGGTGGCACTGCGCCGCCGCATCGGTTACGTCATGCAGAACTCTGGGCTCATGCCGCACTTCACGGTCATTGACAACGTTGCCACGGTGCTGCGGTTGACCGGCACCTCGAAGAAGGAAGCGCACGAACGCGCCCGTACGCTTCTCGACACGGTCGGGCTCGATCGTGCTCTCGCCGATCGGTACCCGAGTCAGCTCTCGGGCGGCCAGCAGCAGCGCGTCGGGGTGGCACGCGGTCTTGCGGCCGACCCGAACATTCTGCTGATGGATGAGCCCTTCGGGGCCGTCGACCCGATCGTGCGCACCGATCTGCAGCAGGAGCTCATCCGCCTCCAGCGGGAACTCGACAAGACCGTGGTCTTCGTGACTCACGACATCGACGAGGCGTTCCTGCTCGGCGATCAGGTCGTCATCCTCGACAAGAGCGCCCGCATCGTGCAGGTCGGCAGCCCCAGCGAGATCATCGAGAATCCGGTCGACGATTTCGTCTCGGCATTCATCGGCATCGAACGTGGTCGGCGCGCGCTGCGCATCAAGCAGACCCCGCGGGGGAGGGTCGTCGTCGACTCCGAGGGGCGCACTCAGGGAGCGCTGCTGGATGACACGGCCGGAGCTGAGAGCGGCGCATGACATGAACTGGGTCCTCGACAATCTCGGGCTGATCTTCGAGCTCAGCCTGGTGCACCTCCGGCAGAGCGCTATCCCGATAGTGCTCGGATTCTTGCTGTCATTGCCGTTGGGCTGGATCGCCTGGCGCTACCAGCTCGTGCGCGGCCCGCTGATCGTGCTGACCGGTTTGCTCTACACGATTCCATCGCTGGCCCTGTTGATTCTGTTGCCCGCGGTGGGCGGCTACTCGGCGATCAGCGAGACGAATCTCATCGTTGCGCTGACGATCTATGCGATCGCGATCCTCGTGCGGGCTGTCGCCGATGGTCTCGATTCAGTGGATGCCGCGGTTCGTCAGGCTGCGACGGCGATGGGCTACGGGGGCGCTCGCCGGTTCTGGATGGTCGACCTTCCGCTCGCTGGGCCCGTGATCCTCGCGGGTCTCCGCGTCGCCGCGGTCAGTACGATCTCGCTTGCCACGGTCGGCATCCTCATCGGCGTCACCAACCTCGGATACCTCTTCACGAACGGTCTGCAGCGTCGGATCGTCGCCGAGGTGCTCGCCGGTGTCGTTGCTGTGGTGCTCATCGCCCTGCTCATTGATCTTCTGCTGATGCTGGCCGGCCGCGTGATCATGCCGTGGGCGCGGGCCACCAGCGTCTCGAAGACGCGGCGTCCACGCGTCGTTGCAGGGGCGGCCGCATGAATCTCTTCGCCGAAGCCTTTGCCTGGCTGTTCTCTCCCGAGCGGCTGGAAGGACAGTACGCTCTGCCCACGCTGCTGGGGCAGCACCTGTTCTACACCGCGATCTCCGTCCTCGTCGCGGCGGTGATCGCTGTTCCCCTGGGCTGGCTCATCGGGCACACCGGGCGCGGACGCGAATTCGCCGTCGCGGTCGCAGGCGCGGCCCGCGCCCTTCCCTCTTTCGGACTGATGATCCTGCTCGTGCTGCTGCTCGGGGTGCTGCGCATTCCGGAGGCCGCGGTCATCACCTTCGTCCTCCTGGCGATTCCGTCGCTCCTGGCCGGTGCATACACGGGCTTCGAAGCCATCGACCGAAGAGTGATCGATGCGGCCAGGGCGATGGGCATGACCGAATGGCAGATCTTCCGGAAGGTGGAGGTGCCACTGGGGCTGCCGTTGCTTGTCGGCGGCATCCGCTCGGCGCTGCTTCAGGTGATCGCGACCGTCACGATCGCCGCCTACGTCAACCTCGGCGGACTCGGTTGGCCGATCATTCAGGGCATCCCGCTTCGTCGTTTCGATCAGGTTCTCGGCGGCGCGATCCTGGTCGCGCTGCTCGCTCTCATCGTCGACCTGCTGATGGCGGTCGCGCAGCGCGCCGCCGTGCCGTCTGGGGTGCGCGCGCAGCAGCCCGGTCGTCGTCGAATTCGTCCAGGCAGAAGCACCGCATACGTCCCCGCCTGAGAACTCCAGACTCCCCACCAGAGAGGAACATCATGTTCACTGCAAGAAAGTCACGACTCGCTCTCGTCGGCGGCATCGCCGTCTCTGCCGCACTCGTGCTCGCCGGATGCGCGAGCAGCAACCCGCTGGACACGCCGACCGACTCCGACTCAACAGGTGCGGACTCGGGCTCAGACACGATCGTGATCGGCTCCCAGGCGTACTACTCCAACGAGATCATCGCCGAGATCTACGCTCAGGCGCTGGAGAACGCCGGCTTCGAGGTGGACAGGCAGTTCAACGTCGGGCAGCGCGACGCGTATATCCCCGAGCTCGAATCCGGCGCGATCGATCTCTTCCCGGAGTACACCGGCAACCTGCTCGAGTTCTACGGCGATGCCGGCGACGCGACGAGCTCCGAGGATGTCTATGCGGCACTCCAGGAGGTGCTCCCCGAGGGGCTCGCCGCCCTGGATTACGCCGAGGCGAGCGACCAGGACACCTACACCGTGACGAAGGAGTTCGCCGAGGCGAACGACCTCACCACGATCGCCGACCTCGCGAACGTCAGCGAGCAGGTCACGATCGGTGCGGCACCCGAGTTCGAGCAGCGGCCCTACGGTCCGGCCGGTGCCAAGGAGCTCTACGGCGTTGACCTCGCCTTTTCCGCCACTGGTGACACGACCCTGGAGGCGCTGCTGGCGGGTGAGATCCAGGTCGCCGACATCTACACCGCAGCTCCGGCATTCCAGACCGAGGAGATCGTCGCGCTCGAGGACCCCGACAGCCTGATCCTGGCATCCAATGTCGTCCCCATCGCCTCCACCGACGTGGCCGACGAGATTGCCGATGTCATCAATGCGGTTAGTGCGGCACTGACGGCCGACGACCTCGTCGCGCTCGGTGTGCAGAGCACGGTCGACCAGCTCTCGCCTGAGGAGATCGCGAAGCAGTGGCTGACGGACAATGGCCTGATCTGATTCTGTGAGCGGTGGGTCCGGGCGAACTGGGACAATGGATGCATGCCCGGACCTCACCGCACGCTCTCCAAGCGCGACCTCGCTCAGCGACTCGACATCTCCCTGGAGATGGTTTCCCGGCACGGGCTCAATGACGGACTGAGCGAGGCGGAGCTCACCGCGCTCGAGCAGGACCCGCCAGCCTGGCTGGTTCAGTCCCGCGCCAACCGCAGGAAGGGTGCACGCCCGGTCTGGGCCACGCTGACCTGCGTCGTCTGCGGCTACACCGAGACGGTCCGGCCGAAGAAGTGGTGGCCGGAATTCACCTATCTCAGCTGCCGCACTCATGCGCCGGCGGAGCTACCCGCCTTGGCATCAGACCAGCACCGCACCGAGATCGAGGGCGTCGGCGGCCGCTTTATCGGCATCGTCGACGTCACCGTCTGAGGTTGCTCAGACCCGCGAATCCTGGCGCGGAACCCACACCTTCTTGATGATGATCAGGATGGATGCCGTGACCGGCACGGCCACGAGCGCTCCGAGGAGCCCGAGCAGTGTGCCGCCGACCAGCGCGCCGATGACGACAAGCGAGCCGGGGATGGAGATTGCCCGGTTCATCACCTTCGGGGTGAGGACGTACGACTCCACCTGCATGTAGATCAGGTAGATCACCCCGAACACGAGGGCCATGAGCGGGTCGGTGAACAGTGCGATTCCGGTGCCGATCACCCAGAACATGAGGGAACCCACGAGCGGGATGAGGGTGATCAGGAACGCGACCACCGCCAGCAGCAGGGGGAACGGGAGCGACATCGCGGTGTACAGCACGAGAACGAGCATCGCGTTGATGAACGCCAGTGTGACCATTCCCATCACGTAGCCGCCGACAGAGTCGGTGATCTGCGTCGAGATGATGTCGGTGTTGTGGCGGTCGCGAGCCGGCACCAGGCGAAGCAGGGCCACCTTGATGACGGGAAGCGTCGCAACGAAGTAGATCACGAGCACGAGCACGATCACGACACCGGAGATGCCGGTGGCGATCGCGCCGCCGACCTGTAGTGCGCCGCCGCCGATCGTGGCGATGTTGCCGGGGTCTACGAGGAACTTCTGGATATCCGAAACGAGGTCTTGAAACTGGCCGCCGAACTGATTCTCCAGCGTGGAGTAGACGTCGGTTGCCATAAAGTCCTTGATGAGCGACGGAACGCTCTTCACGAACGCCGCGACCTGCGCGACGACGACCGGAATGATGGTCCAGAGCACGAGCGCCAGCAGCGCGATGAGGGTGAACAGCACGACGACGACGCTCCAGCCTCGACTGAGACCGCGTCGCTCGAAGAACCGCACGGCCGGGTCGAGGCCGAGAGCTGCGAACAGCGCTAGGGCGATATAGATGATGACCGTCGACAGGTTCGACAGTGCGAGGCCGAGCATGAACGCAGCGAGTCCGCCCAGGGTCACCATGAACCCGAAGATGAATGGCCGATCGATGCGCGTCCACGAGAACCGATTCGAAGGCTCCGGGTCGATGACTGGTTTCGGTTCGATCTCGATGGTGTGATCGGGTTCTGGGGCGTGCTTCGGCTTCTTGCGCGACTTCGCGGCTTTTGGCTCTGCGACTTTTGCGCGGCTCTTGGGGGCTGCTTCGGTCCGCGACTTTGCGGTGTTCTCGGGTGCCGGCGCGCCGTCCGGTGCAGCGTGATCGTCGGAAGCCGAGGGCTGATCGATGCTCATGCGCCAACTCTATTGTGCTCGCGCGCGATATCGTCTTAACCGCCGACGATGAGGAGACACATGACCGACGCCGATGACGCCCGGGCAGACCTGCTGCGCCTGCGAGGAAGTATCGACAACATCGATGCCGCCCTCATCTACATGCTCGCCGAGCGATTCCGCGCCACTCAGCAGGTCGGCATCCTCAAGGCAGAACATGCGATGCCGGCATCCGATCCTGGCCGCGAAGAACAGCAGGTGGCGCGCCTGCGCGCGCTCGCCGAGCAGGCGCACCTGGACCCGGAGTTCGCGGAGAAGTGGTTCAACTTCGTCGTCGCCGAGGTCATCCGCCACCACACCGAGGCAGCCGAGGGCCGCTGACCCCCGGCGCTGAGCCTCCGGCATCGGCCCCGGTCTCAGACCTTCAGCACCTGCCCGCTGCCGATTCCCTCAACGGCCAGCGTGTAGGCGCGGCCGACCTCGTCATCCGTCACCGGTCGGTGGCCAGCGAACAGGGCGTGTGAGCCAGGGGAGTTCTCTAGAACGTCCGGCGAGACGACATTGAGCCGGATGCCGCGCGGTGCTTCGGCAGCAGCGGTGATGACGAACGACTCCACCGCGCCGTTGGCGGCGGCTCCGGCAGCACCGGTGGCGATCGGCTCCCGGGCGAGTACTCCGGTGGTCAGCGTGATCGATCCGCCGTCGCGCACATGCTCGAACGCGACGCCCACTAGTGCGATCTGCGGCAGCGCCTTCGATACGAACGCGGCGAGGTAATCGTCTCGATTCAGTTCGGTGACGTGCTTGAACGGCACTTTACCCGCGGCGACGATGACGGCATCCACTGTTCCGGTCTGCGTGAACAGGGCGCGCACGGACTCCGGGTCGGTGATGTCCACCGGCCATTCGCCTGTGCGCGATGCGCGCAGAACCTCGTGTCCGCGATCCGACAGCGTGTCGGCGACGACCTTTCCGATATGTCCGGATGCTCCGATGACGATGATCCTCATGGTGCCGATCGTAGCCCCCGGCGCTTCGACAGGCTCAGCGGCCGCCTACTTCACACTCCCCGCCGTCAGTCCGCCGACGAGACGCTTCTCGATCATCATGAACAGGATGATCACCGGCAGGATCGCCACGATCGAGACACCGAACACGTACTGCCAGCTGGTCTCGTACTGACCGACGAACTTCGTCAGAGCCACCGACAGCGGCTGGTTCTTATCCGTCGACAGGATCACCAGCGATGCGGCGAACTCGTTCCAGCAGGCGACGAAGGTGAACACGATCGCGGTTACGATTCCCGGCCACACCAGGGGCAGGTTGATCTTGAACAGCACGGTCAGGCGTCCAGCGCCGTCGATCTGGGCCGCCTCATCGATCTCTTTCGGGATGCCGGCGAAGAAGGAGTGCATGATCCACACCGCGAACGACAGGTTGAAGGCGGCGTTGATGAAGATCATCGCAGCCCACGTATCGCCCATGCCGAGCGTCGTGAACTGCCGGAACAGGCCCGAGGTGAGAACGGCGGGCTGCAGCATCTGCGTGACGATCACGAGGAACAGGAACACCATGCGCCCCGGGAAGCGGAATCGCGCTGTGTAATACGCAGCCGGCATCGCGACCAGCAGCACGAGTAGCGTGGCGAAGACAGCGATGATGATGGTCGAGATGAGGTTGTACGGCAGCGGCGTCTCCGGGGTCGACCACATGTTGATGTAGTTCTCCCAGTGCCATTCCACCGGGAAGTACGTCGGATCGACCGAGCGGATCTGCGACTTCGTCTTGACCGAGCCGAAGAACATGATCAGGTACGGCAGTACGAAGATGCCGAGTATGAGGGCGCCGGCGACCATCCGCAGGATGACCCGCGGCAGTGACACCTGGTCGGCTGTGTAGCGACGACGGCGACCGATGGATGCTGCGGCGCGGCCGCCGCCTGAGGTCGTGATGACCCGGGTCTCGGTGACAGTCATCCTCAGACCTCCTTCATAGGCTTGACGATCTTCACGTACGCCGCGACGATCACGATCACGATGAGGAACGCCACCACCGACAGGGCACTGGCGACGTCGACCTTCTTTTGCAGTTCGATGTATTTGAAGATCATCGTCATGACGGTGTCTGCGTCATATCCGGGTATCGACCCGGTCATCACTTTCAGGATCGGCAGCGAGTTGAACACGTTGATGATGTTGATCAGCACGGCGACACTGAGTGCACCGCGTAACTGCGGGAAAATGATCGACCAGTAGGTGCGCACGGGACCTGCGCCATCCATCTTGGCGGCTTCCAGCGCATCGCCGGGAACGCTCTGGAGTCCTGCGAGAAGGGTGTAGGTCGTGAACGGCAGTGACACGAAGATCGCGATCACGATCGACCAAGCGAACGCTGTCGCCGGGTTTCTGGTCCACCCGTAACCCTCCGGGGTGTCGACAAACCCGATGTCGACGAGGAACTTGTTGATCACACCGAAGTACGGCTCGAGACCGTAGTAGAACACCATGGTCGTCATCACGACGGATGCCGCCCACGGGATGATGACCGCGAGCCGAACGAGCTGGCGGCCGGGGAAGGCCTTGTTGAGGATCTGCGCGAGACCGAGCGAGAGCACGACGGTGATCGCGACCACCGAGACCACCCAGATGATCGTGCGGCCCATGATCGGCCAGAACGCCGGGAACGAGAACACGGCGGCGTAGTTGTCGAAGCCGACCGAGCCCTTGTCGAGTCCCGATAGTGAGATGTCCCGTGTGGAGTTGAAGAACATCACGCCGGCGGGGAAGAACACCACGCCGACGATGAGGATCAGCGCCGGCGCCAGCCACGGCAGTGCCAGCCATAGCTCGCGCCCTCCGGGGCGCTTCTGCTGCACAGCATCCGCGGCCTCGGGGGCGTGGGGGCGGTCGGCGACCGCCCCCACGGGGTTCGAGGATTTCGTCATTTGGTTCATGGATCTATCCCGAACCCCTTCGCTCCCGGGCGTCAGCCCGCGTCGACCTGCGCCTGGATCTCTGCCAGCACGTCAGCGGCCGGCTTGGTCTGCAGCTGACCGAACAGCGCCTTGAACGCACCATCCGTTGCGGACCACTTCGCGTTCGTGGACGGGTAGAACTGCGCATCCGGCAGTACCTCGAGGAACGGCGCGAGCGCCTCTTCACCGGAGAGCTGCTCAGAACCCGACTTCGTCACCGGCAAGAAGCCCTCGGCCTGCACCCACGGCACGTAGACGTCTGCTGAGTAGAAGTAGTCGAAGAACGCCGTGATCGCCTCGGCCTTGTCGCCGTCGTTCTGGAACGCCATCAGCTGGTCGGCGACGCCGAGTGTGAAGGGCGAGCCATCCTGGGTGGGGATCGGCACGATGGAGTAGTTCAGCTCGGGGTTGCTCTCGGCGATCTGGCCGACCGTCGGCGGAAGACCCACCTGCATGCCGATCTTGCCCTGGATGAAGATGTCCATCAGGGGCGAGCGCTGCGTGGAACCAGGGTCAGCCTGGGTGGCACCGGCGTCGATCATCTTCTTGATCTGCTCGGCACCGGGCAGGTTCTCCGGGGTGTCGATCGTGATCTCCGACTCGTCGCCGAAGGATCCGCCGCCGCCCCACAGCCAGACGGCGGCCTCAGCCTGGGCCTCTTCCGAACCGAGCGGCATGCCGTAGCCGGCGATGCCACCCCCGAGGCCGGAGACCTTGGTTGCAGCATCCAGGAGTGAATCCCAGTCAGTGGGCGCCTCGGCTCCGGCCTGTTCGAGCAGATCGTTGTTCACGAAGAGCGCGCGAGCGGATGCGATGAACGGCAGCGCGTACGTCGTGCCCTCGAGCTGCTCGTTCTTGATGAACGACTCCTGGAAGTCGGCGAACGTGTCGGGGCTGGTGACCTCTTCGACGTCGTAGAGCAGGCCGTCGGCTGCGAAGCCGGCGAAGGGCCCGCCGTTGTAGATGTCCGGAGCCTCGCCGCCCTGAACCTTAGTGGCGACGACGCTTTCGAGGTTGTCCCAGGACTGCACCTCGAGGTTGACGGTGATGCCGTCGTTCTCCGCTTCGAACCCCTCGATGACGTCTTCCCAGAGGCCCTTGGTGTTGTCGGAGTAGCTGGGCACGAGCAGGTCGATCGTGGTGGAGCCGGCTTCGCCGCCGTCCCCTCCACCGCCGGTGTCGGAGCCGCCGAACCCGCAGGATGCAAGCGCCAGAGTCGCGGTGGCTGTGATGGCTACAGCGCCCAATCGCACAGACTTCTTCATGTCTTTCCTCACTGTGTGGGTGCGCCGCCGCAAGGAGAGGAAACTCCACGCGACGGTGCGTGATGTGAGTGCGCAACTTCGCGCACGGGGTCTTTCATCTGGACTGGGTAGGAACACTACCCCTATTTGTGAAGTGTGTGAACAAAAATACTCAACTTCGTCATTGAATCGTGTCCATGACGTTATATGATTGAATCGCTCACTAAAGAACCATAAGTCTTCATTCACCGTACGTCTAGAACGGAATCGAAATATGACCGACCAGACATCCGCACCCGGCGCGCACATGCGCGCAGAGCTTCTTTCGCAGCCGACGACCTGGGCGCGCGCGGCAGATATGCGCGATGAGCAGAAGGTGCTTCCGGCCGCAGGCAAGCGCGTCGCCGTCATCGGCTGCGGCACCTCGTGGTTCATGGCGCAGTCCTACGCGGCGCTGCGTGAAACCGCCGGTCAGGGCATCACCGATGCGTACGCGGCATCCGAAGTCTTCCTCGATCGCGACTATGACGCTGTCGTCGCGCTCACCCGCTCCGGCACCACCAGCGAGGTGCTCGAGATCACCGAGCAGATCTCCGGCAAGATCCCGGTCATCGGCGTGATCGGCGACCCGACCTCACCGCTGGCAAGCATGGTCGACGGCGCTGTGCTGCTGCCGTTCGCCGACGAGCAGTCCGTCGTGCAGACGCGCTTCGCAACGACCGCGCTGACCCTGATGCGCGCATCCCTCGGGCTGCACGACGACGTCGCGCGCTCGATTGCGGATGCTGAGGCCGTGCTGGCATCCACCGACGACCCCGAGCTGGCAACCGCTGAGCAGTACACCTTCCTGGGCCGCAACTGGACGATCGGCCTGGCGCACGAGGCTGCGCTGAAGATGCGCGAGTCCTCGCAGTCGTGGACCGAGTCGTACCCGTCGATGGACTACCGCCATGGTCCGATCGCGATCGCCGCCCCCGGACGCATCACGTGGCAGTTCGGCGTCGCGCCGGAGGGTCTTGCCGGCCAGGTCGAGGCCACCGGCGGACGTTTCGTGCAGCACGATGTCGATCCGCTGGCTGACCTGGTGCGCCTGCACCGTGTGGCGCTGGAGCGTTCGGTCGGCAAGGGACTTGACCCGGATATGCCGCGAAACCTCAGCCGATCCGTCATTCTGGACGCGTGAGCACTTCTTCCTCTTCCCGGGGTCTGGGCGCGAGCATCGGCGCGGGGGCGCCGGTGCTCGCGTTCGACGTCGGCGGCACCGACATCAAATCGGCCCTGTTCGACGCGAACGGCGAAGCGCTGAGCCTGCGTCGCACACCGACGCCGGCGCGCGGAGCTGATCCAGCGCCGGCTCTCGTGGAAGAACTTGCACGCCTGGCGGATGAACTGCGGGCGGAGCATCCCACCGTCATTGCAGAAGCGGTCGGCTTCGTCGTGCCCGGCATCGTCGATACGGATGCCGGAATCGGTGTCTACGCGAGCAACCTCGGCTGGCACGACGCGCCACTGCGCAGCATCGCCACCGAACGCTTCGGCCTGCCGGTCGCGTTCGATCACGATGTGCGCTCGGCAGCGAAGGCCGAACATGAGCTCGGCGGTGCGCGCGCGCACGACGACGTCGTGGTCCTCATCATCGGCACCGGGATCGCCGGGGCCGTGCTCGTCGGCGGCATCCCGTACACCGCGGGCGGCTACGCCGGTGAGATCGGGCATTCCCCGATCGCTGACGGGCCGGAATGCGCCTGCGGAGCACGCGGATGCCTGGAGGCCATCGCATCCGCCGGCGCTATCGCGCGCCGCTACGCTGCCGCCACTGGGACGACGCCGGACGGGGCGAAGGACGTCATCGCCCGCGCCGCCGCCGGAGACGAAGTCGCTGCCCGCGTCTGGAACGAGGCGCTGGACGCGTTGGCCCTCGCCCTGGCGCAATTGACCGCGATGTTCGCCCCCGAAGCGGTCGTGATCGGTGGCGGGCTCTCGCGCGCGGGTGGCGCGCTCTTCGACGAACTGCGTGCGCGTCTGACCGCGCGGCTCAGTTTCCATCGGATGCCCGCGCTCATCCCCGCAGAACTTGAGGGCAACGCAGGAATCCTCGGTGCCGCGCTGCGAGCCAGAGAGCTGACATGATCCTTACCGTGACCCCCAACCCCGCCGTCGATATGACCTGGGAGATCGACCGCATCGAGGCCGGCGGCACCCATCGGGCGGATGCCGGTGCTGTGCGTGCCGGTGGCAAGGGACTCAACGTCGCCCGTGTCGCGCATGCCGAAGGGCACGCGGTGCGCGCCCTCACCACCGCGGGCGGTGCGACCGGCGCCGAGCTGCAGAGCGATCTCGAGGCTAGCGGCGTGCCGCACGTACTCGTGCCGGTTGCCGCCGACACGCGCCGCAGCATCGCCTGGGTCGATCGCGCCCTCGGCGATACGACGATCGTGAACGAGCGCGGCCTGAACCCGACCGCCGAGGAATGGGCGCGCTTCATCGCTGCCGTCCGGGAAGAGGCGGCCGCCGCATCCGTGCTCGTGATCTCGGGCAGTTTTCCTCCCGGGGCGCCGGATTCGCTGCTCGCCGAACTGATCGCTGCGGCCGGTGACCGCGACGTGATCGTCGACACCTCCGGGCCCCTGCTGCTGGCTGCAGCAGATGCTGGCGTCGCCGTGCTCAAGCCGAATCGGGCCGAGCTCGCCGAGGCGACCGGCATCGACGACCCGCTCGACGGTGCGCGCGAGCTGGTGCGCCGCGGAGCAGGACTCGTGCTGCTGTCGCTCGGTGCGGAGGGGATGTTCGCCGTGGGTGCATCCGAGGCGCTCCTCCAGGCCCGCCTCCCCGCCCCCCTCGCCGGCAACCCCACCGGTGCGGGCGATGCTGCTGTCGCCGCGGTGGCCACCCTTCTCGCCGACGGCATCCGCGACACCGAGACCATCCTGCGGCGTGCAACTGCGTGGTCGGCCGCCGCCGTGCTCATGCCGCTCGCGGGCGAGATCTCGCCGCAGCATCCGCAACTCGCCGCTGACCTCGTCGTCGCGACCATCAACACCTCGAAGGATTCCGAATGACCCTCGCTTCTGCCGCCGATCTGATCCGCGCTGCCGCCGACTCCGGACGCGGAATCGGTGCCTTCAACGTGATCCACCTCGAGACGGCCGAGGCGCTGGTGGCGGCATCCGCTCAGGCGCAACTGCCGGTGATCCTGCAGATCTCGCAGAACTGCGCGAAGTATCACGGGGGTCTTGAGCCGATCGCCCTGGCCACCCTGGCCGTCGCCCGTCGGGCCGAGACGCCGGTGGCCGTGCACCTCGATCATGCCGAGAACCCCGAGCTCGTCGACGAGGCGATCGCCCTCGGTTTTGGATCGGTCATGTTCGACGGCGGCGCGCTGCCGTACGACGAGAACGTCGCCCTCACCCGTGAGGTCGCGGCCCGCGCCCACGCTGCCGGGGTGTACATCGAGGGCGAGCTCGGCGAGGTCGGCGGCAAAGACGGAGCGCACGCTCCGGGAGTGCGCACCGACCCCGATGAGGCGCGCGCTTTCGTCGCCGAGACGGGAGTGGATGCCCTGGCTGTCGCCGTCGGATCCTCGCACGCCATGCTCGATCGCAGCGCCTCGCTCGACATCGAGCTGATCGGCCGGCTGCACGCGGCGCTGGACGTTCCGCTCGTGCTGCACGGGTCTTCGGGAGTGGCGGATGCCGTCATCGCCGACGCCGTGCGTGCCGGAATGACCAAGATCAATGTCTCCACGCACCTGAACGGCTTCTTCACCCGCGCAGTGCGCGACACTCTCGCACAGGACGAGCGACTCGTCGACTCCCGCAAGTACGTGGCACCGGGCCGTGCGGCGGTCGCTGATGAGGCCGCGCGGCTGCTGCGACTGTTCGCCCTGGAATCGGTATGAAGCGCGCGGCTCGCCTGACCGAGATCCTCGACCTGCTCGCAGCACAGGGTGAGGTCTCCGTGGATGAACTGGTCGAGCGGCTCGAGGCATCCGCCGCAACTATCCGCCGCGATCTGGACAGCCTCGCCGAACAGCGGCTACTCACCCGCACGCACGGCGGCGCGGTCGCACAGTCAGTCGCCTACGAGCTGCCGGTGAAGTACAAGAGTCACCGTCGCACCCACGAGAAGGATGTCATCGCGCGGGCCGCATCCGCGCTGGTCACGACCGGATCCGTCGTCGGCCTCTCGGGAGGCACGACAACCACGGCGATCGCCGCGGCGCTGGCCGCACGCGATGACCTCGGAGAGTTCACCGTCGTCACGAACGCCGTGAACATCGCCTCGCAGCTGGCGACCCGCCCCGACATCAAAGTCGTCGTTACCGGCGGCGTCATCCACTCCCGTAGCTATGAGCTCGTGGGACCGTTCGTGGAGCAGCTGCTCAGCGGCATCCATCTCGACATCGCCTTCATCGGCGTCAACGCGCTGTCGGCTGAGTCCGGGGCGAGTACGCATGATGAGCGCGAGGCGGCCGTCAACCGAATGATGGCCTCACGCGCGCGCCGCGCGATCGTCGTGGCGGATTCCAGCAAGATCGGGGAGAACGCCTTCGCGCACATCGGTGGCCCCGAACTGTTCCGCACTGTCATCACGGATGCCCCGGCGCCCGAACTGGTCGAAGCAGGCTACGAGGTCGTCGTCGCCTGACGCCCGTCCGCTTGCCCCACCGCAGCACACTTGCAGGGCCGAGGCACACCCGCAGGGCGATCCGGCGGCGTGTCCCCAGACATCCGTACGATCGCCCTGCAAGTGGGCCAGGTGAACCCTGACGGAGGGTGTGCGCGGCGTCCGCACACACCCTCCTGAATAGTCGGTGTCTGTCGCTGCGTCCCCACGCGCATCCCCAGAACGACCGCGGCTCCCTCGTGCTCCGACCCTTCTGGAGCACCGCGCGACACCTTCCGTAGATCAAGAGCACCCACCCGCCGCTCTGATACATCGAATGGAGAAACTCTTCAGAATCCGCTTCCGTGGCACTGGAACGGGGTCCGATGCCCGGTCGTGACGGATGCCGCAGCCAGGGCCACCGCGGGCGCATCCCCGCGGCTGAGTCCCGTGTGCACAGTGCTGAGCAGCTCACTTGCGACGTCATCCGGTACGACGGCTCCGGCGGCGATCACACTGCGGGTTCCGGCATGCAGCCAGACGCGGGTCATCCCCAGTGCCTCCTCGCCCCAGCGGACGGAGGAGCGTCCGAGTTCGCACGCCGAGAGGATGACGGTGTCCGGCGCATGCGGGATCAGATCGACGTCGTAGCCGAACAGCGTCCCGTCGGCCAGATCGAACCCGGCGAACAGGGGGTTGTCGACAGCATGTTTGCCGTGCGCGGCGATGTGCAGCACGTCGACGCGGCCGGCCATGGCGGTGACGGCCTCGACGCGGGCCTCGTCACCGGTCAGCACGTGTGCGTCACGCCAGACGGATGCCGCAGCACGCACCTCCTCGACAGCGCGGGGCACGCGCGGCCCGGCGGCGAATCCCGCTGATACCGGCCGTGACCCGCTGCCGCGCTCCTGCACCCACCGCGACATCGAGGTCGCGAGCGTGAATGGCCGCGCAGCCATGGTGGGCAGCATTCCCCAGGGGATTCCGGACAGGATTCCTGGCACCGTCAACACGGTACGACGCTCACCGAGCACCGCACGCAGCGGGCCGAGCAGAGCGTCATCAAGGCGCAGCATCCGCTCGTCGAGGGCGCGCGCGATGACGGCTCCCATCGGGCCGGTGCGGATGGATGCTGACACGTCGAGGTCGGCGCGGAGCCCATCGGATGCGGCGTGCACGGCGGCGAGATCCAGCTCGACGATGCGCGTCTCCTCCGCCGTCGTGACGACGCAGAGCAACGCGGTGCCGGTGAACACATAGGTGAGGGCGACCGTTTCGGTGCCGAGCTCGGCGCGCAGCTCCTCGAGTGCGGTGCGGGGTCGGGTGTCGCCCGCCCCGGTCGCGGACCACTGCCGGTCGCGCACCCGGTCACTCAGCATCCGCACCTGGGGGTCGGCGGTCCACTCCTTGCCGGTGAGTTCGGAGCGCAGCATCCGCAGCTCAGCGAGGTCGGCGGCCAGCTGCGGATCATGCGGGGGGCGCACCGGCGCCACCTGCTGGCTGAGGTGACGCGCGCGCTCAGACCAGTCGAACAGGGCGGCCGGATCACCGCTGTCGGCCGCGGCGGACAGCCCGGCGAAGATCAGACCCGAACCGTGCATGGTGGACGAGGACTGCAGGTCGAGCGCGCCGAACGAGCGCTGCCACTGGGCCAGCAGGTCGAGGCCCGCGCTGGCGTGGCGGCGTGATTCGGCGTGCCGGCCCCGGGAGCGGGCGCGCACGGCGCGGAACTCGGCCGCGCGCAACCGCAACGGCGTGGGTGCATCCGCCGGAAGTCGCGGTGCGACGGCGTCACCGCGGCGGGCGGCGTCGAGAGCAGCACTGAGCTGCACCGATGCCGCTTCCATCGGGAAGCCGGCCGCGCGCAGCGCCCGGGCAGTCGCCGTGAACTGGGGTGCTGGAGTTCTCCGGCCTGCGGCTACTCGGGCGTCGAGGCGAACGGCGTCGCTGCGCGCCGCCCAGCTGTCGGAACCGAGCGCACGGAAGCGCCGCGCCGCGTCTCGGGCAACGCGCTCGCCGCGCTGGGGGTCATGTCGGACGAGCGAACGGGCGAGGTGATATTCGGCCTCGGCTCGCGCCTGACGCATCCGCGCTGTTCCGAAGGTGACGGCGACGTCTTCGAGAAGACGCTCCGCTTCGTCGGCCAGACCCGCCTCGCGCAGCACCTCGGCACGGTCGAGGTCGCTCATTGCCGCGCTGACGGGAGAGCTGTCGGCGATCACCGGACGCGACTGCGCCATCAACTCGAGCGCCATGATGAGGTCGCCGCGCAGCAGCGCCGCATACCCGAGATTGTGGCGGGCCTCGGCTGCAGCCGAGGCATCCCCTGCGGTCTCATACAGGGCGACGGCGCGCTCGAGGTCGGCGGTGCAGGCGTCGAAGGCGCGGCGCTGCATGTGTACGAGCGAGCGATTGAGTAGGCAGTTGGCCTGAGCGACGCCGTCGAGACCGTCGATTGCTTCGCTGAGCATGGCCTCGGCCTCATCCAGCCGCCCGGCGCGGGTGTACAGCACGCCGAGCTGGCCGGAGAGCACAGCGCGCGTCTGTGCGCTGACCCCTTCCTGGTCGAGTGCCTGCCGGCAGAGCTCCTCGGCGCGGGCGGGCTCGCCGGTCTGAGCGAGGGCATATGCCGTGGTTCCGGCGATTCGTGCGCGCAGATCCGGATCGTCGGTGCTCGAGGCCGCCCGGGCGAGCAGCCGTTTCCCCTCGGCGTACCGCTGCGCGTTGGTGGCGTCGCGTCCGCGTTCGTACAGTGCGCGCGCGGAAGTGGCCATCAGTCCAGGATGCCGTGAACTGCTGCTCACCGAAAGCCCGACGCCCCCGACGGGGCCTGTTACGAATGTCGGAGCCTGTTACGAACGCGGGAGGTTTTGGTCAAATGTCTCCGACAGATGTAACAACTTCCGACATCCGTAACACCGCATCCACGGCCTTCCGCGCCCCAGCCGGCTCCGCCGCCCCCTGCGGCGTCACGACTTCGGCCAGCAGCGCCGCGATCTTGCCCGCAACATACGGTGCCGCGAACGACGTGCCGCTCCACGCGGCGAAGCCGCCGCGGTAGTCATCGGGGTCGACGGTCTGCCGTTCGAGCTTGCCAATGTCCGAGCGGGTGGTCGCCTGCGCCCCGCCGACGAACGCCGGAGTGGTTGAAACGACCATCGCCCCGGGTGCATAGGCGCGCACCCACGGCCCGACGTTCGAGAACAGCGCCAGCGACTTCAGCGACGGGTTCAGTGCTCCGACCGAGATCAGCGGCAGCGCAGCATCCGGAGTCAATCCGTTGTCCGCACCCGGCCACGCCCACAGCGATGCTGGAAACGACGGACGATCGACCGCATCATTTCCTGCCGAGCACACCACGATGGTGCCGAGCTCCCGCGCGGCCCGCAACAGATCGTGCAGCACGAGGGAGAACTGTCCGTCCGACGGGGTCTCGTGGTAGTAACCGAGCGACAGATTCAGCACATCGATCGGATGCCCGCCATCCAGGCCGTGCACGAATCGACGCTGCAACTCCACCGTCGCCGCCAGAGCCTGCAGGAACGTGCTCTCATCGACCACACCCAGTGACCCGGCGACGCGGATCGAGAGGATGTCGGCATCCGGAGCCGTCTGGCGGATCAGCCCCGCGATGAACGTGCCGTGCCCGGCGACCGCGTCGATCTCACCGTCGAGCTGGCCGTACAGATCGGGGTAGCGTTCCGGATCGTCATCGCCGGTCAGCCCGATCGGGCTGCCGTCGAGCTCGATGCGCCGCGTCACGATGTCATCGGGCAGCCACTCGTGCTCGCCGCATCCGGTGTCCAGAACGGCGACCACCGCACGGCGCTGCTTTCTGGATCCCGCGCTGCGCACCGGAGCCGCCCCCACCCAGGCGATCGGTTGCCTGCCACCGCGGCCCGGTGCCAGATAATCGTCACTGCCCACCGCTCCTTCGCCGCGCAGCGGGTTCGTTCGGGTGAAGGGGTTGGTCCGGGTGAACGGGTTGGTCCTGGTGAACGGATTGAGGCCTACCGGATCAATCGCCAGAACATGTTCGAGACCGGCACGTGGCATCGGGTCGCCAACGATTCGGCGCGCCCGCTGCAGCACACGCCAGGCATCCGGCGCCACGGGCGACTCGCCCTCCTCGGGAACATCGGGGGTGGTCAGCAGGGCGCGATGCAACCCGGGGATGCCGGGCAGCATGTCGTCTCGCTGGCCGGCCCGCATCACGTCTCCGGGTTCGATCAGCAGCTGCCAGCCGAAGGCTCCGGCCGCCTGCGTGAGCGCGCGCACATCGCGGTTGTACGCGCCATTCTCATCGTCAGGGAGTTCGGCGATCAGCATCCGATCCGGCAGGTATGCCGTTGGATATGCGCGGATGCCGACCACGGCGTCGACGGTCGGATCGAGCGCCTTTCCGCGCGGGATCGAGCCCTCGGCGCGATCCCGCCAACTCCAACCCTTGGGCTGCTCCATTGATCTCCCTCTCTGTCGGCGTCACCGCCGCTGTGTCCCCCGAACGACCGCTCACACCTCGAACTGCGGGGTGCGCAGGTCTGTGGCTCCTTCGCCGGTGACGAGCAGCACCTGGCTGAGGCCCGCCGGAACATCGGTGAAGACGAAGCGGCCCTGCTCGCCGGGGATGGCGCTCCAGGACTGTGTCCCCTGAGTGAGACGCACCTCGACCGCGCCGGCATCCACCCAGCCGTCCACGCGGCGCTGTCCGCGCTCGCCGCGGCTGACGTGCAGCAGGATGCTGGTCGTCCCGTCGCTGAACTGCAGCGTCGTCGTCTCGCTTTCACCGCGCACGGGCGAATCGGCGTTCTCGATCAGGGTGAGCAGCGCGTACTCGTGCGAGAGGTCGGCCACCGCGACTGCGGTGATCATGCGGTCGACGAGGCCATCGGGCAGCGGATCGATCTCTTCTGCTGCCGTCCGCAGACGCATGAGCAGGACGTCGTCAGAGTCAGTCATCATCGCCCCCTTCCGGGGTCAGGCCCGCGTGCACCACGGCGGTGCGCAGCTTCGCCAGGCACCGTTTGCGGGTGGGTCCGATGCTGCCGATCGGCATCTCGAGATCGGCGGCGATCCGGGCGTAGTCCGGACGATCATCGAAGGCGACCACGCGCAGCAGCCGCTGGCAGCGGGCATCGAGAGTGCCGACGGCGCGCCACAGGCGATGAGACTCATCGGATGCCGCGACCTGAGACTCCGTCGACTCCTGCACAGGCAGCAGCGGTTCGAGGGTCTCGTCGGGGGTGGCATCCGTACGTCGATGGTTCTTCGAAACCCGCCAGGCCTCGCGTCGTGCGGTGATCGTCAGCCAACTCGACACCGCCCGAGAATCAGCGATCTTCTCGTGCCCGCGCACGAGGGAGAGCCAGGTGGATTGCACGACGTCCTCGGCGAGCATGCGCTCCAGTCCATAGGCGCGCACAACGTGCCAGAGCACGGGGGTCATCAGGCGCACCAGGTCGTCCATGGCGCGCGCGTTTCCGGAGCGCCAGTCGGCGAACAGATGCGCGGCGCGTTCCCAGCGCGGCGAATCCTCGCTGACGGCGCCCTCGGGCGAGGCGTCGGTCATGATGATCATTGTGCTCACACTTACTAGGAGCACGGCAAGTCGTCGGTGATACATCGTGACCCGCGCGGCTACTCTGGGAGGGTGATCGCCCTTGCTGTTTTGCTGTTCATCAACGCCGCTTTCAACGTCATCGTGTGGCCCCGGTTCTACAAGCGGGTTGTGGATGATCCGCGGGCTCGGGATGCTGACGGCAAGGCCACGACGTTCCTCAAAGTGCATGCGATCCTCATCGCGTTCGCGCTGGTGATCGCCCTCGTATCGGTGCTCGCCGGGGTGGCCGCTCTCGTCGGGGTGCTTTAGTCGGGGTCTCGGTTGTCGCCGAGGTCACTGCTGTTTTGCCGGGCGTGCATCGGGTGCGCCACAGGTACGCGTCACACTTGTAGGTCGATTGGCACGCCTGTCGGGCGGATTTGAGGATCTCGGCCTGCAGGCGTGATCTGGGCCGACAACTGTGCCGGGCACCGCCTGCCGGGGCCGGGTCAGGTCGTCTCGAACTGACGGGCGTGCGCCCTCCAACCGGACTCGACCGGGAGTGCGCGCAGGCCGCGGTTGGAAAGCGCGAGCAGCACCGATAAGGCGCACAGAGCGGATGCAGTGATGAGCGTGCCCTCGCGCCCGATCGACGCGAGTCCGAATCCGGCGATCAGTGGTGCGAGCGGCATGGCGCCCATTCCGAGCACGGCGCTGGCGCTGTTTGCGCGTCCGAGCAGTGCGGTCGGGGTCGCAACCATGAAGTAGCCCATCAGCGCGGAGTTCACCGCGGGGATAAAGAACACCGTGATGGCGAGGACGCCGGCCAGCGCCAGCGGCTCACGCGCCGGAATCATGCCGAAGACTGCACAAACCGAGACGCTGAGACCGCCGATGATGATGACGCTCGCCCGCACCCGCGACACCAGCGCCGGTGCGACGAGGGCACCGAGCAGCATGGCGACTCCGGCCGCGGTGCCGAGGAATCCGATGGTGATGGTGGAGTGTCCTGCCTGCTGCAGTGCATAGATGATCGTCGTCATCGCGGTGGCGAAGCCGAGGTTCACAATCGTCGCCACGAACAGCACGCCCCGCAGGTCGGGACGCGAGAACAGCCAGCGAAACCCCTCCCTCATCTCCCGTACCGCATTGGGCTTTCCCGCATCCGCTCCGGGCTTTCCGGCATCCGGATCGTCCGGATCTTGCACAGGCGAAGTGGATGCTGTTCGCTGCAGCATCCACGCCGTCACGGCCGCGATCACGTGGCACAGCGCCATGGCCGCGCCGATCAGCCAGGCGCCGGCTGCGAGCAGCACGCCACCGAGCGGCCCGCCGGCCAGTTCCAGCACGGCGCTGCGACCCTGGTTCGCGGCTTGAGCCCGGCCCATCGCGTCATCCGGGACGATCTCCTTCAACGCACTCTCGCCAGCGACGTCGAAGAGGCCGGTCCGCGCGGCGAGGAGCACATCGATGACCAGCAACGTCGTGAACGTGAGGGCGTCGCCGAGGGCGAGCATCACGAATGCGCCAGACAGCACCACTCCGATGAGCGAGCCGAGCACCATCATGACGATGCGGCGGTGGCGGTCGGCCAGCACGCCGCCGTACAGAGTGGTGATGGTTCGGGTTGCCATGCCGACCGCGCCGATGATGCCGGCCTGGGCCGGGTCATTCGTGACGAAGAGCACGATCAGCGGGATCGCGAAGCCGAACAGTGCACTGGCCAGACCCTTGGCTGTGTCGCTGATCAGCCAGGTGATGTAGCGGCCATTACGCGTGAGCCGATGCGGTGGGGTCGTGGTGGTCATGGGTCGATACTAGATGCGCACGCTCTATTGCGCAATTGTTCTTGCGCAATTTCTGGTGCGGATAGGATCGAGGCATGGCGGATGAATCTCCGAAGCCCGTGCATCCCGACGCGAGAAATGCGACGTCGGCGATGCTCAAGGCGTACGCGCATCCGCTCCGACGCCGGATCGCGAAGGCCGTCGGTGCACGGGGACACGCTCGTGCTGCCGACATCGCCGCTGATCTCGGCGTTCCAGCGAACAGCGTGAGCTTTCACCTGCGCGTCCTCGCGGATGCCGACCTCATCGAAGAGGCGCCCGAGCATGCCCGCGACAAGCGTGATCGGGTGTGGAAGGCCGTGGAGGCGGCGTGGAATGTCGGGTCCCCCGAACATCCGGTCGAGGACGAGGTGCTGGGAAATGCACTCATGGCGTCACTTGTCGATGAGCATTTCGACATGGTGCGGCGGGTGATGAGGTGGGCGCCCGATTATGTTGCGGGTCGAAACCCGGCCGTGCACGGTACCTTCTCGCAGCGCAATCTGCGGCTGACAGAGGCAGAGTTTCGTGAGATCGAGCACCGCATCAACGACGTAATCCACGAGATCGCAGACGCCCACGACCCTGATGATCCCGACGGCCGCGTCTGGACTCTCGACATCATCGGGGCCGACGACACGATTTGACGGGCGTCTCCGCGCCGCTGCCGCTGCCGCGCCTGCCGCGCGTGCACAACTCCTGAAAAACAGAAGAATCGGCCCGATCAGGGGCTGTACGCACCCGATCGAGCCGATTCTTCAGGAGTTATGAACGGCTGAGCCGTCGCCAAGCCCCTGACCCCTACGGCGTCGCCCGCCGGAATGCCAGGAACGAGACCGCGGACAGCACCACAATGGCAACGAGTCCCCACAGCGCGAGCCCGACGGCTCCGAGGTCGAGGATTCCGATCCAGACCCGCTCCCACAGTTCGAGCCGCGTCACGAGGAAGGCGATGCCGACCAGGACGAGTGCCAGTGCGACGCTCGCGATCGTCAGCACCATGGGTCCCCAGCTCTTGTAGATCGTCGCGCCGGTGAATCCGACGACGAAGAAGAACAGCGCGAGGGTGAAGTAGACGATGAGGGCCCCGAGCGGTCCGGCCTCCCACACCCACGGCAGGTGGAACACATAGCCGTTGACGCCGTAGCCGTTCGTGAGCAGCTCGATACCGCCGCCGATGAGGAAGATCAGCCCCATCAGGCCACTCGCGAGGATCGCCGTCAGCATCGTTCCGAGGAAGAATTCCCGCCGGGTAATGCTCATCGCCTGGGAGAACGGGAAGGTCAGTGTCATCGCCGACATGCCGACGGCGAAGAACACCCAGAGCGGAGCCTGCCCGCCGCCACCGTACTTCGGGGTGTCGATGGGGATCATCGCGTAGATGAGAACGGAGATGAGCACGGCGCCGCCCAGAACAATCAGCGGCACCCAGATGAAGGTCTGCTTGTTGATGAACTGCAGACGGATGACATTCAGTGTGCGGGACATCAGCGAACCTCCTGAGTTTCTGCGCCGGCCTTCTGGGTCAAGCGGACGATGAGCTGTTGCAGTGAGACGGGTGCGAGGTCGAGCCCGGATGCCGAGACCTCTGCCCTTTCGGCGTCGGACAGATGCCCGAGCACGGTGACGGATGCCACGCGTCCGAGCGCTTCGCGATGCAGAATGTCTCGGCCGGTGGCCCAGGCATCGACCTTCGCCGCATCGCCGACGACGGTGACGGCGCGATCACGCAGCGTGTCAGTGTCTTCATCGAGCAGGATCGTGCCGCTGTCGATCACGATGACCTTCTCGATGAGATTCGAGACCTCATCGATGAGGTGCGACGAAAGGATGATCGTTCGAGGATGCTCGGCGTAGTCCTCGAGTAGGTGGTCGTAGAAGATCTGCCGGGCTACGGCGTCGAGGCCGAGGTAGGGCTCGTCGAAGAAGGTGATCTCGGCACGCGAGGCGAGGCCGATGATGACGCCGACAGCCGAGAGTTGCCCGCGCGAGAGTTTCTTGATCGTCTGCTTCATCGGCAGCTGGAAGTCGCGGATCAGCTGATCGGCCAGACCCTGATCCCAGTTCGTGAAGAAGAGGCGAGCGGCGCGGAACGCGTGGCCCGGAGTCGCATCATCCGGATATTTCTGACTCTCGCGGACGAAGCAGACCCGACTGAGCACGCGGGCGTTCTCGTACGGGTGCTCGCCGAACACCTTCACGTCGCCGGACGTGGCGAAGTTCTGAGCGGTGAGGATCGACATGAGTGTCGTCTTGCCGGCGCCGTTGCGGCCGAGCAGCCCGTAGATGGAGCCACCCTCGATCGAGAGCGACACGTTGTCGAGCGCGTTCGTCTGCTTGTAGTGCTTGGTGAGGTTCTTCACCTCGATGACGGCGGTCATGCGGGCGTCCCTTCGGTAGTGGTTTCGGATGCACCTGCTGCAGCGCGTTCGCGCAACAGGGCTGCCAGATCTTCGGCGCCGAGCCCGAGCGTGCGGGCTTCGGCGAGCAGTGGGTCGATGTAACGGTCGGCGAAGGCCGCACGGCGCTCGCCGAGCAGCAGTTCGCGGGCGCCGGAGGCGACGAACATGCCGATGCCTCGTTGCTTGTACAGCACTCCCTTGTCGGTGAGCATTGCGACTCCCTTCGCGGCGGTGGCGGGGTTGATGCGGTAGAAGGAGGCGAGCTCGTTCGTCGAGGGCGCCTGGGATTCCTCTTCCAGTGAGCCGTCGAGGATCGAGTCCTCGATCTGCTCGGCGATCTGGAGGAAGAGGGGCTTTCCTTCTTCAATCACGCATTCCTCCTGCAGTTGGTCGGTTACTTACTCGACTAACTAACCATCTAACCCGAGTGTGTGTCAAGTCCTCGAGCAAACCGCGCCCTGCACAACTCCTGAGACCTGCCGACTGTTGACGTAGCCACGGTCTGATCGGGCCCGCCCGGCTCAATTTCTCAGGAGTTATGCACCGGCGACCGGGCCGCGGTCGTCAGCCGCGGAGGTCGCGAGCGCGCAGCGCCAGGGCGGATGCCGCGGCAAGAGCCAGCGCGCCCCCCCAGGTGAGCGCGAGCCCAGCGGCATCCACACCCTCAGCAAGAGGGGACTGGCGGAACACCCACGCGTACGGCGACAGCGCGTTCAGCCATTCCAGGTCACTCGACTGCTTCGCCAGTGCCTGCAGAATGTAACCGAGCACGGCGATGCCGGCACCGACGCCGGTCGCCCAGATCTTGCGCCCGGTCGCCGCTCCCGCGAAGAGAGCTGCGGCAGCGGTGAGGAAGGCGAGCCCGGTCAGCGCGGCGCTGGCGCCGACAAGGCGCACGGGGTCGAGCTCGAGTTCGCTCGGTCCGTTCAGCGCCCACACGACGAGGCCCGAGAACGCGCCGAGCCACAGCAGCCGCACCAGCACGGCGAGCCCGGATTCCCAGGCGTACTGCATGCGTCCGATGCCGTGGGCGAGGTCGAGTTCGGCGCGTCCGGACTCCTCGGCGCCGGCGAGCGCGGCCGATCCCCAGATGACGCTTGCGATAGTCAGCAGTAGGAAGCCCATCAGCCCGTAGAACGTGGCCTCGGTGTAGCCGGCTCCGGTGGCGATTTGGCTGTACCCGAGCGTGTCGACCAACTGTTTCGGGAGCGAGTCGATCAGCTCCGTCATCTGATCGCTGGCCCCGAACGTGGGGTAGATCGGCAAGTAGAGGAAAAGGACGGCGGCGATGCCGATCGACCAGCCGAGAAGGCTGCGCCATGATTCGTGGATGCTGCGCCGAAATACCGGCAGGATGCTACGCATGGTCAGCCTCTTCGCCGCCGGGGGTCGAGGAAGAAGCATCCCCGTACAGTCGCAGCACGGACTCCTCGAGATCAGGCTCCTCGACGGTCAGCTCGCGCACGTCGTATTGCGCCAGTAGCTTCACGAGGGGGTCGATCGCCCCTTCGATGGTCGCTGACACCTGCACGTCTGCGGCGGTGGCGGTGGCCTCCAGCGCGTCGATTCCCGGCACTCTTTCGAGCGCGGCGCGGGCCGCCGCAGCATCCGTGCCCTCGACGATGACGCGCACCCGGCGTACCGATCCGAGGCGAAGCGCGGCGACCGGGCCGTCGGCGACGATGCGTCCCGCGCTGAGGACGGCGACCTCGTCGGCGGTCTGTTGGATCTCGCTGAGCACGTGCGAGCTGAGCAGCACGCTCTGGCCGGCAGCACGCGCTTCGCGCACGAGCTGCAGGAACTCGCGCTGCATGAGTGGGTCGAGTCCGCTGGTCGGCTCGTCGAGGATGAGGAGCTCGGGGCGGTGCATGAACGCCTGGATGAGTCCGATCTTCTGCTTGTTGCCCTTCGAAAGCGTGCGCACAGGACGGTTCAGATCGACGCCGAGCCGGTCGGCGAGATCGTGCGCTGTTCGCAGAGTGGATGCTGCATCGCCCGGCCGTCCGGACACCTCGGCGTAGAACGACAGCAGTCGGTGGCCGCTCGCGCGCCCCTCGAGGTGCAGTTCGCCGGGGACGTAGCCGATGCGCCGTCGAAGGGCCGCGCCTCCCTGTCGCGGGTCCTCGCCGAGCACCCGTACGGTGCCGGAAGACGGCCGAATCGTGTCGATAAGCGTTCGCATCGTGGTCGTTTTACCAGCGCCATTCGGCCCGATCAGGCCGAACACGCTCCCCTCCTGCACGCGCAGGTCGAGTTCGTGCAGGGCGACGCGCTGGCCATACGTTTTATGTAGAGCTCGGGTTTCTACGGCGGCGGTCATGGTCGTTCCTCCTCGGGAACGGGAGAGGCGCCCAACGCTGTGCGCGTTGCATCCAGGAACGCGGCGGAGGCGTAAAGGCCGTGGGTGAGCAGTTCCATGGTCGGAAGCGTCGAGCGCAGGAGACCTGTGGGGCTGAGGTAGTCGGCGCCTAATGCGCGGGAGATCTGTGTGCGCATCACGACGGGTGCGAGCCCCATGAGTGCCAGGATGAGGGTGGTCATCTCTGGGTCGCTCATCGGTTCGAGCAGGCCAGCGGCGTTCTGCTCGTCGAGCACCTTCCGGGTGCCGGAGAGGATGCTGTCGAACAGCCGATCTGCGGCGGGTGAACCGTCGACGAGCATGCGTCCGAGGTAGTCGATGTAGGGGCCGTAGCGGTCGAGGTCGTTCAGGGCGGCGCGGATGCGGTCGCTCGTCGGGGCATTAATCAGCTCATGCGACTCGTCAGTGAAGATGCCGGCGACGTACTCGTCGCAGATGCGACGCAGCGCCTGCTTGTCGCTGAAGTGATGCACGATCAGGGCTGGACTGACTTCGGCCTCGCGAGCGATGGATCGTAGGCTCGTCCCATCGAAACCGTCGCGAGCGAAGGCGACGATGGCTGTGTCGCGGATGCGAGCGCGAGCGGTGAGGTCATCAGGTACTGAACGCATGTACAGCAGACTAAACACCTGTTCAGCCTCTGTCAAGGGTATGCACTCTCTGCGCGGTGGGGTCATAACTCCTGAGAACTGTGCGGGATTCGGGCGAAAATGGAGTTTCAGCCCTCGCCGGCGCGAAAACCTCAGGAGTTGTGCACGCGTCGATGGCGGGGTTCGAGCCGGAGCACGAAGGCGCGTAGCGGCGGTCGCGGGCGCGTAGGTTGGGGAGGTGCCCGACTTTGCCTATGACCGCCTGCGCCGATTTCCCGATGTCGAGGCGAACAATCTGCAGGCCCACGACGCCACCGATCTGCTGTTGGTCGAGCGCGCTTTCGCGCTGGTCGAAGAAACTGGGCTGAGTGGTTCCGAGATCGCCGTAATCGGCGACGAGTACGGTGCAATCACGCTGGCGTTTACGGATGCTGGGTTCACGGGCATCCGCGTGCATCAGGATCTCGCCACCGGGCGTCGGGCGCTGGCCAACAACGCGCAAGCGCTCGAGCTGACGGGCTTCGCATCCCATGAACTCGACGCGTCGCTGCTCGATGGGGCGAAGCTCGTGCTGCTGCAGCTGCCCAAGTCCCTCGCCGAGTTGGAGGAGATCACGGATGCCGTCGCCCGCTGGGCTGCAGCCGATGTGACCCTGGTGGCCGGAGGGCGGGTCAAGCACATGACGCTCGCGCAGAATGAGGTGCTCGGCCGCAGTTTCGCCGAGGTGCAGCCCCAGCGTGCTGAGCGCAAGTCACGGCTCATCATTGCGCGGGGGCCGCGGCCCGTGCCGGATCAGCCGCCATATCCACAGCGCGCGGAGCATCCGGACCCGTCGACAGGTTCGGGGGCCGGGCTCACGCTCGTCGCCCACGGCGGCGCGTTCGCCGCCAACCGCATCGACATCGGAACCCGGGTGCTGCTGGAGGTGCTCTCCGACTCTGCCGGTTCACAACTCCTGAGAACTGCACCCATTCCGGCCGGAAATGCTGATGCACCCGCTTCCGAGGCGCAAAGTTCAGGAGTTATGCGCGGCGAGCACGTCGTCGACCTCGGCTGCGGCACCGGCGCCCTTGCCACGTACTACGCGCTGCGCCACCCCGAAGCTCGGATCACCGCGACTGATCGCTCGGCCGCGGCCGTGGCATCGGCTCGCGCCACCATGGTGGCCAACGGCATCCAGGGCCGCGTCACGGTCACGCATGATGACGCCGGTTCAGAGCTTGCCGACGCATCCGCCGATCTCATCCTGCTGAACCCGCCGTTCCACCTCGGTGCCAGCATCCACGCGGGGGCTGCCACGCGGCTGTTCGAGGCATCCGCTCGCCTGCTCCGCCCTGGTGGAGAACTGCTCACGGTCTACAACTCCGCACTCGGCTATCGGGCCGAACTCGGACGCATAATCGGACCCACGGAGCAGCTCCGGCGCACGCCGAAGTTCACCGTCACGCGAAGCATTCGGCGCTAATTTCGCATACGCGCAGATTGTCGACATTAGACAGAACTCCCGTTCACGCGACAAAAACAAGCGTCGTGACCGGATCGAGATTTGCCCCTGACCGGCCATTTTGTTACGTTGAAACGTAGGCCTTTTGGCCTGATGACCAGTCCGCGGTCACGTCCTTCATTCGATGAGCTGTGCTGCGAAGAGGCGTGGACGTACGGTCGATGTTCTTGCGGCGGAGCCGAATTCCGCCGTCAGTGCCGCGATGCAGCAATTTCGAACGGCCTTGTGAACTCGTCCCGGACGTAACCGAAGTGGGCTCCCGAAACCCGAAAAGTCGGTGAGCCGCCGGGGGAAACGTGACCGAAACCGCACTAGTTGCGCGCAATCTGTTCAAAGTGTTCGGGAAGAATCCGAACCAGGCCGTCCGTCGGCTGAAGGGCGGCGAAAGCCGCACCGATGTGATGGATGCCGGAACCGCCGCCGTCATCGACGCCAGCTTCGAAGTGAAGCGTGGCGAGATTTTCGTCATCATGGGCCTGTCCGGATCGGGCAAGTCCACCATCATCCGCATGCTCAACGGACTGCTCAACCCGACAGCCGGCGAGGTCACGATCCAGGGACGCAACGTCACGAAGGCCGGCCCGGCCGAACTGCGCGACATCCGCCGCTCTTCGGTCTCGATGGTCTTCCAGCACTTCGCCCTGCTGCCACACCGCACCGTCATCGACAACGCCGCTTACGCGCTGGAGATCCAGGGCGTCGGCAAGACAGAACGTCTTGCGCGCGCCAGCGAGATCATCGGAAAGGTCGGACTGGCCGAATGGGCCGACTCCTTCCCCGATGAGCTCTCCGGCGGAATGCGCCAGCGCGTCGGTCTTGCCCGCGCACTCACCGCAGGCAGTGACATCCTGCTCATGGATGAGGCGTTCAGTGCCCTTGACCCGCTGATCCGGCGCGAGATGCAGGAACAGCTCGTCGAGTTGCAGGAAGAGCTCGGCCGCACCATCATCTTCATCACGCACGACCTGAACGAGGCGATGTTCCTCGGCGACCGGATCGCGGTCATGCGCGACGGGCGCATCGTGCAGAACGGTACTCCGGAGGAGATCCTCACCGACCCGGCGAACGACTACGTCGCCCAGTTCGTGCAGGACGTCGACCGCACGCGCGTGCTCACCGCCAGCGCCGTCATGGAGCCGCCGCACCTCACAACTCCGATCAGTGCGGGAGTGCGCGGCGCGCTGCGGACGCTGCGTGAATACCAGGCGAGCGCGGTCTTCGCGGTCGAGAACAACCGTCTGGTCGGTGTGGTCACCGACCGCGCCGTCATCCGCGCGGTCAAGGCCGGTCAGACTGATGTGCGTCAGATCGTGGACGAGTCCGTGCTCACCGTGGGCCCTGACGACCTGCTCACCGACATCGTCGAGCGTGCGGTCGAGACGCCTGTCCCGCTCGCGGTCATCGATGACAAGCGCCGACTCATCGGAGTCATCCCGCGGGTGACCCTGCTCGCGGCGCTCGGCAACGTCGCACCCACCACCCGGGAGATGCCCATCATTCAGACTCCGATCGAGATGGTTGCTCAGTTCACCCCGCTGGTGGATGCCGCAGCTGAGGCTTCCGCCACCCCGGCCGGTGCCGGTATCGAAGGGGGCAACCGCTGATGAACATCATTGAATGGATCACTGACGGCGCTCGCATCCCGCTGGGTAAGTGGGTGAAGGAGCTCATCAACTTCCTGCAGGACTATCTCGGTTGGCTCTTCGACTTCATCGCGACGGTCTTCACCGGCGTGTACGAGGGTGCGACCTGGCTGTTCACTGCCCCTCCGGGCTGGCTGGTGATCATCCTGCTCGCCCTCATCGCCTACACGGCGAAGGGATGGAAGCTCGCGCTCGGCACGGTGATCGGACTCGTGCTGATCATGACGGTCGCGCAGTGGGAGAATGCCATGCTGACGCTGGCACTCACCGTTGTCGCCGTGCTCATCGCGACGATCATCGCGATTCCGTTGGGCATCTGGGCTGCGCGTTCGCAGACCGTTTCCAACATCGTGCGTCCGATTCTGGACTTCCTCCAGACGATGCCCGCGTTCGTCTATCTGCTTCCGGCGATCTTCCTGTTCAGCGTCGGGCCCGTTCCTGGCATCGTCGCGACGATCATGTTCTCCGTTGCTCCCGGCGTTCGGCTCACTGAGCTCGGCATCCGCGGGGTCGACCAGGAGGTCGTCGAGGCCGGTCACGCATTCGGCGCGACGCCCGGTCGCATCCTTCGACAGATCCAGCTCCCGCTGGCGATGCCGTCGATCATGGCCGGTGTCAACCAGGTGATCATGCTCTCGCTGTCGATGTCGGTCATCGCCAGCATGGTCGGTGCCCCCGGCCTCGGCCGCCCGATCGTGCAGGCGCTGAGTTCGGTGAACATTCCGCTCGGCTTCGAAGCGGGTATCGCTGTGGTGGTCATTGCGATGATCCTCGACCGCATCACCGGTGGCTTCGGTGGGCGTGGCCGCACGCGCAAGTCCAGCCGGGTTTCGACGAAACCGATGGCGGATGCTGCGGACGAAAAGGCAACGACGACCGCAGGCACCCCCTGAATTCCTCAAGACTGACGCACGCTCTGCGTGCTGACGACCCACGGCACCCCGTGGGCATATCCCCAACATCCGCGACACAGCACGCGGAAGGAAAGGAACGATCATGAAGAAGCGACACCTTCTCAGCGCCCTTGCACTGGGCTCGGCGGTAGCTCTCGCACTGACCGGCTGCGCCAGCGGTTCGGATGCCGGAGACAACAACGACGACGCGGGCGAGGCTCCTGCGTCGAAGGACATCACCATTGGCGTGTTCAACGGCTGGCCCGAGGGCGAGGCGGCTTCGTACGTCTGGAAGCTCGTGCTCGAGGAGCAGGGGTACAACGTCGAGCTCGCATACGCCGACGCAGGCCCGGTCTTCGCCGGCGTCGCGGACGGTACCTATGACCTCGCGCTGGATGGCTGGCTGCCGTTCACCCACGCGGACTACTTCGAGCAGTTCGGCGACGACATCGTTGACCTCGGCTCGTGGAACAACGACGCACTGCTCACCATCGCAGTCAACGCCGATGCTCCGATCGATTCGCTCGAAGAGCTCGCGGAGAACGCCGATGCGTTCGACAACCGCCTGATCGGCATCGAGCCGGGCGCCGGCCTCACCGCCGCCACGCAGGACAACACCATCCCGACCTATGGTCTTGAGGGCATGGACTTCATCACCTCGTCGACCCCGGCGATGCTGGCCGAGCTTCAGACGAAGCTCGACGCCGGTGAGAACGTGGCCGTGACGCTGTGGCGTCCGCACTGGGCCTACGACGCCTTCGACATCAAGGACCTCGAGGACCCGGAGGAGACCCTGGGCGCCGCCGAGGAGATCCACACGATCGCCAAGAAGGACTTCGAGTCGGAGTTCCCCGAGGTCTTCGAGTGGATGAGCAACTTCACGATGGACTCGGACGTGCTGTTCTCGCTGGAGAACGCCATGTACAACTCCGGTGAAGAAGACGTCACTGACTACACCGAGATTGTCCAGACCTGGATGGACGAGAACCAGGAGTGGGTCGACGGCCTGACCTCCTGATTTTCTGATTTCCCCCGGGCGCAGCCTCGGGCGGAGTTCGCAGTGATGGGCGGAGCTTTCCGAGTGGAGGCTCCGCCCATCGCTGCTTTCTCCTCCCATGCGAGCGGCACCTGAGCGGCGTAGCCTGGCCGATATGGACGGTTTCGCCGCTGTCGACTTCGGATTTGCTCGCGAAGTGCTCCAACGGGGCATCGCGGCGCTCTACCTGGTCGCGTTCGTGTCGACGCTGAACCAGTTCCGACCGCTGCTGGGCGAGCGGGGACTACTGCCCGCCCCGGAACTGCTCGAGTGGGCATCGTCTTCGAACCCGAGAAGACGGATGCTGCGCCCGACCCTGTTCGGTCGCATCCGCTATACCGATCGGCGTCTCGCCGTCCTCTGCTGGGCGGGCATCGTCCTGGCAGTGGTCCTCGTCGTCGGCATCCCGCAGCTCGGCCCGCCCTGGGTGCCGATGGTGTGCTTCCTGGCGCTCTGGCTCGGATACATGTCGATCACCAGCATCGGCCAGAGCTTCTACGGCTTCGGGTGGGAGATGCTGCTGCTGGAGGCCGGGTTCCTCGTGGCGTTCCTCGGCTCTGGTGATCAGCCGCCGCCGACCGTGGTGATCGTGCTGCTGTGGTGGCTGCTGTTCCGCCTGGAGTTCGGTGCGGGAATGATCAAGATTCGTGGTGGGCGCGAGTGGCGCGATCTCACCGCCCTGACCTACCACCATGAGACGCAGCCGATGCCGGGGCCGCTGAGCCGGCAGGCGCATCTGCTGCCGCGCTGGTTTCACAAGGGTGAGGTGCTGGGCAATCACTTCGCGCAGCTGGTGGTGCCGTTCTTCCTGTTCGCACCGCTGCTCGGGCTGCTCCCGGGAGCTCCTCCGCAGCTGGTCGAAGGCTCCGCGATCGTCGGCGCGGTCGCCGGTGGCATTGTGCTTCTGACACAGCTCTGGCTCGTGGTGACGGGAAACTTCGCCTGGCTGAACTGGGCGACGGTGGTGCTCGCGTTCTCGGCGATCGGGCTGCCGGGATTCGGCGGGGGTGGCCCTTCTGAAGGCTCTCTCCCGCTCTACTGGGTCGTGATCACCTCGGCCGTCGGCATCCTCTATCTTGCGCTCAGCTGGCCCGCGCTTCGAAACCTGTTCGCCCGTCGTCAGCTGATGAATGCGAGCTTCAACCGCTGGCAGCTCGCGAACGCCTACGGCGCGTTCGGCACGGTGACGAAGGAGCGGATCGAGATCGTCGTCGAGGGGACGCTCGATGAGGATCCGGATGCCGCCCACTGGCGCGAGTACGAATTCACAGGCAAGCCGGGAGACGTGCGGCGCGTGCCGCGCCAGTTCGCTCCGTACCATCTGCGGCTCGACTGGCTGATGTGGTTCCTGCCGCTCGGGCACTCACTCGACGACTGGTTCACCCGGTTCCTGGCTCGTCTGCTCGAAGCGGATGCCCCGACGCTCGCGTTGCTGCGCCACGATCCGTTCGCGGGGGAGCGGCCGCAGTGGGTGCGCGCGGTGGCATACCGGTACCGCTTCGCCACGCGTGCGGAGCGGCGAGCCGACGGCGTCGTCTGGGTGCGCGATCGGCGGCGCATGGTGGTGCATCCGGCGCAGCTGCCGGGGTGAGGGGCAGTTGCCGGTCTCAACCCTCGGTAGGTGGCCGAGGCGCGGCGATCTCCCGCGCGACCTGCTTCTCGAGCACCTGCACGGCTTCATCGGACAGCACAATCAGGCCTTCGAGCTCGTCCCGCACCCGCTTATAGGCGAGGTTGCGTTCAGCCTGGGTGGCTGATTCGTCCACAGCGACTTTCAACAGCTTCTGTGCACGGTCGAGCTTCTTGCGCTCAGGCTCCGTGAAGGTCGAATCGCGCAGGCGCCGGGCATCCTTCTCAGCGATCTCGAATGCGACGGCGTAGTTGCCGACAGCATCCAGATATTCGGTGATCTGCTGCTCGCTCACCTTGGCATCAGCGGATGCCGGACGCAGAGCATCTGCGGTCTTCTTCGCCCGCAGGAACGCCGCGGTCAGTGGCTGGCGCCCATCGCTCATAGCGGGGAAGGCGATGAGCTTGGCGACGTCGAGTTCGTAGTCGAGCCAGCGTGCGGTGATCTCGTCGTGCTCGGCGAAGAGTCGCTCCAGGAGCTGATTCGACGGCAGCCGAGCGTCGGAGTCGATCTCTTTCGGTGCGTTCCTGACGGGGCCGCTGGAACCACGGGCAGCGATCTGAGCGGCCTTGAGCTCGCCCTTCATCCGCAGCGTTTCCATCCGGCGCTGATGCCGCCGCTTTGCGCTCTGCTCCCAGGCTTTTGCGGCACCGCCGCCCATCGCCATGATCGGGAAGATCAGCCACCAGTTATCGGTGGCGAAGCTCCACAGGCCTCGGAAGAACTCATCCATGATGCGCCCAGCCTACTGCGCCGCCCGTTTCCCCTCCGTCCCCGGCACCAGGTGCGAGTGGGTAGTTGTGGCTCAAGTTTCCGGAGAAATCGAGCCACGCGCGCCCACTCGCAAGCAGTGCGGAGCGTTACTCGGCGCGGGTGAGTTCGCCGAGCTTCTCGCCGGAGTCGTTGAAGGCCACGAGAACGTCGCCGTCGACCTCGACCGCACGAACGCCGCGCAGCCAGTCATCGACACCTTCACAAGCCTTCAGCGTGGAAGCGAACTGCGCGAGGTCGATCTGGTCGCCCTCGACAGTGAAGTTGGTGAAGATTCCGTTGCAGCCGTCGCTGCCCTTTACTTCGCCGTCGACGGTGAATTCCAGGTGCGGTTGCCCTGCGGCATCCTCACCCCAGGACCCGAGCAGTTCGGCGACGACGGGGTCATTCGGGTCTGCTGAGGATGTGGGTGCGGATCCCGGTGTCTGACCGGCAGCACAGCCGGTGATGAGCAGAGTGGCGGCACCGACCATCGCGGCCAGCGTGAGGATTCTGGGGGTTCGTGTGCGCATGGACGTCATCGTAGTCGGCCCCACCTGGAGACGAGCGGGAAGGTTGAGTGAACCGTTGTAACCGAGCCAAGAAGTGGGGAGAAGTCCCCATACATGTGACAGAACGGAGATCTACTGTTGGCTTCTGTGAGTTTGCTGGGTAGTCTTGCGGAGGTTTCTGTGTTCGCGCTGCGGGCATGGAGTCCGCGATTTTCTGAGGAACGACGAGCAGTTTGTCGCTTCGGGACCATTATTCGCTACAGATGAAGGACATCGACTTTATGAAGAACAGAGGGATGGTACGTCGCCCGCTGGCTTTGACAGCGGCTACGACGATTGCCCTAGGGGGGCTCTTCTTCGCGGCTCCTGCTTACGCTGCGGACGAGCCGAAGGCCGACGCAACTCTTAAGGCGCCGGGCGCGTCGGAAGACGCGCCGTCTGAAGCCGTCGACGATGCAGCCGCAGCAGCGGAGGTCGTTGCCTTCGGCGTGAACGCCGCTGGTGAAGATGTTGTCGTTGTCGCAGGCGACGAGGCTGCGACCGACGATGCAGCCGTCAAGGCCTTTACCGATGCAGCCGACATCACCGGTGCAAAGGTCGTCACGATCGTGGCAACCCCGAAGCTTTTCGCAGGCGATGACATCGTCGGTGGTCAGGGCTACCTGATCGACACTGGTGCCGGCCTCGGTGCCTGCTCGGTCGGTTTCTCGGCCTTCTCGCCGGAGGGTGTCCCTGCGCTTCTGAGCGCCGGCCACTGCTCGCTCGATTTCAACTCTGGTGACCTTTACGACCTGACCGCGCTTTCGGTTCCCTCGGAGGAGCCTGCCGTCGGCGGCCCCGGGTTCGAGGTTCCTAATGCAGTTACCGCGCTCGCTGCGTTCACCTTCGGTCAGTTCGGTGGACCGAACAACACGACCGGTGCACAGGGCGACGTCAACGCGACCGATATCGCTGTTATGACGCTCAACGAAGCCGGTGACTTTAACCCGCTTCCCGCTGTGACCAACTGGACCACGGCTGGCGAAGACCTCAGCTCGCTCGCTGAAGGCACTGTTGCAGTCAAGAGCGTCGGCGCACCGGTTCACGGTGATGTCAGCAAGAGTGGCCGTACCACCGGGTTCACCACTGGAACGATCGATGAAAACGACCTCCTCGACGGCTGGGCCAAGATCGAGGACCGCTGGGTTCGCGGCTTCTCCAGCGACACCGTCGCAGGCCCCGGCGACTCGGGTGGCGCTGTCATCCAGGGCACGACGGCTGTCGGTCTCATCAGCGGTGGCGTCGAAGCTTCGGCTGACCAGGAGCAGTGGACCTGGGCAACGTCCCTCGTCCACGGCCTTGAGCACACCAACGGCTACACCGTTGCTCTCGACGTGGATGCTCCCACGGTGACCGACCCGGCTAGCGGCTCGACCGCCATCGTCGGCTCGACCATCACGGGCAAGGCGCCCGGTGCCAAGACGGTTCGCGTCTCCGGTGTCGGCGATGCATTCAACGTCTCCGTTTCCAACGGCGAGTTCTCGTTCAAGGCTCCCGGCACACCCGGTGACTACGACTACAAGCTCGTCGCATCCAGCGGCTACAGCAAGTCGGAGACCACTTCCTACTCGCTGACCACGAAGTTCGCACCTACCGCGACTCCGGTCATCACCTCGCCTGCTGACGGTGCAAGCATCGACAGCACCGTTACGGCAGTCAGCGGAACCGGTCTTCCCGGTGCCGAGGTTGTTGCAACGGTCAACGGCACGGACTACACCACCACGGTCGACGGCTCGGGCAACTGGACCATCAAGGGCCTCGAGCTCAAGTACGGCAAGCACAGCGTCAGCGTTGTGCAGACCGCCAACGACGACACCTCGGATGCCGCAACTTCGGCCTTCTCGGTTGTCCCGGTGGCGCCTGCCGTGACCTCGATCACGAACGGCACCACGTTCGCGCACGACAACGGACCCTCCGCCCTCTCAGGCACGGGCATCGACGGTGCAACTGTTACCGTGAAGCTCAACGGCGCCGAGCCTGCAGCCCTGGCTGCTGAGAGCGGCTCCTACCCGGCTGAGGTCGTTGATGGCAAGTGGACCGTCAAGTTCGACGCTGCACTGCAGCCCGGCTCCTACACGGTCTCTGCAACGCAGAGCATCGAGGGCGTCGCATCCGCACCCGTGAGCCTCGCGTTCTTGGTTCTCGTCGAGCCGGCTCCGGCTCCCACCACGCCTCCGGCACCTGAGCCCACCACGCCTCCGGCACCCGGTGGCGAAGGCGGCAACGGCGGCGAGGACGACAACCTGGCCACGACCGGTACGGACATGATCGTGCCCCTGAGCGCCTCGGCTGGTGCCCTGGTTCTGCTCGCCGGTGGCATCACGCTTCTGACGATTCGTCGTCGCAAGCTGATCGAAGGCTGATAAGCACTGAGTAAAAGGCGGGCATCTCTTCGGAGATGCCCGCCTTTTGCGTTGGTGCTGGCATCCTCCTGGCGACGCGTGCCAAGATGACCACGACGCGGCTCACTCCGGGCTGGTCCCGAACGGGAGGAACTTCAGATGCAACTCGCCATGGTCGGACTCGGCAGGATGGGCGCCAACATCGTGCGGCGGTTGATGCTCGATGGGCACGATTGCGTCGTCTACGACGTGAATCCGGATGCTATCGCCGCACTCGTCGCGGAGGGAGCCACGGGCGCAGACAATGTGGCCGACCTCGCCGCCAAGCTCGAACCGACCCGCGTCGTGTGGATGATGGTTCCCGCCTCGCTCACCGGAGCCATCGCTGAAGAGGTCGCGGCGGTTCTCGATGCCGGCGACATCCTCATCGACGGCGGCAACTCAAACTATCGTGACGACGTGCGCCGTGCGGCCACACTGCGTGAACGCGGCATCGAGTATGTCGACATCGGCACCAGTGGCGGCGTTTTCGGGCTGGAGCGAGGCTACTGCCTGATGGTCGGTGGCACGGAAACGGCCGTCGATCACATCGAGCCGATCCTGCGCACGATCGCGCCCGGCCCGGGCGACATCGAGCGCACGCCCGGCCGCACCGGCGACCTCGCGCCCGAGGAGCAGGGATTCCTGCACTGCGGCCCCGCGGGCTCTGGCCACTTCGTGAAGATGGTGCACAACGGGATCGAGTACGGCATCATGGCCGCGATCGCCGAGGGCCTCAACCTGCTCAAGAACGCGGATGCTGGTGTGCGCGAGGCCGAGCACTCCGCAGAGATCGCCCCGCTGGAGGAGCCGGAGTTCTACCAGTTCCCGATTGAAACCGACAAGGTCACCGAGCTGTGGCGTCGCGGATCGGTCATTTCGTCCTGGCTGCTTGATCTCACGGCGGCCGCGCTGCAGGAGGATCCCACGCTGGATGGTCTGGCGGGTCGGGTCTCAGACTCGGGTGAGGGACGCTGGACAGTCAAGGCTGCGGTCGACGTGGGAGTGCCCGTGCCGGTGCTTGCCTCAGCGCTGTTCGGACGGTTCGCGTCGCGTGACGAGGACCAGTTCGCGAACCAGGTGCTGTCAGCGATGCGCCTGCAGTTCGGTGGGCACAAGGAGCTGCCAGCAGGCGATGTGCTCGAGGCTGGCGCGCGCAAGGCCGACGCCGGCTGAGGTTGTGGCAGCGTTCGGTCAGCGCCCGAGCTTCTCCGCGCACGGCACGCAGTACTCGGCGAACGGACGCACCCGCAGACGCGCGAGCGGGATGCGTTCGCCGCAGTTCGCACAGACGCCGTAGGCGCCGGCATCCATTCGCGCGAGCGCGTCATCGACCTGCTGCAGTTCTTCGCGAGCACCCTCGAGCACGCCGCTGAGGCGGGACCACTCAGCTGACAGCGGCACGCCCTCTGGATCATGTTCGTCATCGTCGCTCTGACTGCTGCGATCGTGGGTCAAAGCGGTGAGCGTGCTCGCAATCGCATCGGTGCGATCGCTTGCCTCACGGCGCAGCATCTCAAGCAGGGTGCGCAGCTCACTGTCGGTCATGCTCATACCCTAAGGCGCGTCATGCGTCCTCCGGTCATTCAACCCGCTCACACGGTGACCGATCGCCCTCCGGTGTTCGCCTGCCGACCAGAGTGACGACCCTGCACGTAGGCCGAAGCGTTTACGCCCTGGCGCGTGCGCGCCCTCTTCGAGGGGATGGCGTCGACGAAGGCATCCACCTGGTCTTTGCGGGAAGCGAGCACGAGCGCCGTGCCGGTGCCGGAGTCATCGATGATCACCGCGCGGCTCTCGGTGATGCGCTCGGCCGCGCCGATACCGAAGCCGCGGATGAACCCGCTGCGCGCTCGGCGCTTCGCACTCTCGGGATGCCGTAGGTAACGGTCACGCTCACGCTTCCACCAGGCCCGCATCGCGACCATCGCCTGCACCTCAAGGCTCGCGGTGAGGCGTTTGGCCTGCTCGACGTCGGAGGCGAAGCCGATGAGGTACAGAATCATCCCGGTCGCCGCCTCCGAGTACATCGGACGGATCGTACCGAGCGCGATTCCGATGCCAGCGCCGAGCTCACGGATGTCGCGCGCATACGACCCGGTGAACAGCATCCGCTCCTGAATGATCTCTTCCCGCGCCTGCCCATTCTTCGCGCGCTGCGCATCGAGCCGGGCCTGCTCGATTCCGTACTTCACCATCAGCCGCTCGGCATGCTCGGTGAGGGCTTCAGCCTCTTCCGGCGTCGTGCTTTCGGCCTTCGCCAACAGTTTGCTGATCAGGTCGATCTTGGCTTCGCTCATTTTCGTCTCCTCCGTCTACGATGCCGACCAGTATCCAGCGGGGGTCAGACGTTGCGAGCTCACCACTTGCGAGTGGGCGGTTGTGGCTCAATTTCCGCGCAAAACAGCGCAAAACAGCGCCACAACTGGACACTCGCAAGCTGTAGGGGAGGGACGCGGGAGTTAGCCGAAGAGGAGAGTTAGAACCGTCGAGCCGCCGCCGATGAGGATGAGCGAAGCGATCGTCACCCAGGCAATGATGCGCATACGCCTGTTGCGGGGCTCGCCGAGCGATCCGTAGTCCTCTTCGTTGTCCTTCACCTCGGCCAGCTCGCTCACGCGAGGCCCTCGACGCCGCTGGCAGCAACAGGCTCCGTGACGGTCGGGCCGAAGGCCGCCGGCAGCGTCGCCTGCGAAGTCGCACGCAGCTCATCCGCCGAAACAGTGAACAGCCCGGTCACCTCGAGGTCGGCAACGCTGTCGGTCACGCCGATGCGCAGCACCGGGTATCCGCGGCCCTCGCACAGGCCCTGGAACTTCACATCATCCTCACGCGGCACCGTCACGATGACGCGGCCGGTCGATTCCGAGAAGAGGGCGGATGCCGCATCCACCCCGTCGCGCTCCATCAGCTCGGTCAGCCACACGCGAGCACCGAGGCCGAAACGCATGACGCCCTCGGCAAGAGCCTGGCCGAGGCCGCCCTCCGAGAGGTCGTGCGCCGAGGAGATCAGCCACTCGTCGCGGGCTGCAGCAAGCAACCCCGCGAGGTTCTTCTCGCCGGTGAGATCCACCTTCGGAGGCAGGCCGCCGAGGTGCTGGTGCACGGTATCCGCCCACGCCGAACCGGAAAGCTCGGTCGAGGTCGTGCCGAGCAGGTAGATGTTCTGGCCCACGTCCTGCCAGCCCGAGGGGATGCGGCGCGAGACGTCGTCGATGATGCCGAGCACGCCGACCAACGGGGTCGGGTGGATCGGAGTGTCACCGGTCTGGTTGTAGAACGAGACGTTGCCGCCGGTGACCGGGGTGCCCAGTTCAAAGCATCCATCCGCCAGACCGTCGACGGTCTGTCCGAACTGCCACATGACCTCGGGGTTCTCGGGAGATCCGAAGTTCAGGCAATCGGTGATTGCGGTCGGGGTCGCACCCGTGACGGCGACGTTGCGGTACGCCTCAGCGAGAGCCAGCTGCGCACCCGCGTATGGGTCGAGCTGGCAGTAGCGGCCGTTGGCGTCGGTGGAGACCGCGAAGCCGAGGCCGGATTCCTCATCGACGCGGATCATGCCTGCGTCGTCGGGGAAGGCCAGAGCGGTGTTGCCCATCACGTAGTAGTCGTACTGGTTGGTGATCCAGCGGGTATCGGCGAGGTTGGGCGAGCCCACCAGCGCCAGGAACTGCTCACGCAGCACGTCTGCGTCGTCCGAGCGGGGCAGCAGCTCAGCAGCATCCGCCTGCAGTGCGTCGATCCACGTCGGGTAGGCAACCGGACGGTCGTAGACGGGGCCGTCGACGGCGACCGTCGACGGGTCAACATCGACGATGCGCTCGCCCTGCCAGTCGATGATGAGGCGGCCGTCGCCGGTGACCTCACCGAGCACGCTGGTCTCGACCTCCCACTTGGCGACGACCTCGAGGAAAGCATCCAGCTTCTCGGGCGCGACGATCGCCATCATGCGCTCCTGCGACTCCGACATGAGAATCTCTTCGGCAGTCAGCGAGGGGTCGCGCAGCAGCACGTTGTCGAGCGAGACGTGCATGCCGGAGTTTCCGTTGGCTGCCAGCTCGCTGGTCGCGCACGAGATGCCGGCAGCGCCGAGGTCCTGGATGGCCTCGACGAGCTCGGCCTTGTAGAGCTCGAGGCAGCACTCGATGAGCACCTTTTCGGCGAAGGGGTCGCCGACCTGCACCGCGGGGCGCTTGGTCGGGCCGCCGTCGTCGAAGGAATCGGATGCCAGGATGCTGGCGCCGCCGATTCCGTCGCCGCCGGTGCGGGCACCGAACAGGACGACCTTGTTGCCGACGCCGGTGGCGTTGGCGAGCTTGAGGTCTTCGTGGCGGAGCACGCCGACCGCGAGCGCGTTGACCAGCGGGTTCGCCTGGTAGACGGAGTCGAAGACCGTCTCGCCGCCGATGTTCGGCAGCCCCAGGCAGTTGCCGTAGAAGGAGATGCCACTGGTGACACCGTGCACGACGCGCGCGGTGTCAGGGTGGTCGATCGCGCCGAAGCGGAGAGCATCCATGACGGCGACCGGGCGTGCGCCCATCGAGATGATGTCGCGGACGATGCCGCCGACGCCGGTAGCCGCGCCCTGGAACGGTTCGATGAAGGAGGGGTGGTTGTGCGACTCGGCCTTGAAGGTGACAGCCCAGCCCTCGCCGACGTCGACGACGCCGGCGTTCTGGCCCATGCCGACCATGAGGCGTTCCTTCATCTCTTCGGAGACCTTCTCTCCGAAGCGGCGCAGGTAGTTCTTCGACGACTTGTAGGAGCAGTGCTCCGACCACATCACCGAGTACATCGCGAGCTCGCCTGAGGTGGGGCGGCGGCCGAGGATCTCTTTGATCTTCGCGTACTCGTCGGGCTTGAGTCCGAGCGCCGCGTACGGCTGCTCCTTCTCCGGTGTCGCGACCGCGTTCGAGACGGAGTCGGGGACGTGCTTCACAGTCGCGGGGGCAGCAGCAGCTTCGGGGGTCACGCGCACTCCAAGATCAGGGCCGGCGGGGCATCTCCAGTCTACTTGCGTGGCGGCGGGTGGTGAGCTGGGGGAGGAGGCCGGTCGCTGGGTGGCTGCCCGGGCTGCTCGGGCTGCTCGGTCTGCCCGGTCGATGCGGTCTGCCCGGTCACTGCCCGCGCATAACTCCTGAGAAACGGGCGGATTTGGGCGGATTTGCTGGGAATAGCCGCCGGACCTGCCCGAACTTCAGGAGTTATGAACGGAAATGAACGCGCAGCGCGCAGTGCCGCAGCGCTCAGTACCGCAAGGCCTCGCGGGCGAACATCGCGATGAGCGGATCTTCCTCGCCCCGGCGACGGCGGCGAGCAGACAGTTCACCGAGCTGATCGAGCACCTGTTGCGCCCGGAAGGTCGCGTGACCGATGTCCTGCCGTGTGAACCGCCATCCCGTAGCCGAACGCCAGCCGCACACCTCAAGCCCGAATGCGACGGTGCGCCAGCGCTCATCGTGGGGTGTGCCGTCTGCGATCGCCAGCAGATGCAAGACTGCCGCATCCGTCTCGGCGTCACTGAGCTTCCGCAACAGTCCGCCTGCGACGAGACGCAACTGACTTTGCGGGTCACCCAGCGCCTTCTTGGCCGCAGCGCTCAGCAGCAATCGTCCCTTCTGCACGCGCACGAGCCCGATGCGCTGGGCGGTCTCGCGCAGATTGGCCATCGGCGGTGTGAGGTCTTCACGGTTGCCCTTGCCGATCCAATCGTCGAGCCACCCGAGTTCGGTCATGCCGTCAAGGACAGTGGCCGGCGGCATCCACCCCGCCGTTGTCAGGGCGAGGCCATTCGCGCCGACGGTCTGCATCAGCCATCCGAATGGCCGGATAATGCGCGCCGCAGTCTCAGCGTCGATCTCATTCGGCTCGAGCACGCCGGTGCGATGAAGGTGTTGACGCAGCTCAGAGCGGATGGGTGGCGGCAGTACCGATGCGAACTCGGCGATCGGCGACGCCTCATGCACATCTCCGGGGCGCCGGTGCGCTTCGATCTTGACGATTCCCGACATGTCGTACGGTGCGATGCCGGACTCGCCGGGGTTGAACAGGAGATTCAGCTCGGTCTGCACGCCGATGAGGTCGAACATCCCGGGGTTATGAGGTGCCCATGGTCCGACTGTCGTGTGGATCCAGTCGGTGATGGATGCATGTTCCGGATGCTGCGGATCAGCAGCAATCGCGAGCTTCTCGGCGTAGCCGTGCGGGCCTCCGGAATCTTCGAACGGTCCGCGATTCGCGCCGTCAACGAGCACGACCGCCGTAAGCGCGGAGTCGGAAGGGAATTGGTCGATGACGTCGAGCCGATGTATCCAGCCGTCGCCGAAGTCGTACTCATACCAAAGCGGACCGCCGCCCTGCAGAACGTCGCCGGCCGTGAAGTCCTCCTCGGAGAGGGCACCTTCCGCGGTGTCTTCGAAGTCCGGGGATTCCCAGCGCCTCGCCTGGCCCGGCAGCGCAGGCGCAAACGGGTCGGCGTCAGTGAAGGCGTGTAGGTGCGATTCGCGCCACCCCATGATCGTCTGCAGCGCGAGGTGCAGCATCCGCAGCCGGGCGGTTCCTTCGATGTCGAATGTGCGCCAGATCTCGGGCTCGCTGCCGATGAGTGTCACGCGCAGGCGGTATCGGGTCATGTGTCGAGCGTAGAGGGGAGCTCCGACGTTGAGCGCCTTCGCCGGGTGGCTGCCCCGGTGGCTGCCCGATCGACCCGGGCTGCCCGGCCGATGCCCGCGCATAACTCCTGAGAAACAGGCGGGTATGGGCGGAAACGGGCGGATTTGCCGGGAATAGCCGCCGCACCCGCGCGAACTTCAGGAGTTATGAACGGGAATCAACGGGAATCAACGGGGACTACCGCCCCCGCCACCCCGCCCACCCCTCAACGCGACCGCCCAACGACCCGCCAGGTGAGCGGAACGATGCCGCCGAGCGCTGCGATCTTGATGGCGTCGCCGATCAGGAACGGCACCACGCCGAGTCCGATCGCCGTGATGATGTCGACACCGAGGAATGCTGCAAGCCACGGAACGCCGAACGCATAGATCGTCAGCGATCCGAGTGCCGCGAGCCCGAGCGTCGACAACACGGTGCGAGCGGAGCGGCGGCGTGCGAGGGCTCCGACGAGCAGCGCCGCGGCGACGTAGCCGGCGATGTACCCGAACGATGAGAATGCCCAGCCGGATGCTCCGTGCGCGAACAGCGGGACGCCGAAGAGTCCGAGCGCAAGGTAGATGCCCGCGCTCGCGGCGCCTCTGGAGGGCCCGAGCGCCACGCCGGTGAGCAGTACGGCGAAGGTGGCCAGCGAGATCGGAACGGGAGTGAACGGCAGCGGGATCACGATGTAGCCGGAGGCCGTGATGAACGCGGTGCCCAGCAGCGTCAGGGCGGCGCTGCGCGCGCGGGTGCCAGCGACGAGATCGGCCAGCACGAGGCCGCGGGTGCGGGTGGCGGATACGGACATGGTTCCTCCTGATTGACATCCTGAACACTGTTCACCTGAACGATGTTCAGTACACTAGCAGGATGAACGCCCCCCTCCGCTATGCGAAGCCCGATGTCGTCGCGGCAGCGATGCGCGTGCTCGCCGAGAACGGCCTGCCCGGTCTGTCGATGCGTCGCATCGCCGAAGAGCTCGAGGTGCAGGTCAGTGCGCTGTACTGGCACTTTCCGAACAAGCAGGCACTGCTCGCGGCCGTGAGCGCGCAGATCGTCGATACCCCGGAAAGAGCCCCAGAATCGGATGCCGCGGCAGGACTCGCCGCGATCGCGACAGCGCTGCGCGACCGGCTGCTCGCTCATCGCGACGGCGCGGAGATCGTGTCGAGCTCGCTCGCTCTCGGCCTTCTCGATCTGCCCAGCAGAACGGCCCTCATCCAAGCTGCGGGCGGCCTGGGACTCGACGACGCATCCGCGCCCATCGCCGCCGACACGCTCGTGCACTTCGTGATCGGCTACACGTTCCACGAGCAGCAGCGCCTCTACGCCGCCGTGGTCGGTGCGGTGGATGCTTCGGTTGACCTCGCCCCCGCGGGTGTGAACGAGCAGACGGATGCCTTCGGTGCCGGCCTCACGATGGTGGTCGCCGGCGTTCAGGCAAGCGCCGGCGTTCAGGCAAGCGCCGCCGTACAGGAAAACGCCGCCGCGCAGGCAAGCGCCGCCTTGCAGGTAAAAACCACCGCGTCCTCGCGTCCGCTCGAGTGAGCGGACGCGAGGACGATTTCGGGGCGGGGCTAGCTGCGGTCGTCGCGGGGATCGCGGCCGGTCAGTCCGTCAGCCCGTATTGCTGAAGAAGCTGCCCGACCACAGTGTTCTCGACGTGCTTGTGCACAACATGCTTCCCGATCTTGCCGCCGGGAATCTCGAGCTCCTTGCCGTCGCGCAAGCGTTCGACGGCCTTGAACAGCGCACGGACGTCGTACGTCGAGTTGAACACCTCGGGGACGCCGCGTTCGACGTCGAGCAGTGTGTACACGGCCTCCATCGAGGTGCGCACCGAGTACTCGGTGGTGAAGATGCAGTCGCGCTCCTGCGACTGGGCGAACTGACCGATGAAAGCGAAGTTGGTTGAACCGCCGGGGATGACGGCCGGACGGTCACTGTGTTTGCGAGGCATGAAGAATGCGGTCACATACGGCATCATCACCGGGACGGTCTTCGCTCCCGTTGCGGCGAGCTCGTCGATCTGATCCACGGGAACGCCCATGTGGTAGAGCCATTCCTGCGTGATCTCCTCGCCGGTGCAGTCTTGCATCGGCTTCTTCACGTAGTCGCCCTCGTTCTCGGGGAACAGGCCGTAGACCCATACGACGATCTGGTCCGCCGGCTGCTTCTTGAAGTGCGGCTGCCGGTTGACGGTCCACGACATGAGCCAGTTCGAATCCATGGCCGTGACGATTCCGCCGGTGACGACCTTGCCGCTAAAGGGATCGCGCTTCGAGATCTTCTGGATGTACTCGGGGATGCGCGCATCGAGGGTGGTCACGGTGGCGGATTCCCATTTGGTCTCCGGGATATGCGCGCCGAACACGTCGGGGTTGCCGAAGGACTCGTCCTTGGCAGCGATCCGGCGCCAGAGGTCCCAGGCGGGGGCAGGTCCCGTGTTCAGCGCCGCGGGGGTTTTGTGGTCTCCGTCGTTCGAGTTCTCGGTGAGCGAGCCGATCGTCATGAACAGCAGGTCGTCGGTTGTGAGATCAATCTGCTTTTTCTCACCATGCTCGACGAGGTGGATGCGCGTCGCCTGCTTGCGCACTTCGTCCTGCTCGATCGCGAAATCGACGTCGGTGATGACCGTGCTGTAACGGAAGACCACGCCCTGCTCTCGCAGCCAGGTGACGATGGGCATCACGAGGGATTCGAACTGGTTGTACTTGGTGAACTTCAGGGTGGAGAAGTCCGGCAGGCCCTTGATCTGGTGGATGAAGCGGTGAAGGTACAGCTTCAGCTCCAGCGCGGAGTGCCATTCCTCGAAGGCGAACATGGTGCGCCAGTACAGCCAGAAGTTGCTGTCGAGGAACTCCGAGGTGAAGATCTCGTTGATGCGTTTGTCCTCCATCTCTTCCGGCAGTGCCATGAAGAGGCTGGAGATCTCCTTCTGCGCCTTGTCGCTCAGGTTGAATTTGAAGTCTGTTCCGCCGTCTTCGCCCTGGTTCTTCGTGGTGCGTCGGAGCGTGGAGTTCGGGTCGTCTCTGTTAAGCCAGAAGAACTCGTCGAGAACGCTGGCACCCTCGATCTCGAGCGAGGGGATAGAACGGTACAGGTCCCAGAGGCATTCGAAGTTGCTCTCCATCTCGCGTCCGCCGCGGATAACAAAGCCCTTATCGGGAATGTCGAGGCCATCGAGGGCGCCGCCGGGAAGGGCCTGCTGCTCGAAGATGGTGATCTTCGAGCCGTCCATCTGAGCGTCACGGATGAGGAATGCTGCGCCGGCGAGCGCGGCGAGGCCGGACCCGACGAACCATGCACGCTTCTCATCCACGCCCGCGGGTTTGCGCGGTTTCGCGAAAGCTTCGTAGTTACCGCTTGTATAACGCATCAAATCTCCCCCTGAGGTCAACGGTGTGCTTACGCTCGTAAGCTATCGCGATGGGGGTGCAAGCGGTCGGCTCTGCCGTGATTTCATCCTTCTCATCACCCGGTCCTCAACCCGGGCGGCTGCCGCTTCACCCGGCCGGGATCGGAGGGCGGAGGCGGCCTATTATGCGTCGGCTCCTGCGGGGTTCTCGGGCGCAACCGGACGGCCGACGACTGGCCCACCTGCATGCGGCGGAACATCACCCGTTGCCGCCGCCTGCATAGGCACGCCATCCCACACCGTGCGATCAGCGAGGAACGCATTGCCTGCCCACTGCGCCGGGGCCACTGCGGAGTTCCACGGCTCCTTACCGAACGCGACGATGCCCAGCCACACCGGCGGAATCAGCCAGAAGGCGACGAAGCCGGTCTCCTTGCCGAGCTTCATGCCGATGCGGTACGCGGCCACGCCGCCGCCGACGAAGAGCGCCAGCGAGAAGATGAAGCCGATGCCGATCCAGCTGAGCAGGATCGCTCCTCCGAAGCAGTAGAGCACGAGCCACGGGCTGAGGTCGCCGAGCTTGAAGAACACCATGAAGTTGTAGACCGGGACCCAGGCCTTCCATGTGCCCTGCACGCCCGCTTTCGCGAAGACTTTCGACATGAAGAATGCCGTGACGACATAAACGAGTGCGCCGACGATGACCATGCCGACGAGTGCTGCCATGTATGCAGCGAGCATGCCAGAGTAGATGTCCATCTTTTCCCCTAACGAGACACGTGGAACAAGCTGTGTCCAGTCATGCAATCAGGAGGCGCTCACAGATCGCTCACGCGCACGCACAGCTCCTCACGCGCACGCACAGCTCCTCACGCGCACGCACAGCTCCTCACGCGCACGCATCGCGCCGGGCATCGCAGTGGTGTGAGCGTTCTGTGAGCGCACGGTGCTGAAGTGTGTTCAGAGGCTGGAATTTACGGGGGGAACATCATGGGGAGCACAATGACCCGCAGATCTGTACCGACGCGTATCGCTGGGGGCGCGCTCGCCGTCGTCACCGCTGCGATGCTGACAGGATGCTTCGCCAACCCGCTCGACGCGATCGTGGAGAATGCGACGCAACAATCGGCGCAGAATGCGGCGGAAGACATCATCAAGCAGGTGACCGGCGGTGAGGCTGGGATCGACATCGGCGAGTTGCCGGCCGACTTCCCCGAGGAGATCCCGCTGGTCTCCGACAACATCCTTCAGAGCATGACGTTGCCCGAGGGCACGATGGTGATTTTGGATGATTCGCGCGGCATAGACGAGGTCGCCGCACAGGTGAAGGCGGACTTCGCCGACTGGGAGGAGGTCGCCTTTGTCGACATGGACCAGATGGTCAGCGCCGCTTATAAGAAGGGGGAGATAAACGTCAACGTGGCCCTCCTGCAGGGTGCGGACGACGAGCCGACGAGGGTGAGCTATATCCTCCCGAATCCAGAGGCGGAGTAGCCACGGCCGACCACAGCGCCATCGACTGACCCGCCGGTGCAGAGTGGTCGGGCTGCCCCAGCGTCAGCCAAATATCGGATGCCGTAGACCGCATTCCGAGCGTCTCGGCCTCGTGCGCGATGGCGTCGAGTGCGATGAGATCGCCGGATGCTGTCGCCACAGCGTGGCGCATGATGAAGCCGAGCAGGCCGCCGTGGCCGATCGCACTGGCCTCGTCCAGCAGCGCGATCGCATCGCTGAGCACGTCACTGAGCGCGTGGGCATCGCCGGCGCCGCCCGGCGCCCGCACCGATCCCACCACTTTCGCTGCACAGTGCGCCAGCAGTCCGGCGAAGTAGGTGTGCTGGGCTGCCAGCAGCCAGCGCGCCGAATCCACGAGCATCCGTGCTGCGGCATCGCTACGCCCTGCCGCGTTCTCGCGCCATGCATCCGCCCATGCCCGCAGCATGACGACCTTCGGGTCGGTGTCGGCGGCGGAAGGGACGGCATGGAATCGGGCATCCGCTTCCTCGGCGTGACCGGCAGCAAGCGCTGTGGCGCCGGCGAGGGCAAGTGCCGCGGGCAGTAGCCCGGAGGTATCGCGCCACTTCACATGCACGGCAGCCGAGGCTGCCCCTTCGTACGCATCGTGCACATTGCCGCAGAGCAGGTCGATGAGAGCCAGCCCATACTCCCAACTGCCGAGGGCTTCGGGGGCGTGCACGTCGGTGTCGGCGATGGCCCTGTCGAAGCGGCGCCGGGCCGCTGTGATATCGCCGGTATTCGACAGTGCCATGATCGCGATGAGTTCGATGAGCGATGCGCCGCCGGGAACCAGCGCGATGACCTCGGCCGGGGCCTGGTGCAGCCGTTGCAGGGTCAGGGTGGCCTCTTCGAGGGGGCCGGTGACGACCGCGGCGTTCGCCGCGGTGATGAGACCGCGCACGGCCACGGCGTTGGTGGTGTCTCCCGGGGCGTCTGCGATTTCACGCGTCTGCCCGGCGATCACTGACCAGCGCAGCGCATCGCGTTGCAGGTGGGCGATCTGACCCGGGTCGTCGATCTCGCTGAGTGCCTGCTCGATGATGGCCAGTGCTGCGGGCGCGTCGTGGTGACGCAGTCCGACGTGCTGCGCGTGTGCGAGCGCCGCTGCGGTCTGGTCCTCCGGCGTCGTCGCCGTGCGAGCAGCAGTCGCGAAGTGTGCGGCCGCCGCATCAGAATCGCCCAGCATGGATGCGGCGATCCCGGCGATCCGGTGCGCGGCGGTGTTGTCGGGTTCGAGGTCGATGACCGCTGCCGCCGCGCGCAGGGCGAGGCGCTCGTCGAACGCCCCGAGTGCGTACTGCGCGAGCTCCAGGGTGGGGGCGACGTCGACAGGTTCACCGAGGTCGAGCGTGAGAATGTGCGCGTGGCGGCGGACTGCGGGGAATGCGGCGGCTTCGTCGCCGCGGAGCACAGCGAGCACCTCAAGTGAGAGTTCGTGCCAGAGAGCATCGCTGCAGCGGCCGCGGAGGAACTCGCCGTCGAGCGGATGCGAGAGTCGAAGCCACCCCGGGGCGGAATAGGCCACGACACCTGCCCGTGCCAGCATCCGTCGCTCGGTGTCTTCCAGTGCGGAGACCGGGTACTCTCCGGAGATCGCGATCTTCGCGGCCGTCTCGATGCTGGCCTGATCGAGGCCTTCGAAGCGCTCGCCAACCAACTGGGTGAGGCGCTTCGTCGAGGCGGGCTCGCCCTGCAGTTCCCACCCGTGGTCGGTGCGGACGAGGCGGTTCTCGTTCACCGATGCGGTGAGGATCTCGCGCAGGTGCAGCGGATTGCCCTGCGCGAGCGAGAAGATGCGGGGGCGACAGGCGGGGGTGAGCGCGCCGCCGATGGTGTGGAGGACGAGCTCATCGGCGTCGGCGGAGGTGAGCGGGGTGACGGTGATCTCGCCGATGTCGCCGCTGTCGTACAGGGCGCGGATGCCGTCGGGGGCGCCTTCGAGATCGGTGGCGGTGAGGAGCATCGGCATGCGCGAGTTGCGAATGAGCTGGCTGATGACGAAGAGGGATGCCTCGTCGAGCTGTTCCACGTTGTCAACCAGGAGCACGGTGGTCGAACGGTTGCGGGTGAAATGGTCAACGAGGGCGGCGGGAGTCATCCATTTCTCGGGGAGGATGCCGGCGAAGATGCCGAGCGGCACGGCATAGCTGAGCGGCGTCGCGATCAGCAGTGAGACCGTGCAGCGCTGCGCTTCGAACTGCGCACGGATGGCGCGCAGCAGGTGCGTCTTGCCGATGCCGTCCGGCCCGGTCAACAGCGACGTACGCCCACCCCGAACGATGCCCGCGAGAATATCGGGCTGATTCGAAGTGATGGAGTGCACCGGGGTATCGGCGATCTCGACGTCAACCGCGCCCGCGTGCGAGTGGGCGACCGTCGCGCTAGAAAGGCGCAGCAGCGACTCGGGAGGTTGATCTTGCAGCACCCCCAGGTGTAGTCGGCTGAGTTCGCTGCTCGGCTCGACTCCCAGCTGCTCGGCGAAGATCGTGCGTGCGCGGGAGAAGGCGTCGAGTGCCTCCTGGATGCGCCCGTCGCAGTACAGTGCCGCGATCAACTGGCTCCAGTGGCGCTCAGCCAGTGGGTTCGCCTCGAGCAGCGCATGGAGCTCGGAGATGACCGGAGCGCTGCGTCCGAGGGCGAGTTCGAGGTCGATGCGGTCTGCCATCGCGGCGGCCCAGAGCTTTTCGAGGCGCACGGATTCGGCGCGCAGGGCGGTGAGGTCGTGCAGGCCCGAAAATGCCGTTCCGTGCCAGAGGTCGAGTCCGTCGCCGATCAGGGTGGCGGCCTGTGAGAAGTTGCCCGCGGTCAGCGACATGCTCCCCTGCTGCACGAGCTGCTCGAAGCGCGCAGCATCCGTCTGGATGTCTGCCGGATCGATCCGGTATCCGCCATCCGCCCATTCGATCTCGATCGGCACCGCCGAGCGCAGCCGGGAGACCCGGGCCTGCAGTGCATGGATCGGGTCGCGGGGCGGAACGTCATCCCACAGCTCATCGATCAGCCGCTCTGCCGAGAGGGCGCGACCGCGAGAGACGACCAGGCGCGCGAGGAGTCCGCGTTGCTTTGCGCCGCCGAGCGGGTGCTCGCGGCCGCGAGTGCTGGCCTTCACGGCGCCGAGAACGGACACGTCAAGCACTGCTTCACTCCTCCCCCTTGAGCTTGGGGTCACCATAGCAGTGGGGTGGGTGGCGTGGAGGAGTGTGACGGGCGCGCGGATCAGGCGATGTCGAGCCAGACCAGTCCGACGATGACCGCGGGGGTCACCCCCGCCGAACCATCGCACGGACGCTGACGGCGAGTGCGAGCGCGCACCAGAGGAGGAGCACGATGAGGTCGCGCCCGTTCATCGGATAGGTGTCTGATAGCAGCCCCGCGCGGATGAGATCGGCGGCCGGTCGGAACGGGAGCATGTCGTGCACGGTCTGGAACCAGCCGGGGAGCCTGCTTGCCGGGAAGGTGACGGGTGAGAACAGCATCACGAAGAACACCAACACCTGCGTGACCAGTTGCGTGAGCAGCGGCGGCAGGACCACGGCGATCGCATAACCGATCGCAGAGGCGGTCAGTGCTGTCAAGACGGATGCCGTCAGAAGCAACGGCCAGTCGAAGGAGTAGCTGAATCCGTACCGCAGCTGCGCCACGATCACGGCGACCGCGACGCTCGGGAGCATCACGGCAAGCCAGACGGTCAGATCGGCCGCCAGGACCAGTGGTCGAGGCACCGGCAACGCGCGAAGGTAGGTGAACGTGCCGCTTGTGCGCGCCTGGGCCACGCCGGTGGCGACCATGACGAGCCCGACGATCATGAGGATCACGGTGGGGGCACCGGTGGACAGGAACCGGGCGGATGCCGTATCGATGTCGGGGATGAGCAGACCGAAGCCGATGATGATTCCGGCGGCGAGAACCGCCTGGACGACGATGACGAACGGGAGCATGGCACCGGTCTGCGCCATCGTCCAGCGCAGCAGGGCCACGTAGCCGACCCAGAGGCCGGTGCGCTGAGGTGCTGGTGCGGAGGAGGTCGTCGGCGTGGAGAGCGTCGTCTGTTCAATCATCAGCAGCATCCTTCGTAGATGTATCGGCGCTCGCCGTCGCCGCGAGGTAGGCGTCTTCGAGCGTGGCCGGTGCGAGTGCGTACCCCTCGATGCGCTCGGATGTGCGGAGAGTCGTTGCCCACGCGACGGCTGCGGCGGCATCCGTCGCGGCGAGAGTCAGCAGCACCCGGCGTCCGGCTCGGACTCGTCGAATGATCGGGATCGGAATCTCGGAAGGCGATTCGGACGGGTCGGTACCGCCTGAATGCGTGCGATCCGGGTGTGTGGCTTCCGGATGCAGGGACAGCTCGAGTTGCAGATCCTGATCACTGGAGCCTCGGAGCTGACTGGGTGAACCTGCGGCGACAACCTTGCCGCGATCGAGCACGACGAGCGAATCGACCACCCGCTCGGCTTCCACGACGTTGTGGGTCACGAGCAAAACACCGGCGCCTTCGTTGCCCAGGCGTCTGACGGTCTTCCAGAGGCGTCGTCGTCGTGCCGCGTCGACGTCGTTGGTCGGCTCATCGAGCACGACCAGGGGCACCGGGGCGACGACGGCCATGGCGAACGCGGTGAGTCGGCGCACGCCTCCGGATAATCCGCCACCGTCTGGCGTCGCCCGCTGGGTGAACCAGGGGCCGATATCAAGTTCCTCAGCGAGGGCGCGTGCGGCTCGTCGGGCATCGCCGCGGGACAGGCCCCGCAACCGGCCGGCGATCTCGATCGCTGTCTTCGGGGTGAGGCCGTCCAGCGGTGCTTGCGCCTGGGGCTGGAGTGCGACGCGCCGACGCGCGTGGGCGGGGGCCGCGATCGCATCGACGCCCGCGACGCGGATCGAGCCAGCATCCGGGCGCAGCAATCCGACGGTCTGAGAGACCAGCGTCGTCTTGCCGGCGCCGTTGTGGCCGAGCAGCCCGACCACCTCTCCTGCCTGCACGCGCAAGCCGATCCCGTCGTTGGCTACGACGGCGCCGAATCGTCGGGTGAGGCCGTCCACTTCCAGTGCTGCGCTCATCTCTGCACGTCCTTCAATTTCGGATACCATCGGTATTTCACATACCGACAGTATCCAGATTCGCACGGTAGGTCAATCGTTAGGATGGCGAGATGGATGCTTCTCGCTCAGTGACGCGCACACCGCGGACCCGCGCCGAACGGCAGCGTGAGACTCGTGAGGCACTCATCCTCGCCGCGCTGGACGCGTTCTCCCGCGACGGTTATCACGCGACGAGCCTGGAGGGCATCGCGCATGACGCCGGGTTCTCCAAGGGTGCTGTCTACTCGAACTTCGCCAGCAAATCAGACCTGTTCCTCGCCCTGATGGACTTCAACCAGGAGATGCTGCAGGACGCCGACTGGGACCCGTTCTCGACCGCTGATGCGGCCAGCGACGACAAGACGGAACCGTCGACGGCTGGTGGTTTGGATGTCACGCAGATGGTTCGGGGGTTCGGTCTCGCGACGCTCGAGTTCATCGCAACCGCGGCCAGAGACGAGAGTCTCGTCCTCGCGCTGCGGGAGCGCATGCAGGTGATGATCGGCGCCTACGAGCGCATCGCGACGGAGGACCGACCGGCCGGTGAGGCTCTTCCCGCGGGTGACGTCGCGCGCCTCATGACCGCGCTCGATCAGGGGGTCACCGTTCTCGCACTGAGCGGCATCACCTCGATGGATTCCGCGCTCATTCGTTCGGGGCTGCGCCGGCTGATCGACCCAGCATCCGCTGCCGGTGACCCCGCACCGGAACGAGACGGCAGCACCGCTTCGTTCCCCGGAGTCGATCAGGTGCAGCGGCTGCTGCGGGATATGCCTGAAACCTGACGCCCTGCCGCGGGTATATGTCGCGGCGGATGCCCCAATATCAGCGCAGCGCCGCCCAGGCGAACATCGTCACGAGTGGATTCTGCTTGCCTCGGCCCCTGCTCATCGGTCCTGTCGGGAGGAAGCTGGCTCGGCGACGGTTGAGCCGCGCATGATGAGCGCGGGAACTAGGTAGTCGGCGGCGACTCCGTTCTCCGCGGTGCAGTCCAGGAGAGAGAGCAACCTTCGGATGGCCCGATGAGCGATCTCGATCACGGGCAGGCGCACGGTTGACAAAGGCGGATTCATATACCGAGAGAACGGATAGTCGCCCCAGCCGATGATCATGACGTCATCCGGGATCCGGACGCCGTGCTCGCGCAGCGCTGCGTATATACCGAGAGCGAAGTAGTCATTGCCCACCAGGAACGCGTCCGGCATGCGTCCGCTTTCCGCCAGATCCGTGACCATACGGTAGGCATCCTCGCCGCGCCAGGGAGCGGCGCCCCTGCTCGTGCGCCGGGAGGGGATCAGCACGGTATTGCGAGAGTCGAACGCGATGTCGTGATCCTCGAGGGCGCTGCGGAACCCGGCGACGCGGTGCGCGACCGTGGAGATCTGCAGGTCTGCCTCGACGAGGACGATGTCGCGCGCGCCTCGCTCGATCAGCGCGGACGTGGCTAGACGACACCCCTCAGCGTTGTCGGTCGAGTACAGATCGACTTCCGCATCCGGCAACTCGCGGGCGATGATGACGAGGGGCACGCCGGCCCTCGTCACTGCGGTCCAGGGGTTCGACCGTCCCTGCACGGGCACCGCGATGATGCCGTCGACGCCGGAGCGCAGCGCCGCGTCCACCGCGGACTGTTCGCGCTCGGGGTCCTCGTTCGACAGCAGGAGGAGCAAGGTGTATCCAGCCTGGATGGCTTGCTCCTCGATCTCGGTGACGAGATCGTTGAAGAACGGGTTCGCGAGATCAGTGATGATCACGGCGATTGTCTTTCGCGAACCGAGCACGAGCGAGCGAGCGTCGGCATTGGGTACATAACCGATCCGCTCGGCCTCCGTCTTGATCCGCGCCCTCGTGCTCTCGCCGACGCCCGATAGATCGCGCAGCGCGCGCGAGACTGTGTTGACCGACAATCCGGTCGCGTCGGCGACATCCTGCAGGGTGCGCCGCCGGGGCGCTCCTGGGGTTCTGAGCATGGTGAGACTCCTATCGAAGCCCCCATTCTTACCGATGGGCGACAGGAGTGGGCAAGAGTCCGGTGTTTTCGGTGTTCAGTACTCCGCGACTACGACCTCGATCCGACCGATGAGGCACGGCGCCGTGATGGTGAAGGAGAATGATGCCGGCCGCGCATCCAGCAGCACTTGATGTCGGATGCGCCGCGGCTGAGCACTGGCAATGCGGAACGCTTGTGGGCCGAGCCGCACCTCGGCAGCGCCGGTGAACTCGAGATCGAGGAAGACGCCGCCGAAGCATGGCCGGGGCGGGGCCGCGAACGCGATATTCTCGCCCGGATACAGGTGCACAGCGCCGTCGATCCGGCGCCGTTAGAGGTGATGACGTAGTCTCCACGGCCGATGACGGCATCCGCGATCTCGAGCACCTGTGTGCAGAACTCCGATGCGTGTTCGACGGGCTTGGCTTCGATGAACGGGAGGAGCCGTGCCGATGCGCATTCCGCGAGGTACTCCTCCAGGGTCGGGATACGCATGCGGTCTTCGTGCTTGCGCGCTCGGAGTCGGTAGTCCGATCGCAGCCGCGCGAACGGCACCTCGCTGATAAGGACAAGCGCGTCGAGGTCGTGCCCGGATTTCGTCGTCATCGTGCGGTTGAGGGACTCGTCGTGCAGAACGACCGCCACGCCGTCGGAGGTCAGTCGTACGTCGGTCTCGATGCAGGCGAAGCCAGCCCGCCGTGCGAGGCGCACAGCCTCGAGCGAGTTCTCTCCGGCGATCGTGCTGCCCAGGTGCACGCCGCGATGCGCGATGAAGCGTCGCGACGTGCACCTGGCCAGCATTTATCGTGCCGGGTTCGACAGATCCTCCGGCGACAGCAGTGCACCCTGCGCGCGCAGCGTGCGCTGCAGTTCGGCGGTGTCGACATCGCGCGGACGGATGTTGTCGCGTGCCGCTAGTGCGGCCGCGACCCCGGCCGCGTGCCCCGTCGCCGTGCACGTCGCTCCGACGCGCGCGCTGCCGAGTGCCTCGCGGTCGACCGAGATGCAGCGGCCGGCGGCGAGCAGCCCGTCGGTCGTCGCCGGCACGAGCGCCCGATAAGGGATGCCGTAGGGATCGGGCACGTACATGACGTGCGAACCGGCGAAGCCATCGACCGGGTGCACGTCGATCGGCCAGCCGCCGAGAGCGATTGAATCGTCTGGCTGTTGGGCGGCGCGGATGTCGTCACCCGTGAGGGTGGTAGCTCCCACCAGGCGCCGCGTCTCGCGGATGCCGATGGTCGGGGCTGTCTGCTGCAGCCTCGACTCCTCGAATCCGGCGACATTGTCACGCAGGTACTCGAAGAGCTGGAAGGCCTCGCGTCGGCCCTGTACCTCGGCGCGCGTGAGGTCGCGGTTGTCGGTTGCGTCGCCGACCACGCGCACCGAGTTGACCCACACGACATCCTTCTCGAGTCCGCCGAACCAGGGACCGCCGAACACGGGCAGCTCACCCCGGGCCTTAGCTTCACGCATGAGTTGCCGGTCAATCGTGACATCCTGACGCGCGGCCTCTGCATCATCCATGCCGTACTCATCGAGGTCGCCCGCTGCGGGACCCGTGCGGATGCGCGCCGGCTCGCCGGCCTCGATGCCCGGCGTCGTGCGCACGTTGGAGATGTACATCGGCAGCGTCATCGGCTGCAGCGTGTTGCCTTTGAGCCAGTCGTCGCCAGCGCGTGCGACGACATCGCCGTTGCCTGTCGCGTCGATCGTGACCGCTGCGCGGATCACTTGGCGCCCCTCGCGAGTCTCGATGATGCAACCGGTCACGGCGCCGTTCTCGACGATGGGGTAGGTCGCGAGCACGTGGAGCAGGAAGTCGACGCCAGCGTCGGCCAGCATTTCGTCGGCAACGAGCTTCATCTTCTCCGGGTCGGTCGACATCACCCAGCCGTCGTGGTCGACGGCGCCGCCGATCGCGGTGGCACGGCGCAGCCAATCTCCGCCCACGCCGTCCACGACGCGGACGCGGTCGGGTTGCAGCCAGGAGTTGTAACCGGCGAGGGTGATCACGAGGCCTTGGGTCCACATGCCGCCCAGGGCGCCCATCTCCTCCACGAGGAAGACCGAGGCGCCGGTCTGTGCCGCGCCGATCGCCGCGCCGACGCCTGCCGGCCCTCCGCCGACGACGAGCACATCGACATCGGCGATCACTGGCACGTCGCGTGCGGGTTCGGAGTAGGTGGGCGTGTGCGTCATTGGATTCGTCCTTAGTCATGCTCATGTGAGCGGAGGGGAAGAGGGTCTGACCTCAGTTAACTACCAGATGTTGACACATCTCAAGATGTGCGGAAAGATCAGAACGCTCATCTGAGCAACACGAAGACACGCGGAGGGTTGACGATGAACGCGAACGTACCTGACGACGGCGTGACCGAGGCGATCCTGCGTCGCTACTACCTCGACGACGCCACCAAACTCGACATCGCCGCCGAGTTCGGCATCTCGAGGTTCAAGGTTGCGCGACTGCTCGACGACGCCAAGCGGAAAGGACTCGTTCGGATCGAGATCACGCCGAGCGCCGCCGACGCCGATCGGTCGGAGCGGCTGCGCCGTGCGCTCGGGCTACGCCGCGCCGTAGTGGTCGGCGACTCCACCGATGCGGATGCCGAGTCTGTCCGGCGCGCGGTCGGCCGGGCGAGCGCGCGCTTGTTCACCGCCCTGGCTGGCCGCGAGTCCGTCGTGGGCATCTCGGCGAGCCTCGCCCTGATCGCGATGGGGGAGGAGATCGAGACGCTCGGTGAGAGCACGGTCGTGCAACTCTGCGGCGTGCATTCGGATGAGCTCGACGGTGTCGGACCCGTGGAGCTCGTGCGTCAGATCGCCGAGAAGACGTCCGGTCGCTCACGCGTCTTCTACGCGCCCTTCGTGACGCCCACCGCATCCTCGGCGCGCGACCTGAGGCGCGATCCTCGTGTGCGGTTGACGATGTCCGCGTACGCACGGCTCGATGTCGCAGCCGTCTCCGTCGGCGCATGGGCGCCCGGGGCCTCCGGGCTATACGACTCGCTCGCGCACGATGAGCGCGACGAACTCCGACGTGCGGGGGCGGTCACCGAAGTGTGCGGCATCCCGATCGACCGCGATGGACAGCCGGTGGCCTCCGCGGCGACCGAGCGCGTGCTCGGCATATCTTTCGACGAACTGCGTCGAGTGCCCGAGGTGATGGCGGTGGTACCGACCGCGGGCAGGGCCGAGGCGCTGAGAGCGCTCGCCGCCGGGGCACTGGTGACGAGCCTGGTCACGAGCGCGGCGGCCGCTGATGAGATCCTGGCCAACGCTGCGGCGTAAGTGCCGGCATAACTTTCACTGGTTCATGGACCCCCGGAGTACGAGCTCCGGGGCGAAGTACTCGGTGATGGGCCCAGGCTCGGCGGAGCCGTCGATGAGCGCCAGCAGGCGCTTCGTCGCCCGTCGCGCGATCTCGATCGCGGGCAATCGCACGGTCGATAGCGGTGGGTCGAGGAAGCGTGAGAAGGGGTAGTCTCCCCATCCGACGACGAGCGTGTCGTCGGGCACCCGCAGTCCTCGTTCGCGCAGGGCGGCGTAGAGACCGAGGGCGAAGTAATCGTTGCCGACGAGGAAAGCGTCGGGCGCCGGCCGGGTGTCGAGCAAGTCGCTGATCATGCGGAAGGCATCTTCCCCGCGCCAGAGGGAAGCACCGCGCGAAGAGCGGCGGGAGGGGACGAGTACCACCCGGTTCGGATCGAACGGGATGCCGTGCGCGTCGAGCACCTGGTGGAAGGCATCGAGTCGATGCGCGACCGTCGATACGTGGAGGTCCTCCTCGACGAGCACGATGTCGCGCGCCCCTCGCTCGATCGCCGCCTCGACGCTCATCCGGCGGCCGGCCTCGTTATCGTTGGAGTAGAGGTCGACATCGAGGTCGAGCAATTCGCGGGCCATGATCACCAGTGGGATGCCAGCCTTTGTCACCGCTGACCACGGGTTGGCGCGTCCCTGCACTGGGACGCCGAGGATGCCGTCGACGCCGGAGCGCAGCGCGGTCTCGATCGCGATCTGCTCGCGCTCCGGGTCTTCGGCCGACAGCAGCAGGAGGAGCGTGTAGTCGGCCTTGACTGCGAGCTCTTCGACCTCACTCATGAGGTCACTGAAGAACGGGTTGGCGAGGTCGGTGAGGATCACGCCGATCGTCCGCCGAGAGCCGAGGACGAGGGATCGGGCATGCACGTTGGGCACATACCCGATCCGCTCGGCCTCAACCTTGATGCGGGACCGTGTCAAGGCGCTCACGCCCGGCTTGTCATTGAGCGCGCGCGAGACGGTGTTGGCGGTGAGGCCGAGGGCGTCGGCTACGTCCTGCAGGGTTCGCCGCCGCGGCCCGTCTGTTGTGCGCATCATGATTCGGTTCCGGCTACTCCTTGAGCTCGAGGTAGATGCGCAGCATCGGCGCGTCGTCCCCCGAGGTCTGCTCGCTGCGCAGCCGTAGCCAGTGCCCGAAGGTCGATACGGGGATCGAAAGCAGACCGACCGCCTCGGATGTCACGGGCACGATGAGATCGTGATCGATCCACTGAAGGCCGTTGGGAGAGATCTGCACGCGGAACTCGACCTCGGTCCCCGGTGCGGGTCGGAGGAACTGGACGTACCAACGGGCCTCGCCCGCCCAGCCCACCTCGAAGGGCTCGGTGGCGTGGGAGCCGACGAGATCGACGCCGCGTTCGAGGACGGCGCTCTGTGATTGACGCATGTTGCTTTTTACCAATCTGCCGAGATGACGACGGAGTCGAGGTAGAGGAAGTTGCGGTGAGGGCCAAGGGTGCGCACCGAGAAATAGAAGTTGAGCAGGCTCTCCAGCGACTCGTACTTCTCCTTGTAGGGCGGTACCGGCACATCACGCAGGTCGTAGACGTCGTTGTTGAACTGCAGTTCGACGTTCGACCGGGTTGTGGTGTCGATGAGGAAGCGCAGGTAGTGCCAGTTGACCTTGGTCGGCACTTCGTTGTAGCAGGCCTCCTGCCGCTGATCGTTGAGGTACGTCCAGTCGTCGGGGTTCGGCGCCGTGAAGTCGGTGTACTGGCTGTAGTCGTGCTTGCCCTCGAACCGCTCGTGCGGCGTGGGCTCGGCGACCGTCGGGTACATCCACTTCTGGATGATCCGTCCGTCCTCATCGGCATTCTGGAATCGCATGACGTTGTGGTAGCGGATGCCGTCGTGGTCGAGGTCGGTGGCGACGGTGAATGCGCCGAACTGAGCCTCGGTCGGGTGGGAGTTTGCATCCCAGCTGATGTCGCCGTAGGTGTTCTGTTCCTCGCCGCCGCCGAGATTCGCCTCGCCCTTCCAAGCGAGATACGCCTCGATCTGCAGGTAGCCGCGGCCGCTCATAGTGAGCCGGCGGATCGCCGTGGCCGTGTGGCCAGGCGCCTCGCGGGTGGCGAGCTTGAGCGAGTACGTGCCGGTCATGCCGCCATGCGTGCCCACATCGAAGAAGTTCTGATTGGACAGCATCGGCGGGCGCATGTCGCGGAAGTGCTCGTCCATCGAATCGAGGTCGCCGCGGCCGTTGTAGTTGCCGCCGAGCTCGACCCAGCCGTTGGTGCCTTCGTTGAAGTCATCGAACGTGAGGATCCGTGGGAGCGGATTGAATTTCGATAGACGCAGATCGCTGCTGCGGATCGCTTCCCGCAGGCTTGCTGCGGTGTTCGCGACATCGGGGGTGGTCACCAGTGACTCCTTGACTTCGGGCCCCGACAGCATTGCCGGGGCGATGTGAGCGCAACATTAGCGTTATCGTGAACCGCTGTCAAAGGTCATTCTCCCGAGCCTCGCGCAAACGCGCGCTCATATGAGAACCCTTGAAATTGCGCTGATCTTGACTAGCGGTTGACAATTTGGCTGAGATGCGCGAGGTTCATTAGCGATAACGTTCCGGTGGATCGAAGACGAGCCGGAACCCGAACCAGGGGTCGCAGAGGACCCCCACGGAGGTGAACATGCTGGGATACACGATTCGACGGGCGCTACTCGCCGTCTTCGTGCTTTGGGGTGTCGTGACCGTGGTGTTCATCATCGTGCGGCTCGTGCCGTCCGACCCAGCGGTTCTCGTCGCTGGAATCGATGCCACGCCGGAACAGATCGCCGCGATCCGCGTCAGGATGGGGCTGGATCAACCGCTGTTCGTGCAGTACGCCGGCTATCTCGGCGGAGCGCTCCGCGGAGACTTCGGCAACTCATATACGCACGGCGGATCGGCGATGGCACTCGTTCTGCAAGTGCTGCCGAATACGGCGCTACTCGCGTTCCTCGGCTGCCTGCTGGCGGTCATCGTGAGCTTCCCTCTCGGCCTGCTCGCGGCGATCCGCGTCAACCGGCCGACTGACCGCATCATCACCACCGGGAGCCTGCTCGCACAGGCCCTTCCCGGGTTCTGGGTCGGTGTGGTGCTCATGCTCGTGTTCTCGCAGACGCTGCGACTCTTGCCCAGCTCTGGATTGGGCAGCCCCGCCGCGCTCGTACTCCCCGTCGTGACGGTATCGCTGCCCTTCATCGCGATTCTCACACGCATGACCCGCAGTGGTCTGCTGGAGGTGGTCGGTGAGGGTTACGTCACCACGGCGAGAGCGAAGGGCCTGTCGGAGCGCACGGTGATCTTCACCCACGCGACGCGCAACGCGCTCATCCCTGTCGTCACGCTGGTGGGTCTGGAATTCGGCACCCTCCTCGGTGGCGCGGTCGTCACCGAGACGGTGTTCAGCTTCCCCGGCGTCGGCAGGCTCCTGGTCTCTTCGATCCTCGCCCGCGACTACAACCTCGTGCAGGCATGCGTCGTGGTCATCGCCGCCGGATTCGTGATCGTGAACCTGCTCGTCGATCTCCTCTACGGATTCCTCGACCCGAGAGTGAGGCTCGCGAAATGACCGGTGTCCCTCCCACCATCGCCATGCAGACGATGCAGCGCGCCCGCAAGGCCCGCCGTGGCGTCACCGCACGCATCGCGATACCGATCGTCGTGATCGCCCTGTTCATCATCGGCGCGATCGTGGTCCCGATTCTCTATAATTTCAACCCGCTGCACGCGGATGTGCTGCTACGACTGAAGCCCCCCGGGACGACTCTGCCGGACGGATCGGTCGCGATCTTCGGCACGGACCAGGTCGGCCAGGACCTCTTTGCCCAGATGATGATGGGTGCCAGGGTCTCACTCACCGTCGGCATCTCCTCGCTGCTCTTCGCGGGGGTGGCCGGTGTTCTCACGGGGCTGATCGCGGGCCACTTCGGCGGCTGGGTCGATAACGTGCTCATGCGCATCGCCGACGTGCAGCTTGCCTTCCCCGCGATCCTCCTCGCGATCCTCCTCGCCTCAGTGCTGGGATCGAGCCTGTGGAACGTGATCGTGGTCATCTCGATCACCAACTGGGTCGTGTTCGCCCGCGTCACCCGCAGTCAGGTGCTGACGCTGCGCAGCCGAGAGTACGTCGAGGCTGCCCGCACCCTGGGCGCGAGCGACTGGCACATCATCTTCCGTACGCTTTTGCCCGGATGCCTCGCCCCAATCCTCGTCGTCGCCACTGTCGAGTTCGGCCACGTTGTGCTGCTGGAGGCTGCGTTGTCATTCCTGGGTGTCGGCGTACCGCTCGGCATCCCGAGCCTGGGCTCGACGATCAGCAATGGCACGGCCTACCTCAGCACGGCCTGGTGGATCTCGACCCTTCCCGGTATCGCGCTCGCCGTCCTCGTGCTCGCCACGGGAGTCCTGGGCGACGCCCTGCGCGATCGTTTCGACCCGAAGTTGCGGAGCGCCTGATGACGATCTCACATGCACCGGAGGCGACGCCGTCGCCCTCGCGGCCCGATGAACTGCTCTTGAGTGTGCAGGACCTCCAGGTCGAATTCTCTACCTCGGCCGGGGTCGTGCGGGCGCTGGATGGCGTCAGCTTTGACGTCCGCGCCGGGCAGACCGTCGCCATCCTCGGCGAGTCAGGGTCGGGCAAATCGGTCACTGCGCAGGCCATAATGGCGCTGCTGCCGAAGCCCGCTGGGTCGATCGTCGGCGGCCGGATCCTCTACGGCGGCGTCGACCTTGCTGCGGAGCCCGTCGGCCGGGTGCGCGAGCTGTGCGCGACGGAGATCGCCATGATCTTCCAGGACCCGCTGAGCTCGCTCAACCCGGTCTACCGGGTCGGGTGGCAGATCGCTGAGCTGTTCCGCCGCCGCCGAGGCACTCCCAAACAGGAGGCGTGGGCGAAGTCCCTCGCACTGCTCAAGCGGGTCGGCATCCCGGATGCGGAGACGCGCATCCGCGACTACCCCCATCAGTTTTCCGGCGGTCAGCGCCAGCGCATCATGATCGCGATGGCGATCGCGCTGGAGCCGAAGCTCCTCATCGGCGATGAGCCGACCACCGCGCTCGACGTCACCGTGCAGAAGCAGGTCATGGACCTGCTCGCCGATCTGCAGGCGGAGACAGGGATGGGTATGGTGCTCATCAGCCACGACCTCGGCGTCGTCGCGGAGGTCGCCGACCGGGCCGCCATCATGTATGCCGGCCGGATCGTCGAGTTCGGCGGCATCCGCGAGGTCTACGACCACCCGGCGCATCCGTACACGCAGGGGCTGTTGAACTCCATTCCCAGCAACACGGCGCGCGGCGAACGGTTGACGCCGATCGCCGGCTCTCCGCCGAACCTGCTCGCCCTGCCGACTGGATGCTCGTTCCATCCCCGCTGCCCGTTCGCTACCGATCTCTGCCGCAACCAGGTGCCCGCGCTACGTGCGCCGGAGGGATGGGCGCTGGAGCACCTGGCGGCCTGCCACCGTTCCGAGGAGGTGCTCGCGCATGACTGAGCAGACCGTTCCCCTGCTGAGCGTGGAACACCTCAAGGTGTCGTACCCGTTGCGCTCCTCAATCCTGCTGCGCAAGACCGGCGAGAACGTCGCAGTCTCGGACGTGAACTTCGAGATCCGACCGGGCGAGACGGTCGGCCTGGTGGGCGAATCCGGTTCGGGCAAGTCCACCATCGCCCGCACCGTGATCGGACTGGTACCCGCGGCCGCCGGCGTCATCCGGTTCGAGGGGAATGACATCGCCCAGCTGTCGCTACGCCAGATGAAGGACATGCGGCGCGACATGCAGATGGTCTTCCAGGACCCGTACGCATCGCTGAACCCGCGGCTGACGGTCCGCGATCTCATCGCCGAGGGGTGGCGCGTGCACGCCGGCATCGTGTCACGTGATCAGTGGACGGTCGAGGCGAAGGCGCTCATGGAGCGCGTCGGTCTCAATCCGGACTACTCCGACCGGTATCCGCACCAGTTCTCTGGTGGTCAGCGCCAGCGCATCGGCATCGCGCGCGCGCTAGCCCTGCGTCCCAAGATCATCATCTGCGATGAGGCAGTCAGCGCGCTGGACGTATCGGTGCAGGCGCAGGTGCTCAACCTGCTCGAGGATCTGCAGGCCGATCTCGGACTCTCCTACCTCTTCATCTCGCACGACCTCTCGGTCATCGAGCACATCTGCGACCGCGTGCTCGTCCTCAACAAGGGCGTCGTCGTGGAAGAGGGCACCGCAAAACGGCTGTTCGATGATCCGCAGCATCCTTACACGCGGGCGCTCCTCGCGGCGGTGCCTGTCGCGCGCCCGTGGCTGAAGGAGACCCCTTGAGTGGGCAGATGATCGTGCACCTCGTGCGCCACGGGGAGTCCCTGTGGAACGTCGAGGGTCGCTATCAGGGTCAGCAGGACTCGGGCCTTACTGAGGACGGGCGCGCGCAGGCCGCGCAGTTCGCCGCGGCTTTCTCCCGCGAGGTGCCGCACCCCGACGTCGTATTCTCCAGCGACCTGCCCCGAGTGCGCGACACGGCCGCGAAGTACGTTGAGCGCGTCGGTGTTCCGGTGCGTGAGGACGAGGCGCTGCGGGAGATGAACGTCGGCGACTGGGCAGGAATGACGCTTGAGGACGCCGAAGAGAAGTACCCCGAGATCGTGACGGCCGTGGCTGCTGGCGCGGACATTGCCCGCGGTGTGGGCGGCGAGACGTTCGCCCAGACGCGCGAACGCGTTGTCTCCGCGATCGGTCGTGTCGTCGACGTGCTGGAGAGCCGGGAGGGGGACGGGATCGCGGTCATCTTCACGAGCGGTAACCCCATCCGGCTCGCGGCCGCCCACATGCTTGGTATCCCCTCACCAGGGCACATGGTGCTCGGCGCCCCAGACAACTGTTCCGTCACGACGTTCCGCTTGCGTGACGGGCGCAGCGAGGTCGTGCGCTACAACCATGACATCGCGCAGGCTCGTCCTGCCGATCAGAGGGAGATCTCGTGACCGCGCCGCTCACCTTCATCGCACAGACGCACAACCTGTGGGGCGATCACCACGCTGCGGAGCGGGTGGATGCGATGCGCGCGCTGTATGAACGGCGCGCACCCGACCTGCTCGCCACGCAGGAGACGCGCGCGTGGTCCCGAGACCTGCTCGATGCGGTGATGCCCGGTCATCGGCGCGTGCAGGACGACTTCCCCGGGTGGGAATCGCAGAGCAACCTGTGGTGGAACGCCGAGCTGTTCGTCGAGGTCGAGCACGGCGCGGAGGACGTCGGCATTCACGACGCGCACGCCCGCCTGTTCTGGGCGCGGCTGCGGGTCGTGGGGGAAGACAGGACGATCCTGTGGACGACCGCGCACCTGTCGTATTCGGGCAACGCGATCGAAGTGGAGACGGGAGTCAACCAGCGCACTCCCCAGGCTCATCGTGTCGTGGAGGAACTGGCCCGTCTCGCCCGGCGGGACGAGCCGGTATTCTTCGCCTCCGACACGAACGCGATCGCGACGGCGATCTGGGTAATTGGCAATGCCGGATACCTTGATTCGTTCAGCGCCCTCAACCGGCAGGCTCCGCCGACGCACCCCGTCGTTCCGAACCCGTTCCGCGAGAGCGTCGGCACGCCGAAGTCGCCGATCGCGAGCCCGCACAAGACCATCGACTACATCTTCTTCCGAGGCCCCGTGCGCCCCCGCAGCGCCGAGGTCGTGGAGTTCTTCGACCGGGGAATCTCGCCCAGCGATCACTACCCCGTCGCCTCGACGTTCACGTTGCCCCGCCGGGGCGAGTGAGCCGCACCAAGTTACGTTCATCGATCAAAGGAGATAGAAATGACATCGCTAAACGCGAGGTTGCGATCGGTCGCCGCAGTCGCGGTTGCCGCCGCACTTCTGCTCACCGGATGCTCGGGTGGAGGCGGCGACGCTGCTGGCTCCACGGAACCACTGCCCGACGACCAGCAGAACCTCACCTTCATCCCCGCCTACGGATGGGCGGGCTCCGATATTTCGCAGCAGCCGCTCGAGATCGGCGTGCAAATGGCCATCTCGCAGACCATGGAGAGCCTGATCTCGCTCGACGAGGAGAGCAAGCCGCAGCCGAAGCTTGCCGAATCGTGGGAATGGGTCGATGACACGACGCTCGTGTTCCATCTGCGCGATGGTGTCGAGTTCAGCGACGGCACTCCGCTCACTGCTGCCGATGTGAAGGGCTCGATCGAGCGCTACATCGCGTGGGAAGGGCCGCTCAAGACCGTGCTCGACCCGATCGTCGAGGTGGCTGCCACGGATGATGCCACCGTGACGATCACGACCTCGGGCCCTTCGGGAACCCTGCTCGGTGTGATGTCACTCGTCTACGTCGGCAAGGCGGAGTTCTCGCACCCCGACACGACGATCCAGGCGGATACCGACTACTGGTCCAAGCCCATCGGCACGGGGCCCTTCGTCATCACTGACTACGTCGCCAACGATCACTTCAGCTTCGAACGCAACGAGAACTACTGGGGCGAGAAAGCCAAGCTCCAGACGCTCACGATGAAGCAGGTCACCGACGTCAACGGGAAGATCACGGCCCTATCGAACGGCGAGGCACAGGTCGTCGGCGATTTGCCGTACGACCAGATCGCGCAGGTCGAGGCGATGAACGATGTCGTCTTCACTCAGGAAAGCAGCCTGAACTACTACTTCCTGTGGTTCGACAACATGAACGAGTACCTGCAGGACCAGCGCGTGCGCGAGGCGATGTGGGCGGCGCTCGATCTGAAGACGATCCAAGAGTCGCTCTTCGGCGACACCGCGAGTGTCATGACCTCATACTGCCCCATCGCGGCTTTCGGATGCCTCGAACCGAGCGACGGCATGGTGGAGTACGACCCTGAGCGCGCCAAGGAGCTTCTGGCCGAAGCGGGCTACCCGGACGGATTCACCGTCGACGCCATCTACAGCACCGCGAACGGTGCCGGCTTCGCGAACATGATGCAGGCGTTCATCTCCGCTTGGAGCGAGGTGGGGATCACGGTCGAGCCCCGCGCGATGGATTCGGCAACCTGGGTGCAGACCTTCGGTACGGTCAACGATGACGGCACGCATGCCTGGGACATCGATGTCCAGCCGAACCAGACCATCACGGGCGACGCCGATTACACCATCTACCGCCTGTACAACTGCACCGCGGCACGACTCGGCTACTGCAACGAGGACTTTGACGCCCTCACGACGCAGGCGCAGCAGAGCACCGACCCGGACGCGCGTCTCGAGCTGTACCAGGAGGCGGTTGACCTCATGCGCGCCGATACCCCGGCGATCCCGCTGTTCGAGATCAAGGTGAACGCCGCGATGGCGTCGAACGTGCAGGGTCTGAAGATCCCGGCGAACGACTTCATCGACTTCCGTACGGTGTATCTCTCCCAGTGACGAATGGTGGAGGGGGCGGCCAGTCCGCCCCCTCCACTTTTTCGCCCGCATCGGCATCCAGGATCGGAAAAATGGAGAAATTCCTCAGTTACGATCGCGGCCTCGAGCGCTTCAACCCGCTGGCTCGCGTGATCACCTACGACGATTTCGACACCGGCTACAACGGCTGGATGGACCTCACCCCGAACTTCGTCTACGACAACTACGAGTCGTTCGAATCGGAGGTCGACCTCACCAGCTGGCCGGCCAACCAGCTCAGCACCGCCGCGATGCGTTTCGCGGCCTCGCACGGCTCGATGGAGGGGACCTACTCCCTCAAGCTCACCACCGCACCGACCGGCGGGCCGCACACCGAACCGCCGCGCCCCGGCAGCATGGGGCACGCGATCAAGCGACTCTCGCGCTTTGGTGACCCCGATCTCATCCAGATCGAGGCCTGGTACTCCTACACGCCATCCCAGGATCGCTTCGGGATCGGCGAAGACGACATCAGGGCGATCGGTTTCTTCTTCGACGTGCAGGATGCCGAGTACCGTTACATGCCCGGCGTGCGGTACGTCAACGCGCTCGGGGGGAAACCGGTGCGGCGCTGGCAGTATTACCGGGTCGCTGACGGGGTCACTCCGACGGACTGGAACTTCGGCGTCGAGGACGGTTGGTGCGTGCCGGGCGTTGACAACCAGTGGTACGGGCGGAGGTTCGAGGACGGCTCAGGAGACGGCTACCAGTGGCTGCCCGGTGGCGAGCAGGAGCTGCTGTTCAACGAGAGCCCGGACAAGATCAACTGGCTCTACTTCCGGCTCACGGTCGACGTGCGGCGGCGCCGCTATGTCGAACTGCAGTCCATGGACCAGGTGTTCGACATGCGTGGACTCGAGCCGACGCTCGTGCCGGGCTACCGGTCGATCAAGGACCTCATCAACCCCGTCTTCTTCGTCGAGACGGACACCGACCGCTCGGTGAACCTGTTCCTCGACTCGGTGGTCTACTCGTGCGAGTGAGTTCCGACCCTCACCCATCGATCAAGGAGCCCGCGCGCGAGACACCCGTGGCGGGTTCCTTCGATGTGATCGTCGCCGGGGGAGGGCCGGCCGGCGTGACGGCGGCGGTTGCTGCGGCGCGAGGCGGGGCGCGCACGCTCCTCATCGAGCGCTACGGCTTCGTCGGCGGCATGGCGACCAGCGCCTTGGTCACCCCCATCAGCGAGTTCCGTGTCGGAGGCCGGGCGCACATCGGCGGAATCCCGTATGAACTCATGTGCCGCGCGGCGGAGCTGGGCGGCGCCGAGCTCGAACGGGACAGCGGCAACTGGCCGGTGAACGACGAGATCTTCAAGCTCGCCGCGCAGCGCCTGCTCCTCGAGAGCGGAGTGACGCTCCTGCTGCACACCTGGTTCGCGGACGTCGTCGCCGAGGACGGCCGGGTCAGTCACGTGATCGTGCAGAACAAACAGGGACGGGTGGCGTACGCCTGTGGGGCGGTCGTGGACTGCACCGGTGACGCCGACGTCGTGCGCGCGGCGGGGCTGCCGACGACTAAGGGCGACGTGCTGCAGCCCGCGACGCTGTGGTTTCAGCTCGGCGGAGTGGACACCGCCGCGCTCGAGTATGTGTTCGGCGATGCCGTGGATGGCATCCTGCCGGTGTCGGATTCGATCCGCGCCCGGCTCGCCGAACTGCATGAGGCGGGTGAGGTGCCGCTGTTCGGCGGCCCGTGGATCAACAAGTTCTTCCACGACGGTTTCGTAAGCATCAATGTATTGCGCGAGCCGACGGACGCGAGCGACCCGGAGTGGTTCTCGCGCACTGAGACGAGCCTGCGCGAGAAGATGCACGATCTCATCGAGGTGCTCCGTCGGGAGTTCCCGGAGTTCCGGGACGCGTGGTTGGCGAAGTCCGGCATCCAGACCGGAGTGCGCGAGACACACCACATCGTCGGGCTGTACGAGCTGACGCAGGACGACATCATGCATCCGAAGGCGTTTCCTGACACCGTGGCGAAGGGCGCCCACACGATCGACATCCACCATGTCGACAGCATCGATCAGAATGACTTCGTCATCCTCCACCACCCCTATAACGTGCCCTTGCGCAGTCTTATCCCGCACGGGTCGGACAATCTCGTGACCGCCGGGCGTTGCCTGTGCGCCGACGGGCCCGGCTTCGGATCGGTGCGGGTCATGGCGACGTGCATGGCGATGGGGCAGGGGGCGGGGACGGCGGCAGCGCTCGCCGTCAACCACGGGCTGTCGATGTCGACGATGGACGTCGATTTGCTGAGGGCCGAGCTGATCGCCAGCGGCGCGATCGTGGATTTCGACAACGTCGAAGCGGTTGCAGCCGCGAACTGAGAGGACACGGAGAATGCAGCAGAACAACACATCGGTTCTCGCCAGGAGAATCGTGATCGCCGACGATTACGCGACGCAGCCCTATGAGGCCGGGTGGGCGTCGGAGGCTGTCGTGTTCCTGCAGGTGGAGGGCGAGCATCCCGACCTGCGTTTGGCCGTCGAGGTCTCACCGGACGGGATCAACTGGATCCGCCGCGGGGATGCCGTCGCGCTGGCATCGGACGCATCGATCGCGGAACTCGCGGTCGCACGATTCGGCAACTGGTTGCGCGTAACCGTCGAAGGGGCGTCCGCTGAACGACCGGCGCGCGTGCTCATCCACGTCAACGGGAAGGGCTGAGCCGGCGTGGATGCCGATCGGTCCCATGAGGAGAACGAGGCAATCTTGGCGATCGCCGTGAACGCGGCGGGGCTAGATACGCTGCCGGAGGATGTCGCGAGACCGTCGTATCGACGGGAGGACGTCGGGGTCGGCATCGTACATATCGGCGTCGGTGGCTTCCACCGCTCGCATCAGGCGATGTATCTCGACCGTCTGCTGAACCGCGGCGAGGCTAGTGAGTGGGGTATCTGCGGCGTGGGGATGCTGGAGCACGACGCGAGGATGCGCGATCTGCTCGCCGCCCAGGATGGGCTCTACACGCTCGTGCTCAAGAGTGCGGGCGGCGTGCGCGACGCCCGCGTGATCGGGTCGATCGTCGACTACGTGTTCGTGCCGGACGGCAGGGCGGGCGCGGTCGAGCGGCTCGCCGATCCGGCGGTGCGCATCGTGTCACTGACGGTCACAGAAGGCGGGTACAACGTGCACCGCGCGACGGGAGAGTTCGACGCGCAGGGCCCGGGCATCCAGGACGACCTATCCACTCCGGGGCAGCCGCGCACGGTCTTCGGTCTCGTCGTCGAGGCGCTGCGCGTGCGCCGTGAGCGGGGTGTCGCCCCGTTCACGGTCATGTCGTGCGACAACATCCCCGGCAACGGTGAAGTCGCGCGGGGCGCGTTCACCGCCTTCGCGGCTCTGCGCGATGCGGAACTCGCCGAGTGGATCGCCGCGGAGGTCGCCTTTCCGAGTTCGATGGTCGACAGGATCACCCCGGTCACGTCGCCCGCGGACATCGTCGAGCTGTACGACCGCTTCGGTGTGGACGACGCCTGGCCGGTCGTCGCGGAGCCGTGGGAGCAGTGGGTGTTGGAGGACCGGTTCCCCACGGGGCGGCCGCGGTACGAAGACGTCGGCGTGCAGATGGTCGACGACGTCATCCCGTACGAACTCATGAAGCTGCGTCTGCTCAACTGCACGCACCAGGCCATGTGCTATTTCGGGCACCTCTTCGGCTACACGTACGCACACGAGGCCGTGGCCGATCCCGCGATCCGGCGCCTGCTCGTCGATTACATGGATCAGGAGGCGACGCCGACGCTGCCACCCGTCCCCGGTGTCGACCTCACGGCGTACAAGGCGTCGCTCATCCAACGCTACGCGAACCCCGACGTGCGCGACACGCTCGCACGGCTGTGCGCCGACAGCAGCGACCGGATCCCCACGTGGCTCGTGCCGGTCATCCGCGAGCAGCTGGCGGCGGGCGGTGACGTCCGCCGGTGCGCGGCGATCGTCGCCAGCTGGGCCCGCTACGCCGAGGGTGTCGACGAGAACGGTGCACCGATCGACGTCGTGGATCAGACGCGGGAGCGGGTGATGGCCGCCGCGCGGCGTGACCGGACGCGGCCGGGGGCTTTCCTCGAGGAGCGCGAGTTCTTCGGGGACCTCGCTGATGACGCGCGGTTCGTCGCCGCCTATGTTGAGGCCGTCGGGCTCATCCGCGACCTCGGTGCACGCGAGGCGCTGCGCCGTATCGTCACAGACTGAGTCGTGTCGATCTGCTGAAGATCAGGGTGTTGCGAGCACCGTTGGAACCCAAGGGCGCGTTGCCGGGCGCTAGGCGTTACGCGATGCCGGCGTCCGCCCCTCGGCGAATCGCGCCTGTGCCCGGTTGTGGCGCCCACTGACTTCGACGAGCTCGGTGGCCTTCGCAAGGCCCATCTGCTTGGTCGACACGTACATGCTCTCGGCGCGTTCGACGAGGAAGGTCTCGTGCCAGATTCCGACCGCGCCCGGTGCTTTGCGGGCGGCTTTGTTGAAGGCGGTCCAGGCCGGGCGATGCTCTTGTGAGGGTGCGGATGCGTAGGCGTAGAGCTTGTCGATGGATGACCAGTACTGCGTGACGTAGGGGCCGTCGCTGCCGAACATCAGTTGGAAGCCGAGCAGGCCTGATTCCTCGTCGACCGACAGCTCGCGCAGCATCCGGGGCATGGCGAAGAATGCCGGTATCCACAGATCGGGACGCCACCAGCGATTGATCTGCATTCCGATGTGGAAGACGACGAGCTCGCCCTCGTGGTGGTGGGTCATGCGACCCTTGACGACCTTCGACACAGCATCCTCCTAATTAGATAGCGACACTATCCATAATGGATAGCTGTACTATCGATGTCAAGAGGTGGCTATGAGAATTTCGGAGCTGTCGGCGCAGACGGGTGTACCGGTGCCGACGATCAAGTACTACCTGCGCGAGCGGCTGCTGCCTGAGGGGGAGCGTAGTGCGCCGACTCAGGCCGCGTATGGCGAGGTGCACGTGCAGCGGCTGCGCGTCATCCGCGCGCTGATCGAGTCCGGCGTGAGTATCGCGGAGACCCGGCAGGTGCTGGACGCGCTGAACAACCCGCCGGAGAACCCGCACGAACTGCTGGGTGCTGCGCATGCCGCGATCACGCCACCGGCCGACGAATCGCTTGATCTGACCTCGACGCGGGACATCGTCGTAGGCCTCGGGTGGAAGCCCGGGATGTGCGACGACGCGGTCCTGCACGACGTCGCCCGCGCGCTGCAGGGGCTGGAGCGCGCTGGCTTCGATCTGGCGAAGGGCGTGCTGCCGGTGTACCTCGAGAGTATGCGGGCGATTGCGGATGCTGAGATTGCCGGTGTGCCCACCGAGTCGGCTGAGGCCGCGGTCAGGTATGTCGTGCTGGGGTCGGTGCTGGTCGAACCGCTGCTGCTGGCGCTCAGGCGAGTCGCGCAGCAGGTGGCTTCGGTGGAGCAGTTCGGCGAGGCGTGAGCATCATCAGCAACTGATTGGTTCAGCCACTCATCGATGGTGGAGCTTGGGGTGAAAATAAAAAGCGTATCCGCGTAATGGATCACCCCTTTCGCCGTCTGTTCTTATGCGGAGACTCTTTTCTTCGCACGATGAGTCCTGGAACCCGAATCCCAGGGGTCATCGACCCAGCGCCGCGACCGCGGCGCTGACGCAGGGGCGCGTATATCCATACGCGCCTCTTTTTGTTTGCCTTCTGGGAGAAGTCGATGTCGCAATCCATCGCGCCGCGTTCGCGTGCGCGCATATTCATGCACTGGTTGGCAGGGATCCTTGTCGCCGTGCTCGCTGTGGGAGGTCTGAGCACTCCAGCGTTCGCGGCTGACGGCCAGGTCACTGTAAATCCGGTCGAATCCGGCAGCAACCACGGGGGTCTGCCCGTGCTGACCGAGGGCGGCACGTATGCGCTCCAGCTCGGCTACACGCGCATGGCGGATGGTGCCGTCGTCGCCATCACGCTGCCGGAGGGAATCACAATTCCCGAAGCTGCACTGAGCGTTCCCGCCGGGAATACCGCCGTCCAGTCGCTCGGTATCAACGCCGACGGCCAGCTCGTGGTGACGTTCAACAAGCCGTTCCCAGAGGACATCGCCCAGGGTGTGCTCGATCTGAACTTCACGGTCGACGCGGTCGAGAACTCCGAGGAACGCGACCTCGTGTGGAATGTGGACGGCATGCCCACCACACAGAAGGTCATCGTCGTCGCACCCGGTGAGTCGCCCCAGTCGACGACCACGTGGTCGAACAAGTCGGTTGGGGGAGTCTCGGTCCCGCACTCCGTCGTCGATGGCACGGTCGTCATCGACGAGCGCGCGCTGGACGTTGAATTCCCGTACACGGTTACCGTCTCCAGTGCCGATGCGCGCGACGTGACCATCACCGACACCCTCGGCGCAAACCTCGCGTTCGTCGAGGGCTCGCTGGAAGGCTCCAAGGTCGTCCGCGACGCCAGCGACCTCAACCCCGTCACCACGGCGCTCGACGCTCTCCCCGCCATCTCCGGCGCGAGCTTCACGCACTCCTTCCCCGCCGAGGCGAACTCCGTATATAAGTTCACCTACACGGCGAAGATCGCGGATGCCGCGGCACTCGACGCGGTCCGCGCTGAGCTGCAGAAGGCATACGACGGCGTCGACAAGGTCAACGGCGGCAACTACTCCGTCGCACTGACCAACCAGGTGAACATCAACGACCAGAAGCACTCCACGAGCACGCGCATTCAGGGCAGTGCCAAGGGCCTGGATCGCCCGGGCTACGGTGCCGCTTTCGGCAAGGCTGTGAACCCGAGTGCTGTCCAGCTCGCTGAGCAGCTCGCTGCCGGTGCGACCCTCGGCGATGTCATCCCGGTGACCTATACGCTGCGCGCCGACTTCACGGCCTTCGCTGACTTCGCTGGCGGTCCGTTCGCGATCGACCGCAACGTGATCATGACCGACACCCTGCCCGCCGAGGCATCCTGGAGCGCAGACGAGGACGGGTTCCTCCTCCTCACCGACCAGAACGGCGACGTCATCACGCTCGCTCCCGCTGAGGGGCTCACGGGGAATATCGGCAACGCCATCCTCGCGGACGAGTACGTGCACACCTACGCTGTCGACGGCAAGATCCTGTATGTCAACCTCGGCATGGACCTCACCAAGTCCTACACGCTGAAAGCTGCCGCGAATATTGCCGCGCTTCCGCAGCGCTCGAGCCACGAGACGCAGTACGTGACCGAGTACCGCGTCGACAACCGCGTCTCGTTCGCCTATGGTGCGGGCGGCAAGCGCGAGTCGCGGTCGGCATCTACGAAGATCACCGTCCCGAAGGACACCTCCGGCGGCGTCGACGACCCGAACCGGTTTAACAAGACCACCCCGGGCAGCGCGATCACGCTGACCTCGGGTACGTCCACGACGATCCCGTACACATTCACTGTCGGCCGAGGCGTCGGGGATGCAGCATCCTCGAGAATCATCGATGTCGTCGACCACTCGGTGTTCGATGTGACCGACGAGACGCTGCCGGCTATCCAGGCTTCGATCACCGGCATGTATGACTGGAACTATCCGCTCGACGGCGACACCTTCGATGTGTCGCTCGACAGTGACGGCAACCTGGTGATCGCACCGAATGCGGCGTTCCCGAAGGATGCTTCGTGGGGAGCATCCGCTGCCGCACCGTTCACCGGCACGTGGAACATCACCATCGACCTGCCGACGCATGTCCTGCAGGGCAAGCAGACGCTCGAGATCGACAACACGGCGCGCTACGAGGGTGCCGGTCAGGAGATCGTCTACACCTCGGGCTCCAGCACCAGGGCGACGAGCTTCGGCAACGAGATGGAGGTGCGCAAGCGCATCTACGACGCCGCGAACGATGCGTTCACCGGTAACCTCCGGGCCGAACTGGACTCCGATGGTGCTCTCACGCAGAGCGACTTCGTCTACCGCGTTGAGCTCATGCCGCACGGCACGTTCGCGAACATGGTCGCTGACGTCGTCGACGTGCTTCCTTCGGGCGTGGAGTTCGTCGGGTTCGTCGCCCCGGGTGACGTGGAGTCTGGTAAGACGACCGGTGGGGATTCGTATGCAATCCCCGGTTCGAATATCACCGCCACCTACGACGCCGACAACAACACTGTCGCGCTGGAAAAGGGACGCCTGACCAGTGGTGAGACGCTCGCGCTGTACTTCAAGGTGCGGGTCACGGACTATGACGCGAACGTTGGCATCACCAACAGGATCGGCGCCGTCGGGGCGACGATCACGCCGACGAACGAGTATCCGTTGAGTCTGCTCAAGCGCGACAGCACGGATGCCGCGAAGCTGATCACCGACCCTGGTGCTCGGTTCTCGGTACTTGCGGATGACCAGCAGACGGTCGTGCTGAGCGACCTGCGTGTGGTCGACGGCAAGCTCGTCACGGCCGAGGGCAAGACCCCGGTCGTCGCCGAGGTCGGCAGCTACTGGCTGCGGGAAGATGTCGCTCCGGCCGGATACCAGAAGGCTGACGAACTGAGCCAGATCACGGTCGATGCGAGCGGCGCCTCTGCTGACGTCGTGCTGTACAATACGCCAGGCGAGACGGTCGAGCCGGAGAAGACGTACGCCATCGGCGACGTGACCTGGATCGACGCGAACAAAGACGGTCGGCAGGATGACGACGAGCAGGTGCTGCCCGGCGTCACAGTTGAACTGATCCAGGACGGCGATGTCATCGCGACCACCACGACCGACGAGCGCGGTCGCTACCTGTTCGACGAACTGCCCGCGGGTGAGTACGAGGTCAAGTTCACGCTGACCGACGAGCAGCAGGAAACCTACGTGTTCACGCAGGCGGATGCTGGCACGGATGACGTCGTGGACTCGGATGCGGACCCGGAGACCGGGATGACGCAGACGATCGTCCTCGGCGAGGACAACACACGACTCACTCACGAGTACGAGTGGGCGAATGTTCGCGCCTCCGAGGGCATCGATCCCACTTGGGATGCCGGTGTGATCGTGCGTGAGCCGGTTGAGCCGGTTGAGCCGGTTGAGCCGGTTGAGCCGACGGAGCCGACGGAGCCTGTGGAGCCGGTCGAGCCGACGGAGCCTGTGGAGCCGACGGAACCTGTGGAGCCGGTCGAGCCGACGGAGCCGACTACGCCGACGGAACCTGAGGTTCCTGGTACGCCCGAGGGGCCGACCGCTCCCGAGGAGCCGACCACGCCGACGGAGCCGACCACGCCGACGGAGCCGACCACTCCGGAGGAGCCGACCACGCCGACGGAGCCGACCGCTCCCGAGGGGCCGGTCACACCGGAAGAGCCGACTACCGGCGGCGACGCTGAGGTTCCGTCTGAGCCCGCCACGCCGGAGGCACCGGTCTCGGACGCCCCGAACGACAGCGCCGACGAGCCTGTCGACCCGGCGCACCCGGGTACACCGGGCGTGAACGAACTGCCGAGGACCGGTAGCTCGGTTCCGCTGGGTCTCATCGGAGCCGCGTTGCTGCTGATGCTGGCTGGTGCCTCGATCTTCGTATGGAGACGCCGCACCGCCTGACAGTGCTGAAGGAGGGCGCGGACCGGTTTCCCTGGTCCGCGCCCTTTTCCTGTCCCTCCTGTCGCTTCCCCGGTCACTGAGCCTGTCGAAGTGTCCCGTGCCGATGCTCGTTGGATGTGCGAGCGTGGACGTCATGCGCACCGAAGACGATTTCTCTCCGGACCCCAGAAAAATCACCGTCCGTGGCGGCGTCATCTTCAACCCCTGGGTCAACATCACCGCATCGGTGATCATCACCGCGGGCCTGGGCTGGCTGACGGTGTGGTTCTGGGGCCTGTGGCGGGAGGTCATTGATGCGCCCGCCTATGAGGATCAGGGGTTGGACATCGCCGGTGTTCTCATCGGTCTGGTCTTCGCCGGTCTGGCCACGATCGCACTATTCGTGGTGACGATCTGGCTTGTCGTGTGGTGGTCGAAGCGAATCGGGAAGAAGCGCCGAGTCTGAGAGGGGCAGTCGGTGGAGCGCTCGAGTGCGCGGGCTACGCTGTCGGCATGGATGCGGATGTGGATGAAGCGGCCAAGGGTGATCGCGAGACTGCGGGTCGTGACAAGGACTTCTTGCAGCAGGCGGTGAGGCTGGCGGTCGATAGCGTCGCCGACGGCGGCGGCCCTTTCGGCGCCCTGGTGGTGCGCGACGGCGAGATTATCGGCGTGGGGCAGAACAGAGTCACACGGGATCACGATCCCAGTGCGCATGCTGAGGTGATGGCGCTGCGCGCGGCGGGACAGCGCGTCCATGATTTCTCGCTGGAAGGCGCGACGCTGTACTCATCGTGCGAGCCGTGCCCGATGTGCCTGGCCGCGTCGCTGTGGGCGCGCGTTGATCGTGTCGTCTACGCCGCCGATCGCCACGATGCGGCAGTCGGCGGTTTCGATGACCTTGCGTTCTATCGCCTGTTCGAGACCGAGCGTTCCGAGTGGGCGGTGCCGGTGGAATCGTTGCGGATCAGTGAGGCGGCGGCGCCGTTCGAGCGGTGGTTGAGCACGGAGGCGCGGACGGCGTACTGAGCCACGACCGCGGTCGACTCTAGGAAACGGCAGATGCTGCGCCGTTACGCTGGAGGAATGAACAAGACCAGCGTGTGGACCATCGTCGGTGTCGTCGTCGCCGTGATCATCGCATGGACGCTCGTCAGCGTGCTGTTCAGTGTTCTCTGGTTCGTCGTCAAGCTCGCTGTCGTGGCCATCGTCGCGGTGGCGGTTTACCTGGTGCTCCGCGGAGTGTTCAGCAAGCGGGAGTGAACGACTCTGCGGTTACGAGCGCAACCCGGTAGCGGAGTCATGTTCGGCATCGAACTGCTCCCGGGCCAGGTTGACATCTCCGAGGTGAGCGGATGTCCACGCGAGCAACGAGTCGATGAGGTCCTGCAGCGTCTGTCCGAGGTCTGAGATCCGGTATTCGACGGCGATTGGTCGTGTCTCGATGACAACGCGCGTCACCATCCCATTGCGTTCCAGCCGACGCAGAGCCGTAGTCAGCGACTTCTGAGAGACGGCGGGGATGGCTCTGCGCAGCTCATTGAAGCGTCGGGGCCGTTCGCAGAGTCGGTCGAGGATCAGGAGTGACCACTTGTCCAGCACCTGGTCCAGAAGCTCGCGGTGCTCGTCAGAGATCTGGCCAGCGACGCTGAGGGTGGTTTCGTCCATGAAACCTAGTTTCGTTGAAGTGTCCTTCAAATACTAGGTATAAAAAGGTTACTTGATCATTGAGAGCGAAAGCAGGTAACCCCATGGCCGTAGAACTGATCACCCCGGAGGGCATGTTCCAGCCGGTCCCGTACCACCACGTCTCCGTCAGCTCGGGAAGCCGCCAGGTGAGGGTGTCTGGCCAGATCGCTCGCGACGAGCACGGCAACCGGCTGTTCCCCGGTGACCTGGCCGGCCAGCTCGCTCATGCGCTGCGCAACACCGCTCGCGGGTTGGCGGGTGCCGGAGCCAGTTTCGCTGATGTCGTGCGACTGCGGGTGTATGTCATCCCCACAGACGAGACGATGTATCCAGACTTCATGCGCGGGCTCGAGAGCGTGGTGGAAGAACTCGGGATTCCGCAGCCGCTGCCGCCGCTGTCTGTCATCGGGGTGAACTACCTGTTTGAGCCGGACGTGCTCGTCGAGGTAGAGGCGGACGCCGTGCTCGACTGAGCTGCGGCGCTGCTGGCGCCGCTGGTAGAGTACGAGCTAGGCGCCGGCTCCGCCCGGTCGAGTTCCCGCCGGAGCCGTCTGATCGACATCCGTCCAGACCTCGGTGAGCTGCACGATGAGACCGTCACGCATTCGGGCGAAGCTCGCGCACTCGAAATGCTGGATGCCGGCGTCATCGCGGCCGGTGATGTGGGAGCGGCACGCGGCCTCGGTTGGGCTCGCGACGAGTTCTTCGACCTTCAGATGCGCGAACCCGGGGTAGCCACGGTTGACCCGGATCCACTCGGCGCGTCCGAACGACTCACCGGTGTGCACGTACCGGCAGAGGAACTCAGGATGCAGGAATGACTCGAGGTCATCCCACCGCTTCTCGTCGATCGCGGTCATGAGTCCTCGTAGAGCGGTTCCGGCATGCATGACGGCATCCTACGGTCGACCACCGACAGCAGCGCCGAGCGGTCGTTGAGTCAGGGCGGGTCATCCTCGCAAGTAGTTATGAGCTCGGAGAGCTTCATGGCGGCATTCTCGCACCGGAGTGGGACGTTCGGGTGAAGTCCGAGTAGGTGTCACCGTCAATGGCCTGAATCATCGCAACGTAAGTAGCGCCCGGCGCGACTCCAACTGGCTAGCCCGAATCTGTTCGGGGACAGCCTCATCCGTCGCCGTGGTCAAGAATCAAGACAGGTACTCGCGCATTCGCTCCCGCAGTCCCGGATCGCACACGTACACGTAGGTGCCGAGCATCCCGCGCGTCAGCAGAACGCCGTAGATGTTTCGGATGAACACCAGCAGGTCTTCGTCACCGAACGCGTCTTTGAGATGGCCGGTGTTTTCTTTGCCCTTCTTGTCACGATAGGCATCCCAGTCCGCGGCGATCTGCCCGGTGGTGGGATCGACTCGCAGATCCGACCCGATGATGACGCCCGCATAGTTCAGGTCGTATCCCTGCACCGTGTGGATCGAACCGACCTCATCAAGAGACTTCTTCGAGTTGATCCAGTCTTTGTCCGTGCTGTTCCAGCGCAGTTGCTGACCGTCGAGGTCGATGTCGAAAGCATCCGGATTCTTTCTCGACACCCAGTCCCAGGCATACCCAGCGATCAGTCGGGACAGCCCAACCGCGGCATTCTTCTCCACGATCGCTGCGCGCATCTCCCCGAGATCGTCGAAGAACCTCAGGTCGTAGTCGCCGAGCTCCGGTCGCTCGGGATCCTCCCCGCGCAGCATCGCGCGGATGAATTCGACGTAGTCGGCACCGGCCTGCACGCGCATCTGCGTGGTGAGTGCGTAGTGGCGGTGCGCATTCTTCGCGCGGCTGACTTCGGCGCCGAGGATGGTCGGGGACAGGTCGTGCGGGCGCACGCTCTGTTCGCCGTCGATGAGCAGCAACTGGTGTTTGCTGCGCGTTTTGATCCAGTCGAGCTGTGTGTAGCGCGGATCATCTTCGACGAACAGAGAAACGTTGATGTCGCGGAACTTCTTGTTCTGCACCCCGGATGCCTGGTTCGCACGCTGTCCGAGCCGGTGGGTCTCATCGACGAGGACCAGGTCGAAATCGGCATCCGATTCGCCGACCTGGAAGGGGGTGAGGACCATCTTCGGATCCAGTCGGGGTGTCTTCTTGAACACCTTCTTCACCGATTCGCGTAGCGATTGCTGAGGGATGACGAGCGCCATGCGCAGATCGGCGAGTAGTTCGCGATTCTCGGGGACGAAGAACTCGGCAAACATCGAATCAGACTCGATGTCGTCGTGGTCCTGATAGTCGCGGATATCGGCGAGCAGTTTCATGAGGAAGATCGCGATGATCGTCTTGCCTGTGCCGGGGTTGCCCTGCACGACGAGCGTCGAGGTGGCATCCGGATGCTGCAGATCGTCGAGCAGACCCTCGACGATGTCGGTGATCGCAACGGCCTGGTCGTCGTTGAGTGCTTTGAACGGGGAGAGCTTGAAGAGGTCTGAGTTCTCGATCTGCGGGATGCTGCGCGAGAAGAGGCCCTCGGCTCGGAGAGCTTCGAACACGTCGCGGAAAGACTCGCGATAGAGATCGCGGTCGTAGTACTGGGCGTCGGTGAGCCCGTCGTTTCCGTTGAGGATGTCGTAGCGGCCGTCGCCGTGGAACCAACGGATCAGGTGCGATTCGAGGTCGAGACAGACGGACTTGTTGAAGCGCTCGTCGATCACGACGCGGATCGATTCCAGGCCTTCGTTCTTCTTCGAGCCGGCGAGGTGCTGACGCATGCGCGTTGCGGTGCTGACCGTCTCGCCCACGTAGACGCCGGGAGTCTTGCGCTGCTCAGCACCGTCGATCACATAGACGACGGGCCAGTTGGTGTGGGACGGGTCGCTGCGCGCCCAGCCGTCAACCGCGCCGCGTTCGAAGGCGAGGTGTTCGATGCTGAAGCTCGTCATTCCTCCCCCTCAGGCTCCGCAGTGAGTTCCGTGTATTTCGTCATGCGGCCCTTCGCGAGCTCGACGGGGTACTTCGCACGCGTGGATTCGAGCTTGCGCATGACGATCTCGTCGAGGTCGACGCCGATCTTGCCCGCGAGGTGGATGCAGTAGGTGACGACGTCCGCGAGCTCCTCTTCCACCCGTCGCTGATCAGGCGTTCCACCCCACTGGTACAGCTCCAAGAGTTCCGCCGACTCGATCGAGATGCTTTTCGCGAGGTTCTCCGGGGAGTGGAATTGGTCCCAATCGCGCTCGGCGACGAACGCGCGGAGGGCGGCGAGGGTTGCGGGGGTGGGCATGTGAGTGACCGTAGCAGGGGTGTGTATATTCGGCCGCACGCGGCACTTTCACGATGGCGACCGGCGCAGGAAAACTTCTGGACGACGGTTCGAGCTGATCCCGGGCGCTCCGGGCCGAGCGCACAGCGGATGGACTGAAGCCCCCAACGGAATCATCGAGCTGTGAGGTTGCCTCACACGAAGCAACCGAAACCGTGAAAACTACCGTACCGCCTCCGCTTGCTCCTCGTTGCCGGAGAACTCACACCATGACTCCAGCCCGGATGTCCGTCGAGTCGGTAAACGTTGTAGATCTGCTTGTGCCCCTAGCCCAGCGCAAGCAACGTTTGCTGATGCACATGGGTGACAATCGTTCTGACAGAATCGGCATCATCGTCGCGGATTCGAACCAATCCGGAAACTTGTTGTAAATTCCGCATGAACGTGCGCGCATACATTCGGCGCGCGCTTCCGGTGTAGCCGGATTCGATGATTGCACCCGCGACGCGCCGAGCTAGTTGTCGTCGTTCTAAAGTTATGCGGCGTTCGAGAGTCGCGACATAGTCGTCCTCCGTCAGCTGGCCAGAGTCCACGATGTCGGGTCCGAACACGCGCCATCGTTTCCACAGCTTCTGGAAGATGTGCCGGCGGTCTCCGCCTGTTATGCGTTTGAACACCGACACTTTCTCTGACGGAGAACCGATCAGCCCTCCGAGCCGTCGGGCGGCGAGATCTGGTACCAGAACGAGCGTCAGAAAATCCCACACTTGGGGATTGCCGAAGTCGCCATGAGTCTCGCGGCCGAATTGTTCGAAAACGCGTCCAATTTCAAGATCAAAAATTGCGTAGTGTTCGGACACCCCGGCGTTGTCGGCTAGAGCTGAAGCCTCCAATAGCTGCTGACGCAGGCTGAGGAGTTCAGTCAGAGTGAATCGTGTACCTCCAGTGGGGGGGAATGCGCGTGCGTCTTGAAGCGCCTCCTCGAGAGATCCAGCGTCGAACGCGATGTCTTCGACGTTGCTACGGAAGAGCATGCGGCGAGCCTCAGCTGCCCGGCTCTGGTCCAATCGGGGGACGTGTCGCAGGCTGGCCATAGTCATCTGCTCAGAATCCTTTGCCGTGAAGCGATCGCATACTCGAGTGCCTCTGGCCGTAGTCGGAACTGCTTCACAGCCTCGGAGATAGACAGGGCCGCGCGTTGTTCCGCCGCACGCTGAGCAGCTGCCGTGATGGAATCAGGATGCTCGGCGGCGATGTCCTCAAGCCGGGCATCTCCATCACCCCACAGGCGGGACACTGTCGCGATCAGGACTCGGGTGATGGACGCGTTCAGCTCTGCGTCTGTCGCAGAGTCTGGCCGGTTGGCGATTAATCGACGAACGGCGGGGTAGTCAACGTTCAACTCGAGGTGCACTGAGTGTACGAACGGCGCCTCAAGTGAATCAGCAGTGACGCGAAGCCGCCAGCCCGCGGCAGGCAGACCGCGCGCTTCGAAGGAAGAGCTCGATGTAGGGAAGCCGATCAGATCGGAGTCGAGGGGCACTCTCAGCTGCGGGCCTTGAGCGAGAATCCGTCGGCTCAGCCACGCTTCATTATCGTCTTTGCCGATGACGTCAGCGCGAAGATCGATAATCTGGGAAACGTTGTGCCCGCTGATGTCCACAGAGACCGTGGCCGAGACTATCTCTTCGCTCCCAGAAATCAGCGTGTCTGTCGAGACACAATAGGCTGTGTCCGCGCAAGCCACCGTCATGGTGAGGGCAGGCTCGGTTGAGCCCAACGCCTCCATCGCGGTCCGGTTGACCCGTGCAGACACTTTGAATGTAATTTTCGAGTTTGCATCCCAACGATCAGCCAGGTCATCGATTTCTATGGGGTCGTCATCGAGACTCGCCGACCAACCGAGCCATACGACGTCACTTGGTATCAGCCGCGGAAAAGGGTATAGCCGCCTCGTAGTCACTCGATGATCTCGCTTTCGAATCCGACTTCCAACGCCGCAGCGACACGGGTACGGATCAGCATCTGTAGCTTCTGGCCGGATTCAACCAAGCACTTCGAACCCGTGGCGAATGTTGCGCCGTCGCGCAGCCATTCGACTGATGCCTCGTCCGCATTTAGCGGGAGTCTTCCGTCCGCAGTTAGTGCGTAAATGGATGCATATACGCGCAACCTTCCGCCGTTTCGTGACTCCACGAGAAGCTCCAATGCTTGCCCGGCGCCACCGGATAGCGCTTGCGCTTGCAGGATTTGGACATTGCTTCGTTGCCCGCCTGAACGTACCTCGCCGCGCCGTTCGCGGCGACGAGGTACCGCCGCATCTTCTTGCGTTGGCGTCGCGGATCCAAACGGTACGAAGCTACGAAGTGCGATTGCGACATTCCTGACCGAGTTTCGCTGTACGTGCGCTTCTTGTGACCGACTTTCGCTGAGAAACGCACGAGTCTTGCTCTTGAGATGCTCCAGCGTCTTCTTCACGATATATCTGGACTCTTCGCTCTCCGCCGAGTCTGGCGTCCAACGGTCGTGCGTCGGTGGTTCGGCTTCACGGAAGTGCCTGTCGAACTCTTTGGTCGGTTTGAACACGCCGTGCCACTGAAGCAACTCGTCTTCTTCATCGACGATACGGTCGTAGCGCACTACCAGCTCGGCTTCATGCCTCATCAGACAAAGAGCATTCGATGGAGCAGTGCTCCGCGTGCCGGTGACCTTGACGCTCTCTATTAGATGGAGGTGGCCGACCGTCGCGCTCGCACGAGCGCCGAACAGTGTAGAGACGTTGTCCGTCCCGCTACGCGGCCGTCGAAGTGTGATAGCGAACGTACGTCGTCGGATAACTCCGTCAGGCTCAGGTAGCGAAAAGTCGTCATGGAGCTCGCCTTGTTCCCTGCGGATCTGTGTGAGTGCAGAAGCGTACTCTGCGTACTTTTCCAGAATGTCGGTCTTCACGTCGTGTCTGACCCGGTTCTCATAAAGCCCGATGAGCATTGGGTCGTTGTCTTCGCTGGTCGGAACCACTTTTGGCCACGCACTGTAGGCCAGTGCGTCGGTAACTTGTCGAAGCAACGCGCCCTCGTGAAGTTCGGTGCGCACGGATACAGCCTCGCGCATCTCCTGTCCGTCCGTCGAGTAGGCGATGATCGGGTCGATCACGAGAATTGACGTTCCCGTCTCGGGATCTCCATCCTCAGCATCTCCGAAGTGAGTCCGGAATATCGCTTCACCGAGTCGACGCGCGGCCTCGCCGCGAACCGGGAGAATATCTTCCTCGCCTTCGAGGACTCCCCACCAGTGTGCGCCCGTGTACCTTGCGCCGGCATGCACATACGGCTCGTGGAGCGTACTAGCGATCAAACGGTGCTCGATATTACCGTCAGTACCGCGGCAACGTGACCAGTAGACGACACTGTGGGCGTTGGAGACTTCAAACGTCGCCGTTTTTCCGAATCCGTACGTGCCTCCCGAGGTCTCTGACGATTTGGTGGTTCCAATGTCAAAGACGAATGATGTGAAGTTGTTAGGGTCACCAGGTTCAGAAGCGCGGTAAGGACCGTTCAACCCATGGGTACCGCGGTCATAAATCTCAATGGCCCGTACGCCGGGAGCGCGGAGGCTGTCGCTGAGAGCTGCCAGTGATTCTGGTAGCGCTGTAAACACGGAGTCTCGGAGAACACGCTGAGCTTCCGCCTCCATTTCATAGATACGCACGCCGTATGCGGGAGTCCACTCTGGATCCTTCGCGTCCCATGAGTTTTGTAATGTCTCGCGTACTAACAACTCGATGCGTGACAGCGCGCTCGTGGGCCGGAGGAGCTTTCCCCTGCCGCCGCTGGTTTGATCGCCTGCTCGTCGCAACTTCGAATAGCGTTCTAGAGTCGGAAGCATCACGATGCTCCGGTCCCATTGCCGTTGAATCGTTGAAAGTCGAATGCCTCTGCGGAAGCGCCGAGAACGCTGAGACTGAGCAAATAGGACAACGAAGAGACTGCGTCGGCGATCTCAACTGCTAGCGCAGAACGGTTCAGCACGACGGAGTCTGACGTGACCTCCCAGAAACGCCAGGAGAGGAGATCAAACGCGAGACTCTCGGATCCGGGCATACCAGTGACGTACCCGGAATCGCGTAGCTTTTCTGTGAGGATCGCGCTGCTTACGCCGCGCTCACGAAGCCGGGCTACGACGTCGTCGATGGACTCCGAACCGTGCTTCTGAATCTCGGCGACCGCAAGCGTCAACGTGCCCGTGCCAGGAGGCTCAAGTTGCCGGAGGCCATGAATGGTTACGGCTGACCGCGTCTGGAACGTAGAGGACTTAACCTCGACGCGTGCGTGAGATCCAATGAAATCATGTATTTCCTGGGGGGATCGTTGCCAGATTTCCACGGCATTGGCCCCGAGCTCGATCACTGCCGCTTCTAAGAATCGCAATTCGCCAAAAATCCCGGCTGCCGCATTCCCTGTGAGAGGCGTTGTCGCCACTTGTAAAAGGCTCCGCCATTCAGACGCCGAAGCTTCAATCACTTCGAGCGCATCAGCGCCGAGTGAAATGCGTTCACGCACTTCGTCGATAAAAGCGTAGAAAACTTGGTCAAGCTTCTGATCGTGACAAGTAACTTTCACGGCGGGGATCGCTAACCCACGGGTCAAATCCGTCTTTACGAGGGTTCCGTGGACGCTGATGACCTGACTAACGGAGAAAGATACCTCCGATTCTTGGCCATTCTCGAAGTACGCAGCAGGCGTACCGTCACTCTGGTACCCAAGCCACGCGCGCGGGAACGTGTCTTCTGAGGCGAGAACCACGCTCGCCTCGTTGTCGGTCAGCTGTGCACCCATGATACGGGCCTCGGCGAGAATGTCGGAAGCGGATCTCATGACATTTCGCCCTGAAAGTCACGCTCATTGTCGGAGACGACCTCTTCGGCAATGTCGTCGCTGTCGCTGTAGGTCGGAACAACAGCGATCTTTGTTCCCTTCGACTTCAGCCTATTTTCGATATCTGTCGGGGCGATCATCGCAAAACCAATCAATGGAGGTCGTTCGGCGTCGATCAGGCGATCATCGATGGCACTGAGTGCATCCGCCATCGGCATGCGTTCTTCGCTCGTGGATTGCGAGTGGCGACTGATGGGGTAGATAACAAGAAGCCCGCGGCCAGAACCGCCGTCACGAGCTCTGCGCCACGTGTACTGGTCGTCGTTCGACATCGCTCGAAGCGAAACGCCGTGTGGGGTTTTGCCCTGCGCTCGCAGATCCGCGACTATATCGTTCGCGGCCATCAGTGCACGAATGTTGATCTCGCCAGAAGACCGCAACGTCTCGGGATGAGTTCGGATTGGCGTGCGGCGTAGCGCGTTCACCTGCGTGCCAGCGATATTGATGAAGTCTGGGCCTCTTCCTTCGGCTGGGACGAATACATTCCAGCCGGTATCGGGCAATTTTTCTTCCGTCCATGCAACCGCATCATGGAATATCTTGCGGAACTGCTCGTGGATATCCACTTCTCGGAAGAACGGCGTGAGCGCTTTGAGAGGAACGTTTTCGAATAGTGTCGGGGCCGCCGGCGAGCGATAGGAAGCGATGTGCGCGAACAACGCTTCGGCCGCGCGGGCGTTCTTGTCGAGCGCTTCTCCGGACGAGACATCGAAACGAGTGGTCTGAAGTCTGTATCCCTCGAAATCGGCCTCGACAGTCTTAGCATGCTTCATCTTCGCCGGGCTCGTCACTTGAAGCCGCCCGGGGTGGAGCAACACGCGAACGCCGATATCTGCCGGTCTGTCGCCTGCTGCCGTCATGCGCGCCACATCGGCTCGAAGGTCGCTTTCAACGGTTGCGAGGAAGCGGTAGTCCTCTTCGAGGCCCGGGCTCAGCCAGATGCGTTGAAGATCCTCATAACCGATCCGATACCCGAACCAGCGCCCCATCTGGAGCAAGGTGTCATATGTATTCGACGTGCGAGTGAAGAACGATACGAAAAGACCCTCGAGCGTGAGTCCTCTCGAAAGCGTGCCGCCGCCAATAACGATCACGGTCTGCGGGAGCTCGCCGTAGGAGAGTCGGTCACTTTCTTCAGCGCGTCCGTTATCGACGGAGAGCTTGAGAACGCGAAGGACATTGGGAATTTCCTCGCGGATGCGAGGCCAGGTCGGCGCAATGCCGTCTCCCGTGTATAATCCCGCAGCTCTGTTGATCTCCTCTCGGAATATCTCCCGAAATTCCTCGACATCGCCATCCAGCGCTAGCTGACGCAATGGCTCGAGGTATGCCTCAACTACGTCACGTGTCGCGAAATGCGGATCGATGCGATGAGTCGTGTGGATGAGCATGGTCGAGTGCTTCTTTTGTTGCCCCCGCAACCGACGAACTGCGCATGCCACGATGAACCAGCGAATCGCATCACCAAGAGATTTGGTTACCGCCGGCGTGAACCCTGAGAGATCTCTTCCCTTTGGGACCAGCTGTGCAAGCTCGCCGCCCGGGATTGGCCGAATTACGTCGGGTACCTCCGCGTCTCGTTCCTCGGAATCGAAGTCGTTGAGCCCGAAGATACGTTCTGCACCAAAGTAGGTTTTTGGTGTAGGCATCACGTGAATGAACTCGCGCGGATACAACTCTTGGAGTAGTTCGCTGTCCGAGTTGGGGTTCATGAGCACATTAGCGAACGGTGTCGCCGTGTACCCGATGTATGTGCCGTTCCGAAGCTCGGCCCAGATCTGCTTCATCAGCTTATTGATGGCCGTCGGATCATCCTCGAGCTTCGCTGAAGCATCTGGAGTTGCTTGATCTGACTCGTCGTCGATGATGAGGAACGGAGTGTCGCGCATCGTGTCCGCATCGATTTTGCGGAGGAACTGGAGCACATTCCGCAAGCGCCCGCCGTTCTTCTTCACTACCGCGAGGATTCGATCATGGTTTGCCACGATCGAGCTCGCGTTCACTGAGCTCTCTGTGCCAAAGTCGCCCTGAACGCCTGTGAGCTTGTACCAAGATGAAGGATCATTCTCTAGGCCGAGATCCCGCTCGAGGCGCTCCTGCGTCTGCTTTCGCAGATTGTTATGCACGCCCGACAGGACGAGGACGAACTTGTACCCGCTGTCTAGGGCTTTTGCTGCGACTGCAGCGAAGTTTGCTGTTTTGCCAGATTGCACGTTTCCGATCACGAGGCCCAGGCGTTTATCGTGGTCCACGCGTGGCTCCGCAATCGACGCCATGATCTCCTCGGTCGAACGATCAACTGAGATCACTGCATCGCCGATACTGGAGCGCATACGCTCCCGGAGAGGCCCCCACGCTCCATCATCCCCGACCCCGGAGTACCAACCGAGTTCGTGCAGATCGCGTTTGCGTGCAGTTCCGATCTCGGTGAGCTTCGTGCGCTGAAGCACTTTCTGTTTGTGTTCGACTTCCAGCTCCGCGAGATGGAAATCGATCCCTGGAAGGCTCTCTAGAGTCGCCTTGGTCTGCCGTAGAGCATCCTCTCGGGACATGTTTTTGACGAACTGGCCAAAGACGATCTCAACGGCGGACGGTATCTTTGCCACAGCAACTCCTCCACATAGCGGGTCGACAATCCACTGCGCAGCTAAGCGCTGATACGACGCTATCGTGCCCCAGGGACATTCTTCGCGCACGTGGCGCCGTTGTTTCGTCAGGCTGGCCCGCCGGCATGGTAATGCTCTCGCATGCACATTCGCGATCCGAGGTAGACGGCTCTGTGACTGGTCAGCTGATAATTTTCTCCGCGAGCGCACGCCGTTTGACGGGCTCGCCACTTGGCGTCAGATTCGCTGGAACCCAGTCGTACGGCGTTCCCGTCAGGGTCTGAAACAGTGCGCGGAAAATGACTTTGGCCCCTGCGGGGGGAACCGCCATTCCGATCTGCTTGCGCACGCTCTCCTTCGTCCCCCGGAACACGAAGTTGTCGTCGAAGGTCTGGATGCGGGCTCGCTCACGATTCGTCAGCGCCCGAGGTTCGTCCCAATGGTATCCGTGCGTTCCGCCGCCGCCCGAGCCGGTGATTGTGTATGACGGTTTACCGGGGTGTAACCGTCGGTAGATCTGGCTCAGCGTCGCGCCCTTGACGTTCAGCCTTAGATCATCATCCAAGGTGGCGTTGAAAGCATTCTGGCCCGGACGGATCTGCTCGAGCCTACGGATGACTGTCTTCGACTGCCGAGTGCGCTCCTGGTTCGGAAGGTGCGTCGGAATATTCGCGAGCGCAGTGCTGACGCTCACCCAATCGTCTGGCTTCGGGTGGGTTGGCGCGGGAACCTTGAACTGCGCAGGTATTCCCTCTGCAATGCCCACGATGATGATGCGGTGGCGGCGTTGCGGGACACCGTATTGTTCGAAATGATAAAGATGCGGAACGATCGTGTAACCCGCCCCAGCCTTACGCAACTCGGCGAGAATATGTTTGAAATCATCGCCGCCGTTTGAGCTCTTGAGGCCGGTCACGTTCTCCGCAACGAACCACGCCGGTCTGTGATGGTCGAGCACGTCGACGCCTCGTTGATAGAGCGGCCCGAACTTGCCGGAGAGCCCCTTACTCTCGCCCAGAAGGCTGTAGTCATTGCAAGGAAAACCGAACGCGAAGCCTTCGATAGATTGCAGGCTCTTAACGTCAAGATCCCGCACGTCACCGTGGATCACCGATTGGTGAGTAGCACCGGGAATGTTGGCCCTGTAAGTTTCGCAAGTGCTGGAATCATAATCATTTGCCCAGGTGTGACGTAGGTCGACGCCCACCTCCCGAGCTGCCTCGTGGGCGCCCCAAGCGATGCCGCCGGGGCCCGAGAAGAGCTCGCCCATCGTATACGTCGACATGTCTGATCTCCATAACGCTGTCGCGCTCGTAATGTGTAGCGCGGTCCTCAAACTGTTACCTGGCGGTTCATAGCTTGACTCGGTGCCGGCAAAGCCGACTATCGTCGAATCGAGTCTGCCGTAACCTGCCGAGTATAGCAGCCGTTGCTTTAACGCTCGCGGTTCGCTTCGTCAGCTTTTCATCAGCCTCAGACATTTACGGACACTCCGTTCTTCATGGTGTCCAAGTATTAAGTTCGTTGCGCTCAGTAGGCAAAGCAACGCGAGCGTGGACGAGTTCCAAGACATCGCCGGATTCCCTGCCGTGCTCGAGGTGCTCTTCGCGCTCGCCGGCACCGGCTCTGCCCACGGAACGAAGCTCGCGTTCGCAGGCGATGCCCGGCAGCAGATCCTCCGCCCGGCTGATGCGCACGTCGACCCATATGAAGTCGCTCGCCAGCACGTTCCCGATCTCGCTCACGTTGCGCTTCGCCGCGGCCTGCGTCAGGTGAGTGCGCTGACGGCATCCGCTGAAGAGCTGCTGTCACGCAAGTTTGGATACCGCGGACATCGTGTGACGTCGACGATCGACGCTCCGCTGACGGTAAAGAAGGTGTCGGATGGGGCGGACGCATCGAGTGCGCTCACCAAAGCACTGAAGGAACTGCTCGAGCATCATCAGCCGCACGACATCGTGATCCTCAGCCCATTCGGCGGACGAAACTCACTCGTCGGCAAGCTGCTGGCAGCCGAGCACTTCAGCAAGGAAGAACGCTGGCTGCGTGAGCGGCTCAAGGTGGAAACGGATGCCGCCAACCTCGGCCCGGTGGATGTTGCATCCACCGACCTGACCATCGATGTCGCTTCCCCACAGACCCCAGCCGCGCCGGCGATGCCGAAGCTTCCCCACGGCCGCGTCCGCTGGGGATCGATCTTCAAGTACAAGGGATTGGATGCCGAGGCCGTCATCCTCACGGACATCGGCGACGACGGACTGGCCTTCGTGCGCCGCGAAGGTCTCGACTGGTTCGACCTGCTCTACGTGGGGCTCACCCGCGCGCGGTATCGGTGTGTGGTGATTCCGAACTGAGTGCGCTCAGTAACCTAGCTCCAAGCGCCTGGCCAGTTTTGCGGGGTCCGGAGGTGCGGTCGGGGGCCTGAAGACCTCCACGTCGTCAATCTTGGAGAGCTCCAACTTCAAGATCGGGTCACCCTCGACCTTGTCCCACCGCACCGCAGTTCGGCCCTCCGGAGTGATGCTCAGAAACCCCGCGTCGAACGCGCGGTCTACGAAGGTCGAGAGGCAGATCCCGTTGCTCGGGTCGAGACGGATCTGCTGATCTTCGCTCCAAGGCACGATGTGCGATGCCACAAGAAATGCACGAGTCTTGATGCCCGTCACCGCGCATTCCCAGCCGTAATTGTTCTTGACGGCTTTTGCGAAAACCGCTTGCGCACTGCCGCGGGACTTTGCCGTGCTGTGTTTGTCTTCGACAGCGTACGAGCGAGCGTCAAGCTGCTTTTGAAATGTCACGACCATCTGTGGATCCGTGTCGGCGGCTTCAGCTACTTGGTCGTCCTGCACCGGCCGCGAGCGGTTGGGACTGAATGAGAAGTCTCCCTCGCCGTCAAAGTAGACAGTGTCCGCGACTCGCTGATGCACCCAACGCGTGCGATCTGAGAGCTGAGGTGCACCCTCGAAGACGCCAAGGAAGGTATAGAACCGAGGCCCGGCTGCCGGCTTGGCGTGCCCGAATGTGATCACGTACTCGCGGATGGGGTCGGTCTCCATGACGCCGCCGTACTTACCGCCTTGAATATGCTGCATCGTGATCACCTCGCCGTCGTCAGACAAAGTGTTTCTCCAGTCGCCGTTCGGGTACATCTTGGGAAACCAGACTTCCGTTGACTCATCTAGCTGAAATGTTGCGGTCTGGTGGCCTTTGTAACTACGGCCGAAAAGCTTGGCGACTTCAAGGTGAGTGCGAAACGGGATCGGGTCGCGGGCGGAAAGCTCGCCCGTCGCGATGAGTTCGTCGAGCCAAGCGTCCGAGGCCGCATCTGCTCCTTGTGCGCGTCGCCGCAGCGCCACCTCCGGCGGGAGCATCGGTGTGCCGCCGTCGGCTGGCATGTCTGTCGCGAACGCCGCATAGCAAAGCAACCGGTGTTCGGCTGCTAGCTGTTCGACGTCGCTGGTGCTGCTCGGCGCTACGGCCTTGGGCGCGCGCATGTAGCCATCGCCGATAGTGCCATCCCCACGAACGCATAGTGAGGTGAGAGGTGGCTCGTTCGCATCCGCAGCTCGTTGGGCCGCGATCTCGAGAACGCCGCCAATCCAGTTCTGCATGAGCATGCCGGTGGTGAGGCCAGTTTCCTCATGGAGCACCGTCCTCAAACCTGCGTAGCTGATGACCTTGTTATAAGTTCCGGCAACTCTCTTGAGTTCTTCATATGCAACGGCTGCCCACTGCTGAAGCGCCTCGGAATGTGGAACTTCGGTTCCGTCGTTGCGTTGCGCCATGCGTAATCGCTCCCCCTGCTCGCCGTCGAGTGATTGAGGCGCGTTGGCTAGAATCCTGCGTGCCTCAAGATGAGAGTAACGGGTCGCAGTGGTGCGGCGTCGGCGGCGAGTGTGGGGACTCGCGCCAAGCGCTGGTTGTCGATTCCTGGGGCGACAGCGGTCTCGCCAGCAGTTCACGCGCAGCCCGCGCCGGAGCATCCGAGGTGATGGTCGCCTAGAGCACCATCACCCCCAGGGATGAATGTCGGAACCCATTGCTGCAGCCGGTTTCACGTTCTTGAGTCGCGGCCACAGGTCAGCTTTACAAGGAAGTACGCACGAAGAAGCAGTTGAACGAACTGCTGCACTATGGGCATTCGCTTCCTATCCGAAGGGGCTACACGGACGAGTACGTCAGGGAGCACTACCCGGATTGGACGTGAACGCGCTCGTTCGAGTGCTTACGGTGGCTGGCGTCTACGTCGGGCGGGGAGGGGCGCCGCCGTGCTGCGATGATCGCGTCGTTCGGGTGCACGTCGACAGCGAACAGACGTGGCGCGTCGAGCGGGACGACGGCACGAGCACGGCGGGATCTGCTGCGCCGGGAACGACGTCGCCGGACGCTGCACGCGGGCGTGAAACGATCGCGTTCGACATCGGAACAGGGCTGAGGCTGGAAGGATCTCGGGATCTGAGTGAAGCTGTGGTGGGCGGACAGGGAACTGCCCACCACAGCACTCCGAAGATCTGTACAATTTCATGTACATCTTCTGGAGGTGCGCATGGAAGTCATCTCAGTCGCCGATGCTCGGTCTGGCTTGTCGGCGCTCATCGCTGGTTTTCGTGAGGCTCCGGACGCTGCTCCGGTCACGGTCGGGTCTCATCGAAGGCCAGAGGTGGTACTCCTCTCGCTGGAGACCTACCGCAGGCTCACGGCTCAGTCGGAGCCAGTGGTCTCACTTGAGCGACTCCGGCAACTGAAGCCGGTGATCGAGCGACTCGCCCATGCTGCACGCCTCGAATTGGTTCAGGTATACGGATCGGTCGCGCGGGGTGAGCAAGCGGACGGGAGCGATCTCGACCTGCTCGTCACCGCGGCGTCCGACGCGACCCTCTTCGATATCGCGCAGTTCGAGATGGACATGGAAGTGCTCGTTGGGACGCCCGTGTCAGCACTGTCGGTCGCATCCCTTGATGACAAGCGCGACGCGACGATCCTTCGCGAAGCCGTGCCGTTGTGAACGAGGCCGACCGCACCCAGCGTTGGCTCGATGAGCTGCGTTCTACGCTCGACACCGCTGCTGATCTGGTCGAACGAGGGCACGACGCCTACGACAAAGATCTGGCCGTGCCGCTGGCATTCGAGGCGCTGTCCAACCGCATCGGCGATCTTGCGAAGCGCCTTGTAGTAGCTGACTCGGAGCGCTTCTCCGCCCTGATTTGGCGGCAGGCCGCGCGTCATCGTGACTACGTGGTTCATCACTATGACCGACTGGATGGCGAACTACTCTGGCGCACGGTGACCGAAAGCTTCCCCGAGCTGGCGGCGCTCGTTCGGGCGGAGCAGCAAACAGGCTGAGGCCACAGCTCACAAACGGAACCTGAGCTGCCACGGCGGGCCGACTCGCGTCAGCCCGCCGCAGCATCCGATTCAGTGGGTCACGTCGGCCGGCGAGAACGTCGACTTGCCGAGAGCCTCCTGCGCTCGCCGATACGTCTCGGGCGTGAACCCGGCAGCTTCCAGGTCGGCGGCGCGCTGGGCGTAACCGAACCCGTCCGGAATCATGCCAGCCTCAAGCTCGGATGTGCGCTCTGCGCGCAGCTGTGACGCAGGATGCACGAAGCCGCGTGGCTCGTACTGGTAGAGATTCCAGCACCAGGCGATCGCGTGGCCCCGAGTGAATCCGGCCCAGTCGCCGCGCTCCACCGGAACATCAGCGTCCGAAGCAGACAGCGCGCGGCGCACGTGCACCCAGCCTCGTTCGCCGCGCTGGTGTGCTTCATTCTGAACGGCGACCGTGTTTGCCTGGTCGATGGCGTCGAGCTCGGCCGCGACTTGCTCAACGGTGAGGACTGCGTCGCCCTCAGCCGTCGCGCGGGTGAATCCTGAGGGTCGCAGTGAGCGCAGGTAGTCGCTCCGCGCGGACTGGAGGCGCCGCTGGTTGCCGCTGGATCCGGGCCCGCTGCTGTCGCTGAGGCCGAGTTGGCGCCACCACAGATCCTGTGAGTGATCGGTATGGGTAGAGGTGTTTTCGCTCATCAGAGCATCCCTTCGTGGGAAGAGTTCGCGTCGTCGCACCGGAAGACGCGAACCCATCGACTTGCCCGAACACGTGTGCGTCGGACCGGTTCTTCCCCTGGGGCACCCCGCTCGATGGAGGAGGGTTGCCGTGCAGCCAGCCAGGTACCCGTGGCTGCAACTCTTGAACCTGAAAGGGACTGTAGCAGAGGGTGGGGACATTCGCCATGAAGCATCGAAAGCCCCCATCTATCGGTGTGGCAGAGAGTCGAGCCCTCTGCCACACCCACCCATTACGGCTGAACGAACACCTCGTCAGCCAGCATCCCGGGGCTGACCCGGATCAGCACCGTCTCGCCGTCCGGAACGAGGAAGGCCTGAGAGCCGGTGGCAGATGCACCGTTGTAGAGCTCGTCCATCCCGATGCCGTCCGCGAGAACAACCATCGAGTCGTAGCTGTTGACGACGTTGCCGGCGCTGGTGACGAAGGCGATGCCGACCTCGGCCGCGAGACCGGACTCATCACCGGTGTATGTGACCGTGTAGTTCACGATCTCGTAGTGCGACCCCGCAGGTGCCGGGTCGTTGAACATGCCATCGGCAACCGCAGCCGCCCCGTCAGCGGTGTAGCTGTTCACGACGACGGTCCAGTCATCGGTGCTGATCTGCGAGGCAAGCGGGTACGGGTTTTCGCGAGTGCCCTGCTCGGCAGCATCCGCCGGCTCTTCCTCATCTACCGCGACGACCTCTTCATCTGCAGGCTGCGTGACGGTGGTTTCGGTGTCGCCGAAAGCCTCGTCGAACGCTTCATCGGCCGCGCTCGCGATAACGCCCAAGAAGACGACCACCCCGACGATCGTGCCAACAACCGACAGGATGAGGCCGACGACGCCCATCCACTTGCGACCGCCCTTGAGGAACAGCGACACGAGGCTGATCACGAACGCGATCGGCAGCAGGATCCAGCCGACGATCAGAGCGCCAGGAATGCACGCGAAGATGAAGCCGACGGCTGCCACGATGAGCGCGACCAGCGCGAGGACGTTCGTCTTCTTCGGCGCGGATACCGTCGCCTCAGCGGGCGGCATCGGAGGAGGCATCTGCTGCGGAGCGGGAGTCGCAGGAGGGTTGGGAATGGACATGTGATTCTCCTTCAGGAGTGTGCGTGGAGCACCGGCCTGCCCCACGACGGATGCCGTAGGGCGATGGTTCGCACGCACGCCGAATATCGCCCTAAGGGCAGGGCGCGAATCGGGGAACTCGAGTCGGGTTCCAGGGCCCGTGCGGACCTATCGAGGTTGAGTGTATTCGGGGGCATGGACATTGGTCCCGATGCCTTGCAGCGACTGGGATGTCCGGCGACCGCGGTAGCATCCGATGACGGCATTTCTCGGCACGCAGTAGGAGCGTCGTTATGGAGACCGCTACCATCCAGTCATGACCCGCATGGTTCCCGCCCGTCCTCGTGCACCCAGCGCAAGGTCCGAAATGCTCGGCCGGCCGTGCCGACGGCTTCGGGCCCTGGCATGATGAATACGCCTCGGTCCAGATTCGCCGGGCAGAGCGGAGCGCAAGACCTTGAGCGGTGCACCTGAGCGCGTCTCGCGCGCAGAGCAGAAGCGGCGCACGCGAGACGCCCTGATCTTCGCGGCCCGCGGCCTGTTCGTCGCACAGGGTTATTCCCCGACGACGGCAGACGCGATCGCGAGAGCGGCGAACGTCTCGCGCGCAACCTTCTATCTCCATTTCCGCTCGAAGGCCGAGATCATCATCGAGCAGATGCGCTCGGTCGAGCCCGAGATCCTCGCCGACTTCCGCAAGCTCGCCGAGACCCCTGCTGAGCAGGAGGCTTTGGAAGCCTGGCTCCGTCAGCACGCGGCTACCTGGCGCCGCCACCAGATGGAGTTCAGTGCGATCGTGCAGGCGATGGCTGCCGAGCCTGCGGTCGCCGACGAGTGGTTCGAGGAGTACGGGCGCATCGTCGCCGAACTGCCCGAGCTCGTCAGCCGCCTCGTCGACTCGGGCCTCGACGACAACGGTGCCCAGGCACGGTTGATCGCCGTCGCGATGACGATCGACCGCGCATTTTATTTCGGAATTATCGGTGACCGGCCGGACTTTCTCGACACGATCATCTCCGAAATTGCCTCCACCCTGGCCTTCGGGTTGACGAGCCGTGCATGAATTTAGGTAGACACCTGTCTACTGAATGAGTTACTCTCTCGAAGATGCACGGCGCCGACGCCGTGCCAGACAGAGAGTTGAGACGATGACGTCCTCCGACATCGCTCCACCGGTCACGTCCGGCGGAAAGATCCGAGCAACCACCCCCACCGCATACCTCCCCTGGCGTCGTGCCGGCCTGGCGATGGCCCTCACATTCTCGTTGTTGCAGCTGCTCAACGAGGTCGGCGCCATGATGGCGATCCCGCTCTACGGATCGATGAGCAGCGAACTCGCCCTGAGCCCAGGTCAGGCCACCTGGGCGCTGATGAGCACGACCATCTTCGGCGCGGCGACTATCGCACTGCTGTCGAAGGCGGGCGATCTCTACGGTCACCGCCGACTGATGGTGATCTCGGTGCTCGGTATCGCCCTGGGCTTCGTGATCTCAGCCCTCGCGCCCAATTTCATCGTGCTCGTCATCGGACGCGCCCTCACCGGCACGATGGCCGGGCAGGCGCTGTGCGTCGGCATCCTCAACGCTCGACTGTCGGTCGGTGATCGCACGCGTGCCGTCGCGATAATCGCGGGCGGCCAGGCCATCGGCATCTTTGTCGCATTCGCCTTTGGCGGCATGATCGTCGAGTTCGGCGGAACCTGGCGCGGCGCTTTCTGGATCGGCGGAGTGTTGACCGCACTGAGCCTCGTTGCTTTCCTCATCTGGGGTATGGATTCGGATGCACGCAAGGAATCGGATGCGCGGGCACGCAGCGCCAGCACGCGCAAGCGCATCGAGCCCGGAGGCGTGTTGTTGCTGGGCGTTGGCCTCACCGTGCTCTGCATTGGCATCGCTCAATCCACGACCTGGGGCCTCACCTCGCCCGCCACGCTCCTCACCGTGCTCGGTGGCGCTGCAGTGCTCGCGGCCTCGTTCTTCGTCGAATCGAAGGCGAAGAACCCGCTCCTCGACGTGCGCTCGCTGCTCGGGCGCAACCTGACCCCCGCCTACCTCGTCTTCCTGACGCTCGGTGTGTGCGGAATGCTGCTCTACAACCTCACCCTCACCCTCCTGCAGGTGCCCGGTGACCCGGTGAGCGTCGGCTTCGGCCTCAGCCCGCTGCAGGCCGCGTTCGTCTTCCTGCCGATGACGCTCGCAGGTATCGTCGCGGCGAAGACCGTCCCGGTCCTCGTGCGCCGCACCTCCGCAGGGGTCACCCTCGTGATCGGTGGCCTGCTGCTAATGGCCGCGTTCACCGCGCTGCGCTTCGGGCACACGTCGCTGGTGGTGATCGTGGTCGCGATCCTCGTCTTCGGATTCGGCTACACGACGCTGCTGACGACAGCTCTGTCTGTCATCACGACCGAGGCGCCGAAGGAGACGGCCGCCGGAACTGCGTCGCTGTACGTCTCGATGGCGCTCGCGGCATCCTCGCTGGGTGGCGCGATCTTCGCCGCACTGCAGGCGGCGAACTCCGTGCCGGTCGAGGGCGGTGTGCTGCCGACTGTGGGGCTGTTCGACACTGGCTACCTCATCGCAGCGGGTGCGACGCTCGTCGCGATCGTCTGCGGCCTCGTGATCCGCCCAACCAAGCTCACAAGCAGCAACATCACACACTGAGAACAAAACCGGTCTGCCACATTCACTAGACACATGTCTAGTGAATGTGGCAGACTCGTCTCACGGTCAGGCAGACCGTCACTATCGCTCGAGGAGGAGCACATGACATTCGAGGGCACCGTCGCACTTGTCACCGGGGCCGGCTCCGGGATGGGACTCGCCACTGTTCGCGCGCTGCACGCCGCGGGCGCCACCGTCTACGGACTGGACATCTCCCCGAGCGTCGCCGACGTTCTCGCCGACCTGGACCGTGCCACCGGTCTTGCCGTCGACATCGCTGACAGTGCCGCAGTCAACGCTGCCTTCGCACGCGTCGAGGCCGAGCAGGGTCGCCTTGACGTCCTCGTCAACGCCGCGGGAGTCAACGCCCCGAACCGTGCAGCACTTGATGCGCTCAACGACGAGAACCGCAAGATCTTCGATGCGATGAAGGCCGGTCGTAAGCACGACTCCGAGTTCTTCGAGTTCGTCAGCGACGAAGACTTCGACCGCGTCATGCGCATCAACCTCTACGGCACCTTCTACACGATGCGTGCAGCAGTGCCGCTCATGAAGCGCAACGGCGCAGGCTCCATCATCAACTTCTCGTCGGCTGCCGCACTCATGGGGGTCACGATGCCCGCCTACTACCCGGCATCCAAGGCCGCGGTGCTCGGCCTCACCCGCGAGGGGGCCGCGGAACTTGCACCCTTTGGCATCCGCGTCAATGCGCTGGCTCCCGGCGCAATCGACACACCGCTGTTCCGTCAGAGCGATGACGAGTTTGCTGAGTTCCTCATCGGGATGCAACCGATCCGCCGTGCCGCGCAGCCCGAGGAGATCGCCGAGATGGTGCTCTTTCTCGCCGGCCCTTCGGCCTCGTACCTGACCGGTCAGACGATCTCGCCCTCGGGCGGGCTCGTGATGGTCTGAGCGGAGCATCCGATGACGATCCCCGTTTCGCAGACCAGCACCCCCGATGTCGTCACCCGCGGCGACGTTGACCCGCGCGCTCTCGAGCGCTTCACCGCCGAGATCACCGCCGACATCGAACGCGGTTCCTACGACGGCGCGCACGTGATCCTCGCCCGTGGTGGCGAGAAGGTGCTTGACACCACGATCGGCTGGTCTGAGCGCGTGTCCGGCCGTGAGATGCGCCCGGACGACGTGTTCCGTGTTCTCTCGCTGACCAAGGCATTCACGAACCTCATGGCGCTGCGCGCCATCGGCGAGGGCAAGCTCGCGCTCTCCACCCGCGTCGTCGACCTGATCCCCGAGTTCCTCGGAACCGATCCGTTCCGGATGCTGCGCAAGGACCGCATCAGCCTCATCCACCTGCTCACGCACCGCTCCGGACTCACCCCCACGCCGAACCCCGGCCTCGGCCCCGACGGTTTCGGCGTGCTCGCCGACGTCATCCAGGCGCTCGGTGGCGTGGACGTGCTGTTCGAGCCGGGGGAGAACCTCAACTACGCACCGGCCATCAACCATGCCCTGATGGGTGAGATGGTCCGCCGCGCCTACGGTGGGGACTCCTTCGGTGAGCTCGCGCAGGAGCTGATCTTCCGCCCGCTCGGCATGACCGAGACGTCATTCGGGCTGCCGAACGCGCTGGCCGATCGTGCAGTGCCGCTGAAGGCCTACCTCCCGGACGGCGGCTTCTTGCAGCCCAGCGACATCGAGGTGCTCAACGACGTAATCACCGTAGATGCCGAGATGCCCTGGGTGGGCTCGGTCTCGACCGCAGGCGACGTGCACGCGTTCGCCGAGTGGCTGCGCCGTCGTGGCGAGCAGGGCGGCGAACAGCTCGTCGCGCCCGCCGTCCTCGATCAGGCCACCACGCTGCAGACCGGTGACATGCCCAACGACCTTTATGCCGAGATGGCGAAGGCGCGCGGGTGGGAGGTCCCGCAGGGCAACTTCGGCCTCGGCTTCTCGCTGTCGGGCACAGGAACCGCGCCGAACTTCTTCGGACCGTTCACCTCACCGCGCACGCACGGCAATTACGGTGCGGGCTCATCGCTGTTCTGGATCGACCCCGAGCGCGACTTCACCTTCACCTTCCTGTCCGCCGGAGTTATGGAGGAGAGCGAGAACGTCGCCCGCTTCCAGAAGCTGTCGACGATGGCGATCGCCGCCGCCCTCTGACCGGCACCCGCAACCACACGAGAACGACGGAGTTCGACATGACCGACATCCTCACGGCACCCGCGGCCCTGCGCCCCGTGGCCGCCACCTTCGACGCCATGAGCGACGACTACTACCGCGACCCGGCCGCGCACTTCGCCGCTGTGCGCGACGAGAATCCGGTGTTCTGGTACAGCTGGCTGAACGCCTGGATCGTCACGCGCCGCGAAGACGTGCTCACCGTGCTCGGCGACTGGACGGAGTTCTCCTCCGCCGGAAACACCGCGACGATCGACGTTCCGGAGCGCTTCCAGCACATCGTGCCGCCAGGACTGATGGCCCAGCTCATCGTCGGGATGGACCCCGACGAGCACACGCTGCATCGGAACATCGCATTGCGCGGTTTCACGAAGGCGCGCATGGAAGAGCTGCGTCCGCAGATCGAGGAGCGCGCGCACCGCATCCTCGACAAGATCCAGCAGCAGGGCTCGGCCAACATCATGGTCGAGTACTGCCTCGAGCTGACCACCCAGACGCTGCTCGCTCACCTCGGCCTCGGCTGGGAGTATGACGACCTCATGCGACGGTTGCGTGGCGACATGGGCCGGGTGCTCTCCTCTGCGCAGGAAGTGATGCCAGCCGACGTTATCGACGAGGTGTGGGAGGGCTTCTCCGGCGCCTTCGCCGAGATGTCCACGGTGGTCGCCGAGCGTCGCGAGAGTCCGGGCACCGACTTCATCAGCGAGATGGCCGTGCAGCGCGGTGCCGACGGCGAGTACGCGCTGAGCGTGCCGCAGATCGCCATCAAGATCTGCGAGTTCGCAATGGCAGGCACCGACAGCACCGCGCAGGCGATGACCAACGCCATCCTCTTCCTCAGCCAGAAGCCCGAGTACATCGACGAGGCCATCGCTGAGCCTTCGCTGTGGGCCAACGTCTTTGAAGAGACGGTTCGTCGCCGACCGTCGGCGCCGTTCGCCTCCCGTCAGGCGATGCGCGATCTGGAGCTCTCGGGCGTGCAGATCGCCAAGGGCGACATGATCTGGGTCGCACTGGCAAGCGCGAACACCGAGGCCGCGCACCACGCCGTGCCCTTCGACTTCAATATCCACCGCGAGAACCCCACCGACCACCTCGCCTTCACGATGGGCCGCCACACCTGCCTCGGTCAGGAGCTCGCCCGCGTGCAGGGCGCGACCGGCCTGAAGGTGCTCTTCGAGCGTCTTCCGTCGTTGCGGCCGGTGCCGGACTTCCCGCTGGAGTTCATCAAGATGGCGCTCCTCCCGGTGCGCACGAGTCTGCCGGTCGTGTGGGATATCGCCGATATTGAAAAGGCCAAGAAGAACGTCAAGCGCGACATGAGCCTCACGATCGCGAGCAAGGCGGATGCCGCCGACGGTGTCGCAGCCCTCACGCTGCGGCATCCAGACGGCGACGTGCTTCCTGAATGGCTGCCCGGTGCGCATGTCGATGTGGCTGTTCCTGTCGCGGGCGGCGGCGTGGTTGTGCGCCAGTACTCGCTGTCGTCGTCTCCGAACGAGCGCAGCGAGTGGCGCCTCGGCATCCTGCGCGAGGCGAACGGCCGCGGAGGATCGCTGGCTGTGCACGACGCGCTGCGTTCAGGCGACAGCATCCGGGTCGGATGGCCGCGCAACAACTTCCACTTCCTGCCGTCGAAGCGCTACGTGTTCGTCGTCGGCGGCATCGGTATCACTCCCATGCTGCCGATGATCGCCGCGGCAGATGCGGCCGGGGCCGAGTGGGTGCTGCACTACGGCGGACGTTCGCGCCGGTCGATGGCCTTCGTCGATGAGCTCACTGCGTACGGTGAGCGGGCGAACCTGGTTCCGCAGGACGAGTTCGGTCACCTTGACCTGGCCGGGATCTTTACCGAGGTCGCCGCAGACACTCTCGTTTACGCGTGCGGGCCGGAGCCGCTGCTCAAGGCGCTCGACGCGGCCCTCGCGCACTGGCCGGAAGACACCCTGCACACCGAGAGATTCGCGCCCAAGAAGATCGAGCGGTCGAGCCCCGACACCGAGTTCGAGGTCGAGTTCGCGACGTCGGGTCGCGTCGTGACCGTTCCGGTCGGGGTCTCGATTCTGGATGCTGCTGAGAAGGCCGGTCTCACCACGATCTCGTCTTGCCGCGAGGGCACCTGCGGCACCTGCGAGACCCCGATTCTCAGTGGATCGGCCGATCACCGTGACTCCATCCTCACGCCGAAGGAGCAGCAGCGTGGCGAGTCGATGATGATCTGCGTCTCGCGAGCCATGGGCAATTGCCCGCGGCTCGTGCTCGACGCGTGAGTCACTCTATGTACCTCGAGTGGAGCATCAAGCTCAGCCTTCTTCTGTATGTCACGTCATCGCCGGGTGGTGCGGTGCGCGCCGATGGCGTGACGTCGGAGAAGGGGCAATTCCGGTTCCCTCTGGTCGCCTCCTCTGACGGCGAGCATGCGACGACCGGATCGGTCGCGCTGTTCGCCCACTACGGAATGCCGATCACCTCACTGGAATCGCCGCGCGCATATCGCTCTGCAGACGGCTCTTGGCTGCTCGCCATCTCACCCGGCGGGCAAGCTGTAGATGCTTTCGCACTCAGCACGCCGCGCGAAGAGGGCGACAGCGTCGTGTTCGATCGGGTGACTCTCACCTCTGCCGGGGCGGAGCTGTTCGGCGGTTCGTACCCGGTTGGCGAGGCGTTCGATCCGATTGTGTTGCACTGCTCGGTTTCCTGACGACACACGCGTTCTGACCATGGTGGATAGGCTGTCCGCATGCGCACCCGTGCCGAGACCGATGACCGACGGGCGCCGAATGCACACCCACCCCGCGTGATCCACACCGGCCAAGCGCTGGTCGACCTGGTCATCGAAGTGCCCGACATCCCCGCGCGCGGACAGAACGTGATGGCCGGCTCCGACGCTCAATACGCCGGCGGCGCCGTTACCGTGCTGCTCGCCGCGGCCCGCCTGGGCGCGCAGTGCGTGCACGCGGGCGCACTCGGCACCGGCCCGCACGGCGATCTCATCCGTGAGGCACTGGATGCTGATGGCATCACAGCATCCGCCCCGCCGATCACCACGCGAGACACCGGGGTGTGCGTCGTGCTGGTCGAGCCGACCGCCGAGCGCACCTTCATCACGACGCTCGGCGCGGAGCGCGACATCACAGTCGACTCGCTTGCAACCGCCGACGTCCAGCCCGGCGACCTCGTCTGCGTCACGGGATACTCCCTCGCGGTCGCACAGACCCGAGACCCGCTGCTGACCTGGTTGGCAACCCGTCCCGAGGATGCCATCGTCGTCCTCGACCCCGGGGCCGCGTTCGCCGCGCTGCCCGCCGAAGTGCGCGACGTGATGCTCGCCCGCACTGACGTATGGACCGGCAACGCCGAGGAAGCGACCGACTTGCTGGCTGCGTTGGCTGTTCCGGTCGAAGCATCCGAACGCGAAATCGTGGCGCAAGCCGGCGCGCTGGCGCCGCTGATGCGGGCCGGTGCGATCACCATCGTCCGCGACGGCGCCGAGGGCTGCGCGGTGCATGCGCGCGGCGAAAGCACCTACGTGGCGGGCTTTCCGCAGACCCCCGTAGACACCAACGGCGCCGGTGATGCCCACACGGGTGCGCTGCTGGCCGGTATCGCGGGCGGCGCGAGCTGGGTGGACGCTTGCCGACGTGCCAACGCGGCGGCCGCGATCAAAGTCACCCGGCGAGGGCCGACAACCGCGCCGACCGCAGTTGAGGTCGAGGAGTTCCTGCGCGGCCGGTGAGTCCCTGAAACCATCTTCGGTGCGAAATTTTGTCACGGAGCGCTCAGTATGTGCTATTTTGCTCGGCTACGATCAGGGAATGGCCCGTCCAAGAAGCGAAAAGGCACGCCAGGCTGTCCTGGCTGCGATGCGGAATGCGCTGGCCACCGGGGGATATGAAGCTGCGACGATCGAGGGCTTGGCTGCTGAAGCCGAGGTATCGAAGCAGACGATTTACCGTTGGTGGCCGTCGAAATCAGCGATCCTGGGGGAAGCGCTGCTCGAAGGGGAATTACCGGGGAAAACCCCGCCGGTTCCGATGACAACGGATCTCGGCACCGACCTGCGCGAGTGGGTGGCGACGATGATGACGCATATCGGCACCGCCGAGAACACCGCGCTCGCGCGGGCGCTGATCGCCGTCAACGTGGCAGATCCAGAACTGGGTGCACGGCTCAATGGGCGGTACACCGAGCCGATCATCGGGTGGATCACCGAGCGCATCGAGCGTGGCAAGCAGGCCGGTGAAGTGCGTGTCGAGATCGATGCGGCAGCCGTCGCGAACCAATTCGCCGCCGCCGCCTCATACGCGGCTCTGCTCGGACGCAAGATCGACGACGCCCAGGCGGATGCTCTCGGCGAGGTGCTCATGCGCGGCATCGCCGTTCCCGAGGCATCCGCGTCCTAACAACGCCGGCACTTCGACAGGCTCCGTGACCAGTAACGCCGGGCGGCGGCTCTCGCTCCCTGAGCTTGTCGAAAGGGCGGCATCTGCCGTCCGCGGCATCCACTATCCAGCCGGAAGGTAGACGACCGAGCCGCTGTCGCGCGTGGAAGTGAGATACCCACCGATGGTCCGGATCCCGTCGCCGCTGGGCAGCTCTGCGATCGTGTTGGCCTCGAGGTCGAGGATGAGCGCCGGTGCACCGAAGGGTGCCGTGACGATGGTCTGTCCGTCGGCTGAGACGGCGTCGAGCTCGATGTCGGGGAAGTTTTTGCCGGTCGCTACCGAGTCGAGTCCGTTGTCCAGGCCGCCGGGGAGCTTCAAGACGGGGGTTCCTGCACTGTCGACGGCGGCGATAGTCCAGTAGTTGAAGTCGTCCAATTCGTAGAACACGCCATCCAGGGCAGAGGGCATGCCGGGGCCACGGGCACTGTCGAGCTTGCCGATCTCATTGCCGTCGAAGTCGTAGCCGGTGTAGGTGGCTTCGGTGAAGGAAACGCGGTCGGTGGTCAGCGCGAATCCGTCAGCGGCGAAGTTCACGAGGTCGTTCGGATCGCCGGGACTGCTTCCGGAGGCGGTGATCTCGCCAGTGGCGGCGTCGAAGATGGAGTACTCGGTGGTCATCATGTCGACGCACGCGATGTGTCCGGACAGCAGGTGGCATTGGGCGACGGCGCTCATCGCGGCCTGCCAGGCGATCTGCCCGGCACCATCGAAGGCGAGCAGCACCTCGCCGGCGTCGGCGGCGGCAAGGGCGTAGGCCGTCTCGCCCTCATGGGCGAACGCGGTCAATATCGAGATGTTGATGGGTGCTTCGTAGATGTTGGTGCGCTCGCCGGTGGCCAGGTCGACGCGCACGACGATGGAGCGGTAGGCGCCGTCGGCATTCATCTCGCTTTCGGAGGTGTACAGACGCTCATCCAGAACGGGCGCGCAGTTCACGCCGCCCGGCGTTTCGGTCTCGAGCCGCCACATGTCGCTGCCGGTTGCGAGGTCGGTGGCGATGAGCGTGACGGCCCTGTCTGTCAGATCGCGATGGATGGCGACGCCATCTCGGATGCCGCAGAGCATGTCATCGGAGACCCATTCGCCGGACGTTCCGGTGGAGTACTCGTTGAGCATCCACGCCCCGTCGTCGCCGGATGGATGCAGCACCAGATCAGTGGGAACGTCAGGGCCGCCGGAGTCGCCGCCGGAGATCAGGCCGCATCCGGACAGTGTTGCTGTCAGTGCCAGAGCGGCGGATGCTGCGGCGAAAGCGGCCGCGCGGCGCGTGCGTGTCGTGGTCATTGTGGATCCCCCCGTGGCGACTAAGACGCGACCAGCATAGCGAGGGCGGCCGCGCGGACCGCGGCGCCCGCCCCGTTGCCCCGGCCTACGCTGTTAGATATGCCCAGCACGACCACCGTCGCTCCTCTTCTCCGCCGCGCGCGCGTCGGCGTCGCACTGCTGTTTCTCACCAACGGTGCCCTGTTCGCGAACATTTTGCCGCGCTATCCGGAGATCAAGCGGACGCTCGGATTGGATGCTGCAGCCTACGGCCTCGCGATCGCCGCCTTCCCCGCCGGTGCGATCGTTGCCGGGCTTGCTGCGGCCGTGCTCATCCGTCGCTTCGGCTCGGCGAAGGTCGCCGTCATCGGCACCATCATCACCAGCCTCGGCCTGCTTGCGGCGGGAATCGCGCCGTCGGCACTGTTCTTCGCGCTGGGCCTGTTCCTCGGCGGCGCTTCCGACGCGATCACCGACGTCGGCCAGAACGCGCATAGTCTGCGCGTGCAGCGCGGCTACGGCCGCTCGATCATCAACTCCTTCCATGCGATCTGGTCGATCGGTGCGGTTCTCGGCGGATCGATGGCAGCTGTGGCGATCGCGATCGCGCTGCCCCTCGGCATCCATCTCGCCATCTCTGCCGTCGTGTTCTGCATCGTCGCGCTCATCGCACTTCGTCTGTGTCTGCCGGGCCGCGACGACGTCACCGAAGAGGATGCCGTCGCCGACGGCCCCGAGATCCGCGATGCCGTACGGCGGGGAATCTCGGGAAGGACGGTCTTCGTGATGGTCGCGCTCGTGCTCATTTCTATCGCTGGCGCCGTCGTCGAGGATGCTGGGATGTCGTGGGCGACCCTCTACCTCTCGGCCTCGCTGGACGCGCCCGCGGTCCTCGCCGCGACCGGCTATATCGCCCTCGTCGGCGCACAGTTCATCGGACGCCTCGCCGGCGACCGCTTCGTCGACCGGTTCGGACAGCGTGCCGTCGCCCGTGCTGGAGGGCTGCTCATCTTCGTCGGGATGGGGCTGGCGCTGATGTTTCCGACCGTGCCCGGCACGATCCTCGGCTTCGCCACGGCAGGTTTCGGGTCGGCGACGCTCATTCCCGCCGCGATGCAAGCAGCCGACGCGCTTCCGGGCCTGCGCCACGGCGCCGGCCTCACGATCGTGTCGTGGCTGCTGCGGCTGGGCTTCCTGCTCTCGCCGCCGTTCGTCGGTTTCATCGCGGACAACGCCGGGCTCCGGTGGGGGTTGCTCGTCGTGCCCGTTGCGGGACTCGTCGCGATGGTGTTCGCCGGCGTGCTGGACAGGCGGCGGGCTCCTGGACTGATCACCACGGCTGCAGAGAAGGAGAAGGACCATGGATCTTGACGATCTTCTGGACGAACTGAATTCTGGTCGCACCATTAAGGGGGACTCGCCACTGCACGAGGTCATGCATCGGACGAGTCAGGAGGCGATGCGCATCACCGGTGAGCTCAACGGCAGCTACCACGAGCCGGCCGAAGTGCGCGCGCTGCTGTCGCGTCTGATCGGGAAGCCGGTGGATGAGACGGTGACGATGTTCCCGCCGTTCTCCTCAGACTTCGGGCGGAACATCACGCTCGGCAAGCGCATCTTCATCAATGCCGGATGCAAGTTCCAAGACCAGGGCGGCATCACCATCGGCGACGACTGCCTCATCGGACACAACGTGGTCATCGCGACCCTCAACCACGACCTGGCTCCGAGCCGTCGTGCGGACATGCACCCGGCTCCTGTCACGATCGGCCGCAACGTGTGGATCGGCGCCAACGCCACCATCCTGGCCGGGGTCACGATCGGCGACGACGCCGTTGTGGCTGCGGCATCCGTAGTCACCAAGGATGTGCCGGCGGGGTCGATCGTCGTGGGCTCACCCGCGCGTGTGGTGCGCTCCGTTCCTGAGTGAGCGGGGCGGGGGTGAAGGTAGGCGCGCTACGAGCGCGTCCCGGTGTGTGCCGCGCACGTCGGCCCACCTGGGGTCACCCGGCCTCGGTGCGCCGATCTTGGAACGCGATCGTCGCAAGGACGCCGACCAGCAGCACCAGCTCGAACGCATTCGTGACCGCTCCGCTGGGAAAATCGAACGGGATGGCGCTTCCGATCACCATGAGGATGGTGACGATGCACAACCACGGCCACCCCTGGCGCTTCCACGCGTAGATGCCGGCGACAAGCAGCGCGGCAGCCACGAACAGCACCATGAGCGGCGGGCCACCCGGGGCATTCTCATTCGAATAGCTCAGCGTTCCGTACTCGTGCTGCGCGACCAGCTGCGCCGGAGCCGCGCCCACGATCACCTCGTAGGTGACGAGCGCGGCCGTGATCACGATGGCTCCCAGCGTCGCCCACGAAGTCTTGGCCCAGCGCACACCAGCGCGAACGAGCACGTTCCACGCGACGAGCACCAGCATCGGCGTCACCAGCGCGTGCAACCAATAGCGCACGGCGTTGAGCGCCTCGAGGCCCGCGCTCTCGCCGATGAATGAACCGAGACCGATCACGGCGTTGTCATAGACGAGGGCTGCGAATACGAGTAGTGCGAGGTCGGAGACGATCAGTCGCCCGCGTCGAACTGTTAGCGCGATCCCCCAGATCAGCAGGACGAGGTACGCGATCGCGAAACCCAAGAAGAGAATGGTGTCCATCATCACCTCCGGTCGTGTCGGGCAAGAATGTCACACGACGGCGATCGGGGCTAGGGGTGTCAGCATGTGGGAGAAAGAATTGCACAAGGTGGGACAGGTCGCGCCGTGATGGGTTAGCGTGGATCCATTGGTGAATCCGATGGCGCTCTCCCGCAGCAACGAAGCGCGGGTGATCGCATCGGGATTGGGGAAGTTTTGGCCTCCAAGGATGAATCGGACGGTCAGGGTCGTGTGCCTGGCGCGGAGAGCGGCCGCCGACTGCTGTCAGTGCTCCTGAGCTTCACGGAGTCGCGGCCGCTGTGGACCGTCGCCGACCTCTCGCACGAGCTCGGTATGGGCACTTCGATGGTTTACCGCTACATTGCCCTGCTTCGCGAAGTCGGACTCGTGGATGCCGCCGAGGGAAGTCAGTACCGCATCACTGACCTGGCGTCATCGCTGGCCGCCGCTTCTGCCGCAGTCCGGGCCCCCATCGCCGCAGCCTCCGCACCGGTGATCGCTCAGATTCGTGACGAGATCGGTGAGGCCGTCCTAGTCGCGCGGCGCAGTGGATGGCGCGTATACACCGTCGAGCGCGCAGAGTCGAACAGGCCCGTCCGGCTGCAGTTCGAGCATGGCCAGGCGATGAGTCTGCACGTCGGATCGATGTCGCGTGTGCTGCTGGCCTCGCTTCCGCGCACCGAGCGAGACAGCTACATCGCGCAACTGCCGGAAGACATCCGTGCCGTGCCGCAGCTGCAGCCCGGCGCATTGGATGATGTCTCGGCTCAGGGGTTTGCCGAGAGCTTCGAGGAGATCGACGACGGCATCTGGGGAGTTGCTGCTCCGCTGTACTCCGGCGACGAGGTCGTTGGAACGATCGGATGCGCAGCCCCGCTGTATCGAACAGCCGCCGATCAGCGGGCGAAGATCCGCGAAGCCATCCGTGCGGGTGCGAAGGAGATCAGCGCGAAGCTCTGACTCCGGGCGCTCGCCGCAGCGCGGTTCAGGCGATGTCTGCCGGGGCGGCGAGTCGACCCACGACCGCGGTCGCGGCTGCTACAGCAGGCGAGACCAGATGAGTCTTTGCTCCAGCACCCTGGCGTCCTTCGAAGTTCCGATTCGAGGTGGATGCGCAACGCTCTCCCTCATGCAGCTGATCGGGATTCATGCCCAGGCACATCGAGCATCCCGCAAACCGCCATTCGGCCCCGAAGCGGGTGAACACCTCGTCGAGACCCTCAGCTTCCGCCTCCAGTCGCACGCGAGCGGAACCGGGCACGACGATCATGCGGATGCCCTCGGCCATGGTCCGATCGCGCACGATCTCGGCCGCCACCCGCAGATCATCAAGCCGTGAGTTCGTGCACGAACCAAGAAAGACCACATCCACCGGAATGTCGCGCATCGCCGTGCCCGGCTCCAGAGCCATGTACTCCAGAGCGCGCAGTGCAGCCGTGCGTTCATCGGCGTCCTCAAAGGAATCGGGGCTCGGCACCCGGCCGCTGAGGGGGACGCCCTGGCCCGGATTGGTTCCCCAGGTGACGAACGGTGTGAGCTCGCTCGCATCCAACCGCACTTCCCGATCGAACACGGCTTTCGGGTCGCTGCGCAGGCTGCGCCACTGGTCGACGGCGGCATCCCAATCCTCGCCCTGCGGGGCATGCGGGCGGCCCTTCAGATACGCGAACGTCGTCTCGTCCGGCGCGATGATCCCGGCACGCGCGCCAGCTTCTGCGGACATGTTGCAGATGGTCATGCGCCCGTCCATCGAGAGTGACTCGATCGCCGAGCCCCGGTATTCGATGATGTGGCCCTGGGCGCCGGTCATGCCGATCTTCGCGATCACGGCGAGGATGATGTCTTTGGCGCTGACGCCGGGGGCGAGTTCGCCGTCCACGGTCACGGCCATGGTGCGAAACCGGGGCAGTGTGATCGTCTGCGTCGCAAGGACGTGCTCGACTTCGCTGGTGCCGATGCCGAACCCGAGGGCACCGAACGCGCCGTGCGTGGAAGTGTGCGAATCGCCGCACGCGATCGTCAGCCCGGGCATCGTCAGGCCCAACTGTGGCCCGACAACGTGGACGATGCCCTGCTCGCGGTCGCCGAGAGAGTGCAGTCGGATGCCGAAATCTTCGCAGTTCCGACGTAGCGTCTCGATCTGCAAGCGACTGATTGGATCGGCGATCGGGCGGTCGATGTTCAACGTCGGCGTGTTGTGGTCTTCGGTGGCGATGGTCAGATCCGGGCGGCGTACGGGCAGCCCGGCAATCCGCAGCCCGTCGAAAGCTTGGGCGCTGGAGACCTCGTGCACGAGATGCAGGTCGACATAGAGAATGTCGGGAGCGCCGTCGGTGCCTGCGCTCACGACATGGCGGCGCCACAGCTTCTCCGCCAGGGTCAGAGATTCCATGAAAGCTCCCTGCAGCATGTGATGGTCGTTTGCACTATGTGAGATAGATCCACGCGTGATCCGGTGCGTCGCGCGTGAATCGCCGGCGGAGGTGCAGCTGATCTGCAAGCGCACAAATCTGCGCTGGAACGGACCGCGTTCGACAGTGACGGGATCCGGTGCAACTCTGCTCATACAGGTTGACACACTTCGACGACTCGATCTACAGTTGCGGCATTCTCACTTTAAGAAATTCCAATTTGCAGAGAGTGGAAACACATCGATGACGATGAACAACAACGACAAGGCCGTCGTCCGTGTCGCCACCGCCCAGTTCTTCTCGGGCACAGACGTCGCGGAGAACCTCCAGCTCGTGGTGCACTACATGCGCGAAGCCGCAGCCGTTGGTGCCGCCCTGCTGGTGACCCCCGAGAACTCGAACCGGGTGCGAGACTACGCCGACCGTGACGAGTGCTTCGCCAAGAGCGAGCCGCTCGATGGGGCGTTCATCACCGGAGTCAGCGCGGCGGCAGCAGAACTCGGGATCATGGTCGCACTCGGTGTCGACGTGCGCGGTGAGCAATCACCGGACGTGCACATCGCCTCGGTGCTCATCGACGCGACCGGCGAGATCCTGCACGTTCACCACAAGACCGTCTTCTGGGATTACGAGTACACGCTGTTCACCCCGGGCACGAAAGAGATCGAGGTCATCGATACCCGGATCGGCAAGGTCGGGCAGCTGCTGTGCGCCGATGGCATCGTTCCCGAGGTGCCCCGAATTCTCGCGCTCAAGGGCGCTGAGATCCTCGTGAACTCGCTGAACTCCCGCGGACCTGACGAGATGCGCGTGCATGAGCCGCTTCGGGCGATCGAGAACCATGTCTGGCATGTCGCAGCCAACACGGTCGGTGGCCCGGCGGACGGCTACCCGTGGACCGGTGGTTCCCAGGTGATCTCTCCCCTCGGTGACATCCTCGCGAACGCCGGTGAGACCGAAGAAGGCATGGTCTGGGCTGATATCACGCCCTCGACGAGCCATCCCAAGCGTCTGCGTGACATCGGCGATCTTGGTGTTTTTCGGCGGCCGGATCTTTACGGTGAACTCGTCGCCGATATCGGTGACCACGTCGTCGCCGACATGTACGGCCCCGTCCCTGACGGAACAGAGCCGCGGCCCGTTCGCGTCGCCACGCTGCAGACGTCGTGGTACCACTCCACTGAATGGACGTTGGCCCGGGCGGTGGCACAGGTCGGCTACGCGAAGGTGCGCGGTGCGCAGCTCGGCGTCTTCCCAGAACTGTTCATCCATCGCTCCGGTTCCATCGCGGAGGATCCCGCCGCCGCCGCGGAGCTCTCGGCCAGCGCGCTGGCGGCGTTGCAAGCGGCATCCGCTGAGCACGGCGTGTGGACGGTCGTCAGCCTGGTCGAGCAAGCCGGTGAAAATTTCTACTCCACGGCCCACCTGATCTCGGATTTGGGTGAGATCGCGGCGGCCTACCGCAAGGTGCACCTGAGTGAAGACGAGCGCGCGTGGGCGACTCCGGGCGACGAGTTCGTCGTTGCAGAGACGCCGATCGGCCGCATCGGACTCATGATCGGCAACGAGATCTGGTTGCCCGAGATCTCCCGCATCCTCGCACTGCGCGGCGCCGAGATCATCGCCCATCCGGCCGACTGGGATCGGCTGGAAGCCCCCACCCAGGCTGCGACCGAGCGCACGGAGGAGAACCGTGTCCACCTGGTCTCGACAGCGCGCACCGACAACCCCGCCGGCTACGGAAGTCAGATCGTCGTGGCCGACCGCTTCATTCCCGGTCAACCCATCGCAGTGATGCGCTACCCGACCGCGTACACGTCGCGCACGGGATTCGAGGAGAACATCTTCCTCGACCTCGACCTCGTCGATTCGCACAGCAAGGTCCAGGGTTACCACCTCGATCCTCTGGCGACGCGCCAGCCGAATCTGTACGACGTCCTCGTCGCCGATCAGGAGGGTCATCCGGAATGATCATCCAGTCGCTGATCAGCGGGCTGGCGATCGGAGGCATCTACGCCCTACTCGCCGTGGCGTTTCTGCTGACATACCGCGTTGCCGGCGTGCTGAACTTCGCTCAGGCGCAGTTCGTCATGCTCGGAGCCTTCGTGGCTGCGACGTTCGCTGGAATGTCCGGCATCCCGCTCCTTGCCGCCGCACTGCTCGGAATCGGTGCGGCCGCCCTCGCGGGCGTTCTCATGGAGCGCGTCACCTACCGGCCGCTGCGCAACAAGTCACACGCGTCGATGATCATCTCGACGGTTGCCGTCGGGATCGTGCTCGAACAGGCCGCGCATCTGATCTGGGGGCCGGAGCCACGAACCCTCGGGTCGCTCGTTCCCAACATCTCTATCGAGATCCTCGGTGCGCGTGTCTCGACTCTGTCGCTCTTCCTCATCGTCGTCTCGGTGCTGCTGATCATCGGTCTGAACCTCCTGCTGACCAAGACGCGGCTGGGTCGTCAGATGCAGGCTACGGCGATCGACGCCAACACCGCTCAGCTGATGGGTGTGCGCACCGGCGCCATGGTCGTGATCGCCTTCATCATCGCCACCGGACTATCGGGTGCAGCAGGCGTCCTGGTGGCGCCGATGTTCTCGGTGACGCTCTCGGTCGGCTTCCTCCTCGCGCTGAAGGCCTTTGCCGCCTGCGTCATCGGGGGGTTCGGCAACCTCACCGGCGCCGCCATCGCGGCGTTCGGACTCGGCATCGTCGAGAACCTGGCCGGGAGCCTGATCGGATCCGACAGCAAGGACCTCATCGCTTTCGGCCTCATGATCGTGTTCCTGTTCGTCCGCCCGCAGGGCATCTTCGGATCGAAAGTCGGTGAGAAGCTGTGAACGTCGCCACTCGCACTCGAGCCTCGCTCGCGTCAGCACCTCAGTCTTCGCGCTGGCAGAGCATTGGATCCTGGCTCGTGTGGCCGCTGCTCATGGTGCTGGTGATCGTGCTTGCGCTCGGCATCAAGAACAACTACTGGCTCCAGGTGACCGTCACCGCTGAGATCATGGTGATCGCGGCCGTCGGACTCTACGTCACGTTCGGGCTCAGCGGGCAGGTTTCGCTTGGCCAGGCTGCGTTCTTCGCCATCGGCGGGTACACGACGGGCCTGCTGGTGACGGAGCTGTCGATTGATCTCGGTCCGGCGATGATCATCGCCGTGATCGCCAGCATCGGGGTCGGCCTACTCATCGGCATCCCCTCCCTGCGGTTGAAGGGCCATTACCTGGCACTTGTAACGCTCGGATTCGGGCAGGTCGTCGCGCTCATCCTGATCAACTGGTCCTGGCTCACCGGCGGCGCACTCGGCGTCCGCAACATCGTCGCACCGCTGTTCGGTTCATTCGAGTTGGTCAAGGTATCGCACTGGGCGATCTTCATCGGCATCGTGATGGTTATCGCCATCTACGTAGTCCAGATGGTGCGTACCTCTTCATACGGTCGCGCTATGCAGGCGGTACGCGACAGCGATGTCGCCGCCGCGGCAATGGGCGTCTCGCTCAAGCACGTCAAGGTGCTTGCCTTTACGATCGGTGCGGCTTTCGCAGGTCTCGCCGGCGCACTGAACGCGGGCTTCATCACCTACATCAGCCCGGGTACCTACAACCTCGCCCTGTCCGTTTCGATGCTGGCGATGGTCGTCGTCGGCGGCGCGAAGAGTCCTTGGGGTGCGGTGATCGGGGCGGTACTGCTGACGTTCCTGCCCGAGGTGCTGCGCAGCGTGCAGGAGTACTACATGGTGATCTACGGCGTCGTGCTGCTGATCATGGTGGCGCTGGTGCCCGGCGGTATCTGGGGACTCATCCGGGATGGAATCGGCTGGGTGACGCGTCGGATACGACCCGCCCGCGCCGCGAGCGCGGAGGAGGTCACACGATGACCGACATTCTTACCATCAACGGTCTTGTCCGACGTTTCGGCGGTGTGACCGCGCTGGCCGGTGTCGATCTTTCGCTTGAGGCGGGGCAGATCCGCGCGCTGATCGGCCCGAACGGTTCCGGAAAATCCACGCTGATCAACTGCGTCTCCGCGGTGGATCGTTGGGACGAGGGCACGATCGTTGTCGACGGGGCCCCAGTAAAGGGACGCGATTCCGTCGCCGCCGCTCGCCGGGGCATCGCTCGAACCTTCCAGACCCTGCGCCTGTTCGATGACATGACGGTGCTTGAGAACGTCATGGTCGCCATGCACCACAGTCGCGGGTACGGAGTGTTCTCGGCGGTGGCGCTGCTGCCGCGGTACCGAAACTCTGAAGCGCGCATGCGCAAGCGGGCACTCGGTCTGCTCGACCGGGTCGGAGTAGCACCCTACGCTGACCTCATCGCCGGCACTCTCCCGTACGGACACCGGCGCCTCGTCGAGATCGCCCGCGCGCTCGCGCTGGATCCTGCACTCCTGCTGCTGGATGAACCCGCCGCCGGAATGAACGACGCGGAGACGCAGCGCCTGGCGGCTCTGGTCGCATCACTCGGCGGTGACGACGGACTGTCGATCCTCGTCGTCGAGCACAACATGGACTTTGTCGCCTCGGTCGCAACTCAGGTGACGGTGCTCGACAACGGTCGTATCATCGCCGAAGGCACGCCGGCTGAGGTGCGAGAGCATCCTGATGTGCTGCGGGCTTACCTCGGAAGTGAGGAGAACGCATGACCAACATCCTCGAAATCGAAGACCTGGTGCTCAGCTACGGCGCAGCCGCAGCGGTCCGCGGAATCAGCATGCACATCGCCGAAGGCGAGATCGTGACGCTGATCGGCGCGAACGGTGCCGGCAAGTCGACGACGCTGAAGGGCATCGTCGGACTCGAGCGTCCGACATCCGGCACTGTTCGCCTCGACGGCGTGAACGTCACCGGCAAACGCACCGACTGGCTTGCCCGCAAGGGACTCGCGCTCGTCCCGGAGGGACGCCGGGTGTTCGCCGGTCTCACCGTCATCGAAAACCTCGACGTCGCATCTGCTGCCAGCGGGATACGTGGCGCTGAGCTCAAGGCCGCCATCGCCGAGGTGCTGGAGATCTTCCCGCGGCTCGCAGAACGCCGAGACAGCTACGCCTGGATGCTCTCCGGAGGGGAGCAGCAGATGCTCGCGATGGGTCGGGCCATCATCTCCAAGCCGCGCCTGCTGCTCTTGGATGAGCCATCGCTCGGACTGTCGCCGAAGCTCGCTGTCGAGGTGGTGCAACTGATCGGACGTTACAGCCGAGAGCACGGGCTGTCCGTTCTCCTCGTCGAGCAGAACGCCCGTCTGGCGCTGGCCTCATCCGACCGCGGATACGTCATCGAGACCGGACGCATCGTCGCCGAAGGCGCGGCGGCCACGCTTGGCGACGAACCCGAAGTCCGCAAGGCGTATCTGGGCTCCTGAAGCCCACAATCCCTGAAGTACGAAGTACACCCGATCAGCACAACAGAGTGAGGTAGATCATGGCACGTACATCCATCAAAGCGGCGGCGATTGCCGTCGGCGTCATCAGCGCGTTCGCGCTCACATCCTGCAGCGAAGGCGGTGGTGGCGGCGGTGCAGACGGTGAGGTCGTGATCGGTGTCGCTCTGCCCACCACCGGCGGATCCGCCGTGCTCGGCGAGCCGATGACCCACGGCATCGAGATGGCCGTCGAGGCGATCAACCAGGCCGGTGGCATCGACGGCCAGACCGTCCGCGTGATCCAGGAAGACATCGGCGCCGATGACGAGACCGCGCTGAATGCGTTTAACCGGATCACCAGCGAGAACCCGACCGCTGTCATCGGCTTCCCGGTGAGCACGCAGGGCTTCGCCGTGATGACACAGGTCGACCGCACTGGCATCCCCGTAATTATGGGGGGAACGAACGCCAAACTCGCCGCCGGTAGCGACTGGGTCTTCAGCATGACCTCGCATGACGGCATCACGACTCGCGCAGCAGCGCAATTCGCAACCGAGGATCTCGGCGCGAAGAAGATCGCGCTGCTGCGCGAGAGCGGTGAGCTGGGCAGCGGTGCCTCGGAGATCCTGAACGAGGCTGCAGAGGAGTTCGGCTTCGAGATCGTCGATGAAGAGATCTTCCAGTCCGGCGAAGTCGACTTGACCACCCAGGCCAACAACCTGCGCAACTCCGATGCTGAGATGCTGTTCGTCTACGGACAGCAGGCCGATTACATCGTCGCCGCAAACGCGCTCGCCACGGCCGGCGTGAAGCTGCCGAGCTTCGTGGCCGGTCTGCAACCGGGCACCTTCGAGCAGCTCAACTATGACGGCTTCGAGACGATCTACAACCGCAACCAGTGCGTTCCATCGGCTGCCACCGAGGGGCCGCTGTTCGACTGGTCTCAGGCCTACGAGGAAGAGTTCGGCAGCGCACCGACCGAGTACGCTGCGATCGCCTACGACGGCGCGAACCTGCTGTTCCAGGCCATCGCTGAGGCGGGCGTCGGCGACCCGGAGGCGTTGCAGACGGCGCTGCTCGAATTGCCGGAGTCGACGGGAGTCTGCGGTGTGCACCACGGCAGCGCCGAAGGGGAGCTCTCCTTCAGCGTCACGCTCGGTCACTACGAGGATGGCGCATACATTCCCGACACATCGATCGATGTGGATGCCGGGTGAATCACGTCATCATCACAGGAGGTGCGTCGGGGGTCGGTGAATCCCTGGCGCACCGCCTGACGGCGCGCGGCATCCGTGTGTCGGTGATCGATCGGACGGCTTCCGATGAACGCGACTGGTGGACGCGACTCGACCCGCAGGTGCGTGGGCAATGGCACACGATCGACGTGACGGATGCTGCAGCCGTAACCTCCGCGATCGCAGAAGCCAACGCGGTATCCCCGCTCGACGGGCTGGCCACGTGCGCCGGGGTCGCCGATCGGGAGAGCGTACTGGACTCCGAACCGGAGCAGTTCGCGCGCACCATGACAATCAACGTCACCGGAACTATGGCGCCCGCCCAAGCGCTGGTGCGAATTCTCGTCGACGAGGGGCGCCCCGGTTCGATCGTCACGCTCGCCTCGACCGCCGGCATCGGCTACGTCGCGGGCTTGGGCGTGGGATATCACGCGTCGAAGTCGGCGGTGGTCGGTCTGACCCGCTCGCTGGCTGGCGACCTGGCTCAGCACGGCATCCGGGTGAACTGCGTTGTACCGGGACTCGTACGCACGCCGATGAGCGCCGCCCAGCGCGACGGCTTCGGCGAGGACAGACTGGCCGCGCGTGCTCCGGCCGGCCGCCTGGCCGAAGCGGATGAGCTCGCCGCCGCTGTCGAATGGCTGCTGTCACCGGCAGCATCCTTCACCACCGGGCACATCCTTCCCGTCGACGGCGGGCAGTCATCGGTCGCTGTCCCCCCGGTGGGCGGGCATCCCGTACCGAGCATCGACACCAGGAAGGGGGGCGCACTGTGAGTCACGTTCTCATCACCGGCGGAGCCTCCGGTATCGGGGCCGCCACCGCACAGCATCTCGCGGCACAGGGGACACGCGTTTCGGTGCTCGATCGCACTGCGGTCGATGCTGAGACATCATCGTGGTGGCACGAGCTCGACGCATCCGTCCGCGGTACCTGGATGGTGTGCGACGCCTCTGACGCCGAAGCGCTGGAATCCGCCGTCGATGCGGTCGCCGCCGACGGAATTACCGGGCTCGTAGCGTGCGCAGGCATCTCCGTGAAAGAGTCTTTCCTCGACTCGACCCTCGAGGTGTGGCGCAGCACACTCGACATCAACGTCCTCGGCACCGTGATCGCTGCGCGCGGCGTCGCGCGCGCCCTGGTGAATGACGGCCGCGGCGGAGCCATCGTCACGGTCGCTTCGACCGCCGGATTCGGCTACGTCAACGGCCTCGGCGCGCACTACCACGCCTCGAAGGGCGCGATCATGTCGCTCACGAGTGCCCTGGCCACAGAACTCGGGCCCTACGGCATCCGCGTGAACGCCGTCGCTCCCGGTCTGATTGCGACCCCGATCACCGAGTTCCTCCGTGCCAAGCACGGCGAAGCAGCGCTGACGGCTCCCGTCCCGCAGCGTGCGCTCGGTGACCCGCTCGAGGTCGCACGAGCCATTGAATTCCTGCTCAGCGCCGACGCGTCGATGATCACGGGGCACTCGCTCCCGGTCGATGGCGGTCAGCTGACCGTTGTCGGTCAGCCGCTGGGCGGATTCGCAGATATCGTCACGCAGCGAGCCGCAGGAGAAGACCTCCATCGCGGGACGCAGAACATCATGGAAAGGCAGTACTGAGATGGCCACAGAGCCTCAACCCACCATCGTCATCGTCGGCATGGGGCCGGTAGGCATGACCGCGGCCCTGAGCCTGGCTCGCCGCGGGATCGCAGTCACGGTGCTTGAGGCCGGAGAAGACCTCGCAACAGAATCACGGGCATCCACGTTCCATCCACCGAGCCTGCAGATCCTCTCGGAGCTCGGTGTCGCTGAAGAGCTCATCGCCACCGGCTTGAAGGCTCCGGGATTCCAGTACCGCGGTCACAACCGCGAACTGATCGCGCATCTCGACATGGGGCTGCTCTCGGACTACACCGACTTCCCCTTCCGGATCCAGAACGAGCAGGGCACGCTGACACGGATCATCCGGCGTCACCTCGAGCAAATGGAGCACGTCACGCTGCGCTACGGTGCGCCGGTCGAACGCGTGGAGATGGGCCGCGACTGCGCCTACATCTATCTTCCAGGCGACGCTCGCGAGGCCAGTTACCGCGCCGACTGGGTGATCGCCGCCGACGGCGCAGGATCCGCGGTGCGCCAATCGCTCGGTATCGCCTTCGAGGGGGTCACCTACCCCGAACGCTTCCTCGTGGCATCCACGACGCACGACTTCCTCGAGGACTTCGACGACCTGGCGTACGTCAGCTACGTCTACGACCCGGAGGACTGGGGCGTGCTGCTGCGGACGCCGAACCACTGGCGCGTCCTCTTCCCGATCGACGAGGGCGAGTCCGACGAGGTCGCACTGTCGCCGGATCGCATCGAAGAACGACTGCAGGGCGTGATCGCTCTGGACGAGCCCTACCCGATCGTGCACAGCACGATCTACCGCGTGCACCAGCGTCTGGCCGCGACATTCGGCCAGGGTCGTGTCCTGCTCGCCGGTGATGCCGCGCACATCAACAACCCGCTAGGCGGCATGGGCATGAACAGCGGAATCCACGACGCGCACGCTGCCGTCGAAACGATCGCGTTCGCACTCGAAGGCGGAGACGCCCGGCGAGCCGTAGACACCTATGCCCGTGTGCGCTACGACGCAGCGGCCGTGGATGTGCAGAAGAACACCCAGAAGAACTATGACGAGATGCGTGAGCGCGATGAGCGCGAACGCTCCGGCCGCAAGCAGGAGATGGCTGAGATCGCAGCCGACGTCGAGCGCTGTCGGGCGTATCTCATGGGCGCATCGATGCTCGCCTCCTTCGAGACCTCTCGCCGGAGGATGCGTCGCGGACTCAGCCCGGTGCGAGCGACGAGCAGCCGCCCTGCCGGACAGGCGCTTTCGGATGCTGTGCGGGGCACGACGCTCCTGGTCGCATCCATCGGCGATGGCGACGGTGCTGCCGTCTACCTGCCCGCCGAACGCGTCATCTGGTCGACAGACGACCTCGCCGAGGTTGTGGAATCGGTCGACAAGCCACTCATCGTCGGCGTCAAGGATGTCGGCGCGGCCGAAGCGATTGCGATCGCCGAGCGTGCCGGTGTGGCCGTCGTCGAGTTCAGCGATGCAGATGCCGATTCGATGACAGTGGCCACAGCCATCGCCACGGCCCACGGAGCGCGTCGTGACGTGCTCGTGATCGGTACTGTCTCATCTACCGCGGGATGCTCCGTTGACGAGATCGTCGCCACCGGGCGGCTGTACGTCAACGCCGGCGCCGATTTCTTGGGCCTCGTCGGGCTGACCGATCCGGAACTGCTGCACGCGGTTCATCGTGCGCTTCCCGAGGTGCCTCTTGCGATCTCGGCGAGCGTCGCGGCGCTGCCCAGCATCCGGCAGCTGACCCTCGCCGGTGTCGGGCTCGCGCTCGTGCCTTCCTCAACCGATCTGTGAATCCCAGACCTTTCAGTAAGGAGTCATCATGACCAGCATCACTTCGCCGCGCGCTCAGTTCGGCCTCATCCTCCCTTCGACGAACACGGTGGTGGAGGCCGAGTTCAACTGGATGCGGGTGGAAGGCGTCTCGTGGCACACCGGACGCATCTTTATCCCGCAGCCCGTGCTCGATGACGACGAGTCCTTCGTCGCGTTTCTGGAGAACCTTCGCGTCGAGATCGGCCGCGCCGTCCGCGACGTCGTCACCGCCGAGGTCGACTCGCTCGTGATGGGCATGAGCGCGGAGACCTTCTGGGGCGGAAAAGAAGGTGCCGAGGAGTTCGCGAAGCTTATGAGCGATCTTTCCGAGGGTCGTGAAGTGACCACGGGTGCGATGGCGTGCAAGATGGCGCTGGATGTCTACGGTGCGAAGAAGATCGGCATCATCACCCCGTACCAGCCCGTCGGAGATGGCCAGGTGCGCCGCTTCTTCGAGGAGATCGGCTACGAGGTCCACGACGTGCACGGACTCAAGTGTGAGACGGCTACCTCGATCGAAGACGTCACCCCGGATGAGTTGAAGGCCGCGTTCCGCGCCGTCGACGCCGAAGACGTCGACGTGCTGCTGCAGGCCGGCACGAACCTCGCCTGCTCTCTCGTCGCTGCGGAGATGGAGCAGGAGCTCGGGAAACCGGTCATCGCCATCAACACGGCCACGGTGTGGGCGGCATACCGCACGAACGGAATCATGGACAAGCTCGAAGGCTTCGGCTCGCTCTTCGCAGAGCACTGATCACCGTTAGCACTGGCCTGAGAACAAGGAGACAGACAGCATGATCACGCATATCGGGATGCTCACACTCGTCGAATCGGCGACGGATGCCGATCGGCAGGCGATCGCCGACGGATTGACCGGTCTGGTCGGACAGATCGACGGGCTTCAGCGGGTCGAGGTCGGAATCGACCTCGGACTGAACCAGGGCAACGGCGACGTGCTCTTCCGGCTGGAGTTCGTCTCGGAAGACGCCTGGCGTGCTTACGCCGCGCATCCCGCGCACAAGGCTGTGATCGCCGAGCGAATCGCACCGGTGCTTGCCGCGAAGGCCTTCGTGCAGGTCGGAGAGTTCCAGGAGGCGCAGTCATGAGTGACAACGAGGACTACGACCGCGCTGGGTTCCGGGGCAGCTTGACTCCCGGCGCCAGCCCGGCACTCATCATCGTGGACCCGTGCGAGGCGTACACGAATCCCGAGTGCCCTCTGTACGCGGGCGTCGAAGCTGAGGTGGAGAGCATGCGCCAGGTGCGGGCCGCCGCCGTTGCCGCTGGCATCCCGGTGATCATCACTCGCGTCAAGCACGAGGAGCATGGCCGGGACGGGGGCATCTTCGTGCGCAAGGTGCCTGCGCTGAAATGGTTCCGCGAGGACAGCCCATTCAGCGGCTACATCGACGGCCTCGCTCCCGGTGACGGCGACATCGAGATCGTGAAGCAGTACCCGAGCGCGTTCGCGGGTACCTCACTGATGGCGACGCTGGCATCGTTGCGAATCGACACGCTCATCATCACTGGCCTGTCGACGAGCGGATGCATTCGCGCCACCGCAACGGACAGCATGCAATCCGGGTTCATCCCCATCGTCGTGCGCGATGCCGTCGGTGACCGTCTTCCAGAGCCACACGAGGCCAACCTGTTCGACATTCAGGCGAAGATCGGCGAGGTGGTGTCGTTCGACGAGGCCGTTGCGATCATGAACGGCACTGCGTGAGCACCGTCGTCATTGCCGGCGGCGCCGGAGAGATCGGTCGGGCGCTCGCGCACGCCTACGCCGCTGATGGCAGCAATGTGCATGTCGTGGATCGCTCCGATGCCGCGGAGGCGGTCGCGGCGGATGTGGGCGGCACCGCTCACATCGTCGACACCTCCGACCCGGCATCCGCGGCGGTTTTCGGGGGAATCGGTGAGATCGATACCCTCATCAACGCTGTCGGTGTCTGGCCGACGCTGTCGGTCGACGAGCTAGTCCCGGAGAAGTGGGTATCGCTGGCACGGATCAACTTCGATTCCGGGTATCACGCGGTATGGGGCAGTCGCGCAGGGCTCCGTGCGACGCAGGGCAGCGTGGTCAACATCGCATCGGCGATCGCGCTGAAAGGGCACGCGCGCATGGTGCACTACGCAGCAGCCAAGGCGGGGGTCATCGGCATGACCCGCTCTCTTGCGCTCGCCCTCGGACCCGATGGAGTGCGCGTCAACGCGGTCGCTCCCGGACTCGTTGCGACCGAGCGCAATCTCTCGGTGTGGACACCGGAGCAGCGAGCCGAGTTCCGGGCCACCCGTGCACTGCCCATTGACCTCACCGTCAACGACGTCGTCGACAGCATCCGCTTCCTATCGTCCTCAGCCGCGCGCGCCATCACCGGCCAGACCATCGTCGTCGACGGTGGCACCGTCCTGCACTGATCCTGCATGAGGAGCACAACCCATGACTGAAATCACCCGCCGCCGTTCCGTCGAGGCGGTCGCGTTCACCACCGGCGATGGCTGGACGCTCGATGGCCTCCTGTATCCGGCCGAGAGTGAGGAGGGGCAGAAGGTCGTCCTTCTGCACGTGCATGGCAAGGGCGCGACGATGCTGGACATCCACGCGCGCTGGCTTCCGGACGCGCTGCGCGGTGTCGCACATTTCGCGTTCAACATGCGGTGCCACTCGCTCGCCTACAACACGGACCGCGACGATGTCCCGGTGGCGGGTGGTATGTACGAGTCGCTCGTGGCCGGGGAGCAGGATCTGCACGCGGCCGTGGCTTTTCTGCGGGCGGAGGGATTCACGAAGATCATCATGTCGGGGCACTCCTCCGGCGGCTACTATGCGGGCGTCTACACGCCCGAGGGGCAGGACATCGTCGGACGCATTCTGCTTTCGCCCCTCACCGATAACAAGACGGCGCTCAGCTGGTGGTGGCCGGAACCAGCCGACCAGGGCCGGGCACTCGAGATGGCCACGGCGATGATCGCGGAGGGGCGCGGTGACGAGATCATCCCCCTGCCATCGTGGTACTGGGGCATCACCGCGCGCTCGTTGAGTGAGCGCGCCGCCACCCCGGGGTCCGAATTCTGGATCGAGCGGGTGAACGAACTCGATTCTCCGGTGCTGTACGGGTGGGGCGGCACCGAATCCCGTGATGGGCTGTGGGCCGAGATCGGCGCGCAGCTGACGCCGAGGGTGCATGACGCGCGCATCGGAGGGTCGGATCACTGGTACCACGGCTTCGAGCAGCAGATGACAGCCCTCGTCGCTGACTTCGTCCTCGACGTCACCGGCGTCTCAGCACGCAGGAGCTGATCGGATGCTCGCCTCCGCAGTTCCCGCTACCGACAAGCGACGCGCGCTGCGATCGCAGCTCGCCTCCGGCGAGCTGACGGTGCTGCCCGGTGCGTTCAACGTGCTCAGCGCACAGGCGATAGCTCGCGCCGGCGCCCACGGGGTTTATGTGTCGGGGCACATGATTGCCGCCGACATGGGTCTGCCCGACATCGGTTTGACCACTCTCAGCGAGGTCGCTCAGCGCGCGAGCCAGATTGCTCGGATGGTCGACGTTCCCGTTATCGTCGATGCGGATACGGGCTTCGGTGAGCCTGCCAACACTGCGCGCAGCATCCAACTTCTCGAGGATGCCGGCGTGGCCGGATGCCATATCGAAGACCAGATCAATCCGAAGCGCTGCGGGCACTCGGCCGGCGTCGAGGTGGTCGACGCTGAGCTCGCTCTGCGCCGGATCCGCGGCGCTGTGCTGGGCAGGCGTGATCCGGATTTCGTCATCATCGCGCGAACGGATGCTCGCGCCGCTGTCGGGCTGGATGCAGCCATCGAAAGGGCCCAGGCGTTCGTCGCCGCCGGCGCGGACGTCGTCTTCCCAGAGGCATTGCGGTCCCTCGAGGAGTACCGCCGTTTTCGAGAGGCTGTGGACGTGCCGCTCATGATCAACCTCAACGAATTCGGGGGACGAGTGCCGCTCACGCAGGCGGAGGTGCGTGACCTCGGTTACCAGCTCGCCGTCTACCCGATGACGCTGATGCGTCTCGCCATGGGCGCTGTCGCCGACGGTATCCGTCACCTGCTCGACGCGGGCTCGCAGCACGCTCTTATGGGCCGCATGCAGACGCGCGACGCGCTGTACGAACTGCTCGACTATGACGGCCATGCCCGCTTCGATCAGCAGGTCATTGACGGCTGAGCGTCGTTCGATGTTCAGTGTCGGTGTGAACGTCGCGCGGCGGGCCGTGGCTGGTTCGCAGGACGAGGGAGACATCGAGGACGTCGCGGTGCGCTCGGGCCGATCCTGCCATCGCTTCGCGCAAGGCGGTGACGCTAGTCGCGGCCAGCGCGTTCAGGTCGCAGTGCACGGTCGTCAGCGACACGATGTTCCATCCAGCGGCGGGGATATCGTCGAACCCGACGATCGACACGTCCTCAGGAACTCGCCATCCCAATGCATGCGCCGCGTTGAGCGCGCCGATGGCGACGACGTCGTTTCCGCAGACGATCGCCGTGGGCGGTTCAGCAGCCTCGAGGAGTCTGCGGCAAGCGCGCTGGCCAGCCGCATCGGTGTAGTCCACACGCAGCACCTGGGTGTCACGGATGCGCAGCCCGTGCTCGCGCAGTGCGCTGCGCAGCCCCCGCTCACGTTCGAAGGCCGTGGAGAACTGGGTGGGGCCCGTGAGGAGTGCGATCCGCTCGTGGCCCTGTTCGACCAGCAGGTCGGCGAGTAGATGAGCGCCATCGGCGAAGCCGCAGCTTCGGCTGGCCTGGTCATCGACCGTGCGGTTGACGAAGACGTGCGGCACGCCACGCTCGCGTAGATCTTCGGCCAGACGTGTGTCGCGGGCGGCTGTGGTCACGAGTACGCCGTCGTAGGAGCCGTCGCTGAGCGCGTCGGCGGTGAGGACGTCGTCGGAAGAGTCAGCGAGCAGAACCGCCCGATAGCCGAGCTGTGCCAGCTCTCGGCGCAGTGGCTCGATGAGTTCGGGATAGTACGGGTTCGTCAGGGCCTCGGCGACGATGGCGATGCGTCGCGAGCGGCGCGTGGAAAGCGAGCGGCCTGCCTCGCGCGGCACGTAGTTCAGCTCTCGCGCGGCTCGGTAGACGCGCTCCTTCGTCTCGGGAGTGATGCTCGGCAGATCACGCAACGCCCGCGAGACAGTCGCCTGGGAGACCCCGGCGCGACGCGCCACATCGATGCTCGTCGCCGGGCGTGCCATGGCATCCTCCCGATTGGCTCGCGTTGACATGTATACGTATGCACAACAGGCTAGCCGCACACCCCGATGGAGAGGAACACCCATGCCCAAAAATCTGAAAACCGGCGAGGGCAAAACGTCCGAGCAGAGCGGCTCGGCAGCCGTTCGCGAGACCGTTGAGGAGGTGCTTGCTGAAGTGCGGGAGCGTGGCGATGTGGCCGTGCGTGAGTACTCGGAGCGCTTCGACAAGTGGTCGCCGGATGACTTCTTGCTCAGCCGGAAGCAGATCGAGGAGATCATCGCGACGGTTCCTGACCAGGTCATTGAAGACATCAAGACGGTGCAGGCGCGAGTGCGCGATTTTGCGCAGCGGCAGCGCGACTCACTGCACGACTTCGAAGCTGAAGTGGAGCCGGGGGTCTTCCTCGGGCAGAAGAACATTCCGGTGGCGTCCGTCGGCGCCTACGTCCCCGGTGGGCGGTACCCTCTTCTGGCCTCAGCGCACATGACCGTCGTCACGGCAAAGGTCGCGGGTGTTTCTCGGGTCACGGCATGTACGCCACCCATTCGCGGTGAGATTCCCGCGGCCACGGTTGCCGCGCTGCATCTAGCGGGTGCGGACGAGATCCGCCTTCTGGGCGGCACACAGGCCATCGCCGCGATGGCGCTGGGCACCGAGACGATCGGTCGTGTGGACATGATCGCAGGTCCCGGCAACGCCTTCGTCGCCGAGGCGAAGCGGCAGTTGTTCGGCACGGTCGGAATCGACCTGTTCGCCGGGCCCACGGAGGTGTTGATCGTCGCTGATCACGCCGCAGATCCGTTCATCGTCGCCGTTGATCTGCTCAGCCAGGCCGAGCACGGACCGGATTCGCCAGCCGTGCTCATTACGACATCCGAAGACCTCGCCCGTGAGGTGATGGCGCACATTGAGGAGATCTTGCCAGGGATGCCGACGTGCGACTTCGCCGAGACCTCCTGGCGCGAATACGGCGAAGTCATCCTCGTCGAGGATCTCGACGAGGCATATGCGCTCGCCGACGACTACGCCTTCGAGCACGTGCAGATCCTCACTGAGTATCCGCGCGAGGCGCTCGAGAAGATGGGGGACTATGGCGCGCTGTTCCTCGGGGAGGCGACGTGCGTCTCTTACGGCGACAAAGTCATCGGCACGAACCACACGCTTCCGACGAAGAAGGCGGCTCGATACACGGGCGGGCTCTGGGTCGGCAAGTTCATCAAGACCGTGACGTACCAGGAGGTCACCTCGCAGGAGGCGAGTGCTGAGCTCGGCGAGTTGCTCGGCCGCGCAGCGCGGGTGGAATTGTTTGAGGGACATGCCCGATCTGGCGATGTCCGCGCCGCCAAATACGCGGGAAAGTCCTTCGACTGGCTCGGCGATCGCTATGCCGGTTGACGCGATCGAAGGGCGTACCGCGCTGGTCACGGGCGCGGGCAATGGGCTCGGCCGCGCCATCGCCCGGGCGCTCTCCGCGCGCGGCGCGCGGGTGATCCTGGTCGGAAGGTCAGAGCCGAAGCTCTCTGCAGTCGCCGAAGAGCTGCACGGGCCGTCTCGTGTGCTCACCTGCGATGTTGCTGATCCCGACTCGGTTGCAGCGCTTGCGAAGCAGCTGACGGATGAACAGGTGTCGATCCTCGTGAACAACGCGGGAATCGCGGGGCCCGTGGCCGACCTCGTCGATATCGAACCGGACGACTGGGATGAGGTCTTCGCCACCAACGTGCGGGGCGTCTACCTGATGTGCCGGGCACTGCTCCCGGCCATGGTCGATCGTGGTTCAGGTGATGTCATCAACCTCGCCTCGGTGAGCGGCAAGCGCCCGCTCGCACGTCGCACGCCTTACACGGCTTCGAAGATGGCCGTCATCGGCCTCACCGCGACGCTTGCGTGGGAAGTGGGTCCTCAGGGCGTCAACGTCAACTCACTCTCTCCTGGCCCGGTCGAGGGGGATCGGATGACGCGCAACTTCACGCGCGAGGCGTCCGCGCTCGGGACGAGCTTCGAAGAGGCGCGGGAGGCATTCGTCTCACGCGCGGCTCTGCAGCGCATGGTGACCGAGGAAGAGGTCGCCGCCGCCGTCGTGGCGATGCTGCAGATGCCAGGGCTGTGCGGGGCAGATATTGACCTGTCTGCGGGCATGATCGCGCGTTGACTGGGTGAGTGTTCTGCTAACTGGAACATTTGATACCGTTCCCTAAACGTCGTCGGCTATCGCGTAAGCCGCGAGTTTGTCGGAGATTTGAGAGATCTCTTCCAGCCTGTTGACGCCCGACCGTGGAACGTCGTAAGCTTCCCCGTAATCGGATGTTTCGTTCAACGAAACATCCACGTAACATCAGAATGCCACTGTGCAAGGACGCACCCGCTGCCGTTTTCGGCTGTCGACCGCGTGCACACCCTTCCGCTGCACCGTGCAGCGGCAATCATGTGAGAGGCACGAATGAACCCGAGAATTCAATCTCCACGCTTCGCAGTGGCTGCTCTGGCAGCCGGTGCACTTCTCCTGTCAGGCTGTGCCAGCCCAGGCGCCGAGGGTGGTAGCGGCGTGGGCGAACCCGCCGACACTGTTGTCGTTGGTACCTCCTTCATCTTGGACAGCCTCAACCCGCTCCAGACACAGCGCGGTGTTGCGGTCAGTGCTGCTTACGACACGCTCACGCGCCCCGTTCCCGGTGCGCCGGGTGAGTTCGAAGGCAGGCTCGCTGAGTCATGGGAGAACACCAGCGACACCGAATGGCTCATCAAGCTTCGTGAGGGGGTGACCTTCCACGACGGCAGCGAGTTCACAGCCGAAGACGTGGTGGGCACGTTCGACGCGGTGGCTGAGGGTCAGTTCATCTCCGCGCCCATCGTGGCCGGCTTCGCCAGCTACGAAGCGATCGACGACTACACCGTCAAGATCACAACAGCAGCCCCCAACCCCATTCTCCTGACGAGCCTGTCGCAGATGTACATTGTCCCGACCGACGCGTGGGCTGAGCTCGGGGCCGATGCTTTTGCGTCCCAGGCGATCGGGACGGGAGCATATGAGATCACAGACTTCGCGCCGGACACCGGTGTGACGTTCGCACGATTCGATGATTTCTGGGGCGAGCCCGCGCTGACAGAGAACATCAAGGTGCGAACATTCGCGGACTCCTCGACACTGACCTCGTCGATCGAAGCCGGCGAGATCGACGTGGCTCATGCGCTCCCGGCCACGGCGAAGGCGACGCTGGAAGGCAGTGCCGCTGTCGAAGTCGTCACCAGTACAGGCGACGGCACCAGCTACCTGCAGTTCAACACCTTCACCGCGCCCTTCGACAACCCGGAGCTGCGTCGTGCTGCCAACCTCGCGGTCAACGTGGAGGGCTTGATTGCTGCGGCAGTGCTCGGTCTTGCCGACCCCGAACCTGGCCAGCTCACTGACGAGAACATCTTCGGCTACACCGATGAGATCAGCGCCCCGGCCTTCGATGCCGAAGAGGCGAAGAAGATCGTGAAAGCTGAGGGTGCCGAAGGCGCGACCGTCTTGCTCACCGGGTTGGCTGCGCAGAAGCCCTCGCTCGAAGCGGTTGCTGGAATGCTGAACGATGTCGGCTTCGACGCGACAGTGAAGATCAACGAAACCGCCGACTGGCTTGCTCTGTTCCGAATAACGGATCCTGCGGAATGGGCTAACAGCGAAACCAACGTCTTCGCACGTGGCCTTTCCTACGTCGGCACCTCCGACGCAAACAGAGCATTCCAGTACGTCAACCGTCTTGTCGATGACCCGGAGTGGGAGGCGCTGCAGGAGCAGCAGCTGACACAGATGGATCCGGATGCCCGGCAGGAGCTGCTCTGGGAATCCGCGCATCTGCTGTACGACAACGACTACATCCTGTGGACAACCCAGGCGCAGGGACTCGGCGCACAGGTCCCCGGGGTATCCGGTGCTGACTTCGATGGCGGCAACGCCATGGACTTCACGAAGCTCACCAAGACGGTCAACTGAAGTATCCGGTGAAGGAGAGGAACAGGACAATGTCAACTACTGCAGTCGATTTGGATCCGATTGAGGTCGCCGTCGACCAGCGCGGTCGCGCCGAGCTCGAGTTCATCATCGCGATGAGCGCAGCGAATGGCGGACTGCGAAAGAAACTCGCCGATGAACTCACCACGGCCGGTCTGTTCGAAGGCGATTTCGAAGACATCGAGTCGCTTCGTGCGGAGACTGACGCGGTGATCGAAAAGATGCCGGAGTTCCGCCTCCATCACGTGATGGGTTCTTGGAACCAGAGCACACCCCGATCCGTGGCGACCTTCCACCGCAACAGGGATGCGCTCCTTCCGCTGGCCACCGGTGCGGAGCATCTGGTCGAGGACCGCCTCGGTGATGCCGTGCCGCGCTACTGGGACTACGAATTCCACGGCACCACCGGTGGGTGGGACGGTCACGAGCACATGGGCTTCATCCATCACGAGATGGTCTACCGCTGGATGCTGCGAGCGTTCTACGGGAACAACATCTTCGAGCTTCGTCGTCAGGTCGCAGCGGCCGCGCCGCGTGAGGACTACCGCCGGATCCTCGACCTGGGAAGCGGTACGGGACAGTACTCGATGCAGATTCAGACTGTGTACCCGGAAGCCGAGCTCACTCTGCTGGACATCTCCCGCGCAGAACTGAACTACGCGCTCAAGCGAGGCCAGGATGCCGGCCACTCGTGGCGAGGCATCCGAGCCGCCGCCGAGGACACCGGGCTCCCGGAGGAGTCCTTCGACCTGGTGACGTCGTTCATTCTGCTGCACGAGATCCCCCCGCACGTGACGAAGAAGGTCCTCGCGGAGTCGTTGCGTCTGCTCGAGCCGGGAGGACACATCGTCTTCTCGGATGTCACGCCGTACCGCGAGGGCACGAAGGAGATGGCCTGGTCGGCTGACTACGCAGCGGCCTACGGCAACGAACCTTGGTGGCGCACCGCGGCGACTTTGAACCTCACAGAGATCGCCACGGAGCTCGGCTTCGTCAATGTCCAGGAGATCGGTCTCAACGGTCAGAAGTACCCCTGGCTGCTGATCGCCGAGAAGCCCGCCCGCTGAATCGACCGACCCAGTCAAGAAGAGGATCATCAGTGAAGACCGAAATCGCGCTGAGCTATCGCTCGGTGAACGTGGACTTCCCGACTGTGGATGGTTCGATCCGAATCCTTCGGGGCGTCGATCTCGACGTCCCGAAGGGATCGATCGTTGTCCTTGCCGGTGAATCCGGCTCCGGAAAGTCCACGGCGATGCTGGCAGCGGCCCGACTGCTCCCGTGGGGAGCTGAGATCGACGGCGAGATCCTCATCCATGGCGAGAATGCTTCGACGATGTCGACAACCGAGCTGAGGAAACTGCGTGCTCGTACGATGCGCGTGATCTTCCAAGACCCGTGGAGCTCGATGCATCCGATGATCCGCATCGGCTCCCAGCTCATCGAATCAGCGAAGCAGGCACACCCGGACTGGTCGAAGAAGCGGCTCGAGGAGCACTGCATCGAGACGCTCGAAAAGGTGGGCATTCCTGAGCCGCGCGCGCGGATGAAGTCATACGCGCACCAGGTCTCGGGCGGCCAGCTGCAGCGCATCGTGATCGCGATGTGCCTTGTCGCTGAGCCTGAGATCCTGCTGTGCGACGAGCCCACCACGGCCCTGGACGTGACAACCCAGCAGCAGATCCTCGACCTTTTGCTGGATCTGAACCGACGCCTGGGCGTCACGATCGTGCTGTCCACGCACGACATCAGCGTGATTCGCGGCGTCGCGGACTATCTCGCCGTAATGTATGCCGGCACCGTCGTCGAGTTCGGCCCTGCGCTCGATGTCCTTGCCGAGCCCCAGCACCCATACACGTGGGCGCTGCTCGAGTCGGCCCCTGAGCGTGCCGACGGCGCCGGGCGACTTTTGACGATCGAGGGACGCCCCCCACGTGCCGGAATCGTCCACACCGGCTGCTCGTTCGCCGATCGCTGCACGGCAGTGCGGGACGTCTGCAGGGCGCAACCGGTAGCTCTGCTCCAGATCAGCGAAGAGCGCCAGTCCGCGTGCCTGCGCGTTCAGCAGCAGGTCAGTACTGGCGGACGCAAGGAGGTAGCGGTATGAATGCTCGTCCCGTTCTGGAGATGCACGGGCTCGGTCAGAGCTTCTCTGTGCCTGGCCGCGGAGAGCTGCAGGCAGTCCGAGATGTCTCGTTCAGCGTCGCTCCCGGAGAGACCGTCGGGGTTGTCGGCGAGTCGGGATCCGGCAAGACGACGCTGGGGCGAACACTGCTGCGTTTGTACAAGCCGACCTCGGGTTCGATCATCTTCGAGGGCCAGGACATCACCCACATGAGCGATCGCGATTTGCGTCGCTCTGTGCGCCGTCGCGCTTCGATGATCTTCCAAAACCCGGCGACCTCGCTTAGCCCGACCATGTCGGTGGGAGACATTCTCGCCGAGCCGCTACTCGTGCACGGCGTGCGTTCGTCGCGTGATCGGACCCGCCGCGTCGCCGAGATGCTCGAACTCGTCGGCATCGACCCCGATTGGTCGGACCGCCAGGCGTCTGAGCTCTCCGGCGGTCAGCGTCAGCGCATCGGCATCGCCCGCGCTCTGATGCTCGATCCTGCGCTGATCGTCGCCGATGAACCGACCGCCTCCCTCGATATCTCAGTCCAAGCGCAGATCATTAACCTGCTCAACGACCTCCAGACTGAGCGGAACCTGTCATTCATCTTCATCAGCCACGACCTTTCCCTGGTCCGACACATCAGCGACCGCGTCGCAGTGATGTATCTCGGCGAGATCGTCGAGATCGGGACGAGTGAGGAAATCTTCAACAATCCACGCCACCCGTACACCGCGTCACTGGTCTCGATGACACGCGCGCCCGACGATCGAATCGTTCCGGTCGGCGAGGTGCCGTCGGCGTTGGCTCCGCCGAGCGGATGCTACTTCCACCCCCGTTGTCCTGTCGCAACCGCGGAATGCCGAACCACCCATCCGGAACTGACCGCGGTCGGGGACACTCGCCAGGTGGCTTGCATACGCCCCGGCTCGCTGGAAGTCGCAGCTCCCGACTCGCTGTTGACACTTGCGGTGCCGCACCCGCTCGCCGCGGTCCGCTGACCGCACACCCCCCTACGAAAGGAATGACCATGCCTGGTTTCGCCAAAGACAAGAATTCCGTCAGACTCGATCCCGAGAGCGACATCGACGGGATGATGCACATGATCTTGGAACTCGCATCCGAGATCTCAGTACTGAGCGATCGAGTCTCGGTCCTCACCGCATTGCTCGGCGAGGCCGGTAGCGTCAGCGACGAGCAGATCGATCGGTTCGTGCCGCAGGGCGAGCTCGCGGAGAAGCTCAACACCGACAAGCGTCGTCTGATGCAGCGGTTGATTGCTGCTTCGACCCGCGACTATGACGACCTCTCGCAGCTGATCTGATCTCATGTCGGCCGTCTTGAAACGGGTATGGCCCGTGCTCGTTTTCATCCTCAAACGCCTCGCGCTACTGGCGATCGTGCTGTGGGGAGTGACGACGGTGCTCTTCTTCATCATGCGTCTCTCTGGAGATCCTGCCGAGCTCTTCGCTCCGCAGGAGGCAACCCCGGAGCAGATCGAAGCGCTCCGCGTCGATCTCGGTCTGGATGGACCCGTCTGGCAGCAGTACCTGAGCATGCTCGCCGGCGCCGCGCGGCTCGACTTCGGAGACTCGTTCGCATTTCGCCAGGATGCGTTCGGGCTGATTCTCGAGCGCATGGGACCGAGCCTCACGGTGATTCTCCCAACGCTGATTCTGATGGTCGTGCTCGGGTTCGTCACCGGCATCTACGCTGCTCTCAATCAAGGTCGAGCCCGTGGGCGGTCACTGATGACCGCGGTGTTCGTCCTAGATGCGATCCCCTACTTCATCATGGCGCTGCTCCTGGTCCTGGTGCTGTCCATCCAGTTCCAGCTGCTGCCCGCTTCAGGGAACGTCGACGGCCGCGGGCTCATCATCCCCGTGGTCGCCCTGGCCATCGGCGGATTCGCCACACTTGCCAGGCTGGTGCGGGGACAGATGATCGATGCGCTCGGTCAGACCAGTGTCCAGATGGCGCGTTCCAAGGGGATCTCTCCGGCGCAGGTTCTGTTCGGGCACGCACTCCCGATCGCGCTCCCACCGCTGATCTCGTTCATCGGAATGATGTTCTCATTCCTGCTGGGATCGCTCATCATCCTCGAGACGATGTTCAACCTGAGCGGTGTCGGTGCGCTCCTGGTTCGCGCCGTGCAGAGTCGAGATTTCGCGCTCGTGACGGCGGCCGTCTTCTTCATGGCGTTCCTGATCACCATCGTCAACATGCTCGCGGAGTTCATCGTCACGCTCATCGACCCGCGGCTCCGATCGAAGGCTCTCGCATGACTGACACCATGACCGCGCTCACTATCCCGGCGGAGCCACGCAAGCGCACGTCACGACGGAACGGGCCGCTCGCCTATGTCCGCAGCATCCTGCGCTCGAAATCAGGTCTCGCCGCGCTCATCTCGATCTTCGTACTCATCGTGCTCGCAGCGGGAGCAGGAATCATCTCGCCGTTTGATCCAGCACAGCAGAACGTTTCGCTCTCGTTCTCGCCGCCATCCTGGCTGGGCGGGGCTGAGGGGCACATCCTCGGTACCGATCAGCTCGGACGCGACACCTTCAGTCGAGTGATCCACGGGCTGCGTCTCAGCCTGCTCATCGGTATTGGTGCTGCGACCATCTCTGCGATCCTCGGACTTGCCCTGGGCATCCTTGCGGGCTACTTCGAGAACTCCGCCGGTATCGTCCTCATGCGTCTGGCCGACATCCAGTTTGCGATCCCGTTCGCTGCTGTCGCGCTCGCGCTGGCCGCCGTGATGGGACCGGGTGCGCTCGGACTCATCATTCTGCTGGGCCTGTGGGGGTGGACAGGGCATGCGCGCACGATTGCCAACACCGTTTCCCAGGTCAAACGTCTCGACTACGTCGTGGCAGCGCGAACCATGGGAGCATCGACCTTCTCGATCCTCGTGCGTCACGTCGCCCCGGCTGTACTGGGGCCGGTGATCATCCTCTGGTCGAACAGCTGTGGCATTCTCGTTCTCGCGGAGAGCGGGCTGAGCTTGCTCGGACTCGGCGTCCAGGCACCGGAGTTCTCCATTGGCACCATTCTGTCCGAGGCGCAGGTGAACCTGCGCCTGGCTCCCTGGGCAGTGATCGCACCAGGCCTGGTCCTGGTCGTGCTCATTCTTGGGTTCTCGACCCTCGGCGACGCGATGCGAGACAACCTTGGCGGTAAGAGCAAGACACCCGTGCGCAATCCGGAGCTGGTGTGAGATGACAACGGATCATTCGACAGGGGAGTTGCGGGCGCAGTTCGACGGACTCGCGGGGCCCGATTACGCCGCCGATTCGGCCTGGATCCGTCGCCGGCATCCGAGCGGTCGCCTCGGCGACCCAGCAGTGTTCTATGTGCACCCGACCACCGAACGGACGCTGGAGCGCTGGTTCGCGGACCCGCATGATGCCGAAGTGCGCTCCGGGGCGGCGGCTGTGGCCGAGTTGCACGGCCATGCGTTCCCGGGCAACACCTGGGCGCCCGCGTATCGCCAGGCGACAACGCGCGCCTTCCACCAGCATCGAACGGGTGGAGATGCCGCATACGATCTTGCCTTCGGTGATGTTCGTGCGGCCTTCCACGTCTTCCTGCACGAGCTCCCGGATGGCCCATTCGTCATCGCCGGTCACAGTCAAGGGGCGCGTCACACGATCGACCTGCTGGCGGAGATCGCCGAGGATGAGCGGCTCAGCGGGCGACTAGTCGCGGCCTATGCGATCGGTGCGGGCATCCGCCCAGGGAGAGAAGGAGTGCTTGACGTCTTCCCTCTTCCCCGGCGGGCGGACCAGTGCGGGGTGCTCATCGGATGGAACGCATCGCTTCGATCCGAGACTGCTCCCGCGCTCGAGCGTCGACAGGATCCACTGAGCGTCAACCCGATCACGTTCGTCGATTGGCAGGTGACAGCCAGCCCCGCCCCGCACCTTGGCGGTGCGACCGAGCCCTTCGACCGGATCCGCGTCAGTGTGGCCTCCGACCGAGGCCACGTCCTCGTCGACGAGGACACCGACCACGGGCTTGCCGATTTTGCCCTCCCCGGCGGGAGCCTGCATGCGGTGGAAGTTCAACTGTTCTCCCGAGACTTATGCGCCGATGTGCGCAGACGCACGAGTGCGTGGCGCCGTGCGAATCATCGCTGAAAGGACACCCGTGAGCGAGACGATCCAAGCGCCTGACAACTATGCAGAGGTGTACCAGCGTGGAGATGTCCCACACTGGCCGGGAGTGCGAGGGCGCCGTGTGCAGGTCGATGGCGGCGCCATCCACTACGTCGAGCTGGGGCGAGCTGAAGGAACACCCGTCATGCTCATGCACAAGCTCGGAGGGTGGGCCGCGGACTGGCGCCACGTGGCTGAGCTGATTGCGACCGACCATCGGGTGCTCGTTGTGGATGCACCAGGCCATGGGGGTTCGACGCTCGACAAAGAAGTGACCTGGGCGCATCCGATCACCGAGTCGAGTGCGATGATCGGCCAGTTCCTGGATGCGATCGAGATCGAGCGCATCCACGCCATGGGCAGTTCGTTGGGGGGTGTGATCAGCACGCAGCTCGCTTCCGAACAGCCAGATCGCATCGTGACGCTTTCTCTCGTCGGAGTTTCCCTCACCGCGCGACAAAGCCTGGAGCTGACGCTCGCCAACGACCGAGCCGTCCGAGACCTGTTCACGTCTGACTGGACACCGCTGCCTTTCCCGATAGCCAGCGGCTTATCGGAGCAGGAACATCGCCTCGCCGTCGAGCAGAACGCATCGCGAGTTCAGGCCGGACGCTGGGCGCGGGCTAGCGAACGCGGGTTCGGTCTCATCGGTATCGAGCAGCGGCTGCAGCACATCACAGCCCCGGTGTTCCTGCTCAACGGGGTCAACGCACGCTACCGGCGCTACGAAGAGACAGCGCGCAGTATGCTGCGAGATATCCACATCGAGACGCTCGATGTGGAGGGGATGTTCCCGCATCAGGAGGATCCCGAGGCCACGGCGGCGCGGTGGCGGGGATTCATCGCCGACGCGCGCGACCGCGGTGCGGCGTGACGCGCGCTAGCGACACGGAGAGAATCGACGCGCCACCGTCCGTCAGTCGCGCGCGCTTCTGGCTGATCTACTTCGCGCTCGCCGCAGGCATGTTCCTGTCGAGCCTGAACCACACCGTGCTGTCGGCCGCTATGCCGACCATTGTCGGTGAACTCGGCGGAGTGCAGTTTCAGGCGTGGATGACCACGGCCTTCCTGATAACTGCCACCATCACCATGCCGATCTACGGACGGTTGGCAGATTCCTACGGGCATCGCTGGTTGTACCTCAGCGCCGTCGCGGCATTCACGCTCGGATCCCTCGGTGCAGGGCTCTCCGTCGACTTCTGGTCACTCGTCGCCTGGCGCAGCGTGCAGGGCATCGGCGGTGGCGGGTTGATGGTTCTGTCGATGGCGATCATCGGCATGTTGGTCGAGCCGCGTGCGCGGGCGAAGTTCATGGCTCCGCTCAACGTCATCTTCGCGGTCTCCGCGGTGTTGGGGCCATTGATCGGTGGTCTCGTCGTCGATCAATTGAGCTGGCCGTGGGTGTTCCATATCAACGTGCCGGTGGGAGCGCTCTGCATCGCCGTCGGAGTTTTCGCGTTGCGGCTGCCATCACCCGTTCAACGAGTGCGCATGGATATCGCGGGGATGATCGCGTTGGTGTTCGTCACCGTCAGCGTCCTGCTCGCGATCGAGCAGGTCTCGGCATATGGGATGCTCCCTCCGAGCCCGCTTGCATCCGCCAGCATCATCGTTGCGGTGGTATCGACTATCGCGTTCGTGATGATCGAACGTCGAGCAGCGGCGCCGGTGATGCCACTGGGTCTCTTCAGAGATCGACAATTCTTCCTCTCCACAGCCGTGGGCTTCATTCTGGGATTCGTGTTGATCGCTGTGCTGTCGTTCATGCCGACCGTGCTGCAGATGGGTAAGGGGCAGTCCGCAGCCGTCGCTGGGCTGCTTATCACCCCGATGAACGGCGGCTGGATCGTCGTAAGCCTCATCGTCGGAGTGCTGGTCAGTCGAACCGGTCGTTACAAGGCATGGATGACGATCGGTTCGATACTCGCATCGATCGCGGTGATATCGCTCGGGCTGCTGCGACCGGACACGCCAATCTGGATGGTCAGTCTCGTCCTGCTCGTTCTCGGGATCGGGATGGGAATGTGCTTCAACCTGCTGATCGTCGTCGCACAGAACGCGGTGAGTCGTGACGTTCTGGGAACTGCAACTGGCGCGCATAATTACGTGCGCGAAGTCGGTGCGGCCGTCGGTGTAGCCGTGGTCGGGGCACTGTTCACGATGAGTCTGCACAGCCGATTGACCGAGGTATATCGCTCTTATGGGTATTCGACGCCCGATGCTCAGAGCCGGGCATCGGTGTTGTCCCCGGATGACCTCGCAGCGCATTCGGGCTCACTTCATGACGACCTCGCCGCGGCATATTTCGAAGCATTCACGCCCACGATGCTCTGGCTCATCCCGGTGCTCATCGCCGTAGTGGTGATGTGCGCGCTGCTGCGCGCCGATGCCTTTGATGCGGCGCCGTCAGAGCAACGGGCATGAGGGGATCCGCCCCTCACACCCGCCCAGCGACATGATCGGCAGCGATGAACGCGAGGCCGAGTGCAGGCAGCAGGCCATTGCCGGCCAAGTATCCGCTGGCTCCATGACCGGAGATGCCGGCGGCGGCGCCGCCGGATGCATACAACCCGGTGAGCGGTGTCCCGTCCGTGTGCACGACCTGGGCATGCTCGTCGATGCGGAGTCCGCCCTGGGTGTGGAAGAGCGCAGGTTTGACGAAGATTGCGGCCAAGCGCCCAGTCAGGGGGGTCTCCCAGCTGGTTCGGCCGAACTGATCGGACCCGGCGGCTGCGGCGAACGTGGCTACCTCGGCGACGGTGCGAGTGAATCCATCGGGATCGATGCCGGCGTCGACAGCAAGCTGCTGCGGGCTGTCGGCCCAGCGCACGCCACCTCCGGCGATGACATCCTGGAAGTCCTGGAACCCGCTGCACGCCTCGTAGATGCGCTCGTCGATGATGATCCAGGCACCTTCCGACGCGTGCGAGGAGGAGATCGCCGCATACTCGGAATAGCCGCTTGTCTCATCGCCGAAGCGGTGACCGGCGCGGTTGACGAGAAAACCGCCGTGCATGACGGTGGCCCAGGTCGCCAGCGATGCCGATGGCATCGCGAGCGCAGCGTGTCCCTGGTATGCGTCGAGGTAGTCACTGGCCGCGCCAAGGGCAGTGCCGATGCGCAGAGCATCCCCGCGAGAATGCTCGCTGCCGTGGTAGAGCGCTGCCGCGATCTCTGGCATGTGCTCGGTGACCATCCCGGCATCCGCGCCATACCCGTTCGTTGCGAGCAGTACCGCCTTGGTCGGAATCTCTTCACGGCCATCCGGCGTTTCGATGACGGCACCGGTTACGCGGCCGTCGGTCATCACCACATCAACGAGTCGCGCCGGTGTCATCACGTCGATCATCTCGTGCGCGCTCACCGCATTCACGAGGGTGTTGAGCATCGACGCGCCGGAGTGGCCGGGGATCGTGTGGCACCGCGGCACCGAGTGGCCGGGGTAGACGAAATCGGTGACCAGCGAGATATCCATGCCGACGCTGTCGGCGAGCCATTCGACGAGCTCCGCACTGATCGCGCTCAGCGCGGTGGTGGCCACCTCGTTGTAGTCGCCCCCGGTCTTGTTGGCCACATCGGAGCGAAACAGGTCAGGCGTGTCGGTGACGCCGGCATTCCGCTGGAACCGTGTGCCCATGGCCGGGATCATCGCTGTCGACATCGAGGTGTTGTTGCCTCGGCGGTAGCGCTCGTTCGATTCGACGACCAGCACGGACAGGCCCGCCTGCGCAGCTCGCAGCGCACCGGCCAGACCGCCACCGGCTCCCGCCACAATCAGATCCGGGCCCTCGAACACGTTCTCATCCATGCTTCTCCTGTTTGTTACGCCTACCGAAACAATACCGTCTTGTCTCGCCGAGCGAAAGAGGTGCGTCGTATCCGCGGAAAGTAGGAACTCCGTTGACTTACCGGCGCATTCGGCTCTAAGTTGGTAATCGGAACACGACCGAATAGTGTTTCGGTGATCGGAACACGAAAGATGGAGCACGTGGATGGTTGATCAGCGCACGACGCCGCCCCCCGTCCTCCTGTACGTGCCCGGCGACCGGCCCGATCGCTTCGTCAAGGCTGAAGCGGCAGCGCCCGGTGTCATCCTCGACCTCGAGGATGCCGTCGCCGACGAGAACAAGGCGGCCGCTCGAACGGCTGTCGCCGCGCACATCGCAGAATCCGCGAACCCGAAGAAGCTCTGGGTGCGTGTCGGGCGTGCGACAATCCGCAGCGACATCGATGCGTTGCGCGACTCCGCGGGCTACGGCGGAGTCATGCTCGCCGACGCTTTCCCCGACACGCTCGCTCTGCTGCATGAGCAGCTGCCCGGCATCCCTGTCCTCGCACTTGTCGAATCAGCATCCGCTCTCGACTTGCTCGCCGAGATGGCCCGAGTGCCGAACATGCTCACCTTCGGTGTCGGCGAAGTCGATCTGCTCGCCGATCTGGGGCTGCGCCGCACACCCGGCACGGCGCACATCGTCGACATGGTGCGCTTCCGTATCGTCCAGGCCGCCGCGGCCGCGGGGCTCGCCGCCCCCGTAGCGCCGACGTCGCTCGACGTGCGCGACACCACGAGCCTGGCCGACTCGACGCGCCATCTCCGCGACCTCGGATTCCGCAGCCGCACCGCCATTCACCCCGCCCAGTGCGCGGTCGTGGCCGGCGTCTTCCGCCCCAGCCCCGACGAGGTGGAGAAGGCCCGCAAACTGATGGCTGCGTTCGAGCGGGCGAACGGCGCGGTCGCTGTCGACGACGACGGCCGGTTCATCGATGCCGCGGTCCTGCGTGAAGCCCGCGCCACACTCGCCCATGATCTAGGAGTCACCTCATGATGCCCCTCGACGGAATCCGCGTCATCGACGCATCCTCGATTCTCGCCGGGCCGCTCGCCTGCCAGATCCTTGGCGATCACGGCGCCGATGTCATCAAGATCGAGCATCCGATCAAGGGTGACAGCATGCGCGGACACGGCCCGTCGAAGGATGGCGTGCCGATCTGGTGGAAAGAGGTCTCGCGCAACAAGCGGCACCTGGCACTGAACCTCGGCAAGCCCGAGGGCGCCGAAGTTCTCAAGCGCATGGTCGCCGAAGCTGATGTGCTGGTCGAGAACTTTCGGCCCGGCACATTCGAGAAGTGGGGGATCGGCCCCGAAATCCTGCACGCCATAAACCCCGGCCTCATCATCACCCGACTGACCGGTTTCGGCCAGCACGGTCCCTACTCGCAGCGCGCAGGATTCGGGACGCTCGTCGAAGCCATGAGCGGGTTCGCGCACCTCACCGGGCCCGCGGATGCTCCGCCCACACTTCCCGCGTTCGGTCTGGCCGACACGATCGCGGGCATCTCAGCATCCTCCGCGATTCTGCTCGCGCTGCGTCACCGCGACACGACCAGTGAAGGCCAGATCGTCGACGTCGATCTGCTCTCTCCGATGCTGACCGCCGCGGGTCCCGGCCCAACGGCTTATGACCTGCTCGGCACCGTTGGCGCACGCAACGGCAACCGCTCGACCAACAATGCTCCCCGCAACACCTACTTGACGAAGGACGGCCGCTGGGTCGCGATCTCGACGAGTGCGCAGTCGATCGCCGAGCGCGTGCTGACGCTCGTCGGACATCCTGAGGTCATCGACGAGCCCTGGTTCGCCAGCGGATCCGGGCGTGTGGAGCATGTCGATCTGCTCGACGGGTACGTGGGCGACTGGATCGGCGCACGCACCCGAGCCGACGTCATGCAGGCATTCACCGAAGCGGGTGCCGCGGTCGCACCCGTCTACGACGCCCGCGACGTCGTCGAAGACGAGCACGTGCGCGGCGCTGGGATACTCACCGAGGTCGAGGACAAAGACTTCGGCACCATGCTCCAGCACAACCTCATGTGGCGACTGGAGAAGTCGCCCGGCGCGATCCGATTCACCGGGCGGGCCCTGGGGGCAGATACTGACGCGATTCTGGCTGAGCTCGGATACTCCGAGCCGGAGATCGCATCTCTGAGAGAAAGTGAACTGATCAAGTGACCGACGCTCTGCTTGAGGCGATCTCGAACCCGCTCCGGGTCTTCGACCTCGCCCGCCAACTCCGCGTGGGAATGCCCCAGTCGCACAACCACCCCCAGTTCTGGCACACGCTCCCGCGGCGCCACGGCGACATGGTGCGCCCCGATGGCGGCAGCGCCGCGAATGACATGATCACGATGGGAACGCACGTCGGCACGCATATCGATGCGCTCGCCCACGTCAGCCAAGACGGCGTGCTGCATGGTGGTGCGGATGCCGGTGACTCCTGCCTCGGTGGCAAGTATGTCGAGCACGGTGTGCACACCATTGCTCCGATGATCCGTCGCGGCGTGCTGCTGGACATTCCGGCGTTCCTGGGCGAAGACGACCTGCCCGGTGGGTTCGAGATCACCCCCGAACACCTGGCGCAGTGCGCCGAGAAGCAGGGCACTCCCGTCCGCGAGGACGACGTCGTGCTCATCCGCAGCGGCTGGGGCAAGAAGTTCGCCGAGGGCGCCGCCTACATGGGACACAGCACCGGCGTCCCAGGCGTCGGTGAGGCAGGGGCCCAGTGGCTCGCCTCGCACAGCATCCACGCCACCGGCGCTGACACCATCGCCTACGAGGTGCAGCATCCGGGAGCGCCCCACGCGACACTTCCAGCTCACCGCGTCCTGCTCGTGGAAAGCGGTGTCTACATCATCGAGGCCATGGACCTCGAGGAGATCGCCGCGGCCGGGGTGCACGAGTTCACCCTGGTGCTCGTTCCGCTGAATATCTACGGTGCTACCGGTTCGCCGGTTCGCCCGTTGGCGGTGGTGAGCGCATGACTGAGCAGAAGCCAATCGCGCTGATCATCGCCGACTGGGCTGACGCACTTCGGTTCGAAGACCTTCCCCAGGACGTCGTTGAGAGCATCAAGTCGCGGGTTCTCGACACACTGGGCATTGCTGTCGCGGCATCCGCCCTCGACACCAGCCACGCCGTGCAGCAGTTCGCCCGGGACAACGGTGGAACGCCGCAGGCTACCGCGATCGGTGTCGAGCAGAGGGTCCCGGCATCCCGAGCGGCCTTCGTCAACGGCGTACTCGCCCACTCGCTCGACTATGACGACACGCACCTGCCGAGTGTTCTGCATCCGAGCGCCAGCGTGGTCCCCGCCGTTCTCGCCTACGCCGAGGCGAAGGGTATTAGCGGGCAGGAAGTAATCCGCGCGATCGCCATCGGGCTCGAGGTCTGCATCCGACTCGGCATGGCCGGCTACGACCGAGAGACGCAGAACTCGACATACTTCGAGCACGGGCAGCACGCCACCTCGATCTGCGGCGCGATGGGAGCAGCCGCGGCCGTCGGTGCGCTCGCCGGTGACGCAGCGACCATCGCGAACGCGCTCGGGGTCGTAGCATCCATGGCATCGGGAATCATCGAGTGCAACCGCACGGGCGGCACCGTCAAACGCATCCACTGCGGGTGGGCTGCGCAGTCCGCCGTCTCGGCTGTCGAACTCGTCGAACTCGGCCTCACCGGACCTCCGACGGTCATCGAAGGGCGCTTCGGGTTCCTTCAGGCGTGGCTGCACGGCACCTTCGACACCAGCGAGATCACTCGCGGACTCGGCACCGATTGGGTCATTCCGGACATCTTCTTCAAGCCATACCCGGCGAATCACTTCACACACGCCGCCGTGGATGCAGCCGCGTCCATGCGCCGTGCCGGAATCGTCGCGGATGACGTCGCCGAGTTCATCCTCGGTGTCCCTGCCGCCAACATCCGCACCATCGGCGAACCGATCGAAGTCAAGCGGCGTCCCGAGACCGCGTATATGGCGCAGTTCTCCGGGCCGTACGCCGTAGCCGCCGGATTGCTCGGCGGTGGAGGGCTCGAAGTCGGTCTCGATGATTACACCGACGAGCTCGCGAATGACCCGGTGCGCCGTGCCATCATGGCGAAGGTGTCTGTGGTCGTCGACGAACGCTGCAGTGAGATCTTCCCGATGCAGTTCCCCGCTGTGTTGACTGCACGGCTGCATGACGGTCGAGAGATCGTGGAAGAAGTGCTCGTCAACAGGGGCGGGAACCGTAACCCGCTCTCCTTCGATGAGCTGACCACCAAGTTTCGCGACAACGCATCTCGCGTGCTGGACGAGAGAGCAGTCGCCGACCTGGAACAGGGATGCCGTTCGCTCGACATCCTGACCGAAATCCGTCCCATCTTCGAACCGCTCGGCGAAGTCGCCGCGGTTCCCGTAGCCCAGTGAAAGGTGCCCCATGTCTCACTACGATCTGTTGATCACCAACGTCAAGGTGGTGCGCGCCGGTAAGGCCGCACCCGAACAGCTCGATGTCGCTATCAGCGGCGGAAAGTTCGCTGAGATCGCTCCGTCGATCGACCGCGGACTCGCCGACAAGGTCATCGATGCAGGCGGCAAACATCTGTTCCCGGGCGTTGTAGATGGCCACCAGCACTGGGGAATCTACAACCCGCTGGGTGAAGACGCCGAGATCGAGTCGAGGGCGAACGCTCAGGGCGGTGTCACCACCGGCATCACGTATATGCGCACCGGTGCCTACTACATGAACAAGTCCGGTTCGTACGAGGACTTCTACCCCGAGGTGCTCTCCGCAGTCGAGAACCGCTCTTACAGCGACTACGCATTCCACGTCGCGCCGATCCTCAGCGATCACATCGATGAGATCCCGTACCTGATCGAGCAGGGGGTGCCCTCGTTCAAGGTGTTCATGTTCTACGGCTCGCACGGCCTGCATGGGGGCGCGACCGACCAGGGTAAGTTCCTCATGCTGCCCGAAGGCGAGAGCTACGACTACGCGCACTTCGAGTTCGTGATGCGCGGCATCCAGAAAGCGCGACTCGACCCGAAGTACGCCGATATCGCTGACCAGATTTCGCTTTCGATGCACTGCGAGACGGCCGAGATCATGCGTGCCTACACGAAGCTCGTGCAGGAGGACGGGTCGCTCACCGGGCTGGAGGCGTACAGCGCTTCGCGTCCTCCGCACTCCGAGGGGCTCGCGATCACGATCGCGGCGTACCTGGCCTACGAGACCGAGATGCCGAACATCAACCTGCTGCACCTGACCTCGAAGAAGGCGATCGAGGCGGCGATGCTGATGCAGAAGACCTTCCCGCACATCAACTTCCGTCGGGAGGTCACCGTCGGGCACCTTCTGGCCGATTTCACGTCGCCGATCGGCGGCAAGGTCAACCCGCCGCTGCGGTCGCGTGACGACGTCGAGGCCCTGTGGGAGCACGTACTCGATGGCAACTTCGACTGGGTCGTATCCGACCACGCCTGCTGCAAGGAAGAAGCGAAGTTCGGGGACCCGAAGGATGACGTCTTCCTCGCGAAGTCCGGTTTCGGCGGCGCCGAGTATCTGCTTCCGGGCATGATCTCGGAGGGGCGCAAGCGTGGCCTCAGCTACAACCGCATCGCCGAGTTGGTCGCTCGCAACCCTGCCGATCGCTACGGCGTCGCAGCCAAGGGTGATGTCGTTGTCGGTTACGACGCCGACTTCGCACTCGTCGACGACGACGTCTCGTATGTCGTGCGCGCAGAAGACTCGATGTCCGCTCAGGAGTACACGCCGTTCGAGGGCCACGAGCTGACTGCGCGTGTCACGAACACCTACCTGCGCGGTCAGGAGATCTTCGCCGACGGCGAGGTCATCGGCTCTCCCGCGGGGCAGTACGTGAACCGCTCGGGGCGCTGAGTCGGATCACGAAGAACTGAGGGGTGCTGGCGAAATGCCAGCTCTGTTCGAGTAAAGGCTCGCCAGTATCTGCTGGCGAGCCTTTGACGTTATTTGTTCCAGAATTCGGAACATATATTTCGAGGTGGTAACGAAAAGGTTCCCCTCGGTTCGCCTGAGGTCTCTAATGCGGTGGGTATGCCCTGGTGTCTATTGACTTCTGCCGCCACAGCGGCCTAGGCTCGACCCATCGAGACTGTTTCGCTAGGCGAAACATAATTTCGGGTATGACCGTGATCAAGCGTCAAAGTTGACGTCGAACAGGAGGCTGTAATGGAAGTGCAACTGAGCCAACGGACCCGAGCGTCGCTCGAGTACCTCGGCAGCACACAAGGCTTCGCCGGCGGAACCCTGCAGGTCATCGCTGGTCAGGAATACGCCGAGAACGCAGTTGACCAGCCGACCGAGCTCGAAGACCGCTGGAAGTCGGTCTCCGAGACTCTGGCGGATAGCGCCGCCTGGAGCTTCGACCGACTGCTTACCCGATGGGTCGCGGAGGAAACCTACGTGCACGTCCTGCCGGGGATCGAGGAGATCCGTGACGATGTCGAGGACTTCATGAACGTCTCCGACGACGCTCCAGGATCTCTCACGCTGGACCCGAGCGTCGATGCGCCACAGTACTGGAAGGACGGTTTTCACCTCACACCGGGCGGCTGGGATGGTCACGATCTCATGGGTGCTGCGGTCGACGAACTCCAGTATGCGTACATCCTCACCCCCGGTGGTGTCGGCGCGGTGCGCACGGGTAAGAACCTGCACGATCAGCGCACACTCACAGCGATGGAGGCGAACCGCGACAGCTACAGTCATATCGTCGAGATGGGCTCCGGCACCGGCCGCTACACGAGGCCGCTGCGTCGCACCTATCCCGATGCGAAGCTGACAGCCATCGAGCTCTCGACCAGTTCGCTTCGCTACGCGCGTGCTCTCGCCGCCGAACTCGGCTACGACATCGATTGGGTGCAGGCGGCTGCTGAGAACACCGGTCTGCCGGACGCGTCTGCTGACCTGGTCACGTACTACACGCTGATCCACGAGGTGCCGATGGACGCGAACCTCCAGATCATGAAGGAGTCGTTCCGCATACTCGAGCCGGGCGGCGAGATCCTCATCGGCGAAGTCGGCCCGTACGCGGAGCAGAGCGCGTTTCGAACGGTTGTGCTGGATTGGGAGACCGAGAACCGAGGCGAGCCGTTCTGGCGCGCAGCCCTGCTGGCAGACCTTCCAGCACTGCTGGAATCGGTCGGGTTCACCGATATTCAGAGCTATGGCCTCGACGGCGGCACCTTCCCATGGGTCACCAAGGCCGTAAAGCCGCTTTGACCGGTAGCTCTTACACAGTTCGCAGAAGAGATCACACGAAAGATAGGAAGGCAAAGATGTCTGGTGGAGATGTTGAGATTCGCCCCACTTACCTCGGCGATGCGCGGATCGATGATGTTGCGCGCATGGTCTTCGAGCTCGCCTCTGAGCTCTGGGTGCTGAAGGACCGCACGCTGGTTCTCGAGGATGTGCTCGAGAAGAACGGCATCGTGGCCCCCGAAGCCCTGGACGCCGTCATCCCGGATGCGGCGCTCGAGCAGCGCCTGTTTGCAGAGCGCGAAGGCTTCACGCGTCGCGTGTATGGATCGGTTCTAGATGCCGACACCCGCGTCGAGCAGGCGCTATCGGCGGCGCTTGCGGGAAAGGCGCAGGCATGAAAGTTGAAGTGAGCCAGCGTCCTCGCGCGTCAATGCAGTTCATCGGAAGCGCCCAGCGTTTCGCGGGTGGCACGCTGCAGAAACGGGCTTCTGAGGAGTACTACGCCAACGTTGAGAACCCACCGCAGTCGATCGATGAACGCCGCGACTCGGTGGCGACCGCGCTCGCGGATTCGGCGGCCTGGAAGTTCGACCGCTTCGTGACACGCTGGGTCGCCGAAGAGATCTACGTCCGTGCTCTGCCTGCCATCGAAGAGGTGCGCAGCGATGTTGAGGAATTTCTCGCAGCTGCGGAGGGCAAGGGCTCGATCGAGCTGAATGAGGGTATTAAGGCGCCGGCTTACTGGGAGTCCGGTTTCCACCTCGCACCTGGGGGGTGGGACGGTCACGATCTCATGGGCGCTGCGCTGGATCAGATGGCTTTCACCTATGTCTTCTCGACCGGTGGCGTCGGGGCGGTGAAGACGGGATCCAACATGCTTGATCAGCGCGCGATGGTTGCGCAGGCCGCTCCGAAGGATACCTACGAGCACATCGTCGATCTCGGTGCCGGCACCGGTCGCTTCACAGAAGCGGTGCGCAAAACCTACCCCGAAGCCCGCATCACGGCCATCGAGCTCAGCGAGTCGTCGGTACGGTACGGCCACGCGGCGAGTGTCGAAAAAGGGCTGGACATCAACTGGGTGCGCGCGGCCGCGGAGACGACCACGCTTGAGGCTGACTCGGTCGACCTAGTAGCGGCCTACACGCTGCTGCACGAGGTGCCGCCGGCCGAGAACCAAAAGATCTTCAACGAAGCCTTCCGTATCCTCAAGCCCGGCGGCGACCTCGTGATCGGTGAGATCGCGCCCTACGACAAGCAGGAGCCTTTCCACGCCGTTGTACTCGATTGGGAGACCGAGAACCGTGGCGAGCCGCACTGGCGCGACGTTCTCACCATGGATGCTCCCGGCATGCTGCGTGACGCTGGCTTCACCGACATCGAGGCCTTCGGCGTCGGTGGCGGCATCTACCCCTGGGTCACCCGCGCGCGCAAGCCGCTCTGATCACACACACACTTCTTCAGAAAGAAGAATCATGGCTAAAATCCCTGCGCCTCGGCGCACTGTTATCGGCTCCGCTGCCGTCCTCGCTGTCACAGGGCTGCTTATCACCGGCTGCTCGACGGGGTCCGCCGAAAGCACGGAACCCTCTGCGCCCGTGGACAAGATCACGATCGGCACGAGCGTCCTCGTCACGGAACTCAATCCGCTGGAATCGCAGTACGGCACGCCGCAGATGAACTCATATGACACTCTTGTCCGTCAGAACGGCGACGAGTTCATCCCGCGACTGGCCACTGAATGGGAGAACTCCGATGAGTTGACCTGGGTGTTCACCCTGCGTGAAGGTGTGACATTCCATGATGGCTCTGCCTTCACTGCGGAGGACGTCGCGTTCTCGATTCAGGAGACGATCGACCAGAAGTACCCGAACGAGGCGTTGTTCACCAACTTCACTGTGACCGCGACCGACGACCTGACTCTCACTATCACCACGACAACGCCCGACCCGCTCGTGCTGACCAAGCTGAGTCAACTTTATGTGGTGCCCTCCGATCTATGGGCGCAGATCGGTCCAGCCGGCTTCGCTGCGGCATCGGTCGGAACAGGGCCTTACGAGGTCACCAGCTATGTTCCCGACGGCGCGACCACTTTTGAGGCGTATGACGACTTCTGGGGTGAGGCGCCTAAGACCGACACCATCGTCTACACAGGCTTCGCCGACCAGACCGCGATGGCGTCGGCTCTCGAGGCCGGTGAGATTGATGCCGCGCACGTGCTGGCGAATTCGGCTGTGCAGACGCTTGCGACGAACTCGAACATCGAGGTCGTCGCAGAGTTTGGAGGTGACCTGACCTACCTTCAGATGAACACACTGAAGGCACCGTTCGACAACCCCGAACTGCGTCGTGCCGCTAACCTCGCCGTGGATCAAAACGCTCTCATCGAGGCGATGACTCTTGGCGCGGGCGTGAAGGAGGACGGCCAGCTCACCGTCGAGGGCATCTTCGGCTACAGCGACGAGGTCACCGCACCGGAGTACGACCCGGAGAAGGCACGCGAGATCCTCGAAAAGAATGATGCGGTCGGTGCTCCGGTGAAGATCACCGGAATGTCGATCTACAAGCAACTGTATGAAGCGGTCGGCGCGCAGCTCGAAGCGGCAGGCTTCTCCGTGACGGTCGACGCCGTCGAGATCCCGCAGTGGCTCGAGATGTTCCGCAGCGGCACCGACGGCGACATCTTCTTCCGTGGGATGTCGTACGTCGGCACCCAGGATGCGGATCGTCCCCTCTCGTTCATCAGCAGCGGACCTGCGCCCATGGTCGTAGACACGAAGTGGGACGAGCTGTATGCGGTCACCCGCACCGAGATGGACCGGGCTGAGCGTGAGAAGGCGATCATCGCAGCCAACGAGTACATCAACGAGCAGGACTTCATCCTCTGGACCTACGGCCGGCCGGCCGTCGGCGCGACGACGAAAGCCGTGAGCGGGATCGATTTCAGCACCGGACTCGGGCTCTACCTGGAGAACGCAACCAAATCGCAGGGCTAATTGCCACTGCATGGGATGGAGCAGATGATGTCGGATGACACGGAGGTGGCGGTCCGTCTTCGTGGCGTGAACGTGCACGTCGCGACGGAGCGAGAAGAGCTGCAGATCCTGCACGACGTGGAGCTCACAGTGCGCAAGGGTTCGGTGGTCGCTCTCGCGGGAGAGTCGGGTTCAGGAAAGTCGACAGCGATGCTGGCGACTCTCGACCTTCTGGCATCAGGCGTGCGGATGGAAGGCGAAGTCGAGATCCTCGGCCGCGACATACTTGCTCTCACGCCGAAGGAACTTCGCCGCTTCCGCGCCAGTCACGCCCGCGTCATCTTTCAGGATCCGTGGAGTTCCCTCCATCCCATGCAGAGCATTGGTTCGCAGCTCATCGAATCGGCACGGCTCGCTGAGCCGAAGCTGAGCAAGACAGCAGCTGCTGAGCTCGCCATCGACATGCTGACCCAGGTCGGGATTCCCGAACCCGAAAACCGAATGAAGGCATACCCGCATCAGGTTTCCGGCGGTCAGCTGCAGCGCATCGTCATCGCGATGGCGCTTGTCGCATCGCCGCAGGTGCTTTTGTGCGACGAGCCCACCACGGCACTGGATGTCACGACGCAAGAGCAGATTCTTCAGCTTCTGCGTGATCTGCGAGAGTCCCTCGGACTCACCATCATCATCGCCACCCATGACCTTGAAGTAATTGAGGGGTTCGCGGATGAACTTATCGTCATGTATGCCGGATCCATCGTGGAATCCGGTCCTGTGCACGCGGTTCTCGACGAGCCACGGCATCCGTATACCTGGGCTCTGCTGCAGGCCGATCCACAACGCAGCGTCGGTTCGCGCCTGCGTGCGCTCGAGGGGCGTCCGCCATCGCCGGACGCCCGTCCACTCGGCTGTGCATTCGCTCCGCGGTGCGCGGCCGCGATCGAACTGTGCACCACTATTCCTGTGCGTCCGGTGCGCATCAGCGCCGATCGCGTCACAGCGTGCACGCGAGTGCAGATTCAGGAGGGCAAAGCGATGCATGACGGTCGCCCCCTGCAGGAAATGACGATCGGAGTGGCAGGATGACTCGGGCCATCGTCGAGGACGTCGCTGAAACGGTCCTGGAGATCACTGGTATCTCGCAGCATTTTGCCGGACCGCGCGGCACCACCATCCGCGCCGTCAACGATGTCTCGCTCTCCGTGCGCCGCGGTGAGACTCTCGGTATCGTCGGCGAGTCCGGTTCAGGCAAGACCACGGTAGGCCGTACGTCGCTTCGCCTGTACCGGCCCACCGCGGGCCAGGTCGTCTTCGAAGGTGAGGATGTCACCCACGCATCGACAAGAGCGCTTCGCCGTCATCTGCGCCGCCGCTCGGCGATGGTCTTCCAAAATCCCACCACCTCGTTGAATCCGCAGCTGCGTCTGGGGGAGACTCTGGCTGAGCCGCTAGAAATCCATCGCATCGGCAGCGCCGCGCAACGCCGTCATCATGTCGCGGACATCCTCGAGCGCGTCGGCATCGCACCCGACTGGGCGATGCGCTTTCCACGAGAACTCTCAGGTGGACAGCGTCAACGCATCGGTGTGGCTCGTGCCCTGATGCTCGAGCCATCGCTGATCGTCGCCGACGAGCCGACTGCGGCGCTCGATGTTTCGGTGCAGGCGCAGGTGGTGAATCTGTTGGCTGATCTGCAAGCGGAGCGCTCGCTCAGCTACGTGTTCATCAGCCACGACCTCTCGCTCGTCCGTCACATCAGCCACCGGGTCGCCGTCATGTACCTCGGGCGCGTGATCGAGCTCGGCACCGCAGAGCAGATCTTCCAGGACCCGCGCCACCCGTACACAGTCTCGCTTGCGTCGATGCAGTTGAAGGACGAGCACAAACTCGTGCCGCAGGGAGAGATCCCGTCGCCGATCAGGCCTCCCAGTGGCTGTGTCTTTCACCCGCGCTGCCCGATCGCGACTGCGAAGTGCGCCGCCGATACCCCTTTTCTCGAAGTTGAGGCCGAGGGACGCACCATCGCCTGCCACTACCCGGGCAAGGTTGTGCTCCCCGCAGCGATCCCGGTCCGTAGTGATCTCCGTCATCCCGTCACCGCAATGGATCGGATGTGAGCATGTCACAGTTGAGCATCGGGCGGATCGATGCCCGCGTACCGTTCTTCGCGCGCGGCGCTTGGCCTATCACCCTCTACTTCCTCAAACGCTTGGGGTGGCTCCTGCTTGTGCTCTGGGGAGTCATCACTCTGCTGTTTGTTCTCTCCCGCGGTGCCGGCGACCCAGCCGCATTGTTCTCTCCGCCCGAGGCTACGGCGGAGCAGATCGAGGAGACTCGCCGGCGCATGGGGCTAGACCAGCCCGTGCTCATCCAATATGTCGCGACGGTGCTCGGTGCCTTCCGGTTCGACTTCGGTGATTCCTTTGCATACCAGCAGGACGCCTTTGGGATCGTCATCTCACGTTTTGCTCCGAGTCTGGCGGTCATCGTTCCCGCACTAATCATCGGGGTGGTGCTCGCATTCGCCCTGGGCATCTATGCTGCGTTGCGGTCTGCAAAGATGCGCGGTCGGGCCTTGATGACTGCCGCGTTCGTCGTCGACGGCATCCCGTATTTCCTTCTCGCGCTAATGCTGATCCTCATCTTCGGAGTCTGGCTTCAGGTGCTTCCCGCCACCGGCAGTGAAGGCTGGCAAAGTCGAGTGCTCCCGATCGCGGTCCTTGCGACCGGTGCAGTCGCGACCCTGGCTCGCCTGGTTCGGGGGCAGATGATCGATGTGTTCAGTGCAGGCTCGGTGCAGACCGCTCGATCCAAGGGGGCCTCCCCGCGTTCGATCATCTTCCGTCACGCACTACCGCTGGCGCTCCCACCGCTCATCGCCTATATCGGCATCCTGTTCTCGGTCATGTTCGGGTCGTTGCTCATCCTCGAACCGATCTTCAACTATTCAGGTATCGGAGCCTTGCTCGTGCGCAGCGTCACCACTCGAGACTTCACCATGGTGCAGGCGGCGGTCTTCCTGATCGCGTTGCTGGTGACAATCGTGAACATGGTGGCCGACGCAGTGGTACGGCTGATTGATCCACGTCTTCGTGCGGAGGTTACGTCATGACCAGCACCACTACGACCGTGAACGCAGTGCAGGCCGGAACGCTCACCAAACACTCGGTCGCCACGCCCCGCTTGTTCAGCATCCTCGTGAGCACGTGGCGGCGGACCTCCGGTCGCGTTGCGATCATAGCCATCCTCGCACTTGTGATGCTCGCCGTACTCGCGCCCGTCATCGCGCCACATGATCCCGATCTGCAGGATCTCTACAACATCAACCAGCCCCCCAGCTGGCTTGGCGGCGAGGGCGACTTCATCTTCGGGACCGACGCGCTCGGCCGCGATGTGCTGAGTCGCGTGCTCTACGGGTTGGGTTTGAGCATCGGTATCGGCGTCGGGGCAGCGACGATCTCGGCGCTACTCGGTCTGACACTGGGGTTGCTCGCCGGATACTTCGAGAGGGGGCTCGGCATCGTGCTGATGCGCATCGCCGACGTCCAGTTCGCGATCCCGTTCACCGCGGTCGGCATCACGCTTGCCGCGGTCATCGGCCCGGGGGTACTGACACTCCTCGTCATCCTTGGATTCTGGGGATGGACGTCGTACGCCCGTACGATCGCGTCGACGGTTTCACAGACCCGCCGACTCGACTTCGTGGTGGCTGCCCGGACGCTCGGCGCGTCCACCCCGCGGCTGCTCGTCAAGCACATCATGCCGAACATCATCGGCCCGGTCATCGTTCTCTGGTCGACCATGGCCGGAGTTCTGGTGCTCGCTGAGAGCGCGCTGTCGCTGCTCGGCCTCGGCGTGCAGCTGCCGATGTTCTCGCTAGGCACGATCCTCTCCGAGGCGCAGGTCAACCTGCGCCTTGCACCCTGGGCTACTATCGCACCGGGCCTCGCGCTCATGGCGATCGTGCTCTCGTTCAATACCTTGGGCGACGCACTTCGCGACGTCACCGATCCGAGTGCTTCCAAGGTCGTCAGCGATCCGAAGCTGACGTGAGTCATGCGCGGTCATGGCGGGGACCTGGCGAAAGTTAGCGTCAGGTCACGCGGAGCGCGGATGAGAGCTTCTCAGCTGTGCTCATCGTTGCTTGGGCGAGTTCCTTCTCGCGCTGCGAGGTCAGACGAGAAGCCAGAGCCGCGACGCTGATACAGCCGATAACCTCTCCGAAACGATTGCGCACGGGGGCGGCGAAGCTGGTGGCATCCGCGATACGCTCGCCTTCGCTACGCGCATAGCCCTGCTCTTTGACTTCCTGTAGGCGGGCGTACAGCCGCTCGCGCGCGCTCTTGCGTTCTCCGTCGTCGAGGTCAGCGGACTCCAGCGATGCGCGCACCGTGCTCTCAACCTCGTTGTCCGGGAGGAAGGCGAGGATGGCTGCGCCGGAGGCACCGATCGTCAGCGGCAGCGCGGAGCCGACCTGCACGGATATTCGCACCAGCTGAGAGCTCTCGACCTGCCCAATGTAGATGCGGCGGTGGCCGATTCGGCCGGACAGCGTCGCGGTCTCGCCAGTAGTGTCTGCCAGATCGGCGATCACCTGCATGCCGATGCGTCGGAACTGTGACGACTGGTTCGCCGCGTCAGAGAGCGCGAACGCCGAGATGCCCGGTTGATACTTGCGCGTCTGCGGGTTCTGCCAGACGAACGAGCTGTTGCACAGCTCTTGAACGATGCGGTGCACGACTGCTTTACTGAGCCCGGTTGCGCGCGCGATGTCGGTGATGCCCAGTGGTTTCTCGGCCCCGGCGAACGCCAGCAGAACTTCCGAGACCCGAGCTGTCGTTGAATCCGCCGGCTTGATGGGGAGCGCTTCGATGGTCATGCAACTACTCCGTGCGTACCGGTAAGCGAAATCTGAGAATGCGTCACTCTCTCATTATGGTGGAAAATTGCCGGGTCGCGTCGGAAAAATGGTCACGAAATCGGTTTCATTGAGTGGATCGATGGGTTTTCGCAGGGTGGTCGCGATCAGTCGTCGCTGGAGTGCAATCCGCGGCGGGTCGACAACAGGGCGGTCATCAGAATTCAATACGGTGTCGAGATCGTTTGGTCCGACAGTTTCGGAGCGTGGCTTCTTCAGGGGTTGACCGGGTCCGTTACGTTAGAGACAACAGGTACCCAGAAAGATGGCAATGGCGCAACGCGATGCGATTCCGGGCGCAGGCAGCGCGCGCAAGGTGCTTGACGTGCTTTTCTGTTTCACAGCGGATAGCCCGGTCTGGTCCGCGCACGACCTCGCTTTGCGAATCGATGTGTCCGTCGCGACGATGTATCGCTATCTCGCGTTGCTTCGCGATGTCGGACTACTCTTCGACGACGGTAACGGACAGTACAGCATGTCGATGCGCGTGCAGGCTTTGTCGGCCGCTGCGGAGGCTGCGCGCTCGACCATCGAGACGATCGCGCTACCAGTCATGAACCGGATTCGTGATGAGGTCGACGAGACGGTTCTCCTCGCGCGTCGGGGTGGACTACACGCGTACTCCATCGAACGGGTGGAGTCGCGACAGCCGGTGCGGATGCAGTTCGACATCGGCCAGGCGATGTTGCTTCACCAGGGCTCGATGCCCCGCGTTTTGCTGGCTGCCATGCAGCCATCAGAACGAGAAAGGTATCTTGCGGAGGTATTCACCGAAGGATCACGCCCCAAAGAGCTCACCGAACGCGCGCTCTCCGAGGTGGCCGCGAGCGGCTACACGCAGAGTTTCGGAGAGATCGACGACGGAATCTGGGGCGTGGCCGCGTCGGTCAAGGTCGGCAGTCAGACCGCCGCAGCTCTTGGAGTCGCTGCCCCGATGTACCGACTTGACGCGAGGCAGCGCGAGCGCATCATCGCTGCGGTGCGAACTGGAGCGCAGGAGATCTCCGAGCGTGCGGCACTGGGTTCGACCGACGGCTAGTGCGCGCGCGACGTTCAGTCGAAGACGACGACCGAACGAGTGATGCGGTCTCCGGATTCCAGCGCGACGAGAGCGTCATCCGCTTCGGCCAGTGTGATCCGTGCCGTGATGAGTTCGTCCAGAAGGAGCGTGCCTTTGCGGTACATCTCGAGATAGCGGGGGATGTCGATCCGGAATCGATTCGACCCCATGTTCGAACCCTGCAGCGTGCGGCCGAAGGTGAGGTCGACACCCGACACGGCGATACTTTCTCCCTCGGGCAACAGACCGACCACTGTCGCAGTCCCTCCGATGGCGAGCATGCGGAATGCGGCTTCGGCCGTCACACGCAGGCCGACGGCCTCGAACGCATGGTCCACGCCGCCTGAAGTCAATTCGAGAATCTGCTCCGCTTCGGTGCCGTCTGCGATTACCACATCGGTCGCGCCGAAAGCCCGTGCCGCCTCTGCTTTCACGGGTGAACGGTCGACGGCGATGATTCTTCCAGCTCCTGCGATTCTCGCTCCTTGGATCACGTTGAGACCGACGCCGCCGCAGCCGACAACAGCAACGGTTTCACCGGGGCGGACTCGCGCGGTATTGATCGCCGCACCGACGCCGGTGGTGACCGCACAGCCGACGATCGCTGCGACGTCCATCGGAATATCGGCATCGATCTTCACGAGAGCACGTTCGTGAACGAGCAATAGCTCGCTGAACCCAGAAAGGTTAACGAACTGTGAAACGGGCGCACCCTGGCGCGAGAGCCTGGGCGCGCCTCCTGTGCGCGACAGGCCGCCTTGTGGGCACAGGTACATCCGACCCGTGAGGCAATACGAGCACTCGCCGCAGAAGGCTGTAAGGCACCCGACGACGGCGTCGCCGGGTCGCAGGTAGGTTACCTGCGACCCGACGGCCTCGACGATGCCCGCGCACTCGTGCCCCAACACCAATGGCAGAGGAAAGGTCGTCCACGTGCCCTGCCTGAAGTGCAGGTCGCTGTGACAGACCCCGCACGCCGCGGTGCGAACAAGGACTTCATGATCCAGCGGCTGGTCCACGATGAGATCGTGGACCAATTCCTGAGGCTTCCCCACTTCGGTCAGAACAAGCGCGCGCATGTCATCTTCCTTCTTAGTTTCGGGCTTCTCAATGTCAGTTGATGCCGGGGTAATCGACGCGGGCTTCGTACGCCACCCAGTCGTCGACGTTGTCCGCGGTCCACTCTGCGAGTCCGGTGATGGTGAACACGTCGGTGGTCTCCGGCCGGGGGCTGGAGCCGTCGGCGATCTTTGCGATTCGGTCGGCCAACTGCAAACCGATCTCGGTCGGGTCCAGGTCCCACGTCGCGTTGACAGCGCCTTGACGTATGCCATCGATGCCCTGGCTTTCAGCGTTCATGCCCGTGACTATGACATCGCGACCTGCGGCCTGAACAGCAAGACCGGCACCAAGGGCGGGCCCGTCGCCCATTGTCCACAGCGCGGTGAGGTTCGGGAACCGGGTTAGTAGATCCTCTGCGATCGGGCGCGCTGTCGCAGCATCATCAGGGATCGCCCGTTCGCGGGCGACGATCTGGAGATCGGGGCACTCCTGTTCGACAGTGGAGAGGAAGCTGTCCCAGCGTTCGGCCAGAACTGGGATGTCCACGGCCTCGATCAGAGCGACCTCGCCGGTACCACCGCTCTGTTCACAGACATACTGCCCTGAGAGCTCGCCGAGTTCGAGCGACGGCAGGTTGACCTGTACGAGGACCTCCGTGAACCCTGTGCCTCCGATCGAGTACAGATCGATTCCGGCATCGATCGCCCGCTCGACGGACCCCCGAATGGCATTCGGATCGCCAGCGAGATTCAGCACGATGCCATCCACGCCCTGGTCGATGAACTGGTCGACATGCGACACTTGCGCGTTGATATCGAGCGCCGCATCGAGGAACTTCACTTCGATACCCGCGTCGATCAGACCTGCGGCCAGCGCTTCGTATTGGGCGCGTGCCGATTCGATCGCATAGTTAGCGCCGGTGATACCGACGATATAGCCGTCACCGGATGGCTGGGCTGAACTGGGCGCGGGTTCTCCCGCCGGTGCGGTGGAGACGGAGCAACCCGTCAGTGCGAAGACTGCCGCCAGCGTCAGTGCTGCCGGAGTCGTCCAGCGGTGCTGTTCGTATCGTGCCATGGTTTCTCCTCGGGTGTGATCGTGTAGCGGACAGTCAGTGGGACGAACGGTTGGGGTCAGCGGCGATTGCGAAGGCGATCCAGCGCGATCGCCGCGACGAGGATGGCACCGGTCGCGATGCCTTGCCAGTAGGACGGGACACCGGCCAGCGTGATTCCGTTTGCGATGACACCCAGGAACAGCACGCCGATCGCCGTTCCGCCGATGTTTCCGGCGCCGCCGGAGAAGCTTGCGCCGCCCAGAAGCACAGCGGCCGCGGCGGAGAGCTCTAGGCCAGCAGCCCCACTGACCGGTTGCGATGACGTGAGTCGCCCGGTGAGCATAATGGCTGCAATCCCCGCTGTGATGGCTGCGATGGCGTACGTTGCGAGACGCACGCGGCGCACATTCACGCCAGCGAGGTGGGCTGCCGCAGCGTTCCCCCCGACCGCGTAGATGGCACGACCGAAACGCGTCCAACGGAGCACTATGTAGCCGATTGCACCGATCAGGAGAGCGATGAGCACGGGGATCGAGAAGCCGTTCACCGACCCGTCGCCGATGATCTGGATGATCGGCGACGACATGGTGGAAACAGGGATCCCGTTGCTGAGGACCAGGGCGACACCGCGGAACAGCTCGAGCATCGCGAGCGTGACTACGAAGAAGTTGAAGCCACCGTACGCGATGAGCACGCCGTTGAATACGGTACCGAGCAGCGTGCACGCGAGAACGGTGAAGAGGATCGCGAGCAGCGGATCCACCCCCGAGCTGACCATCATCGCGAGCATCACTCCGCCGAGCGCAGTCATGGAGCCGATCGACAGGTCGAGTCCACCGCCGATTATCACGAAGGTCAATCCCACCGCCACGACGAAGAGTACTGAGTTCGTCCTGAGGATGTTCAGGACGTTGCCATACGTCAGGAAGTTCTCCTGGGTGGCAGCGAGGAGAATGACGAGCACGATCAGTGCGGCTCCGACGCCCAGGTAGCGCAGGGCGAGTGAGCCCAACGAGCGTGTGGGTGCCGTCTTGGTGATGGCAAAGGTATCGGTCATCATGGGGCCCCTTCGGAGGCAGCGATTTCGTGTGCACCGGCCGTGTGGAAAGTGAGGGTTTCCTCGGTAGCTTCCGCGGCTGAGAACTCGGCGACGATCCGGCCATGGAACATGGCGTAAATGCGATCGCAGACGCCGAGCAGTTCCTGGAGCTCGGAGGAGACGATCAGCAACCCCATGCCTTCTGAAACCAAGCCAGACAGTTCCGCGTAGATGTCCTCTTTGGCGCCGACGTCGATTCCTCGTGTCGGCTCGTCGAGGAGAAGCACCCGGGGCTTGGTCGCCAACTCTCGCGCGATGACGACTTTTTGCTGATTCCCGCCCGAGAGCTGAGAGACGATCTGCTCGGGACTGCTTGCGCGGATCTTCAGCCCGCGTGAGCCGGCCGCGAACGCTGCGCGATCGAAGTGCTTCGTCAGGAACGCGAACGGTCGTCGCTCGTTCATGAGCGCGAGTGAAGCATTGCGGAGAATCGACCAGCCCAGGACAAGACCTTCCGCCTTGCGGTCCTCGGGAACGTAGCCGATCCGGTGGCGGTGCGCCTCACGCGGATTGCGGATGCGCACGGGAATGCCGTCGAGCTTGATGATTCCGTATCTGGGCTTGCGCGTACCGACGATGGTGCGGAGGATTGCGCTACGCCCACTGCCGACCAGGCCTGCTATGCCCACAATCTCGCCCGATCGAACATCGAGCGTGATGTCCTGAAGGAATCCGCGGCTTACGTTCTCGAGTTCGAGAACCGGAGGGCCAAGCTCGACGTCGGCCTTGTGCCAGTAGTCGGCCAGATCTCGTCCCACCATCATCGCGACCAGTGCACGTTCGTCGGTTTCGGTGATCAATGTTGATCCGACGTAGCGGCCGTCGCGCAGGACCGTCGCGCGGTCGGCGATGTCCATGATCTCTTTCATCCGGTGCGTGATGAACGCGACCGCGACGCCTTGGTCACGCAACTGTCGCAGAACGGCTACGAGACGTCGCACGTCGGCTTCATCGAGTGAGCTCGTGGCTTCATCGAGTAACAACACGCGAGGGCGGCCGACGAGCGCCTTTGCAACTTCGACGAGCTGGCGACGCCCGGTAGACAACGAGCTCACCACGGTACGCGAGTCGATATCGAACCCCAGGTCGTCTAGAAGTCGTTGTGCTTGTTGATGGACGGCGCGCCAGCTGACGCCGCCCGTGCCGGGCAGGCGGCCGATCATGATGTTCTCGCCGACCGTGAGAGCCGGGACTAGCTGCGGCTCTTGCTGCACAAGAGCGACTCCGAGATCCTTTGCCTGCCTCGGATTCAAGCTCGCTTTGGCCTCACCGAACACCTCGATAGTGCCAGCCGTGGGTTCTTGAGAACCAGCGAGCAGCGCGAGGAAAGTGGACTTCCCGGAGCCGTTCTCACCCATGACGGCGTGGATCTCGCCGGGGTACAAGGTGAGCGACGCGTCCTTCAGCGCCACGACGCCGGGGTAGAGCTTAGTTATCCCGGTCGCCCGGACAGCCGCGACGGTCATGAGCGCTGGATGCCGCCGTCGAGGCTGATGATCTGTCCTGTCATGAAGTCGGACCCGGTGCCTGCGAGGAACACTGCAAGCGGGCCGATCTCATCAGCCTTCCCGACGCGGCCGAGTGGCGCTGCCTTCTCGACCGCGTCGATAATCTCAGGGACGGCGAAGAGGTGCGCGTTGATATCGGTTGCGAAGGCCCCCGGAGCAATAGAGTTCACCGTCAGGGTGGGAGCCCATTCCCAGGCGAGCGTTTTCGTCATGGCTATGACGGCGCCTTTGCTTGCCGCGTATGCGACCCAGCCTTCACTACCGCGGATCCCGATGTCTGATGTGACTGTGACGAGCTTTCCGTGACCCTGTGCGAGCATGCGCGCACCGAATGCTTGCAGAATTCGGAACGTGCCCGTGGCATTTGTATCCATGAGCGCAGCAAACTCGACGGCGGTCGTCTCTAATGCGGGCTTCATGAGCGAAATCCCGGCGTTCGCGAAGACGGCGTCTATTCCACCCGTCTCCGTCCAGATCTGGTCGACTACCGCTGTGGCGTCCGAATCGGTGATATCGAGGGCAAGGGCCATGGGGTCCCCGCCCTCACCGCGGATTAGCTGGACGGTCTCCTCCAGTGCAGCCATGTCCCGACCGGTCACCACGACTCTGGCCCCGGCTGCGGACACAGCACGAGCCATCGAGCGTCCGAGACCTCTGCTCGCGCCGGTGACGACGACCGTCCGGTTGCGGAGGGGTAGCCCGGTGCCGTTGCCTGTCGAGTTGAACATCGTCGTTGCTCCTCTTGTACCGCGACCTAGAACTGGTTAGATTCTCAATACATGCGAACCTGCTCGCATATGTTGAGAATAGACAGGTGACCCGTGACGGGTCAAGAGTCAGTCACGACTGACATACACAGAAGCGAGGCGGCGCAATGGTGACCAATTGGGCGAAGTTCTTCATCAATGGTGCGTGGGTAGCTCCAGCCGATTCGGGTCGGCAGATTCCCATCTACAACTCTGTGACTGAGGAGCTCCTTGAGACCGTTCCTGCAGGGAATGCGAATGATGTGGATCGCGCAGTGCGCGCGGCGCACGCGGCCTTCCCGAGTTGGTCGGCACTGTCGGTCGCGGAGCGAGCCGGATATCTGCGTCGGCTCGCCGCCGGCCTGCGCGCGCGTGTGGAGCAGATCGCGCCGCTGATCAGCCTCGAGGTCGGCATGCCAATCGGTGGCGCGCGCGGATATCAGACGATCCGCGCCTCTGAGTTCTTTGAGATGTTCGCCGACCTCGGAGAATCGATGGAGTTCGAGCAGCGGATCGGAGATTCGTTGGTGATCCACGAGCCGGTCGGTGTGGTCGCAGCGATCAGCCCGTCAAACTTCCCGTTGCTTCTGACGTTGGTCAAGCTCGGGCCTGCGCTCATCACTGGCTGCACCGTCGTCGTGAAACCGCCCGAGACGGCACCGGGATCGGTCTTTCATCTTGCTGAGGTGGCCGAGGAGATCGGGCTACCCAAAGGCGTCATCAACGTCATCACCGGTTATGGCCCCGAGGCCGGTGAGCCCCTCGCGACCCATCCACTTGTAGACATGATCAGCTTCACGGGCTCGACGGGAGTGGGACGTCGCCTGCTGCAGCTCGGCTCCGAGACGATCAAGCGCGCGCATCTGGAGCTGGGGGGTAAATCCGCAGCCCTGGTTCTCGATGACGCAGATCTGGCGACTTCTCTTAAGCAGGCGACCGATCAGGCTTTCACCAACGCCGGACAGGTGTGCTTCGCCTGGTCTCGTCTTGTCGTGCCACGGTCTCGCCTTCGCGCAGCTGAAGATATCCTGCAGGAGATCGTCGGCAATCACCGTGTGGGCGATCCGCTCGACACGGAGACGACCCTCGGGCCGATCGTCACCAGCGCTGCGCGTGATCGCGTGCGCGGCTATATCGACGGTGCGGTCCGAGAGGGGGCGCGGCTCGTCACGGGTGGGCGATCCCTTCCGGACGGTATCGATCGTGGCTACTTCGTCCGGCCGACGATTCTGTCCGATGTGCACAACGGTATGCGGATCGCGCAGGAGGAGGTGTTCGGTCCCGTCATCGCGCTGATCCCGCACGATGGCGACGCCGACGCCGTGCGTATCGCCAATGACTCCATTTTCGGCCTTCACGGCGCGGTGTTTTCCTCAGATGCTGAACGTGCTCTCGGGGTGGCTCGCCGGATGCGAACCGGACAGGTGGATCTCAACGGTTTCAAGTTGGGTGGAGTAGCCCCGTTTGGGGGATTTAAGCAGTCGGGGCTTGGCCGGGAACTCGGTTCATTCGGTATTCAGGAGTATCTCGAGGTTAAATCTGTGCAGCTGTGACAACGAGCGTTGTTCCGATCGGCCGACAGCCCCCGATGCTCCGATGGTCAGTGGCTGCGCTGACCCGACTTGCACAGAGATTCGAACCAGTTGCGAGCTCTTGACCTGGCCGATGTAGATGCGGCGGTGGCCGATGCGTCCGGAGAGGGTCGCGGTCGCGCCGGTGTGCTCGGACAGATCTGCGAGAATCTCGAGCCCGATTCGTCGGAACTGTGACGACTGGTTGGCCGCGTCAGAGAGCGCGAAAGCCGAGATGGTCGGCCGCGATCAGTCGTCGCTGGAGTGCAATCCGCGGCGGGTCGACAACAGCGTGATCTCGGGATGCTCCTCCGCCAGCATCCGCTCCGCGCGATCGAGGATGTCTCGAACATGGGCGGCTTCTGCCGCGATCACGGACACTCCGATCTCTGATCGCCGGTGCAGATCATGGGCGCCGACCTCGGCGGCGGCGGACTCGGTACGACGGGCCAGGTCGGAAATCAATGGACGAATCACGCTGCGCTTCTCCTTCAGGGAGCGCACATCGCCGAGTAAAACATCGCACCAGAGCCAGCCGATCCACATGCGGCAAGTGTGGCATGTGAACCACCCTGCTATCTGCCGAAAGTTCGATTCTTTCGAAATAATCTTCGACAAAGTCGGACTCGGTTGCTAAGCTGGAGTCATGTCACAGTTGACCGCAATCCACGAGGCCCTGAATGGGCTGGACGCTGTTTGGGCGGATGCCGGTGACTCGAATATTTTGACGAGAGAACAGCTCATCGCAGCGGAAACGGCTGTCGGTCTCCTGCAACGGAGATTGGATGCCCTGCATGTCGATGTCGCCGCCGGGATCGCACACGAGTCGCGAACGGAACTCGGTCCAGACAGTTTGGCGAAGCAGCAGGGGTTCCGCACGGCCGCCAAGCTGATTGCTGCGACGACGGGGGTGTCGTCGGGTGACGCATTCCGGCTGATCAAAGTGGGTGAGGGGACCGCGCCGCGGTCAGATCTGCTGGGCAACCCTCTGCCGGCGAAGTATCAACTGGTGCGTGAAGCTCTGGCTTCTGGAGAGCTGAGCGCGCAGGCGGCGGCGATGATCATCACGCTGCTCGATCGCTGTCGGGTGGCGGCGGGCGTCGAGCGCATCGCCGAGGGGGAGAGAGTCCTCACCGAGAACGCCGTCGGGCTCAGCCTCGACGAGTTGCGCAAGCTCATTGTGCGCGCCGAGGCATGGCTTGACCCCGACGGCATCGAGCCGCGAGAAGAGGAGCGGCGCAGTAAGCGCTTCTTCAACATGTTCGAGCGCGATGGAGAGCTGCATTTCAGTGGCAAGACCGATATCGAAAGCGGTGCCCCGATCCTTGCCGCGTTCCGCGGCTTCGTGTCTGCCGCGTTCGCTGCGCGTAAGGATGCAGTCGACCCCAATGCTCCGGATGCTGACCGCCGCAGCGTAGCGATGATTCAAGCGGACGCATTCGCGGCGTTCTGCTCCCACGTGCTCGGATGCGACTCGAAGCTACCGCTTGCCGGTGCCACAGTCATCGTCCGCATCAGCCTGCAAGATCTGATCTCCGGTGCCGGATGGGCAACGATCGACGGCGCAGATCAGCCAGTCAGCGTCAGCGCAGCCCGGCGAATGGCCGCGGGTGACGGCATCATCCCCTGTGTCCTCGGCGGTGATAGCGAGATTCTCGATTGGGGCCGGAAGAAGCGGTTGTTTACTCGGGCTCAGCGGTTGGCGCTCGTCGAACGGGACGGCGGCTGCGCAATGTGCGCTCTTCCACCCGAAATGACCAAAGCTCATCACATCCGGTGGTGGCAACGACATCACGGTCGAACCGACCTGATGAACGGGGTGCTGCTCTGCGAGACGTGCCACCATCGCATCCACGACAACGGGTGGGAAGTCAACGTTGTCGGCGTCGGAGCTGGGGCACGGGTCTGGTTCATTCCGCCGAACTATGTCGATCCAGCACGCGAGCCCCGGCTCGGCGGGCGCGCACGATTCGATATCGCGGCATGAGGTATTGCGGCATTGAGCACTCCGGCATGAGCGGGTCTCTTCGCGCCGCACCCTTCCCTAGCGATACTGAACGATATATCGTTAACTCCCCAGAGCCGTTCGGCGTCACCCACTATCGCGAGGTCCTCATGAGCACGTCATTCCCTTCGAGCCCGTTCAGCGACGGAGCAATGTTCGGCGGTGCCGGCGGTCCGGCATCCGCGATCTTCGATGCGATGGATCAGCTCAGGAAATCCTTCGAGCAGCGCACCGGGCCCTCGCGGATGGCGCGTGGAGATGTGCGGTCGGCCGTCATCACGCTCCTCGCCGAAGAGCCGATGCACGGGTACCAGATCATCCATGAGATCGAAGAGCGTTCCGGGGGCGCGTGGAAACCCAGTGCCGGATCGGTCTATCCCACGCTGCAGCTCCTGGCTGACGAAGGACTCCTCACCGCAGAAGAGCAGAACGGCCGCAAAACCTACTCGCTCACCGGTGCTGGGCGTGAAGAAGCCGAGATCGCAGCCGAAAAGCCAGCACCATGGGCCGCGTTTTCTTCCCGCGACGGATCAACGCACACTGCGCTGCCGAAAGCGGGAATCGATCTCGCCGGCGCGGCCGCGCAGGTCGCACGCACCGGCTCTCCCGCACAGGTGCAGGAAGCGGTGGCCGTACTCGAAGACGCACGGCGCCGGTTGTACGCGATCCTCGCCGAGAAGTGAATCGGGGCAGTGAGTCCCCACCGCGCACGCTACCGCCGCATCATCGCGTTCGCCGCCAGGCAACTGGTGCAGCTGTGGTGGTTCGAGCTGTTCCTGCCACGCGTCGGCCTTTCGCGCGTCACGGAGCACACTCGTGTCGGACGGATGCAGCGACTGGCCCAGCGATTCCACGTGCTCGCAATCGAGCTCGGTGGACTCATGATCAAGGTGGGGCAGTTCCTCTCCTCTCGTCTTGACGTTCTTCCGCCCGAGATCACCGATGAGCTCGCCGGGCTGCAAGACGAAGTCCCCGCTGTCTCCTTCGCAGACATCAAAGCACTGGCCGAAGCTGAACTCGGCGTTCCGCTCGAACGCGCATTCGCCTGGGTCGATGAGCAACCGCTTGCGGCCGCATCGCTCGGCCAAGTCCACCGCGCCCGGCTCTCCGCACTCGACGCCGCCGATACCGGACTCGGAAACGTCGTCGTGAAGGTGCAGCGTCCCGGCATCGACGAGATCGTCGCCACCGACCTCGCCGCGCTTCGTCGCGTCGCTGGCTGGCTGCGCCGAATCCGCCTCGTCTCCAGCCGTGTCGATGCGCCAGCCCTCGTCGAGGAGTTCGCCCAGACCAGCCTGGAGGAGATCGACTACCTGCACGAAGCCGCGAACGCCGAACGCTTCGCGGACAACTTCGCCGACGACCCTCGCGTCAACACCCCGCAGATCGTCTGGGAACGCGTCACCCGTCGCGTGCTGACGCTGTCGGACGTTACCGCGATCAAGATCAATGACGGTACGGCCCTGCGCGCGGCGGGGATCGACCCGACCGAGGTCGCGAAGGTCTTCGCCGAGGTCATGTTCGACCAGGTGTTCAGCCACAGCTTCGTACACGCCGACCCGCATCCGGGAAACATCTTCGTCACGCCCGCATCGGGGGAGGGAACAGCGGAGGGGACAGGCTGGCGGCTCACCTTTGTCGATTTCGGCATGATGGCCGAGGTTCCAGACGGGTTGCGTGACGGGCTGCGAACGCTGCTGATCGCGGTCGCCGGGCGCGACAGCAAAGGCCTGGTGGATGCCGCGCAGGAAATCGGGATGCTGCTCCCCACCGCCGACACCCTCGAACTCGAACGTGCCCTCACCGCCCTGTTCGCACGCTTCGGCGGGATGGGCGTCGCCGAACTGAGCAAAGTCGACCCGAAGGAATTCAGTGCCTTCGCCGCCGAATTCGGCGATGTCGTGCGGTCGCTTCCGCTGCAGCTGCCTGAAGATATGCTGCTGCTCATCCGCGCGGTCTCGCTCACCTCAGGCATGTGCAGCGGGCTTGACCCCGCCTTCAACGTCTGGGATGCGGCAGAGCCCTATGCCGCGCGCCTGATCCGCGATGAGAGCGGCAACGTCGTGCAGGAATTGGCTCGTCGAGCACTCCGCACCGCAGACGTCACCTGGCGGCTGCCGCAGCGCATCGACAACGTCATCACCAGTATTGACAACGGCACGGTGACGTTCGACACATCCCGCCTCGAACGGCGGCTCGACATCGTGATGAGCATCGGCCGTCGCGCGGTTGCCGCAGTCCTGTTCGCCGGCATGCTCGTCGGCGGCGCACTACTGCTCACGCCGCTGCCCGCGCTGGGAGCGGCGCTCATGATTGTTTCGGCGGCGCCGCTGCTCTATGCGCTCTTCGGTGGCCGGCGCTGAAGCCCCGACATCAGAACGGCGTCTCGTCGACCGCCGCCCACCCAGCATCCGACGCGGGTGCCGCTGCGTCCGCCGCAGCTGGCGCGCCCGCTGGCGCCACTACGGGCACCGTCGCTGACACAGCCGCTACCGGCGCCGACCGATCCCCGCGCGTCACCTGCGCTGTCGCGTACCGGAGCGAGGGCCCGATCTCGTCGATCTGCAACTCGATGCTGACCCGCGAGTTGCCCTCGCGATCCTGGTAGCTGCGCTGCTGCAGGCGCCCGGAGGCGATCACCCGGCTGCCCTTCGATACTGATGAGGCGATGTTCGTCGCGAGGTCGCGCCAGGCAGAGCAGCGCATGAACAGTGCCTCGCCGTCCTTCCATTCGTTCGCCTGGCGATCGAATGAGCGCGGTGTGCTGGCGATGGTGAAGCTCGCCACCGCCGCACCCGACTGCGTGTAGCGCAGTTCGGGGTCGGCCGTCAGGTTCCCCACGATCGTGAGAGTCGTCTCGTTCATGTTCACTCCGGTTCCGTATGTCTGTATCTCGTATCGAGACTGTCTCATCGGTGAGACGTGCTCACTGTAGATCGGGCATCCGACATTCTCGGCGTGCGAACGCACCCGAGCCCCTAATCGCGACGAATCGCCCTGCTACTGAGTTAATGACCGCAGCGTGCAGTATCCTGGATAAGAATTTGGTAAGGGTCTGCGCAAAATGCTCGCCAGTCGAGCAGTCGCCGCTGATCGACTGCCTACACGGTCGTGTCCACCTGGCGCGGCCTGACTCGTTCCCCCCAATCGAGGAAATCCCCCACTATGCCCCCCAGCAAATTCACGCTGTCAACCGCTCGGCGGATGAGAACCGGGTTCGTCGCTTCGCTCTGCGTCGCCGCCCTCGCCGTGCCGATGGTCGCCTCTCAGGAGACAGCCGCCGCTGCAGCGACGGCTCTCCCGGTTAACGACAGCTACCGCGCATCCGCCGACATCGGCTTCCACGACTACACACGCGACGGCTCTGAGCGGGAGATCCGCAACGACCTCACCGGCGATCTCGGCGCGATGGTCGAGTTCGCGCAGATGACCACCGTCGACCCCACCGACAACGCAGCGAACGAAGGACCGACGCTGGTCGCCGATCGTATTGCGCTGCTCATGGTCACACCGACCACGGTTGTCGATTCCCTGAAGGTCGAGGTGAAGGTCAAGGGCGAGGTCAAGGGCACCGTCGACCTCGCACACCCGAATCTGCTCCCGGATGCTGATCAGAGCTTCGACTCGCGCGGAACTGTGGCATATTCGCTGCGCGCGTGGTCGGTCGAACTCCCGTACGAGTGGGTGCAGCCGGGCATCACGCTTACGGTGACCGACGGCGCCGGACGCACCGGCACGCTCGACGCAGTCGATGTCGGTGCGCCGCGTGAGATGGTCATCAACAACATCCGCTTGGGCATGCTCACCTTCCCGCCCGTAGCCAACGGACAGCGCTTCCTCAACGACCCGGCGTCGGGTGCGACTGACTACTTCCAGACGATCCCGCTGTCCAGGCTCACCATGGCGAAGTACGAGGACGTCGAACTCGACAAGGTCATCGTCCACTCGGGTGACATCTACACCGTCGACAGCCCGGATCCCCGTATCGGCAGCGTCTACGCAGGCACCATGCGCGAGAACGTCGGAAAGGCGCAGGTCTCCACCGGCATCAACCTCGCGACGTGGGGCATCACGAGCTCCCCGATGAATCAGCGCCAGCCGGGCAGCACCAACCAGCGCGTCATCCACCACTCCGCTGGGCTCTACTCGAACGGCCGTCATCGCCACGGCCTGTCCGGTGGCAACGGCATGGCGACGCTGTACGACTCCGTCGGAAATGAGCTGAGCCACGAGCTCGGTCACTCCTACGGTATCGGGCACTACCCGGGTGTGAACAACAAGGCGACCGGCGATGACATCGTCCGCGACGCCTCGCACAATATGGACTCGGGATGGGGATACATCGCCTACCGGGGGCTCATGCGCTCAAACCTTGACCAGCGTGCGTACCGGCCGTTCCCGTCGATCAACGGCATGGATTTCCGTGAGAACCTGGCCGGTCGCTACAACTTCAACACCGACGCGATGGCCGGTGGCTGGGATGCCAGCCCGGTTTCCGACTACACCCACCACACTCGCTACACTCTCAAGCGCATCCAGACCTACCTGCGGGATCTTGTCGCGGACACGTCCTACCCGAGCGGCTACCGCGACTGGGATGAGAAGGCAGGCGCCTGGGTCGATGCGAAGCAGGCGAACCCCGAATTCAACATGCTTGCTCCCAAGCAGGTCGGTGTGCCGGTGTTCACCCTTCTCGGTGGATACAACCCGGCCAAGCCCGAGCAGACGCTGATGTACCCGGCATTCCGCTCGAACTACGGTGTGACATTCGATCTGCCGCAGGTGGACCCGCAGATCCAGTCGTACGATCGTGCGTGCTGGGTCGAGGTCACCTTCCAGAATGCTGCCACGCAGTACATCGCCCTGGATGCCAGTGACGGTGTCAAGCAGCTCAACGTGAACATCGCCGAGAGCGAGCGCCCGACCGGTGCGCAGATCTCGTGCCGGGTCGAGAAGCAGACGACCAACATGGGCGAGCCCATCACGATCGCCACTGACCTCGAGCCGATGCCCGCTGCGGTCGTCGTCGGCATGGATGACGGGTTCGATGCGCTCCGCGAGCAGGAGCTGCGCAAGCTGGAAGCGACCCTTCTCGGACTCGAGAATGTTGGTGCCCCGGTGCTGAGCGTCCCGGACATGATCATCCTCCAGGGGTGGGCAGATGATCTCTCCCCGCTGAGCATGAAGGCTCGTCGCGTCGCGGAACGGATCCTGCAACTGACTGCTGATGCACTCACGGTCGAGGCCTACCTTGCTGAGCACGGAGGTAAGGGTGTCACCGCAGCAGATCTGCCTGAACTCGCCTCGTTCCTCGAGGATCGCGGGTATGCCGATGCTGATGGTGCAGTCGACACTCCGGCCGGTTCGGCTGTGACCGTCAACCAGGGACGCTGCCTCTACCTCGATGACAAGAACCTTTTGCGAGTGGATGCTGATCAGAAATGTGCTGACAACCACAAGGAAACCTGGTTCGTTGACATCGCGGGTCGCATCCACAGCGCCCAGAACCCGAACCTGTGCGTCACGCATATGGGTACGTACGGGGTTTCTGACTGCTCGTTGAACAACATCGAACAGCGCTGGGTCTTGAACGGCGACTCAACCGTTGTGCGTGCTTCGAATACGCGCAGTGCAATGGACTACAACCGTAAGACCTCGTATGTGACCTCATATGGGGTGTCGGGCACCACGAACCAGTACTGGGTCGGCTTCAAGACGAACACCAACCCGCTGCTGGCATACCTCAGCGCAGATGGCCTCGCCCTTCTCGCTGGAACCAAGGAAGTCGACAAGCCTGCCGTCGAGGCGCCCGTTGAGGGCAACCCGGCCGAGGAGGTTCCCGTTGACGAAACTCCGACCGAGGTTCCGGACGAGCCAGTGACCGGCGGAATCGGCGACGCGATCGACGAGATCGGCTCTACGCCGGTCGACGACGAGACTCCCGCGGAGGGCGAGCAGCCCGTTGAGGGTGACAAGCCTGCTGAGGGTGAGAAGCCTGCTGAGGGTGACAAGCCTGTTGAAGGCGACAAACCTGCTGAGGGTGAGCAGCCCGCTCCCGTCGAGAGTGACGCACCTGTCGTCGAGCCGGGAGAGAACCCCGACGTGGATGCTCCCAACACTGAGGCGCCAGCGCCGGATGCTGGTGACAAGCCCGCAGCGCCGGTCGAGGGCGGTATCGGAGATGCGGTGGGCGCCCCCACACCCACACCCACCCCCGCCCCCACCGAGACTGACCCGGTTGCCGTTCCTGATGCGGCGCCGGACGGTGCTGGAAACGTTGCGGATGAAACCGCAGTGGGCGGCGTCAGCGATGCTGTCGGCGGCGAGACACCTCCCGTTGCCGTCGAGCCGGCAGGAGACCTTGCGACCACCGGTGGCTCACCGGCATGGATCGCGCTGGGCGCAGCCCTGGCGCTGTTGCTCTCCGGCGGTGCGGTACTGATGATCCGCCGCGTGCGTTCCTGACGAACGACTCATGAATATCGGCCGGCTCCGCATCTGCGGGGTCGGCCGATATCTTGTTCGACAGCACGGTGGCGGTGGCGGCGCCCGCCCTTGACGCAGCATCCGCACGGGCGTAACGTACAGCCAAATGGTTGCACGAATGGGATTGAGTGAAACGGACATCGACCGTGTCTTCCAAGCGCTTGCTGCCCAGACGCGGCGTGACATCCTGCGCCGTACGATCAACGACGAGCAATCTGTCTCGATGCTCGCGGGCGACTACGACATGTCGTTCGCGGCCGTGCAGAAGCACGTCGCCGTTCTCGAGGCCGCCGGTCTCATCATCAAGCGCGCCGAGGGACGCGAGCGGCTCGTCCGTGCGAATCCTGAGATGATCGCACGCGCTCGGGCGCTGCTCGCCCAATACGAAGCCCTGTGGCGGTCGCGCATCGCCCGCCTCGACGACCTGCTGGCAGAGACGCCGGCGCCCAAACAACAAGGAGAGTGAAATGCCTGTCACCGATGTCACCACGGATGCTGAGAACCTCACCATGACCGTCGTCGCCGACCTCGCAGCACCGGTCGAGCGTGTGTGGGCGGCCTATAGCGATCCGCGCCAGCTCGAACGTTTCTGGGGTCCTCCCGGGTGGCCCGCCACCTTCACCACCTGGGACCACGCCGTCGGCGGTCGCGCGATCTATCACATGACCAGTCCGCAGGGCGAGAAATCCTCTGGGGCCTGGGAGTTCCTCGCGATCGAGGAGCCGCACCGGTTCGAGGTGCTCGATTCCTTCGTCGACGATGACGGCACGCCGCTGGAGGGCTTCCCCGCCATGCGCATGGCGTTCGCATTCGAAGCATCCGGTGACAGCACACGCATGGTCACGACCAGCTACTTCACTTCGGCCAAAGCGCTCGAGCAGGTCGTCGCGATGGGCGCGATCGAGGGCACGAAGATGGCGATGGGCCAGCTGGATGCCGTGCTGCAGGACCTGCGCGATTATGCCCAGGGCAAGGGCACGCGCGTTGAGCTACTCGATGACACCCATGTGCGCATCACGCGTCTCGTCGATGGCCCGCGCGAACTCGTCTGGCGCGCGCACCACGAACCGGATCTGATCAAGCAGTGGATGCTCGGACCCGACGGCTGGGAGATGACAGAGTGCGTGGCCACCACGACGGTGGGCGAGAGCTACCGCAACTCCTGGGCGCCGGTCGGCGACACCGAGGGCGAACCATTCGGGTTCGAGGGTGAAGTCCTGCTCATCGATGCCCCGCGTCGCGCTGTGACGACAGAGCGGATGCAGGGGATGCCGACGCAGACGCTCAACGACCTCAACCTCTACGAGGAGGATGGCGCCACCCTGGTCACGGTGTTGATTGAGTACCCCGACCTGGAGACCCGCGACATGATCCTCGCCACCGGCATGGCCGATGGCATGGAGGAGTCGTTCGCGCGCCTCGAGCGCGAGGTGCTCAGCCCCACGCGTTCATAACTCCTGAGAAATCAGCAGTTCGGCCCCGGATCCGGCAGATTCGGGGCCGAACTGCGTGAACTTCAGGAGTTGTGCGCGCGGGGCGGGCGAGAATCTACCGCTGCGCGGCCAACCGGATCGGCGCATTCGCGCCGCCGTAGCCGTCGTAGCCGCCGCGGCGTTCGACCACTTCGAAGAACACATCACCGATCGTGCGTGTGTAGAAATGGATGAACTCGCCGGCGGCATCGCGATCGTAGAGCAGATCCAGCTCCTGCAGCGACGCGAGCACGTCCGGGGAGAGGCCGAAGCGCGCACCGAGGTCGTCGTAATAGTTCGCCGGAATCCGGAGGTGGTCGATGCCCCGTTCGCGCGCCCGGCGGGCGACCGTGAACACATCATCGGTGCGCACGGCGATGTGGCGTGCCGGCCTCGGCGCCGTGGGCGGGGCCAGGTTGATGGGCACCCGAACGATTCCATCCGGTGTGCGCATGACCTGACTGCGGATCAGCCCGTGCGGGCCGGGTACGTCGGCCGGCGGCTCGGCTTGCAGTGACAGCGCGCTCGACATGAACAGCACCGCTTCGTCGAAGTCCTGCCACGCATATGCCAGATTGATGTGGTCGATCTCGCCGACGAGTCCGTCCACCGCGCCGGTACCGCCATCGAACTCCTGCAGCCAGGACTTCTCGACGGGCAGTGAGCTCCAGAACACCTGCGTTCCGTCCGGAGATGCGACTCCACGCAGCGCCTGCTCACCTTCATACGTGCGGCGGAATATGTTCTGTGACCCCAGCGCGATTGCCCGGTCGACAGCGGCTTCAGCATCCGCCACCTGCAGCCCGATCCCCGACAGGCGAGGCTCGTCATGGCGCACCTGCTCGTTCAAGATCACGCGTGCAGCGCCCGCGCTCCACAGTCGCACGGGCTTCGAGCGGTGACGCCCCTCGAACGCGAATCCGAGTTGGGCGAGCAGTTCGTCGACCTCGGCGAGATCTGTGCCGGCCACCTCGACGAAGTCGAGACCGGTCACCGTCGGCGCTTCTCCGAGCCGGCCGTCGTCCCAGCCGTTTGCAGCGGCGGTCCGATCGGCGAGCCAGGCGAGCGACCGGTGCGCATGTGCGGCAGTTCGCACCGTATCGGTCTGTCGGAACGTGTCATTGAACACCTCCAGCGACCACGGCCCCGCGTAGCCTGCGCGCACCACATGCGTCATGAAGTCCACGAGGTCGAAGTCGCCTTCGCCGGGGAACAGTCGATGGTGGCGACTCCAGCTGAGCACGTCCATGTCGAGCTTCGGGGCATCGGCCAGCTGCAGGAAGAAGATCTTCTCAGCCGGGATCTCTTCGATGCCGGCTGGATCGTGCCCGCGCGAAAGGATGTGGAAACTGTCCAGACAGATACCGAGGTTCAGCCGATCCGCGCGCCGCACGATCTCCCAGGCGCGCCGGTAGTCGTCGACGTACTTTCCCCAGGCCAGCGCCTCATACGCGAGACGGATGCCGTGCGCCGCTGCCCGATCGGCCAGCTCACCCAGCTGGCGGGCCGCCACCTCGTCATCGTCGATCGTGGCGGTGCCGACGTTGCTGCAGACGAGCATCAGATCGGTGCCGAGGCGGTTCATGATCTGGAACTTCGCCTCCGCCCGCCGCAGGGTGTCGGCGAAGACGTCGTCGGTGACGCCCTCGACATCACGGAACGGCTGGAACATGTCGATGCGCAGCCCGAGCCGGTCGCACAGCGCGCGAATCTCCTCGGGGGATTCCGGCGCGGCGATGAGATCAGCATCCATGATCTCGACGCCATCGAAGCCGGCTTCAGCGCAGGCATGGAGTTTATCGACGAGTCCGCCGGACAGGCAGACGGAAGCGATTGAGGTGAGCATGGCAGTGAACGTACCAGTTTGTACATTAATTTCCCAGAGGTGTTGCTGAATCAATGTACTAACCGGTACATTCAGTTCCAGCATCATCGATCCCGAGGACAAAGACGTCGTGACTCAACATCAGCAACCCCACCGCACCGGCGTGCTGCGCCGCATTGTGCGTGTCATCACCGGTATAGAACTCGCCATCGGCGCTCTCGCTGTCATGGTGATTCTCGTCCTGGTCTTTTACCAGGCCCTGCAGCGATACCTGCCCGTCGAAAGCATCGCCTGGACCGGCGAGCTTGCCCGCTTCGCGCTGCTGTGGGCGACGTTCGCGGCCATGGGCATCTTGGTCACCAGCCACGGACACATCGCCCTGGAACTCGTCGACTCGTTACGCAACCCGATGACCGTGCGCATCATCCAGGTGTTCTCGCTCATCGTTGTCGCAGCAACCGGCTTCGGACTCAGCATGGAGGCCTGGGCGCTGATCGAAACCCAGGGCATCGTGAAGTCCCCCGTGCTGCGCGTGCCGATGTCCTGGGTCTACATCCCCGTGCTCATCGGCACCGTCAGCACCACCATTCGCGCGCTCTTCGCGGCTGCAGACATCGCCATGCATGGCCCTGTCGCCGCCGACGTCGAGGAAGACCAGCCGGAGGTGGCAGGACTGTGACTCTTCTCTTTCTCGTACTCGCGATCGGCCTTCTGCTCGCACTCCGCGTTCCGGTGCCGTTCGCATTCCTCGGCCCGTCGTTGGTCTACATGGCCATCGAGGGACAGTCGCTCGGTATGGCGCTGCGCACCGTCACCAACGCCGCCAGCAGCTTCCCGCTGCTCGCTGTTCCCCTGTTCATTTTCCTCGGCGCCCTGGCCAACCACGCCGGCATCGCCGACCGGCTGTTCCGCTTCGCTCAGGCAGGACTCGCGAACATCCGCGGCAACCTCGGCTACGTCGCCGTCGGAACCAGCGTCGGCTTCTCCTGGATGAGTGGCTCCGCCGTTGCCGATGCCGCCGCCCTCGGCAAGGTGCAGATCCCGGCTATGGTGCGTGCCGGCTACGGCCGCCGTTTCGCCACCGGCGTCTCGGCGACGTCATCCCTGATCGCACCGGTCATGCCACCGAGCATCCCCGCCGTGATCTACGCGGGCCTTGCCGCAGTCTCGACCGGTGCGCTGTTCGCGGCATCCGTTATCCCTGCGCTGCTGATGGCGCTCGGCCTGTGCATTGTCGTCTGGGCACTCGTCAGGCGGATGCCCAACGTGAAGAAGGGCACCTTCGACCGCGCCGAGTTCGTCGCTTCGAGCAAGGGCGTCATCCTGCCGCTGCTCGCGCCGTTCATCATCCTGGGTGGCATCCTCGGAGGATTCTTCACCCCAACCGAGGCCGCAGCAGTCGGTGTCGCCTACATCATTCTCGTCGGCCTCATCCAGCGCTCGCTGAGTCTGAAGAGCTTCATCAACGCGCTCACCGAGACCGCCACCACGACCGCGTCGATCATGATCATCGTCGCCTCAGCGTCACTGCTCGGCTACATCCTGGCTCGTGAGCGGCTGCCTCAGATGCTCACCGAACTGGTGTTCGCGATCACCGACAGCCCGACGGTATTCCTCATCCTTGTCACGGTCCTGATGCTGATTCTCGGCACCGTGATCGATGCGACCGCGATCCTGGTGCTGACGGTGCCGATCATTCTTCCGATCGGCAACCAGATCGGCGTCGACCCGATCGTGCTCGGTCTGCTGATGATCCTCTCGCTGATGATCGGCCTGCTGACCCCGCCGGTAGGAACCGTGCTGTTCGTGACGGCGGCCGTGTCGAAGACGCGCATCGGCGAGGTGTTCCGCGGATCGCTGCCGTTCATCATTCCGCTGCTGGTGATCTGCGTGCTGATCATCGCGTTCCCAAGTGCAGTTATGTGGCTGCCGGGGGTGCTGGGTCTATGACGCTCGCGCCTGCTGCGGTCGACACTCGCCGTCCTGCCGTGCTCATCGGCCTGATCGGCGAGGGCGTCACACCGTCGCTCACCCCGCCGATGCACGAGTTCGAAGGCGCACGGCACGGGATGCACTATGTGTATCGCACGATCGACATCGATCAGAGCGAGGCGACGAGCGGGGCGCTTCGCCCCCTGCTCGAGGCGGCACGTCGCCTCGGGTTCACCGGCCTGAACATCACGCATCCGGTCAAGCAGGCAGTTATCCCGCTCCTGGATGATCTCAGCGACAGCGCCCGCGCCGTCGGCGCAGTCAACACCGTGGTGTTCACGGATGCTGGCGCCATCGGCCACAACACCGACGTCACTGGTTTCGCCGCTGCAGTGACAGACGCCTTCGGTGACGAGCACCTTCGACGCGTCGTGCTGTTCGGCACCGGGGGAGCGGGCTCGGCTGTCGCGACGGCGCTCGCACAGTTGCGAATCGATGAGCTGATCCTCATCGATCAGGTGCGCGAACGTGCCGACGCGCTCGCCGCGCAGGTCCGCGCAGTAACAACCGCGACCGTTCGCGCGGCCGATGTCGACGAGTTCCCGGCGCTCATCGCAGACACCGATCTGATCGTGAACGCGACGCCAATGGGCATGGCAGCTCACCCCGGCACGCCGTTCGACGTTGCACTTCTGCCGGACGCCATTCGCGTCGCAGACATCGTCTACCGTCCCGCGGAAACGGCGTTGCTCAAGGCTGCTCGCGCCCGCGGCATCCGCACCATGTCTGGGCTGGGCATGGCCATGCACCAGGCCGCCGACGCCTTCGAGATTTTCACAGGAAAGCGTGCGGACCGTCAGGCGATGCTCGCCGACCTCAATGACCTGGTCGCCCAAGAAGCGACCATGACCCCCGCCACCGCGACAGCACAGAGCGTGGCACCCCAAACAGCACCAGAAAGAGGAGAAAAGTGATGAATGCACGACGCACTCGGCGAACAATGTGGCTCGCCTTGGTCGCAGCACCGGCGATGATGCTGGTTGCCTGCTCCAGCGCAGGAGAAACCACCACCGGCGGCGATGGCGGCGGCGATGCCGATGCCGGTACCGTCCAGAAGCTCTCGCTCGCCCACAGCTACAACGAGGATCAGCCGCAGCACCGCTGCGGTGCACAGGTGATCGCTGACGAGGTAAACGCCGCCGGCGTAGGCCTGGAGATCGAGATCTTCCCATCCAGCCAGCTGGGTGGCGACGCCGACCGTATCGCGTCCGTGGCATCCGGTGACATCGACATCGACATCCAGGGTGCATCCGCGCTGGGTGCGGTCTACGAACCGATCAGCGTGCTCGACTCGGCATACGCGTTCGATGACGCCGACCACCTCGCCACATTCATGGCGAGCGATGCATCCGACACCGTCACCGCGGACTTCGAAGAGGCATCCGGTGTGCACACGATGGGCGCTTGGTCAGCCGGTGCACGTCAGTTCACGGCGAACACGGCGATTCGCACACCGGAGGACCTCGAGGGTCTGCGCATGCGGTTCCCCGGATCCCCACAGTTCCTCATGAACGCCAAGGCGCTCGGGGCTGAGGCGACCGAGGTCGCGTACGAGGAGCTCTACCTCGCCCTGCAGCAGGGCACGGTCGATGGTCAGGAGAACCCGATCACCAACATCGTGGCCTCGAACCTGAAGGAGGTTCAGGACTACGTCAGCATGAGCTCGCACCAGCTGAACACGAACCTCGTCATCGTCGGTCCTGTCTGGGACGAGCTCAGCGATGAGCAGCAGCAGGCGCTGACCGCTGCGACCGAGACGGCGGTCACCGAGGTCACCAGCTGCGTCGCCGAAGACGAAGAGGCGCTCCTCGAAGAGTGGCGCACCGGAGATGACTGGGAGGTCATCGAAGACGTCGACCGTGACGCATTCAGCGAAAAGGCCGAGGAATACCTCAGCGGTGTCCTCACCGGTGACTCGCTCACCGTTTACGAAGCCATCCGCTCGACCGCAAAGTGATCTGGATGACCGTTTCTGCATGACGCGTTCGGTACCCACGTTCACAGGGGAGGTGAACGAAGATGCGCTCGGGATGACCCTCATCCACGAGCACATCTTCGTCACCGACCCGGAACTCGACATCAATATGCCTCATCCGGAATGGGATGAGCATGCCTATCTGGAACAGGCTGTCGCCACGCTCTCCGAGCTACATTCGTTGGGAGTGCGGACCGTCGTCGACCTGACGGTGCCTGGACTCGGGCGCGACGTGCGCCGAGTCGCCGAGGTCGCCGCACGCGTGCCGGTGCAGATCATCGCTGCGACCGGATGCTACGCGGCCGAGGTGCTCTCCCCGTTCTTCCGGCTCAACGGCCCAGGCCTCGTCGTCGACGGTCCCGATCCCCTCGTCGACCTCTTCGTCGGAGACATCGAGCGGGGGATCGCCGGCACGGCAGTGCGCGCGGGCATGATCAAAATCGCGACGGATGCCGCGGGTTTCACTCCCGATGCAGCGCGGGTGTTCGCGGCGGCTGCCGAAGCACACCAACGCACCGGCGTGCCGATCACGACCCATTCGCATGCGGCCTCCCGCGGGGGCATCACCCAGCAGGACGAACTCGAACGGCTCGGCGTCCCGCTGGACCGCGTGGTGATCGGGCACAGCGGTGACTCCACCGACCTCGCATACCTGCGGGGGCTCGCCGATCGCGGATCCTATCTCGGTTTCGACCGGTTCGGTATGACACATCTTGCACGCGACGAGGATCGAGTGCGGATGCTGCTCGCACTGCTCGACGCCGGATACGCCGCACGCATCGTGCTCTCGCATGACGCGGCGATCTTCAGTCGGGTGACGCCGCCATCGTGGCGGGCGACGCATACGCCCGACTGGAAGATGTCGTACCTGTGCGAGACCGTGCTGCCGCAGTTGCGTGCCGCCGGTGTCGACGATGCCACCGTGCATCAGCTGATGACTGTGAATCCGCGACGAGTGCTCGCGGGTGGGGCATGATGTGTGCACAGCGGTTGGACCGCTGCGCCAAGAGAGACGAGATGTGATGACCGAGAGTGTTGTGGCTGAGCCGATCGTGCGCAAACGAGACGCCGAGCGCACGCGCGCGGAGCTGCTCGCAGTCGCCACCGAGGCTTTCGCTGAGTCCGGGTACGCCGGCACTCGGGTCGATGAGATCGCCGAGCGCACGCAGACCACGAAGCGGATGATCTACTACTACTTCGGGGGTAAGGAGCAGCTTTACCTTGCTGTGCTCGAGAACGCGTACCGCGGCATCCGTGAGACGGAGCAGGCGATCCACGCAGGGGACCTGCCACCCGTGGAAGCGCTGCGCCAGATCGCGGAGCTCACCTACGACCACCACCGCAATCACACGGACTTCATCCGCCTCGTCTCGATCGAGAACATCCACCACGGCGAGTTCATCAAACGGCTTGAGGGGTTGCGCACACTGAATCAGCCAGCCGTCGACGTGCTCGAGGTCGTGCTGGAGCGGGGCAGGTCGGAGGGCTCGCTGCGCGCCGACGTCGACGCCCTCGACGTGCACCTGTTGATCAGTTCGTACTGCTTCTTCCAGGTCGCCAACCAGCACACTTTCGGGTACCTGTTCGATCGGGATCTGCTCGCCGAGGAACGGCGCGAACACCTGCGTTCGATGATCGGTGACGTCGTCGTTGCCTGGATGACCGCCTCCACCGTTCCGGTCGCAGTTGGTGCTGCTAAACCCGCGAAATAGCAGCACCAAGTGCGACCGGAGCAGGGGCGGGAGCAGCCGTGCGGGCGGTCAGATCAGGCGGCGCAGCGCCTCGTCCAGCGAGATCGCCTGGGCTGCGGCGCGATCGCGCAGGCGGGAATGCTCGTCGGCGGTCAGCGTGACCTGCACGGTGACGGGCTCGGCGGCGGAGACGTTCAGGCCGTCGAGAAGATCGGATGCCTCGGCCCACAGCTGCTGGGGGCGGCCGGACCCTTCGGCAAGCTCAGGAACCGGTTGGGGCTCAGCAGCCGGCTGACCGTCGCTCGCTGAGCCGGTCGAAGCGGCCGCGCCGCCCATCATGAACCCGGGCCCGCGGTTCGGCTCGCGCTTGGCCTGATACGCCTTCGCGGCCGAATTCGCCCGTACATCGGCGGCCTCATTCAGGTCGTGACCGGCGTGGCCCTTGACCCAGACGAACTTCACATCGCGGCCCTGCATCGCCTCATCGAGCGACTCCATCAGGTCGCGGTTGAGCACGGGAGCACCGTCGGCTTTGCGCCATCCGCGGCGCTTCCACCCCGGCATCCATTTGGTGATTGAGTCGATGACGTACTTGCTGTCGCACATGATCAGCAGCGATTCGTTGCTGCCGGCAGTCGCCCGCAACAGCTCCAGCACGGCCTGCAGCTCACCCTGGTTGTTCGTGCCGTGCGGTGATCCGCCGGCCGCCCAGTTCGCATCGTCGATGTACCAGGCCCAGCCGTTGGGGCCGGGGTTTCCCAGGGCGGAGCCGTCTGCTGCGGCGGTGATCGTCATCCTTCAACCGTAACCGCCCGGCCGCCGTCGCCCGGGCGCGGCGGCGCGTCAGTCTTTCGGCTCAGCTGTCTCGATGACCGCGGCCTCCGGGGCCGGCGGTGCAACAGGGAACACGATCGAGGTCACCTCGGTAGCGAAACCGAGTCCGAGACCGATATCGAGTGGATCGACAGCGGAGGGGGCATCCAGGTGATCGACAGCATCCGCCTCCTGCGGCTCACCGGGCAGCGCCGCCCAGGCGCTCTTCTCTTCAGGTCGTTGTGTGAACAGTCCCATGGATTCCTCAGAAGTCGGCGATGATGAGCTTCTTCATCTGCATCATCTTCTCGTACGCGCCTGGGCGCGCCATCAGCTCGCCCATGTTTTCCGGCACGATCTGCCAGCAGAGCCCGTAGCGATCGGCCAGCCAGCCGCACTGTTCAGCCTCCGGCATGCTGCTCAGCGCGTTCCAGTACTCGTCGATCTCGGTCTGGTCGGTGCAGCGCACCTCGAGGGATACGCCGCAGTCGAAGGTGAAGTCCTGCACGATCGCCGAGTCCATCATCGCGAACCACTGCCCGGCCAGACGGAACTCGCCGAACATCACACTGCCGGCATCCGCTGGTCCGGTCTGCTCCGGATACTCCGCGATGAAGCCCACTCCGGCGGAGGGAAACAGTGATGAATAGAACGTTGCGGCCTCGTGCGCCAGGTTCTGGACGGGACCGGCGAACATCAGCTGCGGGATCACGAAGGGCCGCGGCTCGCCCTCCGGATTCGTCAGCAGCAGCTGCCAGCTGACGCCGTAGCGATCCTGAACCCACCCGTAGCGCGGGCTGAACGGATACTCGCCGAGCTCCATCATCACGGAACCGCCATCGCTGAACTTCGCCCACGTCTCATCGAGGCTCGCGCGTGCTGTGTCGCGGTCGCCGTCGAAGCGCAACGGATCGAAGTTCAGCATGAACGACACCGAAGGGTTCGGGCGGAACTCATCCCCGGCGTTGATCAGGGTGAGCAGATACCCGTCGATCACGACGTCGACGGTGAGCGTCTTACCGGCGAACTGCGCCTGCCAATCGTCGACCTCGTTCGGATACGTTGCCCCCACCGTCGCGGTGGTGTCGGGGAAGACATCGGCGTAGAACGCGCCGGCCTCGTCGGCGTTCTGGTTGCACCAGATGTTCGGGACGATTTTCTGGGACATGACGACTCCTTGTTGCGTTCGGATCCCCTCGCACGGTTGTCCTGCTCGAATCCAGCGTGCTCCCGAGAGCTGGCGGATGCAAGGGGGTTGAGCACAGTTCGGGCGGCGCATCTAGGGTGGGGGGATGGCGTCCTCGATTGCAATCGACTTCAACTGGGGTTCCTGGCTGGGCACGGCGATCGCCTTGCTGATCGCTGTCATCGCTGTCGCCGCTGTCGTGATCGGCGCGCGGTTCATCGCCGGTCGGGCGCATGGGAGTGCAGCGTGGGTCCGGGACCTTGAGCGGCGCATCCGCACTCCCGGGATGGTGCTGGTGTTTCTCATCGCGGTTTGGATCACGTTCGCCTTCACTGAGCCTGCCCAGCTCGAGTGGTGGGCGGTGCTCGAACGTGTTCTGCTGATCGCGGTCGTCTTGGTGGGGGCGTGGTCGCTGTCGACGCTGGTCACCTTCGGCATGGAACAACTCATGCAATACGACGGCACCCGCAGCGACGCCACAAGTGCTGAGGGGCGACGCCGTAAGACCCAGCTCACGGTGTTGAACCGCCTGGTCGTGGTACTGATCTCGATCATCGCGGTCGGTGTGGTGATGTTCTCATTCCCGGAGGTGCGGGCGGTGGGTACGAGCATCCTGGCATCCGCCGGTGTCGTCAGCATCGTCGCTGGCCTTGCCGCGCAGTCAACCCTCGGAAACCTGATTGCCGGGGTGCAGATCGCGTTCAACGGCGCAATCCGAGTCGGCGACGTCGTGGTGATCGAAGGCGAAATGGGAACGATCGGCGAGATCAACCTGTCGTATGTCGTCGTCTACATCTGGGACGAGCGCCGGCTCATCCTGCCGTGCACCTACTTCACGACGAACCCGGTCGAGAGCTGGACTCGGCGTTCGGAGAAGATCCTCGGTACCGTCTACATGGACCTTGATTGGCGCGTGCCGGTGGATGCGGTCCGTGAGAAGTTCATGGAGATCATCGAGGGATCGGATGCCTGGGACCGCCGCTCCGCGAACGTCCTGGTCACCGGATCCGAAGGCGGTTACGTCACGGTGCGCTTCAAGATCTCGGCGAAGAACTCCGACGATCAGTGGGATCTGCGCTGCCTCGTGCGCGAGAAGATCGTGACCTGGTTGCAGCAGGAGCACCCCGAGGCGCTGCCGGTCACTCGAGTGACGTTGGAGCGTCCGGCGCAGTAGCGGCTGCGCCCCGCACCGCGTCGACGAGTTCCCGCCACGCGCCGGTCAGCTCGGATTCGGCCAGTTCACGTTCGCGCTCCTCGCGGGCTATGCGAGCCCGGATGCTCCACACATAGCGGTCAGCGCCGGGTGAGGTTTCCTTCGGGTCGCTCCATGGGCAGCGTTCGATCAACGTGATCCAGACATCGACGTCCGGATGAAGCGGCTCCACCTCCCAGCGGCGACGGATGCCGGCGACACCACCTGATCGCACGACGGCGATCATGACGGGCGAGGTGGTTCCTGCGCTGTCATTCGGCGCGTCGATCTCGTTCATCCTCGAAGACTCCCACGGTTCTCCAGGCGTCGCGCACGGCCGCGGCGACGTCTGACTCACCGTACTCCCCGATGGCTGCGGCCACGGTGGCATCGGCGAACTGGCGGAACGTCGCTGTCGGCGACAGGCCACCGGTGAGCGCGCGGTACCAGACCAGGCCCGCACGCTCCCAAGCGTGGCCACCCAGGGCGCGGGCGGTCAGTGCGAAGGTGCGGTTCGGGATGCCGGAGTTGATGTGCACACCGCCGTTGTCCTCGGTGGTCTGCACGAAATCGCGCATGTGTCCGGGCTGCGGGTCCTTGCCGAGCTCGTCATCGTCATAGGCGGTGCCCGGCTCGAGCATCGAGCGCAGCGCTGTGCCCTGTACCGCGTCGGTGAAGATGCCAGCGCCGATCAGCCAGGTCGCCTGATCTGCGGTTTGGCCTGCGCTGAACTGTTCGGTCAACGCGCCGAAGACGTCGGCGATCGATTCGTTCAGGGCACCCGGCTGCCCCTGATACTCGAGATTCGCGGTGTGCTGGATGACGCCGTGCGCGAGTTCGTGACCGATGACGCTGAGCGAACCAGTGAAGCCCTGGAACACCTCGCCGTCGCCGTCACCGAACACCATGCGCTCGCCGTCCCAGAAGGCGTTGTCGTAGTCGATGCCGTAGTGCACGGTGGCGTCCAGGCGTGCGCCGATCCCATCGAGGGAGTTGCGTTCGAACGCCGCGAGCAGCAGCTCGAACGTCGCGCCGAGGCCGTCGAACGCCTCATTGGTGGTGGCATCTGCGACGGCGGGGTCGCCTTCGGCGCGCACGACGAGTCCGGGGAGCTTCTCGGTGTTCTGTGCGTCGCTGATCGTGCGGTTCGGAGCATCCGTCAACTCCGCGATGAGGTCGCCGTGCTCGTCGATCGACAGGTTGATCCTGGCGCGGAACGGCGGCCGACCAGCAAGCAGGGTCTGGCGCGCAGCATCCGCCGCCTTGGTGAAGCGCCCCGACTGCGCGACGCGCGCGAGCAGGTACGCCGGGACGATTCCGTGTGCGCAGTGGTCCATACCGCGACCATACGCGCAGGGACGGACGCTTTCGAGTGCCGGATCCCAGACGGAGTGTGTGCGCCGCGGCGTGTTGGGGCGGTGACACGCCGCCGGAGCGGACGGACGTCTGGGATTCGGCACGGGATGCCTCGGGTCAGTCTCCCAGCACTCTCGCGTAAAATCAGCCCAATGACCGATGTGCCTGCTGCCGACACCTCTGATCTCGGCGACGGCCTCGATCCCGCCGATCTTGAGACCACGCTGCGGGTGCTCGCATCCATGGACCAGATCAGCGAAGAGCATCCCGACTACATCGCCGTCCGCCGTGCGACCGCGGCGATGTTCAAGGCCGTCAAGCGCGTGCGCCGCAAAGAGATCCGCGACGCGATCGCGGCGGCCGACAGGGCAGTTGTGGCGAACACCGCCACAGGCGCGCCCGACCGGATCGACGACGAGACGCGCGGCAACGACCTCGCCTCGAACGTGGATGCTCCGATCGCCGGCGAGCTGCTCAAACCGCGCAACTGCTACATCTGCAAGCAGCCCTACACGCTCGTCGACGCGTTCTATCACCAGCTCTGCCCGGATTGCGCACGCTTCAGCCACGGCAAGCGCAACGCCCGCACCGACCTGACCGGCAGGCGCGCCCTGCTCACCGGTGGCCGCGCGAAGATCGGCATGCACATCGCGTTGCGACTGCTCCGCGACGGCGCGCACCTGACGATCACGACCCGCTTCCCGCGTGATGCCGTGCGCCGCTTCTCGTCACTGCCGGATGCTTCGGACTGGCTGCACCGGTTCCGCGTCGTGGGCATCGATCTGCGTGACCCTGCCCAGGTGATCGGGCTGGCCGATTCGGTCGCCGCGCAGGGGCCGCTGGACATCCTCATCAACAACGCCGCGCAGACGGTCCGGCGCTCGCCGGGTGCATATTCTCTGCTGGCGGATGCTGAGATGCAGCCGTTGCCGGATGGTCCGCTGCCCGAGATGGAGACGTTCGGGCACACTGTCGATCCGCATCCGCAGGCTTTGCAGGCCTCGGTGGATTCGAACCCCCTGCTGTCGGTGGCTGCTCTCGGCGGCACCGTGGCCGAGCAGGGCGGGCAGGCGCTCACCGCCGAAGACCTCGCACGACTCGCGATGGCGCCGGGGTCGTCTTCGCTGGCCAAACACGCTGACGGTTCGGCGATCGATGCGGGCGGGCTCGTGCCGGACATTGACCACGTCAACAGTTGGGTGCAGTCGATCGAGCAGGTCGACCCGCTCGAGATGCTCGAGGTGCAGTTGGCGAATACGACCGCGCCGTTCCTGTTGATCAGCCGGCTTCGGGCCTCGATGGCTTCGTCTGATGCGCACCGCAAGTACATCGTGAACGTCTCGGCGATGGAGGGGCAGTTCTCGCGCCGCTACAAGGGCCCGGGGCATCCGCACACCAACATGGCTAAGGCGGCGCTCAACATGCTCACCCGCACCAGTGCCGGCGAGATGCTCGAGAAGGATGGGATTCTGATGACGGCCGTCGACACCGGCTGGATCACCGACGAACGCCCGCATCACACCAAGGTGCGTCTCGCCGAGGAGGGCTTCCACGCACCGCTCGACCTCGTCGATGGCGCTGCGCGCGTGTACGACCCGATCGTGCAGGGCGAGCTCGGCGTCGATCAGCACGGGGTGTTCCTGAAGGACTACAAGCCGAACCCCTGGTGATGGGGGTGGGTGCTCGGGGCATCCGCCCTGTTACGCCCGTCGGAGGGTGTTACACCTGACGGACCTTTTGGCCTGATTCCTCCTGCATCTGCAACATCCTCCGACGGATGCAACGGCTGCGCCCGCGCCCGAATTCGCACCGGCTGTTAACCTCCACGCGGTAAACCTGGTGTTATGTCTGCTTTGCGAATCTTGCACCTCACCGACACCCATCTTTTCGGGGATGAGACCCTGCACTACGGGGTCGTTGACACCGCTGAACGGCTGCGTCTCGCGCTCGCGCATATGGCAGATCGCCCCTTCGATCTGGTCGTGTGCTCGGGCGATGTTAGCGAAGACGGGTCTGAGGGTTCGTACCGGCGCGCTCGTGATCTGATTGGCGAATGGGCGCGCGAGCGCGGCGCCCGTGCGGTGTTCGCGATGGGGAACCATGATCGCCGTGCGCCCTTCCGCGCGGTGCTTGGCGGCGGACAACCGGATGCTGGCGAGCAAACCCTCGAAGGTGCAGAAGCCCCTATCGCCTCAGTCGCTGAGCATGACGGCTGGCGCGTGATCGTGCTGGATAGCTCGGTGCCCGGCCGAGGGTACGGCGCCATCGATCAGGCGCAGAAGCAATTTTTCGAACAGGCGATCCAGAGCCCGGCCGAACACGGCACTGTCGTGGTCGTGCATCACCCGCCGATTGACGCGCAGACCGATCTCTTGCAGGCTCTCTGCCTTGATGAGCACGATACCGCGTGGCTGTTGTCAACGATTCGTGGCACCGATGTGCGGGTCATCCTGAGCGGTCACTACCACTTGCCGGTCGTTGAAACCGTTGGTGGCGTGCCGATCGTCGTCGCCCCAGGGGTAGCGAATATCGCCCGCGCTTTCGATCGCCGCACCGAAGAATCCGCCATCGATGCTTACGGCGGAGCGACCGTTGATATCTCGGCTGACCGCGTGCGCGTCGTGCCCTTCGAGCAGCGGATGACGGCGGATGCTGAAGTCTTCAAATTCGAAGAGGAAGCGGTCGTCCGCATCATCGCCGCCGCCGGGCGCTAAGCTCGACCCGATTCGTGCGAAGTCCTGAGATTCGGATGCCGCGGGCAGTGCCCAAACCGTCAAACTGCGTCGTTGTCATAGCGCAACACGAACTTTGCTTCGTCGCCGCGCAGTCTGCGGCGAACATAAAACACGGGGGTGCCGTACGCATCGGCGGAGACGCCATCGCGCACCAAAAGCGCGGTTCCCAGGGGCACATCGAGCACATCGGCGTCGTCGAAATCGGCGGCAACAGCACTAAAAGCGCGCCATAAATAGCGCAGGTCAAGGCCGAATCCATCGGCGAATGCGCGCACGACGAGGCCGTTTTCACCGACCCGATCCAGTACCCCAGACCACTGCGCAGAGTGCCAGTACGAGTTGGCGATCCAGCGGCGTCCGCCGCGCACCATCACGGTGTCGATCCTGTGCACATCAGCGACCGGAATCCCCAGGTGGCCGGCTGCTTCTTCGGCGAGCGAACCAGATACAGGACCGAACGACAAAACCCGCTCATCCACTTGGCGCACGGGGGCTGCGGAGCGCCGGAGTGCTGCCGAATCGAGGGCATCGGCGGTGGCATCCGACTGTTGACGGGATCGCGGCAGGGTGGCAACAATCTCGACCAGATCGGGAGGGGACACGACAAACGTCCCTACGCCGCGACGGATCTCGACGGCACCCAGGCGCTGCAGTTCGATAATCGCCTGACGCAGGGTAAGTCGAGCCACCCCGAAGCGCTCGGCGAGCGTGGCTTCATTGGGTAACCGTGAACCGGCCGCGAGCGCACCCGACTGAATTTCTTCCCACAGCTCTGTCGCAATCCGACGGTAAACCGGCCCGCTGTTGTCCACACGGCTACGACCACTTTGCATACCGTTCACCTGAAACTCCTCATCGCGTCATCGACGATCCGTAGACATATAGACGTCTTGATCACAGCACGCAGGGATCCGAAAAATTACCTGCAAGAGAAAGGTACGTCATGCGCAGAATGATCGCCTCGACCGGTATGGTCCTCGGCGGAATCCTCCTGGTCGGTTGTGCGAGCGGTGCAGGTTCAACTACACCGGCGAGTGACCCCACCTCGGTCGCATCCGATGCAATCGTCGACATCCGCGTCGGCCTCGAACCCACCAGCCTCGATGTGACCACCACCTCGGGCGCAGGCCTCGTGCAAGTCATGCGGGGCAACGTCTACGAAGGTCTCGTCGGTATTACCGAAGACCTCCAGATCGTTCCGGCGCTCGCCTCGGAGTGGGAGGTCAGCGAAGACGGCCTGACCTACACCTTCACCGTTCGTGACGACGTCACATTCCACGATGGAACGCCCATGACCGTGGATGACGTCGTGGCATCCCTTCAGGCAGCCAGTGCCGAAGGATCGGTCAACCCGGATGCCAAGCGTATGACCCAGGTGGCAAGCGTCGAGTCAACCGATGCCTCCACCGTCGTGATCACGCTCGAAGAGCGCGACATTAACTTCTTGGACACCCTCACCACCGCTGCCGGATACGTTGTGTCCAGTGCGTCTGACGCAGACCTTGCGTCCGAAACCAACGGCACGGGCCCGTACACGCTCGACCAGTGGAACCGCGGCGCAACCCTCGCCCTCACGCCAGCCGACGACTACTGGGGTGACGCTCCCGCAAACGGCGGTGTGGTTTTCCACTACATTTCCGATGAGACCACCGCATCTACCGCTCTGCAGAGCGGTGAGATCGACATGATCGCCGGAGCGACAGCTGAAACGGCTGAGTTGTTCAGCGCAGACGACGCCTTCCAGGTTGTCGAGGGTGACTCGACCAGCTGGATGACCCTCGGGTTCAACCACACTGTCGAGTCGCTGTCTGACCAGCGCGTGCGCCAGGCCCTGCGCCAGGCAATCGACAAGTCAGAACTCGCCGAGATCGTCGGTCAGGCTACTGAGGCCGGAAGCATCACGGTTCCGAGCGACCCGTGGTTCGTAGACATGACTGACTCGGCGCCGTTCGACCCGGAAGCTGCGAAAGATCTTCTCGCAGAAGCAGGCTACAGCGACCTCGACCTGACGCTGACCGTGTCGAATACCTACGACACGATCATCACCGAGTTCATCGCTGCTGAGCTCGCCGACATCGGGGTCAACGTCACGATCGACACCGTCGAGTTCGCTACCTGGCTCGAAGATGCGTACACGAACAAGCAGTTCGAGCTCACGATGGTGCTGCACGTCGACCCGTCGACGGCCACGTATTACGGCAACCCGAACTACTACTGGAGCTACGACAACGCCGAGGCGCAGGCTCTTGTTGCCGAAGCGCGCACAGCCACCACCACCGACGTACGCGACGAAAAGATGCGCGAACTCGTCACCCTGGTTGCTGAGGACTCGGCTAGCGACTGGCTCTACACGGCGCAGACCGTCGTTGTCGCGAATGCCGACGTTGCCGGATTCCCTGTGGACCGTATCTCGAACAACTTCCGCGTCAGCGGTATCACCGTCGCGGAGTAACGTGACCATCTCGGCGACCTTGAGCCGGCCACGTGCCGGGCGCGAAGAACTCCTTCGCGCCCGGCACGTCGTGGCCGAAGTGCTCGGAGAGATCGGCATCCTGCTGCTCTCCCTGTTTGCCGCGAGCATCGTGATCTTCGGCCTTCTGGCGATCCTTCCAGGAGACCAGGCCGCGATGCTGGGCGGGATGGATGCTACGCCCGAACAGATCCTCACGTTGCGTGCCCAACTGGGCCTAGACCGACCCATCTGGGAGCGGTACTTCGACTGGATCGGCGGCGTACTTACCGGCAACCTCGGAGTCTCCGGGCTCGACGGTCGCGCGGTCGCCGCAGAACTCGGCGAGAAACTACAGGTCACCGTGCCCTTGGGTATCTTGGCCCTGCTGCTTAGCGTCGTCATCGCGCTGCCCGTCGGCATTCTCGCGGCGGTATATCGCGAGAACGCTTTTGGTCGTGCGATTGCGGGGCTCAGCCAGCTCGCCGCAGCCATTCCCACTTTCGTTTTGGGGCTGTTGCTCGTCGTCGCCGTCGCTCTTCCCACACGCCTCCTGCCGGTGCAGGGCTTCCCCGCTGATCGCTGGGCCGACCCCGCAGAAGCGCTGCGCTCACTCATCCTCCCGGCAACGGCCATCGCCATCGGGCAGGCCGCAGTACTGGTGCGCTTCGTGCGCAGCGCCACCATCGACGTGCTCATGAAGGACTGGGTGCGAACCGGGCTCGCCCAGGGATGGCCGCTCAGCTCAGTGCTGCTGCGACAGGGCCTGCGCAATGCGTCGCTTCCGTTGCTCGGCGTGCTGGGGCTCGAAATTGCTGGCGTTCTCATGGGATCGGTCATTGTTGAGCAGCTCTTCGCGCTTCCTGGTGTCGGAGGAATGCTGCTGGCGGATGTCGGTAACCGAGACATCGTCTCTATTCAAAGCACCCTGTTCGTGCTCACCGCGCTCGTCATGATCAGCACGATGGCACTCACCACTCTTTCCCGTGTTCTTGACCCTCGTATCCGGAGGACCCAGTGATCACTCGTTTCATCCGGCATCCGCTGGGCGCCATCGGCCTCGTGCTCGTGGCGATTCCCACGTTGGCAGCCCTGCTCTCGCTGGTGTGGACGCCCTATGACCCGGCCGCCTTCGACCCGATCAACCGCTGGTTGCCGCCCTCGCCAGAGCACCTGTTGGGAACGGATGCCGGAGGGCGTGATCTCTTCAGCATTCTGCTTGCCGGTGCCCAATCGACTATGACTGCCACCGTGCTTGCCACAGCGATCGCCGTGGCGGTGGGCCTGCCGCTGGCTATGGCGACCGCCCTCGCGGGGCGGCGACTGGGGGCAGCCCTCGAGCGAGCAATTGATGTGGCCATTGCCTTCCCCACGCTGGTGCTCGCCATCATCCTGGTTACCTCATATGGAGCAAGCCTCTGGGCCTCGTCCGTCGCGATCGGCCTCGGCGGCGCCGTCGTCATCGCCCGCACGATGGTGCCCGAACTGCGTGGTGCGCTCGCCGCTGACTACGTGACGCTCGCCTCTTCTGGCGGGGTCGGCACCCTGGGCATCCTCTCGCGGCACGTCTTGCCCAACGTCGCACCCACGCTTCTGATTCGCGCCACGCAGCTCCTTGCGGCTGCCGCGCTCGCCGAAGCCGGGCTCTCGTACCTCGGTTTCGGAACCCCTGCACCGACGCCGTCGTGGGGTCGGACTCTTGCCGACCTGCAGTCACAGGTGCTCGTGCGCCCCGAAGTGCTGATTGCCCCGAGCCTTGCGATCACCACTCTCGTGATTGGGTTCGCACTGCTGGGCGATGCGCTGCGGGATGCCCTCGAACCCGGCCAGCGCAGCAGGCCCGTCACGCGTGCGCAACGCCGACATGCTGCATCCGTCCCCGACACTGTTTCCGCCCCCGACACCGAGAAGGTGACCGCATGACTCTCTTGGATATCCGCGACCTCACAATCAGCATCGGCGACCGCCGTCTCGTCGATGGAATATCGCTAAGAGTCGAAAGAGGAGAGCGAGTGGGGCTGATCGGTGAATCCGGATCAGGCAAATCGCTCACCTGTATGTCGGTGCTCGGGCTGCTGCCTGCGCGCGGACAGGTCAGTGGCAGTATCACGGTCGAGGGCACGCAGATAATTGGCGCCGACCAGCGCACGCTCCGAGACCTGCGAGGTCGGCGAGTTGGCTGCGTGTTTCAAGAGCCGCAGAGCGCGCTCGACCCGCTGCTTCCCATTCGTCGACACCTCGTTGCACCGCTGCGAGCCCACGGACTGCTGCGCCGTGCGGATGCCAGAGCAACCGCCGTTCGCCTGGCGGAAAGCGTGGGGCTTCCTGAACCAGAATCAATGATTCGTCGGTACCCGCATGAACTTTCCGGCGGACAACGCCAGCGCGTCATGATCGCGATGGCCATGTCGACGAGTCCGTCGCTGTTGTTGGCTGATGAACCAACCACCGCGCTTGATGTCACGGTGCAGGCGAAGGTGCTCGACCTGATGGGCGACCTGGTTCAGCAGAGCGGCGCCGGCAGTTTGCTCGTGACACACGACATGGCCGTTGCCGCGTCGCACTGCGATCGCATTGTCGTGATGCGCGCGGGGCGAATCATCGAGGAGGGTACCGCCGAGCAGCTTATCCAGCGCCCGCGAGAGGGGTACACCGCCGATCTCATTGATGCGGCGTATGCGACAGGATGGCAGCCGCAGGTCAAGACCCGTGTGGCGGTGGCCGCATGAACGACGAACTCTTTCGCGTCGAGGATGTGCAGATGGTGCACCCCGGCATGCGGCGACCGGCGCTGGATGGCGTGAACCTGACGATTGAATCGGGTCGTAACCTCGGCATCATTGGTGAATCAGGATCGGGTAAAAGCACGCTCGCACGCATCATGCTCGGGCTGCAAAGCCCGACAGCTGGAACGGTTTTGTACCGCGGCGAACCTGTTCCAACCGGGCGCGGTCGTCGAGCGCGAGAGTTTCGCCGCAGCGTTCAGGTCGTACTTCAAGATCCGTTCACATCGCTGAATCCCCGGATGCCAGTAGGCAAGATCATTGCTGAACCCGTGCGTGCATTGCGACCGAAGTGGGATGCTGAGGCGCGAACTTTCGAGTTGCTGGCCGCCGTTGAACTTCCGGCAGAGGTCGCACAGCGGCTTCCCCGAGAGCTCTCGGGCGGTCAGCGTCAGCGGGTCGCTATTGCTCGTGCGCTCGCCGTGCGACCCGAAGTTGTTATCGCCGATGAACCCGTGAGCGCGCTCGATGTGTCGGTGCGCGCCCATGTGCTGCGGCTTCTTAGGCGACTAGTCGCCCATGAAGAACTGACCATTGCCGTCATTTCGCACGACCTAGGAATCGTCGACGGATTGTGCGCCGATGCAGCCGTCATGTCGGCGGGAAATATCGTCGAGCACGGACCCGTCTCGCAGGTGCTGGATGCGCCGCAGCATCCGTATACCCGCGAACTCATCGCTAGCGTTCCGGTACTTCCGGTACGAAAGACCGCATCTCGAGAGGAGGGCGAGCATGACGCTCCCCGCTAAAACCACTGCACGCCTACATAATTTGCGCCCCGTGGGTGGATTGCCCACCAGCAGCGGAGAGTGGGTGCGTGACGACCTGATGTGGCGTTCGGCAGCACCATTCGCCGCGCGCGCACATGCGAGCGATCTGATCGCCGGACTCGGCGTCACCTGCGTTATCGACCTGCGCGATAGGGGAGAGCGCGACCGCACCCCCGGGGCCTGGCGGCATGACGACCTCGCCGTGCGAGAGATGCCGGTGTTCGCCGACCGGCTGCGCGACATCACCTTCGATGGTTTGCCCGAGCTTTACACGTATATGACCGGCGATTTCGCCCCATCTCTGGTAGCCGCATTCGCGGCGATCACCGAGCAGGCAGAGCAAGGCGTGCTCATCCACTGCACCGCTGGTAAGGACCGCACCGGCATGCTCAGCGCTTTTGTACTGGATGTGTTGGGGGTCGACCGAGCGCTGATACTCGATGACTTCGCGGCATCCCAGAGCCACCTAGGGCCTGAGTATCTCGCTGATCTCTTTGCAGATGCTGACGTCGAGAACCTACCCGGAATCGTCGCCCACCGCGCCACGGCTTCACCGCCCGAGCTTCTCGCCGACGCACTCGACGATCTGGAACGTGAGTACGGCAGTATTGCGGCTTTCCTGCTGGCGCACGGAGTGAGTCAGGCGCAGCTTGAGAGCCTGCGCGCGGTGTTGGTGGTGCAGGGGCGGGACTAGCCCTTCGCAGGCGCGCCCGATTCGTGCCAATCCGGAGGTCTTCGCGCGATCTGGAGGCCACATTGTGGCATCCAGCCCTCCGTATCGGGTGTTTACCTCCGGATCGTGCGACCGAAAATGCCGGATGCCGCTGCTACAGCCGATCAACCCCGGTAACAGTCACCACGGCTTCGCCGGCTTCATCGGATGCCGCAAGATCGACGGTCGCGGAGATGCCCCAGTCGTGGTCGCTAGCAGGGTCGTCGATGATCTGACGCACCGTCCAGCTCGTGGCACCCTCAGTCAGGAGCAGCAGCTTCGAGCTGCGGGCATCCGCTCCGGTGAGGATCTCGTCGTGGTCGGCGAAGTAGGCGTCGAGCGCATCGTTCCATCCATCCGCGCCGAATTCGGAGTCAAGCGCGGCCAGCGCATCGACGTCCTCGCGGGCGGCCAGCTGTACGCGGCGGAACAGCTCGTTGCGCACCAGAATTCGGAATGCACGCACGTTGCTCGTGAGCCGCTTCGGAGCAGGTGGCACGATCGGATCGTCATCCGCACGATGCAGATCGACGATGCCGTTATCCGTGCCGGCACGCAACTCTTCCCACTCATCGAGCAGGCTCGAGTCGACCTGGCGCACAAGCTCACCGAGCCACTCAATCAGGTCGCGAAGGTCTTCGTTCTTGAGTTCCTCCGGAATGGTCTGCGACGCCGCACGATAAGCATCCGACAGGTACCTCAGCACCACGCCCTCTGACCGAGCGATCTTGTAGTACGCGACATATTCCCCGAACGACATGGCTCGCTCATACATGTCGCGCACGACAGCTTTCGGATGCAGTTCGAAGTCGCGAATCCACGGCTGCGCGGCACTGTACGTCTCGAACGTCGCGCTCAAGAGCTCCTCGAGCGGCTTCGGATACGTGATCTGCTCGAGCAGTTCCATGCGCTCGTCGTACTCGATGCCTTCGCGCTTCATCTCCGCCACGGCATCGCCGCGGGCGAGAAACTCCTGCTGGCTTAGCACCGCACGCGGGTCATCGAGGGTCGACTCCACGATCGAGATCATGTCGAGCGCGAATGTCGCGGCATCCGGGTCAAGCAGCTCGAAGGCTGCCAGTGCGAACGGTGACAGTGGTTGGTTCAGCGCAAAGTTCGGTTGTAGATCAACGGTGAGGCGAATCTCGCCAGAATCCGATTGCTCGACGATGCCCGACTCACGCAGCGTGCGATAGATGCCGAGGGCGCGGATCGCGAGCTGACGCTGGCGTGATCGCGGTTCATGGTTGTCATATACCAGTGCGCGCATATTTCCGAACACATCGCCACCACGACCGATCACATTGAGCATCATCGCGCTCGTGATCTGCATGTGTGAGGTCAGGGTCTCCGGTTCCGCATCCACGAGCTTGCGGAACGAGGGCTCTCCCCACGACACGAAGCCGTCCGGAGCCTTCTTGCGGATGAGCTTGCGCTTCTTCTTCGGGTCGTCGCCGGCCTTCTTGATCGCGGCGGCGTTCTCGGACTCGTGCTCCGGAGCCTGACAAACCACGGTGCCCGCGGTGTCGAACCCGGCGCGACCGGCGCGGCCCGCAATCTGATGGAACTCACGCGCATTCAGCTGACGCATCCGCGTGCCGTCGAACTTCGTCAGCGCTGTCAACAGCACCGTGCGGATCGGGACGTTGATCCCGACGCCGAGGGTGTCGGTGCCGCAGATCACACGCAGCATCCCGCGCTGGGCGAGCTGTTCGACGAGTCGCCGATATTTGGGAAGCATGCCCGCGTGATGCACACCGATGCCGGCACGCAGGAACTTGGACAGCGTCCGGCCGAATGCCGTGGTGAAGCGGAACTCGCCGATCAGTGCTGCGATCTCATCGCGCTGCTCGCGCGTCGCGATCTTCGTGCTTGACAGTGCCTGCGCGCGTTCCATGGCCGCGGCCTGTGAGAAGTGCACGACATAGACCGGCGATTGGCTGGTGTTCAGCAGATCCTCGACGGTCTCGTGGATTGGGGTCAGCTCATAGAAGAAGTGCAGCGGCACCGGGCGCTCGACTCCGGTCACGACCGCAGTCTCGCGGTGCGTGCGACGGGTCAGGTCCTCCGCCAATGCGGTCACATCGCCGAGCGTCGCCGACATCAGCACGAACTGCGCCTGCGGCAGAGTCAGCAGCGGAACCTGCCACGCCCACCCGCGCTCGGGGTCGGCGTAGAAGTGGAACTCGTCCATGACGACCTGTCCGACGTCGGCATCCGGTCCCTGGCGAAGCGCGAGGTTCGCCAGGATCTCGGCCGTGCAGCAGATGATCGGCGCATCCGCGTTGACCGATGAGTCGCCGGTGATCATGCCGACGTTCTCGGGGCCAAAGGTCTCGACGAGAGCGAAGAACTTCTCGCTTACCAGGGCTTTGATCGGAGCGGTGTAGTAGCTGCGGCGTCCGTGGACAAGAGCGGAGAAGTGCGCCCCGATCGCGACGAGCGATTTTCCGGTGCCGGTCGGAGTCGACAGGATCAGGTTGTTCCCCGAGACGATCTCAATGACCGCCTCATCCTGCGCCGGGTAGAGCTGGATGCCGGTGGACTCTGCCCATTCGACGAACGCCAGGTAGACGGCATCCGGGTCGACGGCCCCCGTATCGTCGCGCAGGGAGGTCGGATCGAGGCGCGCGGAGGAAGTCATGGTCCTTCGATCATCTCTCACTCAACCGATGGGCACGCACCCTCGCCGCGCACAACTCCTGAGAAATGCTGCGTGGTGACGATCACATCGGCCGAAACAGCCCGATCCGCGCCAGTTTTCAGGAGTTATGAACCAGAAAGACAGTTATGAACCAGAAAGACCGGCTCAGACCTTCTTGACGACGCTCGACTTCAGCAGCATGGGGCCGAATCCGTCGACCTTGCAGTCGATGTCGTGGCCGTTGACCGGATCGATGAGGCGGATGCCGCGCACCTTGGTGCCGGCCTTGATCGCCTGCGACCCCTTCACTTTGATGGAGGTGGTCACCACGACCGAGTCGCCATCGGCGAGGACGTTGCCGACGGAGTCCTTCACAACAGCGGCACCGCCAGCAGCGGCGTCAGCATCAGCATCGGCGGACGCGGCATCGGCCTCAGCAGGTGACCACTCATGTCCGCACATCGGGCAGACGAGCAGCGCGCCCATTTCATAGGCGTGCTCGCTGGAGCACTCGGGGCACAGGGGAAGCGAATCAGCCATGCCGTCATGATACCGCGATATGATGAAATCATCAGACCGCCACTGCCTGATGCTGCCGAAGGAGGGCTCGCCGCATGTTCACCGACCCGAATCGGCCGCTCTATGAGGTGAAAGCCGGGCTCTTCAAGGGCCTCGCACACCCGATCCGGATCCGCATCCTCGAGGTGCTCTCCGCGACGCCCGAGGCCTCGGTTTCCGAGCTCCTCAAAGCCATCGACATCGAGGCTTCACATGTCTCCCAGCACCTGTCCGTGCTGCGCCGCAACCGACTGGTCATCTCGGAACGTCGCGGCAGCCTCGTCTTCTACCGCCTCGCCTACCCGCAGGTGGCGGATCTGCTCCACGTCGCCCGAGCACTGCTAGCCGAGATACTCGAGACCACCCAGGAGCAACTGATCGCGCGGGAAGGGCTCCCCGAGATCCTGGTTCGTTCATGAGCCTGCGATCTGCGCTGACGCTGCTGCCGGCGGCATCCGACTATCGCGGACTGCGCCGCAGCTGGAAAGGCGACATCCTCGCGGGGATCACTGTCGGCATCGTCGCGCTACCGCTGGCACTCGCCTTCGGTGTCAGCTCGGGCGCGGGAGCAGCAAGCGGGCTGGTGACCGCGATCATCGCGGGCTTCGTCGCAGCGGTGTTCGGCGGGTCCCACGTGCAGGTGTCCGGGCCGACCGGCGCCATGGTGGTCGTGCTCGCACCGATCCTCGCGCAGCATGGCGCAGGTGCCCTGGCCGCGGTCTGCCTGCTCGCCGGGATCATGGTGCTCCTCGCCGGCGTGCTGCGCCTGGGCCGCACCGTCGGATACATTCCGTGGCCGGTGATCGAGGGCTTCACCCTCGGCATTGCCATCATCATCTTCCTGCAGCAGGTGCCAACCGCGACCGGCACCCCGATCGGTGACAGCACAAATGCCGCGATCGCCGCGTGGCAATCACTGATGATGGTGGGCTGGCCGAAGCTCGGCTGGTCGCTGCTGCTCGTCGTGGTGGTCGTTGTGATCATGCTCGTCTCGCTGAAGATTCATCCGCGCTTTCCCGGTTCCCTGCTCGCGATCGTCGTTGCTTCGCTGATCGGGCTGGCTCTGCCCGTCGACACGATCGGACAGCTGCCGACGGGCTTGCCCGCGCCAACCCTGCCCACACTTGACCCCGCGGTGCTGCTGTCGTTGGCGGGTCCCGCCGCTGCCGTGGCCGCGCTTGCCGCGATCGAGTCGCTGCTCTCCGTACGCGTGGCATCCACGCTCGCCGACACCGGCCACTACGACGCCGACCGTGAGCTGGTCGGGCAGGGACTCGCCTCGCTCGCCGCGGGACTATTCGGCGGGATGCCGGCGACCGGCGCGATCGCCCGCACGGCAGTGAACGTCCGGGCGGGGGCGCGCACGCGGCTCGCGTCGATTGTCCATGCCGTGCTGCTGCTGGCGATAGCCCTGGTCGGGGCATCCGTCGTCTCGCACATTCCGCTCGCAGCTCTCGCCGGTGTGCTGATGGTGACCGCATGCCGCATGGTCGCGCCGTCGACGGTGCGCACCGTGATGCGCTCGACGCGGGCGGATGCTGTCGTCTTCTGCCTCACCGCGGTGATCACTGTCAGCGTCGATCTCATCTACGCCGTGCTCATCGGCCTCGTCGCGGCCGGCTTCTTCGCGCTTCGTCAGCTCGCGCGCACCAGCGGTGTGTATCGCGAGGAGCTGCCGGGTGCGGCGCAGCCGGGGGATGAGCGCATCGCGGTGTTCCGACTGGAGGGTGCGCTGTTCTTCGGTGCAGCCGAGAAGACCATGGAGCGGGTCAATGAGCTGCGCGATGTCGAGGTCGTCGTGCTGCGGATGTCTCAGCTGCAGGTTCTCGATGCGACCGGCGCGCAGGTGATCACCGAGCTGATCACCTCGCTGGAGCGACGGGGCATCACCGTGCTGGTGAAGGGCATCGCGCCGCAGCATCGTGAGCTCGCCGAGCGCGTGGGCGTGATCGCATCCCTGCGTCACCAGAACCACCTGTTCGAGGATCTCGGCACCGCTGTCGCGCATGCGCGCAGCCACATCGTGCGGGCGGCCTCGGCGGGGTGAGGCTTGGGCCGAGGCTCGGGTCGGGCCTCAGGCCGTCGCCGCGCGCAACGCGATCTCGATCATGTCGCCGAAGGTCTGCTCGCGCTCCTTCGCGGTCGTCTCCTCGCCGGTGATGAGGTGATCCGACACGGTGCAGATGCTCAGCGCCTGACGGTCGTAGTACGCCGCGAGCGTGTAGAGCCCGCTGGTCTCCATCTCCACGCCCAGCGCGCCGTGCTTCACGAACGGTTCGCTGAGCTCTGGCCGAGTGCTGTAGAACTGGTCGCTCGAGAACAGCAGGCCGACGTGGACGTTCGACGGAATCGACAGCTCCTCGCTCGCCTCCACCGCTGCGCGCAGGAGTGCGAAGTCTGCAACGGGCGCGTAGTCCAGTCCGTTGAATCGCACGCGGTTGATGCCCGAATCGGTGCAGGCGCCATTGGCGATGATGATGTCGCGCACCGCCAGCTTCTCGGTCAGCGCACCGCAGGAGCCGACGCGCACAATCTTCTGCACGTCGTACTCGTTGAACAGCTCATTGGCGTAGATCGCCATCGACGGCTGACCCATGCCGGACCCCTGCACCGAGATGCGATGGCCCTGCCAGGTGCCGGTGAATCCCAGCATCCCTCGGGTCTCCGAATACAGCACGGCATCCTCGAGGAAAGTCTCCGCGATCCACTGCGCCCGCAGCGGGTCTCCGGGGAACAGGACGACGGGGGCGATCTGACCGGGCTCAGCGGCGATGTGGGTGCTCATGTGTCGAGCGTAGTCACCCCTCGCGGGCTCAGTCCTCGACGAGCGCTTCGCGGATGCGGCGCAGATCCTCCATGAGTGAGCCGATGAGAATCCAGTGACCGGATGCCGGCGGCCGCACCCGCAGCGGAGCCGTCAGCGCTTGGATCGCCGATGTCTCGGTCGTCTCTTCCGGCGCGACCTCAGCGAGCTGCACGGCCAATCGCACGTCGTGCCCGGCGCGGCGCAGCTGCTCGGCAATCGCGTGCACGGTCGGCTCGTCGGCCAGAGTGTCGTCATAGTGGTCGAAGTACGCCCGCGTCATTCCAATCACCTGCGTGACGATCGGTGCCAGCCGGGTGAGCAGGGTGCGCATCTCGGCGAGATCGCCGCGTGCGGCGCGGCGCGGGTTCAGGGTCAGTGATTCCTCGCCGGCGGTGACCGATTCCTCGGCGGCCTCTTTCATCGGACGCAGCAGCCGCGCTTCCAGCATGAGCTCCTGCAGCTGCTGCGGCGTTCGGGCCGTGGGCAGTGCAACGGCCAGCCGATCCAGGCTCGCGGCCAGCTCAGCACCGAGCAGACCGAGGTCACGACGTGCCGGAGCGGTGAGGACGGGCGGCACGATCAGCGCGTTCACGATGAGCCCGATCGCGACGCCGATCAAGGTCTCCAGGATCCGATCGACCGCGTACTGCGGGCTAGAGGACCCGAGTGCCAGCACGAGCATCGCTGAGATGGCAACCTGGTTGCCCACCCCCGGTGTCGCGCGAAAGGCCCAGGCGACGAGCATCGCCACGACGATCGCGAGCAGCACGACCCAGCTCTGCGGGCCCAGCAGCAGGCTGAGTGCTGACGCGATGACAACGCCGACGATGACTCCGAGGCTGCGTTCGATGGCCTTGGTGAATGACTGGTTCACACTCGGCAACACGACCAGCAGGGCGCCGATCGCGGCGAACACGGGCAGTGGTCCCGGCATCAGCCATCCGGCAATCAACCACGCGCCGATCGTCGCCACGGCCGACTTCACGACCTGCAGCAGGGGAGCGCGCTTCGCGCTGCGCACTGTCATCCGCATGAGGCAACGTTAGCGCCGTAATGTCAAAACTCACTCTTGTGAGGTGACCCTAACCTCGTGTTACATTAGGCGAGGCTTACCAAAGTCTCCACGCTTCACGTCACCCGAAACCACCAACCCGAAAGGGAAGCCTGTGCGCATTTCCCGTCCCGTGGGCTTCAGCGCAGCAGCTGTTCTGGCCGTCGGCCTCGTAGCCTGCTCGTCGCCCGCCCCCACCAGCACCGACGCATCCGCTGGCTCGAATCCGGCATCCGATGATGCGTTCCCGGTAACGGTCGAGCACATCTACGGCGAGACGACGATCACGCAGAAGCCGGAACGGGTTGCGACCGTCGCCTGGGCGAATCACGAAGTGCCGCTCGCTCTGGGCATCGTCCCGGTCGGTATGAGCAAGGCGACCTGGGGCGACGACAATGACAACGGGGTGCTCCCGTGGGTCGAGGACGAGATGACCGAACTCGGCGTTGACGTCTCGCTGATCGGCGATGAGAAGGCCGAGCAAGCCGGCGACGTTCCCGTGCTGTTCGACGAGACGGACGGCGTCGACTTCGAAGCAGTCGCCGACACGAACCCCGACGTGATTCTGGCCTCATACTCCGGCATCACGCAGGAGGAGTACGACACCCTCTCCAAGATCGCACCGGTCATCGCCTACCCCGAGATCGCCTGGGCGACCTCGGTCGAGGACATGATCACGATGAACTCGACGGCGCTCGGCCTCGCCGAGGCGGGCGACGCTCTGATCGACGAGATCCACGCCGAGACGGATGCTGCGCTTGAGGCCCACCCGGCACTCAAGGACGCAAAGCTCCTGTTCACCTACCTCGACCCGAGCGATCTGAGCCAGGTCGGCTTCTACACCCCCGCTGATACGCGCCCCGGCTTCCTCATGGACCTCGGCCTTCCGGTGCCGGAGGTCCTCGAGAAGAACGCCGACAGCACCGAGTTCTACCTCACACTCAGCGCGGAGGAAGCCGACAAGTTCAACGACGTCGACGTATTCATCTCCTATGGAGATGAGTCGATGATCGCCACGCTCCAGGCCGACCCGCTGCTGTCGAAGATCCCCGCCGTCGCCGAGGGGCGGATTGCGATCCTTCCGGATGCTACGCCGATCGCAGCATCCGCGAACCCGTCGCCGCTGTCCATCGGCTGGGGGATCGACGACTACTTCGCGATCCTCGAGGCGCCGCTGCTGAGCGAGTGACCTCAGTCGCCACGACCATGACGCCGGGCGCCGCAGAACTGCGGCGCCCGGCGCTTGCCCGCATCGTCTGGCTGCTCATCGGTGCGGGCGTCATTGTCGTCCTCAGCATCCTCTCGCTGTCTTTCGGGGTGCGTGCGGTCTCGATCGACGATGTGCTCACCGCCCTCGGCGGACACGACGAGACCATCGCTCAGGCGGCGATCATCAAGCGCATCCCGCGCACGGTGCTGGCGATTCTCGTCGGCGCAGCCCTCGCCCTGTCCGGGGCGACCATGCAGGCTGTCACGCGCAATCCCATCGCCGAACCGGGGATTCTCGGTATCTCGAACGGCGCCTCCCTTGCCGTCGTGTTCGGCATCGCCTTCTTCGGACTGTCCAGCGCATCCAGCCAGATGTTCGTCGCGATCGCGGGTGCGGCCGTGGCCGGCGTCTTCGTCTACGCCGTCGGATCATTGGGGCGCGGCGGCGCAACTCCGCTGAAACTCGCCCTGGCGGGGGCTGCGACCTCGGCCGCGCTGGGCGCGCTCATCAGCGCCATCATGCTGCCGCGCGCCGACCTGCTGCAGACGTTCCAGTCCTGGATGATCGGCGGTGTCGGGGGTGCTGAATGGCCCCGGATCGCGGTCATCGCGCCAGCGCTCGGCATCGGCGCGCTCATCTGCTTCGCATGCTCTCGCGGGATGAACTCGCTCGCGCTCGGTGACGACATGGCCGCAGGCCTCGGAGAGAACGTCTTTCGAACGCGGCTCATCTCGGCTCTCGGTGCGGTGATCCTCGCCGGAGCCGCCACCGCGATCGCCGGCCCTATCGGCTTCGTCGGCCTCGTCATCCCGCACCTGTGCCGCCTCCTGATCGGCACGGATCATCGCTGGCTGCTGCCGTTCTCCGCGATCGCGGGCGCAGCGCTGCTGCTCGCAAGTGACATCGTCGGCCGCGTCATCGCCCCCTCCGGAGAAGAGATTCAGGTCGGCATCATCACTGCGGTGATCGGTGCACCCTTCTTCATCTGGATCGTCCGCAGGCAGAAGGTGCGTGAGCTGTGACGGCTGCGATCATCGCCGGTCGCCGCGCGCGCCACCGCCGTCACGCCATCGCGAGCATCGTGCTGGCCGTGCTGCTGCTTGCACTCGCCGCGATCGCGCTCATGGTGGGCAACACTTTCTACACCCCCGGTGAGGTCATCCGAGTGATCCTGGGCGAGACCGTGCCGGGAGCATCCTTCACCGTCGGTGAACTCCGCCTGCCGCGCACCGTGCTCGCCATCCTCGCCGGTTTCGCGTTCGGAATCGCCGGTGTGGCGTTTCAGACGCTGCTGCGCAACCCGCTCGCATCCCCTGACATCATCGGCATCACCGAGGGGGCGAGTGCAGCAGCCGTCGTCGGCATCGTCGTCCTCGGCCTCACCGGCCCGATGGTCTCGGTTCTCGCACTGGCCGGCGCCCTGATCACCGCCCTGGCGATCTACCTGCTTTCGAACAAGGGCGGCTTCGCCGGCATCCGTTTGATTCTGATCGGGATCGGCGTCGCGGCGATGCTGCACAGCGTCGTGTCGTACGTGCTCTCCCGGGCTGCGCAGTGGGACATCCAGACGGCTATGCGCTGGCTCACCGGCAGTCTGAACAATGCGTCCTGGGACGATATCGTCCCGCTTGCGATCGCCAGCGTTGTCGTCCTGCCGTTCCTATTCAGCCAGGCCCAAGCGCTCGGGATGCTACAGCTCGGCGACGAGTCGGCCGCGGGCCTCGGCGTGCGGGTGCACGCGACACGGCTGATGTTCATCATCGGCGCTGTCTCGCTGCTGGCGTTCGCGACAGCCGCGACCGGACCGATCGCCTTCGTCGCATTCATGTCCGGACCCATCGCCGCTCGCGTCACTGGACCTGGGGCGAACCTCCTGCTGCCATCCGCATTCGTGGGTGCGGTGCTCGTGCTCGCGGGCGACCTGATCGGTCAGTTCGTCTTCGACGCGCGCTACCCCGTCGGCGTGATCACCGGAATTCTCGGTGCGCCGTACCTGATCTATCTACTCATCCGCACCAACCGTTCGGGAGGCTCGCTGTGACCGAGGCCCACACGCTGTCCGCCGAGGCGGTGACGCTCGCCTATGGTGACCGCACCGTCATCGACGGGCTTGATCTGGCCATCGCTCCGGGAAAGATCACCTCAATCGTCGGATCGAATGGATGCGGCAAGTCGACGCTGCTGCGTTCGCTCGCACGTCTGCTGTCGCCGGCATCCGGTCAGGTCGTCCTCGATGGCAAATCCGTGCACTCGCGCCCGACTAAGGAGATCGCACGGGTGCTGGGACTGCTGCCGCAGTCGCCGATCGCACCGGAGGGCATCGCCGTGGCCGACCTGGTGGGCCGTGGCCGGCATCCGCACCAGAAGATGCTCGCGCGGTGGAGCGCACACGACTACGAGGTTGTCGCCGATGCGCTTGCTGTCACCGGCATCACCGATCTTGCCGATCGCAGCGTCGACGAACTCTCCGGTGGTCAGCGCCAACGCGTCTGGATCGCCATGGCTCTCGCACAGGAGACGGACATCCTGCTGCTCGACGAGCCGACCACGTTCCTCGATGTCGCTCACCAGGTCGACGTGCTCGACCTGCTCACGGACCTCAGCGTCTCGCGCGGCACCACCATTGTCATGGTGCTGCACGATCTGAACCTCGCCGCCCGCTACTCCGACGAGCTCGTCGCGATGCGTGACGGCAAGGTGCACGCGCTGGGCGCACCGGATGAAATTCTCACCCACACGCTGGTCGAAGAGGTCTTCGGCATGGCTAATCAGATCACGACCGACCCGGTTTCCGGGAAGCCGATGGTCACCCCGATCGGGAGGCATCATGTCCGCTGAAACTCGTACTCGTCCCTCCTATGTCCTCGCCCGCGCCGAGGTGCGAGCTGTTGAGCGGGTGTCGCCGAGCTTCGTACGCATCACCTTCGGCGGTTCGGAACTTGCCGAATTCGGCACGCCCGGAGATATCTATGACGCGCGGATCAAGCTGGTTTTCCCGCCGGCATCCGGCATTCTGCCTCCGGTCGCGCGTGACACCGACGACTGGTGGGGTGCGTATCTCGCCGTCCCGGAGGAGGAGCGCGGCTCGATGCGCACCTATTCGGTGCGTGATTTGCGAGTGGCGGATGCCAGCACCGAGGTCGTCGTCGACTTCGTGCTGCACCTGGAACCGGGGCTGACCGGGCCCGCGTCGCTGTGGGCGAGCTGCGCCGAAGTCGGTGATGAGCTGCTGATCGTCGGGCCGCGGCGTGGGCGGGAGGACCGCAACGGTATCGAATATGCGCCGGGCGGTGCATCCTCCGTGATGTTGGTCGGGGACGAGACGGCTGCCCCGGCGATCGCGCGGATCCTGGAGGATGCTCCGCGCGATCTGCGTGGAATCGCGTTCATCGAGGTTCCGGCGGCAGCAGACCAGCTGACGATCAATGCACCCGCCGGAGTCGACGTGCACTGGCTGCCGCGCGGTGATGCGGCGCATGGGCTGCGGGTCATCCCGACCGTGCTGGACTATCTGGGAGACACCGGCCACGCCGAGATCGTCGTGCAGGATGCTGAGGGCGAAGACCTGGTGTGGGAAACGCCGATCTACTCGGGCAGCGGCGAGGACGTTGCGCCCACTGCTTCGGGCGACAACAGGTACTTCTGGATCGCGGGGGAGAGCGGCGTCGTCACGACGCTACGCCGCCACCTCGTGAAGGAGCTCGGCATCGACCGCGCACAGGTGGCCTTCATGGGCTACTGGCGCCGCGGCGTCGCCATGCGCGGCTAGCCCGCGAGCACCGCGCCCCCGCGTACCCACCACCCACCACCCACGGGGTGTGGGGCCGGGTGCGGGCAACAAGTGGGACGCGGGGCGGGCGGCGGCGTGGTTTGATCGAAGAATGGAGCAGGATCCGCAGATGGCGCAGGAACCCGAGATGACACGGGAGACCCGTGCGATCTGGGCGACCCTCATCTGCTTCGTCATCGGGGCGGCGCTGGGAACGCTCGTGCTGTGGGGAAGCCCGCGCCCGATCGCGGGTGACGGTTCGGTGGGTCTACCCGCCGCGTTCGTCGCGGGAGGCATCGCCGCAGCATCCTTCGTGGTATCGACGTTCCTGCATCGCCGCGGTCAGAACCACGAGATGCCGCGCTGGCAGATCATCATCTCGGCTTCCTCCGCCGTTGCCCTCACGCTGGCCTTCGCCGGGGTCACAGCACTGGGCGTGCTGCTGGCCAGTGAAGTGCTCGGCGTCGGATTGCAGGGACTGGAGCTTCCGGCATTCGGTGGTGCCCTCGTCATCGCGGTGGCCAGCGCGATTGGCGGTCGCCTCGCATTCGACGCCGGCATTGGCCTGCGCACCACCGACCTCGCAACACTGCTGTTCAGCTATCTCGCCATCGGCACGCTGTTCGCCATGCTCACCGCAGCTGATCCTCATTGGTGGGAGCTGAACTTCTCACAGCTCGGCATCGGCGACGGGGCCTGGGCGTTCAACGGGACGCTCGTCGTCGCCGGCATCCTGACCGCGACCGTCGGCATGTATATCGGACGTGATCTGCACCGCATCCGCGGCGACGCCTGGTTCGGCCGCATTGCGGCTGTGTCACTGCTGTGGGTGGGGACCGGAGTCGCGCTCGCCGGGGTCGGCCTGTTCCCGGTCGAGCAGATCGTCGTGGTGCACAACATCGCGGCCGCCTCGACGCTCGTGCTGTTCGTCGCAGCCGGAGTCGCGACGACCGTTGCGATGCCGGGGCCACCGCGTCCGCTGCTGGTGGTCACGGTCGGCATCGCGCTGCTGCTCGTGGTCGCGTTCGTCCTCGCGGACGGCTTCAAGCTGTACTCGCTCACGGTGCTCGAGGCGATCGTGATCGGTCTCGGGCTGCTGTGGCTGACTACTCTCGTGCGCATTCTCGCGGTGCTGGCTCCCGAGATGAGCCGCCCCTCGGCGCGCGGATCACTACTGCACGCCTGACGGCGGCGCTAAAGGTCAGGCGCTTTCACGCACCACAAGTTCGGTATCCAGGATCACTGACCGGGGCGGTGCTCCGGCGATCACGTCGAGCAGCACGTGCACCATCTGCGCGCTGATCTGCTCCCAGGGCTGGCGCATCGTGGTGATGGACGGCTCGTGCGTCGCGGCAAGGCCCGAGTCGTCGAAGCCGGCAACGGCGACATCCTCGGGAACGCGCAGCCCGGCGCGTCGAGCGGCGGCGATCGCGCCGGCAGCCATCCTGTCATTGGCGGCGAACACAGCATCCACCCCTCGTTCGAGGAGGCGTGTCATCGCTGTCTGGCCCGATTCGAACGAGTAATCGCCGGTCTCCACCAGGGTCGCGTCGAACCGATCACCGAGCTCCTCGCGGAAGCCCACCAGCCGATAACGCCCGCCCGGCGTGTCATCGGGGCCGGAGATCATGCCGATGCGCTTGTAGTTCTTCTCGCGGAGATACGCGACCATAGTTCTGGCCGACGCCACCTCTTCGACCGAGATCGTCGACAGCTCGGTCTCGTGGCCCAGCGGCACGCCACAGCTCACGATTGGGATGCCCTCGTCGAGCAACTGCGCGAGCAGTGGCTCCGACTCGTGTGAAGAGATCAGAAGGACGCCATCGACGTGCCCCGCGCTGATGAAATGAGCAACGCTTTCGCGCTCGGCCGGGGTACCGGCGACGAGGAGGACGAGGGTCATCGAGCGCTGCGCGAGCGCCTCGGCCGCTCCACGCAGCAACAGGGCGAAAGTCGGGTCGTCGAACAGCAGCTGCTGCGGCTCCGTGAGCAGGAACGCCATCGACCCTGCCCGCCCGGTGGCGAGGCTGCGAGCGTGATGGTTGGCGGTATACCCGGTGGAGACGATGGCCTCTTCGACAGCGACGCGCGCGTCGGGAGACACCCAGTGCCCGCCGTTGATCACGCGCGAAACAGTGCTGCGGGAGACCCCTGCCCGCACGGCCACATCGCGTATCGTCGGCTTGCGCCTCGCCGTTACGTCACTCATCGCTCTGACTCTACTCACTCTCCGTCTGTGGGCTGGGCGCCACACTGGGACCGGTCTCAGTTGGGTAACGGTTGGTTGCACCCCGGTGGTGATCTTCTGCCGTATGGGATAGAACTGAGACCGGTCCCAGTCTTTTACTCATCCGACTGAGACCGGTCCCAGTCAAAATTTTGACAGGGATGCACCTGTGCACACCGACTCAATGGAGCGACGATGACGACCCCCCACGCCTGGCCCGAACTCCGGGGAATCGCCTACGGCGGCGACTACAACCCCGAGCAGTGGTCTCGTGAGACCTGGCGCGAAGACGTCGTTCTCATGCGTGAAGCGGGTGTCAACCTGGTCAGTGTCGGGATCTTCTCCTGGGCACTGGTCGAGGTGGCCGAGGGAGAGTTCGATTTCTCCTGGCTGGACGAGCTGCTCGATCTGCTGCATGAGAACGGCGTCCACGTCGACCTCGGCACTCCCACCGCCTCCCCGCCAGCCTGGTTCTTCGCGAAGCATCCCGATGCTCATGTCATCGACCGCGATGGTCGAACGATGGGCTTCGGCTCGCGGGGGATGGCCTCGCACTCCTCAGCCGCGTATCGCGAAGCCATCGTGCGCTACGCTGACGCGCTCGCTACGCGGTATGCGAAGCATCCAGCCGTCGTCCTCTGGCATGTGCACAACGAATACGGTGTTCCGGTCGGCGAGGACTACTCCCCGCAGTCGGTCAACGCATTCCGCGGATGGCTTCAGGAGAAGTACGCCACCCTCGACGGGCTCAACTCGGCGTGGGGCACCGCCTTCTGGGGCCAGCACTACACCGCGTGGGAGCACATCGGCGCTCCCGCCGCCGCGCCCAGTGTCGTGAACCCCGCCCAGCGCCTGGACTTCGCGCGTTTCACCGATCACCAGCTGCGGGCCTGCTACATCGCGGAGCGCGACGCGATCCGCGTGCACGCTGACCAGCCGATCACCACGAACTTCATGGCGAACCAGAGCTGGACCACCGACCTGTGGGCATGGGGGCGCGAGGTCGACATCGTCTCGGACGATCACTACCTGTGGGCGCCGGACGAGGACGCTCACATCGGCCTGTCCATAGCGGCCGACCTCAGCCGCTCTGTCGGTGGCGGCAAGCCGTGGATCCTGATGGAGCACTCCACCTCGGCCGTGAACTGGCAGCCGCGCAACATCGCCAAGCGCCCGGGCGAGATGGCGCGCAACTCGCTCACGCACTTCGGCCGCGGTGCGGACGCCATCCTGTTCTTCCAGTGGCGCGCCGGTCGCTCAGGCGCAGAGAAGTTCCACTCGGCGATGCTGCCGCACGCCGGAACGAACTCACGGGTCTTCCGCGAGGTGGCGCAGCTCGGTGGCGACCTCGGGCGCCTCGAAGAGGTGCAGGGCTCGACCGTCGAGGCCGACGTCGCAATTCTCTGGGATTTCGAGTCGTTCTGGGCGCAGGATCTGGAATGGCGGCCGACCGATGACATCTCACACCAGGAACGCATCCGCGCGTACTATGAGCGCCTGTGGCGCGATGGCATCACCGTCGACTTCGCGCTTCCGGGCCAGGATCTTTCGCAGTACAAGCTCGTCGTCGCCCCCGCGCAGTACATGCTGACAGCGGCGGATGCTGAGAACCTCACTCGCTACGTCGCAGACGGCGGAACACTGCTGGTGTCATATTTCTCGGCCGTTGTCGATGAGAACGATGCCGTCCACCCCGGAGGCTTCCTCGCTCCGCTGCGCGATGTTCTCGGCGTCGATGTCGAAGAGCACCTTCCGCTGCGCGCCGGCGCCACGGCCGGTGTTGCACTGGGCGGAGGCGAGCTGCTGGGCGCCGACCACTGGCAAGAGGCGCTGCGCCTGCATGGTGCGGATGTCTTCGGCCGATACAGCCAGGGCCCGGCGGCGGGCGAGCCCGCCATCACCCGCAACACGCACGGCGACGGCACCGCCTGGTATGTCAGCACGCGACTGGATGCTGACAGCCTGAAGACCCTCATGAACGCGGTTTACGCCGATGCGGGCGTATCGACGGAAGGCCTGCCCGAGGGGCTCGAAGTCATCACGCGTCACGGCGCCGACGCGTCGTATCGGATCGCCGTGAACCACAACGAGCAGGATGCCGTGCTCGCAGCAGACGGGCATGAACTGCTCAGCGATACCGAGGTGCAGGGCAGCTTCACCGTTCCAGCAGGCGGCGTCGCCGTCATCCGCACCACCAAATAGACAACTCCATAGCGGCGGACCATCCGGTCCGCCGCACACACCCGGTCGTGACGATGCGGCTCGCTCTGCGAAGCGCGTCGGCGACCACAGCAGATTGGAACCCGAATGCGTAAGCACATCGGAATCAGCGCATTTGCGCTGGCAGCGGCCGTCGCCCTGACCGGCTGCGGTTCGAGCGCTCCTGAAGGCGGCGACGATGCCCCCGCTGGCGATGGCGCAGAACTGGTCATCTGGACGGACGCCGAGCGCGAAGCAGCACTCACGGCAGCAGCCGAGTCGTTCGAAGAGGAGACCGGCGCGAAGATCACGCTCGTTCAGAAGAACTTCGAAGATCTCCGCAATGACTTCATCGCACAGGTGCCGACCGGTGAGGGCCCCGACATCACCGTCGGTGCACACGACTGGCTGGGCGCGCTCGTCGCGGCCGGTGTCGTCGACACCCTCGACCTCGGTGATGCAGCCGAGGAGTTCGAGCAGGTCGCTCTCGACGCCATGACCTACGACGGCCAGCTCTATGCGCTGCCCTACTCACTCGAGACCGTCGCCCTCATTCAGAACGTCGATCTCGTCGGCGATGCGGCACCGGCGACGTGGGACGAGATGATCCAGAAGGGCATCGACTCCGGCGCCGAGCGTCCCTTCGTGATCAATACCGCCGGTGAGACCGGCGATGGGTACACGATGTACGGTCTGCAGACATCATTCGACGTACCGGTGTTCGTGCAGGACGACTCCGGCTCGTACACGAGCGAGGTCGGCATGGGCGGTGCTGCCGGTGAGGCCTTCGCCACCTGGTTGGGCGCGAACGGTGCGAACGGCACCGGCTACATCTCCACCACGGTCGACTACGACATCAACAACGAGCTGTTCGTGTCCGGCAAGGCGCCGTACACGATCCAGGGCCCGTGGGTGATGAGCGTCTTTGACGGCATGAACGTGACGGTAAACCCGATCCCGTCTGCCGGTGGCTCCGCTGCTGCTCCGTTCGTCGGTGTGCAGGGCTTCTACCTCTCAAGTGCGAGCAAGAACGCTCTGCTCGCACAGGAGTTCATGGTGAACTACCTCGGCACCGAGGATGCCCAGCGTGCGCTGTACGAGGCTGACCCGCGCATCCCGGCGTGGACGACGTTGGCCGACGAGGTCTCCTCTGACCCCATCACCGCTGGTTTCGTTGAGTCCGCAAAGGGCGGCGTCCCGATGCCGTCGATCCCCGAGATGGGCTCGGTCTGGGACCTGTGGAACGCTGCTCAGGTGCAGATCATCAACGGTGCAGACCCGGCCAGCACGTGGAACACCATGGTCACTGACCTTGAGGCCACTCTGGCCGGTTGATCCGTCGGGTCGGGAGGCGCTCGCGTCTCCCGACCCTGCAGCACACCTCGCAGAAGGAGTACTGGATGTCGATCGAGGCACCGACCGAAGCAGCTCACGCCGCGCCCACCCCGCGGAGTGAGGCGCATGCCAAGCGCTGGCGCGGACCCGGCTGGGGATTCATCATCAAGCTCGTGCTGATGGCGCTGGTGAACGCCTTCGGCATCCTGACGGCGATCTCGGCCTGGCGTGCGGAATCATGGATCGTGCTCGGCGTGATCGTGGTGCTCGTGGTCATCGCCGATGTCGTGTACTTCGGCAGACGCGCGCTGCCGATGAAGTACCTGCTGCCGGGATTGGTATTCCTGCTCGTGTTCCAGGTATTCATCTTCGGCTACACCGCATATATCGCCTTCACGAACTATGGCACGGGCCACATCGGCACGCAGGAGCAGGCTGTCGAGGCGGCGCTCATCCAGGGTGAGCGCCGAGTGGATGCCTCGCCGACCTACCCGCTCTCAGTCGTGCAACGACTTGACGAGATCGGCTTCGCCATCGCGAACGATGAGGGCGACGTGCTGGTCGGCTCTGCGATCGAGCCTCTCAGCGAAGCATCCGGCGCCACGCTGGGCGGCACGGGCGCACCCAACGAAGTGCCCGGCTGGACGGTCATCCCCCGAGCCACCGTACTGACCGATTCCGCACTCCAGGGGCAGATCAGCGATTTGAGAGTCGCCGTCTCGGATGACCCGAACGACGGGTCGATCCGGACCAGGGATGGCTCATCCGGGGCGGTTTACGAGTCCACTCTGGTGTGGGATGCCGAGACACAGACGATCACTGACACCACCAGCAGCACGATCTACTCGGCGACCGACGACGGCTCGTTCGTCTCGGCCGACGGCAAGGCGCTGCCGACCGGGTGGTACGTGAACGTCGGCTTCGCGAACTTTCTGAAGCTGTTCACCGACTCCGCGCTCGCCGGAACGCTCGGCAGCGTCACGATCTGGACGTTCGCGTTCGCCATCCTGTCGGTCGGACTGAGTTTCGCCGTGGGGCTGGGGCTTGCCATGGTTTACAACGACCCGCGAGTCAAGGGCCGCCGCATGCTGCGGGCGCTGTTCATCCTGCCGTACGCGTTCCCCGCCTTCATGGCCGCCTTGCTGTTCCGCGGTATGTTCAATGCCGAGTTCGGCGTGATCAACGAGATGTTCTTCTTCGGCAGTCACATCAACTGGCTGGGAGACCCCTGGCTCACCAGAGCCGCGGTGATCTTCGTCAACGTCTGGCTCAGCTACCCGTACTGGTTCCTGGTGTGCACGGGCGCGCTGCAGTCGCTGCCCGGCGACACGCTCGAGGCAGCCGAGATCGACGGCGCGAACAAATGGCAGCGGTTCCGCTCGATCGTGCTGCCGCTGCTGCTGGTGTCCACCGCCCCGCTCCTGATCGCCTCCTTCGCGGTCGCGTTCAACAACTTCACGGTCATCTACACGTTCAACAACGGTGGTCCGGGGATTCCGGGAGCACCGTACGCACTCGGATCAACCGACATCCTGGTGTCGGCGATCTACGACGTCTCCGGTGTCTCCGGGGGCGCCTCGGACTACGGCCTCGCAAGTGCCCTCTCCATCGTCGCTTTCATCGTGGTCGGGATCATCTCCGTGGTGAGCTTTCGCCAGACCCGCAAACTCGAGGAGTACCAGTGATGTCCACGCAGACCAGAGCAGTCGTGACGAACTCCTCAGCGGATGCCGTGACGGCGCGCGCCGGTGCCCGCCGCCGCCGGTGGTGGGCCGAGGTCGGGTGGAAGTACATCCTTGCGGCCGTCGTGCTCTTCTTCGCGGCGTTCCCACTCGTATATGTGCTCTCGGCGTCGCTGAACCCGAAGGGCAGCCTCGCGGCCAGCAACGATCTGTTCGCCGTCTTTGATCTGAAGAACTACATCGCGTTGAGCGAGTCCAGCTACTGGGTGTGGTTCGGCAATACCCTCACGATCGGGATCATCACAGCAGTCGCATCGGTAATCATGGGGGCCGCGGCCGCCTACGCCTTCTCGCGGTTCCGCTTCACCGGTCGCCGGGTGAGCCTGACAGCGCTGCTCGTCGTGCAGATGTTCCCGCAGGCGCTGGCGTTCATCGCCATCTTCCTGATGCTGTTGACGATCGGGGAAGTCGTGCCTGCACTCGGCATCAACTCGAAGATCGCGCTGATCTGCGTGTACCTCGGCGGCGCGCTGGGGGCGAACACGTTCCTCATGTACGGGTTCTTCAACACCATCCCGATCGAGATCGACGAATCCGCGAAGATCGACGGCGCAAGCCACGCCCAGATCTTCTGGAAGCTGATCATGCCGCTGGTGGTGCCGATCCTCGCGGTCGTCGCCCTGCTGTCGTTCCTGGCATGCTTCGGCGACTTCATCCTGTCGAAGATCATCCTGACGTCCGAAGACAACTGGACTCTCGCCGTCGGCATGTACCAGTGGGTATCGAATCAGCTGACCTCGCGCTGGGGCTTGTTCGCGGCCGGCGTCGTGGTCGCGGCGATTCCCGTTCTCGCGCTGTTCTTCTCGCTTCAGAAATACATCGTCGGTGGGCTCACACAGGGGGCCGTCAAGGGCTGACTCCGGCATCCGTCCGCCTCCTCAGCGCCAGAAGAACTCTGACCGTGATCGTCCACCATCGTCGAATAGGGGTGGCCCCCGGCATCCGTCCCTGTCAGTATCGAGGCAGAACCGCTGCACCGATCTGCAACGAAAGAGGGACGACGATGTCCGATCAGGTATTCATCTTCATCGCGCTGGGGCTCTACTTCGCCGCGATGCTCATCATCGGTTATCTGGCATTTCGCCGGACGAAGGACCACGAGGATTACATGCTCGGGGGGAGGGACCTGCCACCGTGGGTCGCGGCGCTCAGCGCCGGAGCATCCGATATGTCCGGCTGGCTCGTCATGGGTCTTCCGGGCGCGATCTATCTCTCCGGACTCATCGAGGCATGGATCGCCGTCGGTCTCACGATCGGCGCATACCTGAACTGGCTGCTGGTCGCCCCGCGGCTTCGCGCGTACACACAGGTTTCGCGCAACTCGATCACCATCCCGAGCTTCTTCGAGAACCGGCTGCGTGACTCGTCGCGGATGCTGCGCATCCTCGCCGGTGTCGTGATCCTGGTGTTCTTCACGCTCTACATCTCTTCCGGCATGGTGGCCGGCGGTTTCTTCTTCGAGAGCTCGTTCAACTCCGACTACCTGCTCGGCATGGTGTTGGTTGCCGGAGTCACTCTTCTCTACACGCTGTTCGGCGGGTTCCTCGGAGCTTCGTTCACGGACGTCGTACAGGGACTGATGATGGTGATCGCACTGATTGTCGTCCCGGTCGCTGCGATCATCGCCGTCGGCGGTTTCGGCGAGGTGGCCACGTACGTCGAAGACCTTGCCCCGAACCACATCTCGGTCATCGGTGGAACTGCTCTGACCGGTGGAACGGTTTTGGCTATCATCGGGTCGCTCGCTTGGGGACTGGGCTACTTCGGCCAGCCGCACATCATCGTGCGGTTCATGGCGCTGCGCAACCCCGGCGAGGCGAAGGCTGCCCGCCGCATCGGAATGAGCTGGATGATCATCTCGCTGATCGGCGCAGTGTTCTCTGGCTTCGTCGGCATCGCCTACATGGCACACCAGGGCATCGATCTCGGCAACCCCGAGACGGTGGTGCTGGTGATGGCGCAGACACTGCTGCACCCGTTCGTCGCAGGCCTCGTGCTGGCGGCGGTGCTCGCGGCGATCATGAGCACGATCTCCAGCCAGCTGATCGTCGCCTCGTCGGCTCTCGTGGAAGACCTCTTCAAAGTGGTCAAGAAAGAGCCGTCGCCCAAGCTGCTGGTGATGCTCGGACGACTGACTGTGCTCGGCGTCGGCATCATCGCCGCGCTGCTCGCGATCATTCCCAACGATACGATCCTCGGGCTGGTCTCGTTCGCATGGGCCGGTTTCGGTGCGGCCTTCGGCCCACTGATCTTGCTCAGCCTGTTCTGGCGCAAGCTCACCAACTGGGGCGCCCTGGCTGGCATGTTCGTCGGTGCCGCCGGCGTCTTCATCTGGAAGGCCGTGTGGCCTGAGATGTACGAACTGCTGCCCAGCTTCATCTGCGCGATGATCGTCGCGGTGGTAGTCAGCCTCATCACCCACAAGGACGGGACGGAGCGCCAGGACGAGATCCTGCAGGAGTTCACTGACACCGGCACCTTGCTGACGGTCAACGGGGTGGGGCGCGGAGCGCGTACGAACCGCATGACGCCGTAGGGCTTGCCTGACGAGGGGGCGGATGCTGCGGCATCCGCCCCCTCGTGGCGCTCGCCCGGCGTGCAGAGGGGCACGCCTGCCGCGCGGGAGAATGAAAGCATGTCCTCCGACCTCGCCACGACCATCCGCTCGCTGGCCGACGGCGCAGCCGTCGATTCCGATGCGCTGCGAACCGCGCTGGAAGGCGACGCGGATGCTGCGGATGCACTGGTGCACCTGGGGCGCAGCCTGGCGACACTTCGTCAGCGGGGTGCCGAGCTGCGCGCGGTAATGTCGTCGACTCGCGACCTGCTTTCGGTGACCGATCCTGACCTCATGCTGCAGCGCATTGTGGATCGCGCGCACGAGCTCATGGAGGTCGACGTCGCCTATCTCTCCGTCTACGAGCCTGTCCAGGACGAGCTCTATGTCCGTGCCGAGACCGGGACTATCTCTCCCCGGTTCCTCGGCATGGTCGTGCCTGCCGGTGTCGGCCTCGCCAGCGTCGCCGTTCACACTCAGCATCCGCAGTGGGTAGAGGACTACTCCACGCTCACAAGCGTGCCCCACGATCCGACGATCGACGCGATCATGAGGGAGGAGCAGTTGCGCTCGCTGCTCGGAGCGCCGCTGGTCGTCAACGGCATGGTTCTCGGGGTGCTGTTCGCTGCCAGTCGTGTGCCCCATGCCTTCCGTCCGGATGAAGTCGCGCTGCTCTCGGCCTTCGCCGGACACGCCGCCCTCGCGCTGCACCAGGCGCAACTGCTGCGCGACGCGACTGAGGCGACAGCGGAGGCAGCCTCACGCCAGCGGGACGTCGAGTGGGCGGCGGGCCTGCACGATGCACTCACCCGACTGGTCGTCGATGGGTACGGTGCCGAGGCGATCGTCGATGCGCTCGCGGAGGCACTTGGTCGGCAGGTGACGCTGGCGGGTGATGAGGACCTGCCCGCCGACCCCGTGGTGCGACGAGCCGCGACCGACGCCGCTCAGAGCGGTCGCAGCGTCGTGGTTGCCCATCCGCGGATCGAACTGGTGGCCGCGGTGCTCGGAGCGGGTACGCGATCCAGCACGTTCCTGGTGGCCGGCGGCGAGCGGATGCTGACGCAGATCGAGCGGCGCACGGTCGAACGCGCGGCCCTCATGGCTGCGCTCGTCCGGTTGCGCCGCGACGCCCTGGATGATGCAGAAGAGCGTGTGCGTGGCGAGCTTGCCACCGAACTGCTCGAGGGGCCGACCAACCGGGCGTCGGGGATTCGTCGTGCGGCCACACGCAACTATGCCATCCATGATCCGTGGGTCACCATCGTCCTGCCATGCGCCGCAGGAGATCGCACGCGACTGGTCGCACGGCTGCGCTCGCATACCGACTGGCTCGTCGCGACATCGCCGCATGGCGTGACGGTTCTCGCGCCGCTCGGAGAGCAGCCCGCGCAGTCGTCACCGGTCGCCGTCGCGCGCGTCGTGCAGGAGATCTGTGCGGATGCGGCGCCGTTCGCTCTCGCCACCGGATCCACCACGCTCGATGCGGCAGCCGCAGAGGCGCCGAACTCGTGGCATGTTGCGGCGCTCGCACGAGGCCTCGGCATCAGCTCCGGCGTGCTCGACGCGGTCTCGCTCTCGCCGTATGCGCTGCTGTTCGGGGGTGACGGTGCCGCGCTGGCCAACTTCGTGGGCAGCATGCTCTCGCCGGTGCTGCGCTGGGATCAGACGCACGGCAGTGTCCTCGTGGACACCCTCGCTGCATTGTTCGACGAGCGCTGGTCGTTGGCTGCCACCGCACGCACGCTGCACATCCACCTCAACACGCTGAAGCAGCGCATTCACCGGATGCAGCTGCTGCTTGGCGACGAGCTGAACCAGCCGGAAGCGCGCTTCCGGCTGGAGCTCGCCGTACGGGTGGAGCGAGCCAGAAGAGCTGCAGAACAGACATTGCACATCGATTGAATGTGTCCGAATCGGATCTATGTCGAGGGGCGCGGCCGCTGATTAGATGTCGAAGTTGGGTGGCAACGACCGCCACATGAAAGGACGACGACGTGGCTACGACATCCCGCCTGAGCGGACTACGCAATTTGACCGTCGAGGAACGACGAAGGACCGTGACAGAAGCGATCGGCGACGTCGATCTGAGCGCCCTGGCCGGAGACGGGCTGAGCATCGAGCAGGCCGACCGCATGGTCGAGAACGTGATCGGGCAGATCAGTATCCCGGTCGGTGTGGCCACGAACGTCATCGTCAACGGCCGTGAGGTCCTGGTGCCGATGGCCACGGAGGAACCCTCGGTCGTGGCCGCCGCATCCAACATCGCGCGCATGGCGCGCCGGTTCGGCGGCATCGTCACCACCTCCACCGAGCCCCTCATGCAGGCCCAGATCCAGTTGCTCGATGTCGCCGATCCGCACGGCGCACGTGCACGCATCCTCGAAGCGAAGGACGAAATCCTCGCGCTGGCGGACGAGCAGGATCCCAAGCTCGTATCGGTCGGCGGCGGCGCACGCGACCTGCTCGTACGCACGATCCACGGACTGCTCGACGAGCACCTCATCGTGCACCTGGTGGTCAACGTCGGCGACGCCATGGGCGCGAATGCCGTGAACACGATGGCCGAGGCGATCGCGCCCAGGCTTGCAGAGATCGCCGGCGGGCGATCGTTGCTGCGGATTCTCACCAACCTCGCGGACCTGCGCCTCACCCGCGCACGCCTGACCATCCACCCCGATGAGGTCGGCGGGCCGGAGATTGTCTCGAACATGGTCGCCGGCGCGGCCCTCGCCTATGACGACCCGTATCGCGCCGCGACCCACAACAAGGGCATCATGAACGGCATCTCTGCCGTCGTTCTCGCCACGGGCAACGACACCCGAGCAGTGGAAGCCGGCGCACATGCCTACGCAGCACGCGACGGCCAGTACCGTGCGCTGTCGCGCTTCGAACAGGATGCCGCCGGCAACCTCACCGCAACGATTGAACTGCCGATGGCGGTGGGTCTCGTCGGGGGAGCGACCAAGTCGCACCCCGCAGCCCGCGCAGCAGTGGCGATGACCGAGGTCACCACCGCGCGAGAGCTGGGCGAGATCGTCGCCGCGATCGGACTTGCGCAGAACGTCGCCGCCGTCCGTGCCTTGGCCGCCGAGGGGATCCAGCGCGGGCACATGGGCCTGCACGCCCGCAACGTCGCCGTCGCAGCTGGCGCCGGCGCCGATGAGGTCGACCGGGTTGCCGCCGCACTGGTGGAGCGGGGTGCGGTACGCGCCGATGTCGCCGAGCAGATCCTCGCCGAACTTCGAGCCGCGCGATGACGACCACCCGCAGCCTCGGCCTCCCTACCGTTGCCCCGCACCAGGGCCTTGCCGACGACGTGGAGATCTGGGAAGTGGCCCCTCGCGATGGGCTGCAGGCAGAGAAGACGCTCGTCGACGTCGATACCAAGGTCCAACTCATCGAGCGTCTGGCCGCGGCCGGTGCTCCGGTGATCGAGGTCGGCAGCTTCGTACGTGCCGACCGGGTGCCGCAGATGGCAGATTCCCGTGAGGTTTTCTCCCGCACGAAGCATCTCGCGGCACGCACCCCTGTTCTCGTGCCGAACGTGCGGGGTTACGACCTTGCGCGTGAGGCGGGAGCGGACGATATTGCCGTGTTCCTGAGCGTCACCGAGTCGTTCTCCGAGGCCAACCTCGGCGCGTCGAGAGAGCGGATGGAACAGGCCGTGGAGCAGGTTGTGACGCGCGCTGCAGCCGACGGAGTACGCGTTCGCGGCTATTTGTCGATGGTTTTCGGAGACCCGTGGGAGGGTGAGGTCGCCGTCGGAGAGGTCGTGCGTCTCGCGCGTCTCATGCGCGACTGGGGCATCGCAGACCTCTCGCTCGGCGACACCATCGGCGTCGCCACCCCCGGCCAGGTTCGCGGTGTCGTCAGAGCGCTCGTCGCCGACGGAATCCCGACCTCGGCGTTGGCACTGCATATGCACGACACCTACGGCATGGCGCTCGCGAACGTCTACGCGGGTCTGGAAGAGGGTGTGCGCATCTTCGATGCCGCAGCAGGAGGCGTGGGCGGATGCCCGTTCGCGAAGTCCGCCACCGGCAACCTCGCCACCGACGATCTTGTCTGGATGCTCACCGGGCTCGGCATCCGCACTGGCATCGACCTTGATGCACTTACCGAGACGAGCGCCTGGCTTTCCCAGGTGCTCTCCAAGCCCACCACGTCACGAGTCGCAGCGGCGCTGACCCGATAGAGAGGACATTCCCTTGTCAGAAAGACAACTCCTGGAGGTGTGGGGCGACACCGTCGATAGCAAGCACCTTCTCGCCTCGATCGGACTCGGTGTCGGCATCGCCGTGCCGGTCTTCCTCGTCGCAGAGTGGGGCTTCGCAGAGCTCACCGGCGGAGATGCGCTCGGCGGCTCCTACGCACTGGTGACCGGGCTGGCCGCCTGCGTGCTCGCAGCAGTGATCGCGGCACGCCTATTCAAGCCCAAGCGCATCGTCAGCATCGGGGAGGCTCCCACCGGATCTCGCGAAGCTGCGATGGACTCCATCGAAGCCGAGCTCGGCCCTCTCGGTGACCCAGACGAACTCCCGAGAGCGACACTCGCCGAGGTCAAGGAGCTCGGGTTGTATGACGACCTGCGCGCCCAGCATGAGAAGAACCAGCGCAAGCTCGCAGCCGGGGAGGTGGTGTGATGGAAACCTTCCTTGAACCCACCCTGTGGGCCTTGGGCATGGCAGTGCTCGGCACCGTCATCTTCGCGCTCATCGGCCTGGTCTCCGGAACGGATGAGACGGCGACGATCGCCCCGCTGACGCTTCTGGTCATCCTGCTCGGCGTTCCGCCGGCCGGTGTTTTCGCGTTCTTCATGGCAGCTATCGCGGCCAAGCACATCACGCACGCCATTCCCACAACCCTGTTGGGCATACCGGGTGACACGCTTGCCGCCCCGTTGCTGCGCGATGCGCAGATGCTCAGGGAGCTGGGCGTGCCGCACATCGCTCTGCGCAAAGCCATCTCCGGTGGTGTGGTCGCCGCGATCATCGCCGTTCCTTTGGCCGTGTTCTTCGCCTGGATCCTCACGCCGTTCTCCGCGGCGATCAGCTCGGTGGCCCCCTGGCTCTTCTTGGCAGCGACTGTGCTCATCGCGGTGCTCTCGAAGGGACGCTGGGGTGCGCTGATCGCGCTGGTGCCGTTCGTGCTGATCGTCGTCGGTCTGCAGGGCTTCTCCTCCGAAATTCTCGGCAAGAGCCTGTCGATCAGCTTCTTCCTCGGCATCGCAATCGGCCCGCTCATCGCGGACCTCGTCCTGGCTTCGACGCCGGCCGGCCGCGTGCTGATGAAGCGCGATGCACCGCGCTCATTCGACCTCGCGCCTGATGTGCGCACCTGGAAGGGGCGGATGCCGAACCCGATGCGCGTGCTCGATCGCGGCCAGCTGGCCAGCACGGCCGGGGCTGCGGTGATCTCCAGCGCAACCTTCGTGATTTCGCCTGTGGCGATGACGGTGCTGATGGGTGAGGCATTCGGTGGACGCATCAAGAACGGGTATCGCCGTCTGACGACGATGATGGCGGTGAAGAACGGCACGACGGAATCCACCTACATCGCCGAGACGCTGATCCCGCTGATCGCGATCGGCCTGCCGCTGTCGCCGATGGCCGCAGGTCCTGCGAACCCGCTGTTCAATGCACCGCCGGTGTACACGATCAATGCCGAGACGGGCGAGACGAACAACCTGCACAACATGCTCGGAGCTTGGGAGTTCCTCTTCTTCGGGCTCGCCGCGGTGCTGATCGCCATGATCATCACCTACCCGTTCGCGATGACGCAGGCCCACCGCGCGGCGTCCTGGATCATGAAGAAGGTCTCGCATGAGGCCATCATCGGCGCATTCGCCGGTCTCATCGCCGTGATCTGCCTCTACGAGGGCGGGATCATCGCGCTGCTGGTGGCCCTCACGATCGGTCTTGTCGGCGGGCTGCTGAACAAGCTGTTCCAGGTGCACACCGGCGTTCAATTCATGGGCTACTACGTGGCCGTGCTCACCGTGCCGGCGATCGCCGGGCTGCTCGCGGGCTGATCGCAGGAGCGTTCGACGAAGAAGCCGTCACCCGCAGGGGTGGCGGCTTCTTCGCGTGTAGTTCTACGGGCACGGGCTTAGATGCTCCAGCATCCGCCGAGAGCGAAACGCACAGCGCGTTCTGAACGCGGACGCGTAACGTCGGGGTTATGACGAGCGTCGATGTGACCGAGGCCGACCTGGGCCACGTGAAGGAGCTCCGTGACGAGTTTCAGCGGTTCCTACGGGAGTACGAGTTCGGCATCCGCGAGGTCGAGACGAAGATCTCGATTCTGCAGGATGAGTTCACCCACGATCACGCCTACAACCCGATCGAGCACGTCAAGACGCGGCTGAAGAGCCCCGACAGCATTGTCGAGAAGATCGCCCGCAGGGGAATCGACGACCCGGACTTCGCCCGCATCCGTGAAGAGATCACCGATATCGCCGGTGTTCGCGTGACCTGTAGCTTCGTCGCAGACGTGTACCGGCTGTTCGACCTGCTCGCTGCACAGGATGACATCACCATTCGTGTCGTGAAGGACTACATCGCCAAGCCGAAGGCGAACGGCTACCGGAGTCTGCACGCGATTCTCGAAGTGCCCGTGTTCCTATCGACCGGACCGCTTTTAGTTCCGGTCGAGGTGCAGTTCCGTACGATCGCGATGGACTTCTGGGCGAGCTTGGAACACAAGATCTATTACAAGTTCGCCAAGCAGGTGCCTGCGCATCTCGTCGACAGCCTGACCGATGCGGCCGAGGCCGCGAGCGAGCTCGATGTGAAGATGGAGCGCCTACACCGCGAAGCGCACGGCGTGCAGCAGCGGGAATTGCCAGCGCCGCCGCCGAGAACCGTGCAGGTTTAGTCGAGGAATTCCCGGGCAGCGGTGGCCAGCGCGGTGACGCCGACCTCGATCGTCGGGTGAATCTCCGGCGCGAAGAACGGGGAGTGGTTGGTGGGAATGGTCTGGGCGACCGAGTCGCTGGCGACCGCCGCGGCGAACGTCGCGGGGTCGATGCCGCCCCAGAACCAGAAGACCAGCGGTGCGCCGGCATCGCGCGCGAACCACGACACATCCTCGCTGCCGGTGATCATCCCCGGGTCGATCACGGCGGCTTCGCCGAGCGTGCGCTTCAACGCTGCCGTGACCCGCGTCACAGCATCCACGTCGTTGATGGTGGGCGGCAGGACGTGGTCGGTGCGGATCTCGGGTTCGCGCTCGGCTCCGGATGCCAGGGCCTCGGCCCGGACGATTCGCTCCACGCTCGCGAGCACACGCGCGCGTGCCTCGTCGTTCGGGTAACGCAGACTGAGCTCGAGCGTCGCCTCGGCGGGGATGATGTTGTTCTTCAGCCCGGCGTGGATCGAGCCGACCGTAACGACCGCGACATCCTGCGGGTCGGTTTCCCGTGAGGCGATCGTCTGCAGTCGCATGACGGTGGCGGCAGCCATCACCACGGGGTCGACAGTCGTGTGCGGTCGGGATCCGTGCCCGCCACGGCCGTGCAGCGTCACGGTGAGGCCGTCGGATGCTGCCATCTGCGTGCCGCTGCGAACGCCGATGATGCCGGCGGCGAGGGGAGTGACGTGCTGGCCGAGCACGATGTCGGGCTTCGGGTAGCGGTCGAGGATGCCAGCATCCAGCATCGCCCGCGCACCGGCGCCGTACTCCTCGGCGGGCTGCATGACGACGACAACGGTTCCCGACCACTCGCCGCGAGTTGCGAGCAGCTGCTCCACGGCGCCGATCATCGCGGTGACATGCATGTCGTGGCCGCACGCGTGCATGACGGGGACCGTGTTTCCGGCTGGATCGATTCCGGTCGCGGTGCTGGCATAGGCCAGCCCGGTCTGCTCTTGGACGGGCAATGCATCCATATCGGCGCGCATCCAGACGACAGGTCCGTCGCCGTTGCGCAGCAGCGCGACAACACCGGTAATGCCCACGCCCTCTTCGACTTCGAGCCCGAGATCGCGCAGGTGGCCGGCGGCGATGCCGGCGGTGCGCGTTTCCTGGAACGACAGTTCGGGATGCCGGTGGAGGTCGATGTACAGCGATTCGAGGTCGATGCTCATGGGCTGAGCTTATCGGCGCTCCTCGCGCAGTTCGCGGTGTCCTGAGCCCGCCTCGGGCGAGGGCGGCGGGCTAGGGCTCCGAGCTAGGGTGGAAGCCGCCCCCTTCCGGGCAATCACCCCTGGAGTCTTCATGACCACAACCGCTGACGACCGTGCCCGTTACCGTGCGAATCCGTCTGTGCTCGACGCGCTGAAGAGCCCGCGACTGCTGACCCGGGAAGTGCTCGCCGGACTCGTTGTGGGACTTGCTCTCATCCCCGAAGCGATCGCGTTCTCGATCATCGCCGGAGTCGACCCGAAGGTCGGCCTGTTCTCGGCGTTCGTGATGGCCGTGTCAATTGCGTTCGTCGGCGGACGCCCGGCCATGATCAGCGCTGCCACCGGCGCCGTCGCTCTGGTCATCGCCCCGGTGATGCGCGAGCACGGGATGGACTACTTCATCGCGACCGTCATCCTCGCGGGCATCTTCCAGGTGCTGCTCGCGGTACTCGGCGTCGCCAAGCTCATGCGCTTCATCCCGCGCAGCGTCATGGTCGGATTCGTCAACGCACTCGCGATCCTCGTCTTCATTGCGCAGCTTCCGCACCTGATCGATGTGCCGTGGCTGGTGTATCCGCTCGTCGTGGCAGGAATCGCGATCATGGTCCTCATGCCGCGCATCACCAAGGTCATCCCGGGTCCGCTGGTGTCGATCGTTCTGATCACCGCGGTCGTCGTCGTGTTCGCGCTGGATGTTCCCACCGTCGGCGACGAGGGCGAGTTGCCGCGGAGCCTTCCCGAGCTGTTCCTCCCGAATGTTCCGCTCACCTGGGAGACGTTCGCGATCATCGCCCCGTTCTCGCTGGGAATGGCGCTGGTCGGGCTTCTGGAATCACTCATGACCGCGAAGCTCGTCGATGAGATCACCGATACGCACTCGCGGAAGACGCGCGAGGCATGGGGGCAGGGCGTGGCGAACATGCTGTCCGGTTTCCTGGGCGGCATGGGTGGCTGCGCGATGATCGGGCAGACGATGATCAACGTGAAGGTGTCCGGTGCCAGGACGCGGATATCGACGTTCTGCGCGGGCGTGTTCCTGCTCGTGCTGGTCGTCACCCTCGGGGACATCGTCGCGATCATCCCGATGGCGGCCCTGGTCGCCGTGATGATCATGGTGTGCGTTGCGACCTTCGACTGGCACAGCATCCGCCCCTCGACGTTGAAGCGTATGCCCAAGAGCGAGACGATCGTGATGGTCTCGACCGTCGTGATGGTCGTGCTGACCGAGAACCTCGCGATCGGCGTCGTCGCCGGGGTCATCGTCGCCTCTGTGCTGTTCGTCCGCCGCGTCGCGCACGTCGTCTCGGTCACCCGCACGGTTGACGAAGACCGCGCACACTACGTGGTCGACGGGGCGCTGTTCTTCGCATCGAGCAACGACCTGACCACGCAGTTCGAATACACCGATGACCCGGGCCGCATCATCATCGACATGTCGCGCTCTCACATCTGGGATGCTTCGACGGTCGCGGCTCTGGATGCCATCGTGACGAAGTACGCCCGACTCGACAAGCAGGTCGAGCTCGTCGGCATGAACGATGCGACCGGAGTCTTCCACGGCCGGTTGAGCGGCGGGTTCCCGGCGGCGTAGCCGCGTCCAGGACCGCGCCGCTTCAGGCGCGGGCGGTCGTCCCGCGCACGATGAGCTCGAACGGCAGTTCCTCGTGCTCCTGGGCGGGAGCCGCCGCATCCGCCGCCAGCTTTGTGAGTACGGCGTCAGCCGCCCGCTCACCCTGGCCCAGCGGGAACTGATCGACCGTTGTCAGACCGAAGAACGCCCCGAGCTCGTGACCATCGATGCCGATGATCGAGAGATCTTCCGGTACGCGGAACCCGAGATCGCGGGCTGCCAAAAGGGCACCGATGGCCATCTCATCGGATGCAGCGAACACCGCGGTCGGGCGCGGCCCCGGACGCCCGAGCAACTGCTTGCAGGCGCGGTAGCCGCCGTCCACAGTGAAGTCCGCCGGCTCCAGGAACTCTGGTTTCAGAGCGACTCCGGCATCCGCCAGTGCCTTCTCGAAACCGAGCCGACGGTTGGTCGGAATGTGAAAGTCGATATCGAACTCCGGGTTCGCCCCGATGTGCGCGATCGCGGTGTGCCCGAGGCTCAACAGATGCTCGGTCGCAAGCTGTGCAACCGCGAGGTCGTCCACGCTGAGCGTGTCGAGCTTCGGATTGGGGCCGCCGATGGCGATGATCGGCAGCCCGAGTGCGAGCATCCGGTCGGTCTCTTCGTCGTTCAGCTCGATCGACACGGCGATCACAGCATCCACGCGTTGACGTCTCAGGGCGGTTTCGAAAACGCTCCGACGAACATCCCTGTCTGCGGTGATGTTGTAGAGCGTGATGTCGTAGCCCTGCCGCATCAACGCGCTGGACACCCCTGACAGGACCGTGCTGAAGAACCAGCGGTCCAGGAACGGGACGACCACGCCGATGTTGCGCGTGCGCCCCGACGCGAGACTGGATGCCCGCGAGGAGACCACGTAGCCGAGCTTCTGCGCCGCCACGTGGACTCTCTCGCGGGATGCCGCCGACACATAGCCGCGACCGCTGAGGGCGCGCGAAACCGTCGCCGTTGATACTCCGGCGAGTTGCGCGACCTCATCGATGCCGACCATGTGCGGCGGTCAGGCCTTCCGGTACCAGGCTGCGGTGTCGGTGGGCACCGCGGTCCCCTCGAACGCCTGGCTCTGCGCGACGAAGGTCACGCCTTCGCCGAGCTCGAGCGGAGCGGAACCGAGGTTCGCCACCACATGCAGGTCGCCGCGACGGAATGCGACAGCATCCGCTCCGAGGTCTTCCCACACCATCGAGCCGGTGCCGAGCGCGCTTTCGCGGCGCAGGCGCAGCAACTGCTTGTACAGGTTGAGGGTGGATCCGGCATCCGCCTCCTCGACGTCGCGGGCGAAACGGGCCCACTCGTCCGGCTGCGGCAGCCAGGAGCCACCGGTTTCGTTGAAGCCGAAGGCCGGGGCATCCGCTTCCCACGGGATCGGCACGCGGCAGCCGTCACGGCCATAGCGCTCGCCGTTCGTGCGGAACCAGGTCGGGTCCTGTCGGAACTCGTCCGGGATCTCCATCGCCTCGGGAAGACCCAGCTCTTCGCCCTGGTAGAGGTAGGACGAACCCGGCAGGGCAAGCATGACGGTGGTTGCGGCGCGCGCGCGGTCAAGTCCGATGGCCTGGTCAGGCTTGCCGGCGGAGAGCGGGCCGATGCCATCGCCCTGCGGGCTGTCGGCGGTCAGTGCCAGGCGCGAAGCGTGGCGGATGACGTCGTGGTTGGACAGCACCCAGGTGCTGGGCGCCCCGACGTCACCGAACTGCTCGAGCGACTCTCTGATGACGCTGCGGATGCGCTCGGCATCCCACTCGGTCATCATGTACGGGAAGTTGAAGGTCTGGTGCATCTCGTCCGGCCGCACCCAGAGGGCGGTCTGCTCGAGCGTGGGCAGCCAAGCCTCGCCGCACAGGGCGCGATCGCCGTCGTACTCGGCGAGCACCTTGTGCCAGTCGCGGTAGATGTCGTGCACACCGTCCTGACCCCAGTAGGGGACGTCGTCCACGCCGCCCATCGAGCCGGCGTCCGCCGGAGGCGTGTAGTCGGGCAGGCCGTCAGCCTTGATCATGCCGTGGGCGACATCAACGCGGAAGCCGTCGACACCGCGGTCGAGCCAGAAGCGCAGCACGCCACGGAACTCCTCGCGCACCTCTTCGTTGGTCCAGTCGAAGTCGGGCTGGGTCGCATCGAAGATGTGCAGGTACCACTGGCCGGGCGTGCCGTCGGCCTCGGTGACACGCTCCCACATGCCGCCGCCGAAGACGCTCTCCCAGTTGTTCGGGGGCAGTTCGCCGTTCTCGCCCTTGCCGTCGCGGAAGACATACCGCGCGCGCTCGGGGCTGCCGGGGGCCGCCTTCAAAGCCGCCTGGAACCAGACGTGCTGGTCGGAGGAGTGATTCGGGACCAGGTCGACGATGACGCGGATGCCGCGGGCGTGAGCTGCGGCGAGCATCGCGTCGAAGTCGGCGAGGGTGCCGAAGAGTGGGTCGACGTCGCGGTAGTCGGTGACGTCGTAACCGGCATCCTTCTGCGGACTCGTCATGAACGGGCTCAGCCAGATGGCGTCGATGCCGAGTTCCTGCAACGAGTCCAGCCGGCCGGTGATGCCGGGAAGGTCGCCGATTCCGTCGCCGGACGCGTCAGCGAATGACCGGGGATAGATCTGATAGATAACGGCGCTGCGCCACCACTCGGAACCGGGCGCCGCGGACTGCTCAAGCTCTGTCATGCGACGAGCCTACTGCAAGCGCTTACAGATGCGCTAGAGCGCCGATCGAATCGGTTCGGTATCCTGCCCTCCGGCACACTTGCAGGGCGATCGTACGGACGCAGGGCGACACGCCGTGAAATGCCTCTGCATCCGGGAAACGGACCTGCATCCGTGCCGGTGTCAGCCGCTGATCACGACGTTCACCGGGGCTTCGCCGCGTAGCATCCGCTCGACCTGCTTGCGGATCAAGCGCGCGATGCGCGGATTCATGGCAGTGGATGCTCCGCCCACGTGCGGTGAGATGAGGACGCCGTCGGTCGTCCAGAGCGGATGCTCCGCCGGGATCGGTTCCGGGTCGATGACGTCGAGGGCTGCACGGATGCGGCCGCCCTCGCGCACCAGTGCATCGGTGTCGATGAGGGTGCCGCGGCCGACGTTGACCAGAAGCGCGCCGTCGGGCATGCGTGCGAGCATCCGCTCGTCGAACAGATGATGCGTTGCCGCGCCTCCGGGGAGGGTCAGAATGACGATCTCCGCATCGGCGACCAGCGTCTCGAGCTCATCGATCGCATGCACCTGCACGCGGCCCAGGCGCTCGTGCCACACCGGTCGGGCGGTGCGCGCGACTACCGTCAGCTCAACCTCGAACGGCTCCAAGCGCAGCGCGATGGCTTCGCCGACGCCGCCGAATCCGACCAGCAGTACCTTGCGGTCGGCCAGGCTCTCCGCGAATACCGGTGACCACTCGCCCTGCTGCTGCGCGAGCACGAACCGAGGGAACTGCCGCTGCGCGGCCAGCGTGAGGGCGAGTGCGAGCTCAGCGGTGGATGCCTCGTGCACGCTTGCGGCGTTGGCGAAAGGCATCCCCGCAGGCAGGACATCGGCGACCCCGTCGTATCCGATCGACTGGCTCTGCACGAGTCCGATGTCGAGGCCCTCGAGGTTGCCGAGTACCTTCGAGCTGCCCATGTACGGAGAAACCGCCAGATCGATGCGCTCGCGCGGCGCTGGGGAGTGCATATCCCAGACCTCGAGCTCCACGCCCTCGGGCAGCGTGCCGATGTTCTCGGCCAGGCGGGCGGTGGGGACGGTGACGAAGAGATTCACACTCTGAGCCTATCGACCGCGGAGGGCCTATCGATCGTGACCGGGCAGGGGAGTAGCCTCGGCCACAACGGCGACGCTCGGTCGCGCAGATTCTCAAGGAGGAGTCATGATTCCGGAGATCAACTACTGGGCGGTGCTGCTGGCCATGCTCTCGAGCATGATCGTCGGGTCGATCTGGTACACCCCGAAGGTGTTCGGCACCCGCTGGGCGCGGCTGGCGAATGTCGACATCGAAGGCTCTGCCAAGAGCGCCCTGTGGCCGATCATCACCACAGTTCTCGTGAGCTTCATGACGGCATGGGTTCTTGCCGGAGCATCCGCCATCGCCTGGCACTTCTACGAGGGGTCATTCTTCAGCGCGGCAGTCGTCACGGCCATCCTGCTGTGGGCGGGGTTCACTGCCGCCCGTTTCATCACACATGACGCCTTCGAAGGTCGCCCCACTCAGCTGACGACGCTGAACATCGCGCACGAACTGGTCACCGTGGTGATCATGGCCGTGATCATCGGAGTCTGGCCGCCGGTTCTCGGCTAGTTCTGACGCGTTACGTCTGTAGGAGGGTGTTGCACCTGTCGGACTCTTTGTGGAAAAAGGTCCGACGGATGTAACAGTCTCCGACGGATGTAACAGATGGATGCCGCGGCATCCGCCCCGGGCCGGGAAAGGCTACGCGGCTACGCGGCTGACGGCGGCGATGGCGCTCGTGAAGAACGCCAGACCGTCGATGCCCGAGCGCATGGCCTGAGCCGTGTTCGGGCCGAAGCCCGCCTCGGTGGCGTGCTCGGGGTGCGGCATGAGGCCGACAACGTTGCCCGCCTCGTTGCGCACGCCGGCGATATCGCGCAGCGAGCCGTTCGGGTTGACCCCCGCGTAGCGGAAGGCCACCAGGCCCTCGCCCTCCAGGCGGTCGAGCGTCTCGTCGTTGGCGATGTAGCCGCCCTCGCCGTTCTTCAGCGGGATGATGATCTCCTGGCCCTGCGTGAACTCGTTCGTCCAGGCGGAGCCGGTGTCTTCGACGATGAGCTTCTGATCGCGGCGCACGAAGCTCTGGTGCTCATTGCGGATGAGGCCGCCGGGCAGCAGGTGCGCCTCGACGAGCATCTGGAATCCGTTGCAGATTCCGAGCACGGGCATGCCCTTCGCTGCGGCATCCTTCACCTCGGCCATGATCGGCGACAGCGCGGCGATGGCGCCGGAGCGCAGGTAGTCACCGTAGCTGAAGCCGCCGGGCAGGACGAGAGCGTCGACGCCTTCGAGATCGTGTGAACCGTGCCAGAGCGCAACGGGCTCGGCGCCGGCGAGGCGTACGGCGCGCTGGGCATCGCGGTCATCCAGTGACCCGGGCCAGGTAATGACCCCGATGCGGACGGTCACTCGACGACCTCGATACCGACGACGTCCTCGATCACCGAGTTGGAGAGCACGTCTGCTGCGATCTTCGCGGCCTCGGCGAGCACGGCGTCGGTGACCTCACCGTCGACGGTGAGTTCGAAGCGCTTGCCGATGCGCACGTCGCTGAAGGCGGTGACGCCCAGACGTGCAAACGCACCCGAGACGGCCTTTCCCTGCGGGTCGAGCAGTTCGGACTTGGGCATGACGTCGACGACGATGGTGGGCATGAACGGCTCCGGATGTCGCGGGAAGGCGGGCATGCCCAGTCTAGTGTCCTCGTAGCATCCGCTCTGTGCTCCCAGGGAAGTGATTGCATGCGTCGGAATAGAATCGACGCGTCGGTCGTTGACACCGGCAGACCGCAATCGGCTCAGCTGAGCCCGAACAGAAGGAAACACCTGTGACTCGCACTATCGGCTACATCGTCGGCAGCATCTCCAGCGCCTCCATCAACCGCCGCCTTGCGCGCGTTCTGGCGAATCTCGCCCCTGAGGGCACGGAACTTGTCGAGATCCCGATCAAGGACCTCCCCTTCTACTCGCCGGACTTCGACGGCAACTTCCCGGAGGTGGCCACCGAGTACAAGAAGGCCATCGCCGACGTCGACGGCGTCATCATCGTCACCCCCGAGTACAGCCGCTCTATCCCCGGCGTGCTGAAGAACGCCCTGGACTGGTCGACCCGCCCCTACGGCGACATGTCGTTCTACGGCAAGCCCGTCGCCGTCATCGGCACCTCCGGATCCGGTGTCGCAACCGCAGCGGCCCAGCAGCACCTGCGCGCGATCCTCGGTCACTTCAGCGCAATCACGATGGGCCAGCCTGAGGGCTTCATCCAGGACCGCCCGGGCCTGTTCACCGAAGAGGGCCAGGTCACGGATGACTCGACCGCTGGTTTCCTCGTCGGCTACCTCGAGGCGTTCAACGGCCTCATCAACCGCGTGCAGCACTCCGCGGAGCTCGTGAACTCCTAAGCATTCTCGCTTGATCGGATGCCCTGCAGCCTCGTGCTGCGGGGCATCCGTCGTTTTCTCGCCATCGTCGAACTCCAGTACGTCGGTCTCAGTGAGGCCCCGAATTACCGAATGTCAGGTTCACGCCAACCCATGCCGCAGCGCCAGCACCACGGCCTGCACCCGATCGCGGGCACCGATCTTCTGCAGCACGCGTGAGACGTGGGTCTTCACCGTCGCTTCACCGATGAACAGTGCTGTCGCGATCTCTGCATTGCTCATCGCTTCGGACAGGAGCGCGAGAACTTCTGCCTCACGCTCGGTAAGCGGCTCGATGAGATCGAGTGAAGGGGCGGATGCCGTGGCCACAGTGCCGTCCCCCGTCGAGGCCGTCGCATACCGCTGCACGACACGCCTGGTCACCTCTGGTGCCAGCATCCCGTCGCCTGCGGCGAGCACGCGCACCGCGGCGACCAGATCCTCCGGGCCGCCGTTCTTCAACAGGAAACCGCTCGCGCCAGCATCCAGAGCGCTGAACAGATAGTCATCGCGGTCGAAAGTCGTCACGATCGCGATCGCGGCGTGCACGTTCGGATCGGAGATGATCCGTCTGGTCGCCTCGATGCCATCCATATCGGGCATCTGTACATCCATGCAGATGACATCCGGGTGCAGAGTGGATGCCGCAGTCACCGCTTCGGCGCCGGTCGATGCTTCGCCGACCACGGTGATGTCGGGCTGGATGTCGAGGATAGTGCGGAATCCGGCGCGCAGCATCGCGTGATCGTCGACGAGCAGTACGCGGATCGGGTCGGTCATGCGGCGGCTCCTGCCAGTTCAGCGTGCGCGGCCAGCGGAATCTGCACGCGCACGCGCCAGCCTCCACGCTCGCGAGGTACAGATTCAATCGTGCCACCCGAGGCCAGGGTGCGCTCGCGCATGCCCAGCTGTCCCATTCCCGGCCGGGGCGCGAGCACTGGCCGGCCGGTGTTCACCACTTCGAGCTCGATGCCGGTCGCGGTGTAGCGCAGACGCACGTCGGCCGTAGCTCCGATGCCCGCATGGCGGCGGGCGTTGGTGAGTGACTCCTGTGCGATTCGATAGAGGTTTACCTGCACGACTGACGGCACTGGCCGTTCTTCGCCGATGACCGTGTATTCGGTCGGGAGTCCTGCGCCATTCGACGCCGCGACGAGTTGCGCGATGTCGGCGAGCGAGACGGTGGACGCAGCATCTTCGTCGTCGCCGTTCGACCGCAGGGTCTCCAGGAGGTGTCTCAACTCGCTGATGGCTTCGCGCGCCGATTCTTCGACGCTGGAAAGGATCTGCTTCGACCGAGCGGGATCCTGATCGAGGACCATGCGCGCGGCCCCTGCCTGCACGCCCATCACCGATACATGGTGCGCGACGACGTCATGAAGCTCGCGCGCGATGCGGACGCGATCGAGCGCCACCGCCTGCGCCGCAGTGACCTCGCGCTCGCGCTCCAGGTCTTCTGTGCGCTGCTCGAGGGACTGACGCTGCATTGCGGCCTTCCAAGCGTGCTCTCCGAAGTAGTAGGCGCCGCCGAAGTAGAGCACGTTCACCAACAACTGCAGCATCATGAAGGCGAGGTACGGCGACATCGCCCCCGCGACGATCTCCTCTTCGTTGGCGGTGTCGATCGCGTCGCGGTACATCGTGATCATCAGCCAGATGAACATGCCGACGATGATCGACACCCGCACGATCATCGCCGCACGGCGGTTGGCCATCCACGCACCCACCGTGTACAGCCCGATGAACATCGCGATGTTTCCGGCATACATCTCCGGCACGCGCAATGTCGCGGCGAAGAAGTACGCGACTGAGACGATGACCGCGACCTGAGCAGGCCAGATGCGGCGCGCGGCGAGCGGAAGCGCGAGCACGAGCAGGTAAACAATCGCCTGCCACAGTGGTGCCTGCTCTTCGCCGTACAGTCCGGAGACCGCCGACAGCGCGGCGCTAATGATGCCGGCGACGAACACGACGCCGGCCAGCAGCAGGTCGGACTGTCGTTGGCGCGCGGTCAGCGCGCGTGATGATGCGGACATACTTCCACGGTACGGGCAAGCGGATGCCGGGACATCCGCCGCACGACGGACTCGCCGCCGCTATTTGCTATTGAAAAGCGCGGTTGTTGTTCGCAAGCTTGAAGAATTGATACGACAAAGGAGCCAGTATGTCTACGAAGATCTTCGTTATCATCCCCACCTCCGATGCGGTCCTCGCGAAGGGCCTCGCCGCTGAACAGGGCGGCGCATCATGACTGGTCGCATCATCATCGATCTGTTCGCCACCCTTGACGGAGTCGCCCAAGCTCCGGGTGGGCCGGAGGAGGACGCCTCTGATGGCTTTCCCTTCGGCGGCTGGCAGGCCGGAGTTCCCGACACGGCCGTCGGAAAATGGGTGATGGAGGGGATGTCGACGCTCGACGCGCTGTTGCTTGGCCGGCGCACTTACGATCTGTTCGCGTCATACTGGCCGCGCCACACGACGGGCCCGGAGGGCTGGATCGGGCAGCTGTTCGATCGCGTTCCGAAGTACGTCGCCTCGCACGACGCAGACATCGATCTGGAATGGCAGGGCAGTTCGCGGGTCGGCGCAGACCTCAGGACCGAACTCGCCGCGCTGCGCGAAAGTCACCGCGACGTGCACGTGATCGGCAGTATCGACCTCGTGCAGACACTGCTCGCCGAGCAGTTCTTCGACGAGCTGCAACTGTGGGTGTATCCGGTCGTGCTCGGTCGGGGCAAGAAGGTGTTTCCAGACGGCTCTGCCGCGGCGAATCTGACGCTGCTCGGTGCTGAGGTTGGCGAGAACGGAGCAGTGAGTCTGCGCTACGCGCCCGCTCCTGGTTCGGTGCGCACCGGCGTCATGGGGGAGTGATTCTGCCTCCCGTCGCCCAGCACAGTCCCGCACGCCGTTGCCCGCCCAGTCCTGCGGGCCGTTGAGCGACGCTTCGACCCGCTCCACTCGCTCAGTGCGGGCCCCGCGAGTCGAAGCCGGCCAGCTCTCACTGAGTTGCGGCGTGCAGCTCAGGGGCCGAGGGCAGTGATCGGAACGACCAGAACGCCGTCGGGACGCCGGTAGGTGAACCGTCCCGCGGTGATCACGATTAGGGCTGACGGATCCCCGTGGCGACTCGTATCGACCTTGCCTGCGAAATGTAGCAGGGACGCGGCGGCGGCATCGGCGGCGACTTCGCCCATCTTGACTTCGACGGCCGCCCAGTTCCCGTCGGGTAATTCGAGGATCATGTCGATCTCGGCGCCGGTCTGGGAATCTCGCCAGGAGGACAGGGTGGCGTTCAATGCCTGCGAGTAGATGCGTAGGTCGCGCAGAGCCAGCGACTCGAAGTGCAGTCCGGCGCCTTCCAGATCGGCGAGCAACTCACGGGCGCCGACGCCCAGGGCAGCTATGCCGATCGATGGATCGACGAAATGTTGCACAGCCGATGCGCGCAGCCTGCTTCGAGAGCGCATGTGCGGGCGCCAAGCTGGCAGCGGCTCGACCAACATCAGCCGGTTTAGCGCATCGAGGTAGTTCGACAGCGTCTCGGTTGCGATCGGTCCGCGCGCACCTCCGACTTCGCCCTCGAGGGCCGTGCCTTTCGTGGGTGTACCGGTTGCACGACCGAGCGCCGCGAGCAGCCGCATCACGTTGCCCGGATTCCTTCGAGGCCCGAGCCCTGGCACGTCGATCTCTGCGACCGTTCGAAGGTAGTCCTCCATCCACGCTCGAGCCTCTGGCTCGTCTTGGTCGAGGAGTGCCGGCCACCCGCCGATGACCATCCTCTCGATGATCTCGGGAACGGTCAGATCAGTCGGCGAGCCAGCAGGTGTATTTCCTTGTAGGAGAGCGGCGAGGCTGACTTCGCCGCTGGAGTGTCCAGTCTCGAACAGCGACATCGGACGCATGCGCAGGCGACCGATGCGGCCTGCACCGGAATGCATTGGCGCAGTGTCGCGAGGTCGCGCTGAGCCGGTGAGCAGGTAGAGGCCTTTGTCCGAGTGGTCGTCGACTGCTCGTCGCACCAGATTCCAGAGTTCCGGTCGCTCCTGCCATTCGTCGAAGAGGATTGGCGTCGGAGCAGTGAAGAGTTGCGCGGGGTGCACCTCCAGCGCTGCGCGAGCAGCACGATCCGTGTCGATGCGCACTACGGTTCGAGCGAGTTGAGAGGCGGTCGCCGTCTTTCCGACGGCCTTGGGGCCATCGATGAGTATCGCGCCCATAGCGGACATTCGCCGATCCAGCTCGGCGTCTACGACGCGGTTCCGATATGTGACCATGATCGAACTCTACACTTTGTCGATTCTGAACTCTACACTTTGTCGGATATGAGTTCTACGTATTGTCGGATCTGTGCCGACGCCCGCCTACGTCTGGCGCCGAGCGCAGTTCCCAGGGGGTGAACAAGGCGCCATTGCCGCACAGTGCCCACTCCTCGAAGCCCGCTCCGTCGGCGATCGCTGGCGATGAGCCGCGGCAGCCGAGTCACGCGAAGATCATCGGCATGTCATCGTCGTCATCGGTGCTGCCGAAGTCGAGATCAACGACCACCGGAACGTGATCGCTGGGCTGGACGCCCTTGCGCTCATCGCGATGGATGGATGCCCCGGTAACAGCGCCGGCGAGCGCGGGGGAGCCCAGCACGAAATCGATGCGGACGCCCTCGTTGCGAGGGAACTTCAGGCGCTGGTAGTCCCAGTAGGTGAAGCCCTCCGGCAGCAGCGGACGCACGACATCGGTGAGCCCAGCATCCTGAAACGCGAAGAACGCGGCGCGCTCTTCGGGTGAAACATGGGTGGAGACGCCCTCGACGATGTCGGGGTCGCCGTTGTCGGCGTCCAACGGGATGATGTTGAAGTCGCCGACCAGGGCCAAGGGCAGGTCAGGGTTCTTCTGCAGTTCGGATGCCGTGTGCTGGCGCAGCGCCTCGAGCCAGTGCAACTTGTACTGGTAGTGCGGATCGTCGAGCGAGCGGCCGTTGGGCACGTACAGGCTCCACACCTTCACACCCTCGATCGTGGCACCGAGCGCACGCGCTTCGAGCGGAGCATCCGGTCCTTCGTGGCCCTTGGCGAAGCCGGGCATCCCGGTGAACGCGGTGTCAATGTCGGTGATCGGCAGGCGGCTCGCGATCGCGACGCCGTTCCACTGATTCAGCCCGTGCACCTCGACGTGGTAACCCGCCTCTTCAAATGGCGCGTAGGGGAACTGCTCGGGCTTGCACTTGATCTCCTGCATCGCGAGCACGTCGATGTCTTCGCGCACGGCGAATTCCACCGTGCGGGTGACGCGGGTGCGGATGGAGTTGACGTTCCAGGTGGCCAGGCGCATATACCCAGCCTAATTGCGGGCAGGGACGTCAGTGTTCGGACGGGTCTGCTGTGCCCATCAGCACGCCGCGTGCCAGCGAATGGAAGTGCCGGTTGAAGCCGAGCACCGCAGGGGTCGATCCGCGTGCGATATCGAGGGTGGGAACGTCCAGGGCGTCGACGACGAAGAAGTATCGGTGCACACCGGTGCCCTCCGGCGGAGCAGCGCCGATGAACCGTTCCGTTTGGGATTCGTTCGGCAGGACTGTGGCGCCAGCGGGAAGGGCCGCCAGATCGCCGGCGCCGCTTGCCAGGGACGTGGTCGCGGCCGGGAGGTTGTATGCCGCCCAGTGCCAGAATCCCGATCCGGTCGGAGCATCCGGATCGAAGCAGGAAATCGCAATGCTCTTCGTGCCGGCAGGCGGCGTCGACCACTGCAATGCGGGAGATCGATCCTCGCCGCCACGATCGGCCGACCAGGCGAACAGCGGCAGCGCGCCATCGGGTTCGAAATCAGGGCTGGTGAGTTCCAGCGGCAGGAAGTCGCGCAGTGTGGCGAGTTCGGCATAGGGATCGTACGAGAACACGGAGGCTCCTTCACGTCGCGGGTTCCGATCAGGCTCGGCTCATCGCCACGATAGACGCTCGCATCCCGTGCTGGCCAAACGCTCGGGGCCGTCGCCGGTGCACAACTCCTGAAGAACCGGCCCGGTCGGCGCCAATTCGGGCTGAATCGACCGATCCGGTTGCATTCTTCAGGAGTTGTGCGCGGGCCGTGCGCCTTACACTGGATGCCGTGACTCTCGACGCCGACCGCCAGTCCCTGCTCGCCCTCATCAAAGATGAGGCGGTGTTCCATGGTGACTTCACGCTTTCCAGCGGCAAGCAGGCGACGTACTACGTCGACATGCGCAGGCTCACCCTCGATCATCGTGCCGCTCCCGCGATCGGCCGCATCATGCTCGATCTCATCGCCGACCTCGATGTCGCAGCCGTCGGCGGGCTGACGCTCGGCGCCGACCCGATCGCCAACTCCGTGCTGCACGCCTCAGTCGACACTGATCGCCCACTGGACGCGTTCGTCGTCCGCAAGGAGCCCAAAGACCACGGCCGCGGCCGTCAGATCGAAGGGGCCGATGTCGCGGGCAAGCGCGTCGTCGTACTGGAAGACACTTCCACGACCGGACAGTCCGCGCTCAAAGCCGTTGAGGTGCTGCGCCGCGAAGGCGCCGAAGTCATCGCCGTTGCCGTGATCGTCGACCGCAAGACCGGCGCGCAAGCCGCCATCGAGGCTGAGGGTCTGAAGTGGCTCGCGGCCTTCGACCTCGACGACCTCGGCCTCGACCCGCAGTGACCCGCTACGCCCTCGCCGTCGACGTCGGCGGCACCAAGATGGAGGCCGCGCTCGTCTCTGACGAGGGCGTGCTGGTCAACGGCAGCCGTTCGCGCAGCGCGACCGGACGTGCCGCGACGCCCGCGTCGTTGGATGCGGCCGTCGTGCAGGTCGTCACACACGCACTGGCGCAGCTTCCCGAAGGTGCCGGCCTCGTCGGAGCCGGTGTCGGCAGCGCCGGTCCGATCGATCGACCGGCCGGGCAGATCCTGCCGGTCAACATGCCTCAGGCGCTCGGCTACCCGTTGGCGGATGCGGTGCGCAACGCAGCATCCGAAATCATCGGAGCGGACGTCCCCACCGTCTTCGGGCACGACGGCGGCGCGCTCGCTCTCGCCGAATCGTGGCTGGGCGCCACCCGTGACGCGAAAGCGTCGCTGTCGATCGTCGTCTCCACCGGCGTCGGAGGCGGATTCGTCATCGGCGGTCAGTACATTCCCGGCGCATCCGGCAACGCCGGACACCTCGGCCAGGTGCGCCGCGAAGGTGGGCTGACGCTCGAGCAGATCGCCTCCGGTCCCGCGAGCGCGGCATGGGCGCAGACCCAGGGCTGGACCGGTTCGACCGGTGAAGATCTCGCTCGGGATGCGGCATCCGGCGATCGGATCGCGCGCGCGGCCATCGAACGCTCCGCGCGCGAGGTCGGTCAGGCGCTGGCGGATGCTGCGACGCTCGTCGACCTCGACATGATCGCCATCGGCGGCGGATTCTCGCGGGTGTCGGACGACTACATCGACCTTGTGCAGCAGGCGCTTGTCGCCAGCGCCGCGCACGACTACTCGCGTCGCGCACGAGTGGTGCGCTCGGGCCTCGGAGACGAGGGCCCGCTCATCGGCGCGGCCGCACTCGTGCTGCGTTAGGCGCCGCTCAGCGCACGCGGTGCAGTCACCGCCGATACCCGAAGGAAGTCGAGCTTCGCCGCGGCATCCGACCCGGTGGCGGCGGTGTACGCGACGATGCGCAGGTCGGTGCCGGCGACGGTGAACACGTCGCAGTCGAGTTCAATGTCGCCCACGGCCTCATGTCGAATCACTTTGCGCTCCGATTGGTGCTCTCCGACCGCGCCGCTATGCCAGAGGGCGCGGAACCGCTCGTTTGATTCGAGAAGCTCATTGACCAATGCCTTGACGCCTTGGTCGTCCGGATAACGCCCGCTCACTCGGCGCAAGTCGGCGACGAGCGATGCTTCGAACACTTCGGGGCTGCCGGACTGGCTGACGACCCTCTTCTTGTCATCGCACTGGGATGTGCCCGTGAAGTGCTGCCTCAAAAGGTTGGGTCGCCCGGTGGCCGTCGAGGAAGGATCGCCCAGCAGCGTCTTCCAGAGCGGGCTCGCGGAAATGAGATCCCATGATGCGCTGAACACTGCAAGTGGAGTCTCGCCGAGCCGGGAGATCAGCCGCTGGATGCTGGGAGAGATGTGCGTCGGGACCTGCCCTGGTGAGGGCGGGAGGAGCCCCGCGACGACGAAGAGATAGTCGCGTTCGGCGTCGCTCAGCTGAAGGGCGCGAGCGAGTGCCGCCGTCACCTGGGCAGAGGGATGCCGAGCCCGACCCTGCTCCAGCCGGACGACGTAGTCGACGCTCAGCCCTGCGAGTGCGGCGAGCTCTTCTCGACGCAGCCCCGCGGCACGGCGGTCATCGCCTGCGTACAGGCCGACATCGACAGGGGACAGTCGATCTCGCCACGCACGCAGCACCCCGCCGAGGTCCGAGATCTGCTTCTGCTGCATCCCATCAGTCTGACAGCGTCTGAAGGAGCTTGGGTGGTACTGCGGGTCCCCCCGCCCATCCGGGCCACGACAGCGCCGCACCGCATCCACAGACTGGAAATATGACAACAACACTGATCACCGGAGCCAACAAAGGCCTCGGATATGAAACCGCCCGTCGACTCATCGAAGCCGGACACACCGTGTGGATGGGGGCGCGCGATGAGACGCGGGGGAAGCAGGCCGCCGATGAGCTCGGCGGGCGCTTCGTCCAGCTCGATGTCACGGACGACGCATCCGTCGACGACGCCGTGCGAAAGATCACGGATGCCGGTGGCCTCGACGTGCTCATCAACAACGCTGGCATCTCGGGGCCGATGAAGCCCGCTGAGCAGCTGACCGCGGAGGATGCCGCTCACGTGTATTCAACGAACGTCGTCAGCATCGTGCGCACGACGTCCGCATTCTTTCCGATTCTGCGCGAATCCAGCGCGCCAACCATCGTCAACGTGACGAGCGGTCTCGGGTCGTTCGCCGCTGTGCATGATCCTGAACGCATCGAGTCGATGCTCGTCGCGCCGCTGTACACCTCATCGAAGTCGGCGGTCACCATGCTTACGGTGCAGTACGCCAAGGCGTTTCCCGAGATGCGGATCAACGCCGCCGACCCCGGTTATACGAAGACGGACTTCAACGGTAATCAGGGCACTCAGACGGTGAGCGAAGGAACCGATGCGATCGTCGAGCTCGCCACCAGCGGAGGTCAGGGTTCGACCGGCACGTTCATCGACCGCTCAGGAGTCGCTCTCTTCTAGAGCGCGACACCCCGGCCCCGTCGGCTGGAGTAGTTTGGTCAGCGTGACCGCTCCTATTGATGCCACCGCCACTTCCGCCTGGGCCGAACTCGAAGCCCGCAAGAGCGGGTTCGTCCCCGACCTGCGCAGCTGGTTCGACAGCGATCCCGGCCGAGTCGAACGGATGACGTTCGACCTCGCGGATCTCCGAGTCGACCTGTCGAAGAACCTCGTCGATGACGGCATCCTCGCCTCCCTCGTATCGCTCGCCGAGCAGACCGGCGTCGCCGAACACTTCGCCGCTATGCAGCGCGGTGAGCACATCAACACCACCGAGGACCGTGCTGTTCTGCACACCGCGCTTCGTCGGCCCGCCGGCATCCAGCCCGCCCTCACGGTGGATGGGCAGGACATCGACCATGATGTGCAGGAAGTACTGGGCGCCATGACGGCGTTCGCCGACCGGGTGCGGTCGGGTCAGTGGCAGGGCGTGACCGGCAAGAAGGTCACGCACGTGGTGAACATCGGCATCGGCGGCTCCGACCTCGGCCCCGTCATGATCTCGGCGGCGCTCGAGCCTTACGCGACCGCCGGCATCCAGGCGCGGTTCGTGTCGAACATCGACCCGTTCGACATCACGGAGAAGACCAAGGATCTCGACCCGGAGACGACGCTGTTCATCGTCGCATCCAAGACCTTCACGACGTTGGAGACCCTGACCAACGCGCGCCTCGCGCGCGACTGGTTGTGGGCCGGTCTCGCCGCCGCCGGCGCGATCGAAGACACAGAAGAGGCGAAGACGGATGCTGTCGCCCACCACTTCGCGGCTGTCTCCACTGCGCTCGACAAGGTGGCCGCCTTCGGCATCGACACCGACAACGCCTTCGGGTTCTGGGACTGGGTCGGCGGCCGCTACTCGGTCGATTCAGCCATCGGCCTGTCCGTGATGATTGAGGCAGGCCCCGAGGTATTCCGGGAGCTTCTCAGCGGATTCCACGCGGTCGACGAACACGTGGCATCCACCCCTCTCGAGCGCAACGTGCCGATCCTGATGGGCCTGCTCAACGTTTGGTACACGAACTTCCTCGGCGCGCAGTCGCACGCCGTACTTCCCTACGCGCAGCAGCTCAGCCGCTTCGCCGCGTATCTGCAGCAGCTGACCATGGAGTCCAACGGCAAATCGGTGCGCTGGGATGGCTCACCGGTCACCACCGACACCGGCGAGATCTTCTGGGGCGAGCCGGGAACCAACGGCCAGCACGCGTTCTACCAGCTGATCCACCAGGGCACGCGCCTGATCCCGGCCGACTTCATCGCCTTCGCGAACCCGGCCTATCCGCTCCAGGACGATGGGCGTGATGTGCACGGCCTGTTCCTGGCGAACTTCCTCGCTCAGACCAAGGCGCTCGCGTTCGGCAAAACCGCGGCAGAGGTCGAAGCCGAAGGCACCACGGGCCCGCTCGTGGCTGCGCGGACCTTCGCCGGCAATCGCCCGACGACATCGATCTTCGCGCCCGCGTTGACCCCGCGCGTGCTCGGCGAACTGATCGCCCTCTACGAGCACATCGTCTTCACGCAGGGCGTGATCTGGGGAATCAACTCGTTCGACCAGTGGGGCGTGGAACTCGGCAAGCAGCTCGCGTTGCAGATCGCCCCGGCGATCGAGGGGGATGCTGCAGCGCTCGACGCGCAGGATGCCTCGACCAAGGCGCTGCTGGCGTACTACCGGGAGCACCGGGCGTAACCCCAGGCGCACCGAACCACCGGGCAGGTGGCGCTTGGGGTCGCTTCGGAGGCGGCCGGGCGGCACGAAGCGACACCTGCGTGGCCCGAACCGGGCATAGGGAACGGCGCGGCGCGCCCGGCGCTCACTTCTTGCGGTCGTCGTCCCAGGGGCCTTCCCACCAGTTGCCGCGGCCGCCCTTACCGCGTCGTGACCTGACGAACTGCACGACGAAGACGACGAGCGTCGACAGCAATATCACGAACATCACCAGGAACATCACGTCGCGCTCACTCATGGCCGCTTCCCCTCTGCTGCGTCGCTGACGATCTTCGCGATGCGGGCGCTTCTGGTTTCAGCGCGCCTCGCCGTCGCGATGTGCGTCAGCCCGAGCTTCTTGACCGACTTCGGAAAGGCGTCCCAGGCCGCACGCGCAGCGGGGACGGCGTCCAGGGCGGCGGCGAGCTCGTCGGGTTCGATGCCGGCCTCTGGTCCGTCGAGCATCTCCCAGGTGCCGTTGGCCTTGGCGATCTCGATGACGCGGATGCCGGCAGGCGCGAGCTGGCCCTGCTGCTCCAGCTCCACGAGGCGTGCCTTGTTCGTCGCAGCCCAGCCGCTCGACGGTCGCCGTGGCGAGAACCACTGCCCCACGCCCTCGGGGAACGTGCGCACCGGTCCGTCGATCCAGCCGAAGCACAGCCCCTGCCGCACCGAATCCTCGTAGCCGACGCTGTCGCCCGTGGCGGCGCGGCGCACGTTCAGCAGCCACACGCCCGCCGAGTCCGCATGGTGTTCTTCGAGCCAGGCGCGCCACGCTGCGGCATCCACCGCCGTGATCCGCTCGCCCTCGTCGAGTACGCCCATGTCAGCCCTGTGTCGGGATCGCCCCGGTGATGGTCGGCAGCAGGTCAGCGACCGAATCGACGATCTCATCCGGGCGGAACGGGTACTTCTCGATCTCGGCCTGATCGCTGATGCCGGTCAGCACGAGCACTGTGTGCAGGCCCGCCTCGATGCCGGCGACGATGTCGGTGTCCATGCGGTCGCCGATCATGCCGGTCTTCTTCGAGTGGGCGCCGATCTTGTTCAGCGCCGAGCGGAACATCATCGGATTCGGCTTGCCGACGACATATGGCTCGCGTCCGGTGGCCTTGGTGATGAGTGCCGCGACAGCACCGGTCGCGGGCAGCGGGCCCTCGGCGCTGGGGCCGGTGGCATCCGGGTTGGTGATGATGAAGCGCGCGCCCTTGTTGATGAGGCGAATCGCCCGCGTGATCGCTTCGAAGGAATAGGTGCGGGTCTCACCGACGACCACGAAATCGGGATTGGTCTCGGTCATCACGAACCCGGCGTCATGCAGGGCGGTGAGGATGCCGGCCTCGCCGATGACGAACGCAGAGCCGCCGGGAACCTGCTGCTTCAGGAAGTCCGCCGTCGCCAGCGCCGAAGTCCAGATGCGCTCCTCCGGAACATGCAGCCCGCTGGAGCGCAGCCGCGCGGAGAGGTCGCGTGCGGTGAAGATCGAGTTGTTCGTCAGCACCAGGTACGGGATGCCGGCTGCCTCCCACCCGGCGAGCATCTCGGATGCCCCGGGGATGGCGTCGTTCTCATGGACGAGCACGCCGTCCATGTCGGTGAGCCAGCATTCGATGTCGTCGCGATGTGCCATGTGCTCAGCCTATTGGTTGGCGCCTCGCCCGTCGGAGCATGTTGCACCCGTCGGAGGTTCTGGTCGAATTCCTCCGACAGGCGTAACAGCCTCCGACAGGTGTAACAGTCAGTGGATGAACACGTCGCCGCTGGCGCGCACGGTGATGTCGCTGATGTTCACGCCCCAGGGCTGATTGATGACATAGACGACGTTCTCAGCGAGATCCTCGGGGGTGAGTGCCCAGTACTCGATGCTGTCGGAATCAGTCTGTTCCGCCGGCAACTCGCCCTTGATGAACTTCTCGGTGCTGTCGGAGTAGTCCTGAGCGTTCTGGCCGGCGAGCCCGGAGATGGCGGTCTCGTTCACGACAGCGCTGGCGAGGTTGGTGCCCGGAACGCCAGTGGGCTTGAGCGTCGTCACCTTGATCTTGCCGTGCGACTCGATGCGCAGCGAGTCGGAGATGATCTTCACCGCAGCCTTGGTCGCACTGTAGACGCCTGATCCCGGCATTCCTGCGTTGCCGTAGATCGAGGAGATGTTGACCACTTGGCCGCGTCCCTGCTCCATCATCTGGTCGTACACGGCGGTGATGCCGTTCACGACGCCCTTGATATTGATGTCGATCGCCTTGTCCCAGGCCTTCGAAGCCTTCTTGTGATCAGACCAGAAAGCCAGCGGCATGATGCCGGCGTTGTTGAGCATGACGTCGATGCGACCGAACTTCTCGACCGCGAAGGATGCCACAGCATCCATCTGCTCCTTGTTAGTCACATCGGCGACGATGTACTCGGCGCTCTGCCCCTTGCCCTGAATCTCGCTGACGACGGCCTTCAGGTTCTCCTCATTGATGTCAGAGGCGACGACGTGTGCTCCGAGTCCCGCGGTCATTCCGGCGACAAGCTTTCCAAAACCGCTGCCGGCACCGGTGATGATGATGACTCGGCCATCGACGTGATTCGTCATTTTCCAACCTCCAGATAAATATGCGTATGTATATAAATACGCTGGAGGGCAGAGAAATATTCCCGATGGGGAATGGGAGCGGATGCTACGCGCTCAGCCAGACGATATCGGCGGTGCCTTCTGCCAACACGACTGCGCGCCCGTCGAGCTCGATGCCACCCGCGGTCACGCGCACGTGAGAGGCCACGGACAAGCCAAGATTCTCCAATGAACGAAGCAGCTCCGGATCCGTGTCGGAAACCCGCAGCACGCGGCCTTCATGACCGACCGGCGCCTCCGCGAGCAGCACGAATGGGCAGCGCTCGACGTGGCCGGTGGCATCCGGAATCGCATCGCCGTGCGGGTCAAACCGTGGTCGGCCGAGCCGAGTATCGATGCCCTCCAGCAGGCGGTCGCTGATGGTGTGCTCGAGCACTTCGGCCTCATCGTGGACTTCATCCCAGGCGTAGCCGAACTCCTGCACGAGCCATGTCTCGATCAGGCGGTGGCGGCGCACCATGCCGAGGGCCCGCTGGGTGCCAGCATCCGTCAACCGCACGGCACCGTAGGGCACATGCGAGACGAGGCCGGCGGCGGCGAGCTTCTTCACCATCTCGGTGACGCTTGACGGCGCGATGCCGAGCTTCGCAGCCAGCGCGGACGGCGTGATGGGCGCATCCTGCCATTCGGTGTGCGCGTACACCGTTTTCAGGTAGTCGTCTGCTGCCGGGGATGCCACGGTTCCAGACTACGCTGACACAGTGACCGAGACTCCTGAACGCACCACCCACGGCCTCGGACCCTGGGTAGGCGACTGGCCGGAGGGCGAGCAGTACGACCCGGAGCTGCTCGAGAACGGCGACACGCGCAACGTCATCGACCGGTACCGCTACTGGCGGATGGAGGCGATCGTCGCCGACCTCGACACCCATCGGCATCCGTTCCATGTCGCCATCGAGAACTGGCAGCACGACATGAACATCGGGTCGATCGTGCGCAGTGCCAATGCGTTCCTCGCCGACACCGTGCACATCATCGGCCGCCGTCGCTGGAACAAGCGCGGTGCCATGGTCACCGACCGCTATCAGCACGTCGTGCACCATGAAGATGTCGCCGCGTTCGCCGCGTGGGCTGCGGGCGAGGGCATCCCGATCATCGCGGTCGACAACGTCGATGGTGCGGTTCCGGTGGACAAAGCCGATCTTCCTCAGCGCTGCGTTCTGCTGTTCGGTCAGGAAGGCCCTGGGCTCACCGAAGAGGCGATCGCCGCGGCATCCGGACACATCGAGATCACCCAGTACGGGTCGACCAGATCGATCAACGCGAGCGCGGCCGGAGCCGTGATCATGTACGAGTGGTGCCGCCGCTACGCGAGCTGAGTCGCGTGGTCATGCCGCCGCACCCAGCCACTTGCCCGTCTTCACACGCCAGCCCAACGTTGCCAACCGGGCGAGCAGGTAGACGCCGAAGAAGGCCACCGCGAGCCAGATGAGCCCGGCGGCGCCGCCGACCCCGATCATCGCGATGAGTAAGAGTGCTGGCAAGAACGGGACGAGGTTCAGACCACCGGCGATGGCCAGGTAGCGCACGTCTCCGGACCCCATCAGCACGCCGTCGAGGACGAACACGATGCCGGCGACCGGTTGTGCGAGGGCGAGCACGATCAAGGCCGGTTGGATGAGGGATGCCAGAGCCGGATCGCCCGTGAATGCGAGGCCGATCACTCCGGACAGCATCCCGATGAGAAGACCGACGGCGACTCCGAACCAGGCGCCCCACGCGACGGTGCGCGCAAGCACCTGCCGGACGCCGGCCATGTCGCCGGCGCCGAGTCCCTTGCCGATCAGTGCCTGCGCGGCGATGGCCAGGGCATCCAGAGCAAAAGCGGCAGCCGAGAAGATCGTGAACACGACCTGCCAACCGGCGAGCTCATCGGTGCCGATTCCGGTGGCCACGCCTACCGTCAGCAGTAGTGCCGCCCGCAGACTGACCGTGCGCAGGAACAGCCAACCGCCCGAGCGGGCAGAGCCCCGCACCCCCTCGCGTTGTGGGCGCACCGAGGCCTCGTGTTTGCGTGCGAGGCGTCCGACCACCACGACGTAGGCGGCGACCATGCCCCACTGAGCGGTGACGGTGCCGACGGCGGATCCGGCGATGCCCCAGCCGAAACCGTAGATGAACAGGAAGTTGAGCAGCGCGTTCGCGCCGAAGCCAGCACCGGCGATCCACAGCGGAGTCATGGTGTCCTGCATTCCGCGCAGAAGCCCGGTCGCGGCGAACACGATCAGCATCGCTGGCAATCCCCAGACGCTGATCACGAGATACGTGTCGGCTTGCTCGGCGACCTCAGCGGATGCCCCGAACAACGACACCAGCCATGGCGACGACATCGCACCCACCGCGGCCAGCACGGCGCCCAGCCCCAGCGCCAGCCAGAGGCCGTCGATGCCGACCGAGACGGCATCCTTGTGCTCGCCTGCGCCGAAGCGTCGCGCGACAGCGGGGGTCGTCGAGTACGCCAGGAACACCATCAGACCGACGATGGTCTGCAGTACCGCGCTGGCGATGCCGAGACCGGCCAGCGGAACGACACCGAGGTGGCCGACGAGCGCGGCATCCACCATCAGGAAAGCGGGCTCGGCGACCAACGCACCGAGCGCGGGGACCGCGAGCCGCAGAATCTCTCGGTTCAGGGTCACCCCGCGCGCACTCACAGTCCGAGCCTACGGGCAATGCCTCCGCCATCGAGAACACTCAGATCGCCGTTCCCGGCGCTGGTTGAGGGCGGTTTGCGCGTTCTCGACCAGAAGCGCGCGCGGGACAGCACCGACATAGGGTGGAGGCATGACAGATGTTCTCCCCGCAGGTCTTGCAACTGAAGAATTCAGCTCCGATGTCCGTCCGCAAGACGACCTCTACCGGTACGTCAATGGCGCATGGATCGATCGCACCGAGATCCCGGGGGACAAAGCCCGCTGGGGATCCTTCCACCTGCTCGCCGAGCAGGCAGAAGCCGACGTGCGAACGATTATCGAAGAGTCGCAGACAGCTGAAGTCGGCACCCTCGAGCGCAAGATCGGGGACCTGTTCGCCAGCTTCATGGACACCGAGCGCATCAACACCGATGGGATCACCCCGCTCGCCGAAACGTTTGCCGAGATCGATCGGATCGACAGCATCCCCGCTCTCCTCGCCGCCTGCGGCGCGTATGAGCGTGACGGTCGTGCGCACCTGATCGGGCTGTACGTCGACGGTGACCCCGGCAACCCCGAGCGTTATTTGCCCATCCTTGTGCAGTCTGCGCTCTCGCTGCCGGATGAGAGCTACTACCGTCTCGACAACTTCGCAGACACCCGCGCCGCCTACCGTGCGCATCTCGAGCGTCTGCTCGCGCTCGCCGAGGTTGCAGATGCCGCTGGCACCGCCGAACGCGCATTCGCGCTGGAGACCGAGATCGCCGGTTACCACTGGGACAACGTCGCCAGCCGCGATGCTGTCGCCACGTACAACCTCAAGAGCTGGGATGAGCTGCAGTCTCTTGCCGGTGTCGACCTCACGCCGTGGCGCGATGCTGTTGCGCCCGCTCAAGGCGCCAGCGCATTCGCTGAGACGGTCGTCGCCCAGCCCAGCGCCCTGGAAGGTCTCGGCACACTGCTGAGCGCCGAGCGGCTGGATGACTGGAAGGCGTGGCTGCGCGCGCAGGTCGTGCACGCAGCGGCGCCGTACCTGACCGACGACATGGTGCAGGAGAACTTCTCCTTCTACGGCACGGAACTCACCGGTGTGCCGACGATCCGTGAGCGCTGGAAGCGGGGCGTCTCCGTCACCGAGGGCGCCCTCGGCGAGGCGATCGGCAAGGTCTACGTCGAACGGCACTACCCGTCCACGGCGAAAGCGGCGATGGATGAGCTCGTCGCCAACCTCACCGAGGCGTACCGGCAGAGCATCACCACGCTGGAGTGGATGAGTCCCGACACTCGCGAGCGTGCGCTGGCCAAGCTCGACGCCTTCACGCCGAAGATCGGTCACCCCGAGGTGTGGCGCGACTACTCGACGCTCGAGATCGACGCGGCAGATCTGTTCGGCAACATCCGTCGGGCGTACATTTTCGAGCACGACCGCAACGTCGACAAGGTGGGTAAGCCGATCGACCGTGCCGAGTGGCACATGCCGCCGCAGATGGTCAACGCCTACTACAACCCGTCGATGAACGAGATCGTGTTCCCAGCGGCGATCCTGCAGTACCCGTTCTTCGACGTCTCGCGTGATGCCGCCGCCAACTACGGGGGCATCGGCGCGGTCATCGGCCACGAGATCGGACATGGCTTCGACGATCAGGGCAGCCGTTATGACGGCACGGGCAAGCTCGAGGACTGGTGGACGGATGCTGACCGCACCGCGTTCGAGCAGCGGACCAAGGCCCTGATCGCACAGTACGACGCCCTGGTCCCGGAGGGGCTGGCAGCGGAGCACCACGTCAACGGCGCTCTCACGATCGGTGAGAACATCGGTGATCTGGGCGGTCTGGGTATCGCCCTGAAGGCCTATGAGCTGTCGCTCGAGGGTGCCGAGGCTCCGGTCATCGACGGACTTACCGGTGTGCAGCGCCTGCTGCTGAGCTGGGCGCAGGTGTGGCAGCAGAAGAGTCGGGATGCTGAGACGATCCGATTGCTCACGATCGACCCGCACTCGCCGAACGAGTTCCGCTGCAACCAGATCGTGCGCAATATCGATGCCTTCTACGAAGCGTTCGACGTCACCGAGGCCGATGCGGCGTACCTGCCGAGTGAGCAGCGGGTGACAATCTGGTGATTGTTGCCGAAATCGCGTGACGCGGGCTCGGGGCGGGGGTTACGATGGCGGTGCCGCTGGGGAGCGCTCCCGTAGAGGCACTCCCGAAGAAGTGATCGTCCTGGGAAGGACTACGCGTGGGCACTCCCCCCGAGCCCGTTGAAGAGACATCGCCGCCAACGCTGCGCCGATCTCGTGGCACCACCCGGCGTTTGCCGCGCCGTGCGGCGATCGGCAAGCGCACGTTCACGTCCACGATGCGCGCTCTCGAGCAGTTAGCGGATGCCGGAGCTCGGGTCTCCGTGCATGTCAGCGACCTCGACAATGGTGGCGAAGTGCTCGCCGGAGATGACCACGTGACGCTGCCGATGGGTGGGGTCGGTGTCGTCCCGCTGCTGATCGAGGTCGCCGCGGGATTCGAATCGGGAGCACTCGATCCGCTGGAGATCATTGATCGGAACTCGGTTGAGGCGGTGGCAGGTTCCGGACTGTGGCGAAACCTTCGAGCACCGGCGCTGCCGCTCTCCGACCTGGCCGTGCTGGCCGCCGCTACGGGGGACCCGCTCGCGGCGAACATCCTGCTGCGCCGGGTCGGGCATCACCGCGTGCTCGCACGCCTGGATTCGCTCGGCCTGGAGCGCACCACCGTGCTCGATCAGTTCCGAGACGAACGCGGCCCGGATGACGCGCCGCATGTCGCAGTCGGCACGACGCGGGAGTTGGCCGCGCTCTTCTCAGCCCTGGTGAACGCTCAGGCGGTCGATGCCGCGGTCAGTTCGCAGGTCGCCGAGTGGTTGAGTCTGAACCACGACCTCACTTTGATCGCCGCGTCGACGGGCCTGGACCCCTTCGCGCATGAGCACGACCGGCACGGGCTGCTGTTCATCAACAAGACCGGCCGCGAGAGCGGAGTCAGGGCCGAGGCCGGGGTACTGGCCGGGCCTCGCGCCGGCATCGCCTACGCCATGATCGTTTGCTTCGACGACCTCTCCATCGCCCACCGGCTGCGCGCGCACGATGCGTTCCGGATTCTGGGGTTGGAGCTCATGGAGTACACCCACTGAGCTGGCCCCCGTGAGGCCCGGTTTCGGTCCCGTTCGGCCCGTTTCCGCCCGCTTTCAGTACAGATGCAGACTGATCGTACGGATGCAGGGGATTCCTCGGCGTTTCGCCCTGCATCCGTGCTTCGGCCCTGCAGGTGTGCCGGGCCGAAGCGCGCCGAACCGAAGCGCGCCGAACCGAAGCGCGCGGGCCCGGGCGCAGGGCCGCTGTCAGACGCGCACGCGCCGGGCGCCCTCGCCGAGCGATTCCAGCTTCGCCCAGGCGATGTCGGCGTGCACGCGTCCGCCCAGCCCGCAGTCGGTCGAGGCGATGACGCGCTCGGGGCCGACGATCTGTGCGAATCGTTCGATGCGCTGGGCGACGAGGTCAGGGTGCTCCACGACATTGGTGGCGTGGCTGACGATGCCCGGGACCAGGACGAGATCGTCCGGCAGGGCAGCATCCCGCCATGCGGTCCACTCGTGTTCATGTCTCACGTTCGCGGCCTCGAATGAGACCGATCCGACATTCGCCTTGAGGATCGCCGGCAGAATCTTGCCGACCGCGACGTCGGTGACGTGCGGACCGTGCCACGAGCCCCAACACAGGTGCAGGCGCAGCAGCTCCTTCGGCAGTCCTTCGATCGCGTAGTTGAGCGCCTCGATGCTCTTCGCGGTGAACGCGAGGTAGTCCTCGATGCTGGGCTCGGGATTGATCTGGTCCCAGTTCTCAGCGAGCGAGGGGTCGTCGAGTTGAACGATGAGTCCAGCGTCGGTGATCGCTTTGTACTCCTCGCGCAGAGCCTCGGCCCACGCCCACAGGTGCGCATCATGGTCGGAGTAGTGCTCATTCCACACCCGCGCGGCAGAGCCCGGTGCGATGGAGGTCAGAAAGCCCTGTTCGCCCTCAGCGAGTGACGCCTTCAGGTGGCGGATGTCGGCGGCGACAGCATCCTGTCCGCGATAGGCGAGCGGGCCGGTGGTGGTCGGGAACTCGGTTGCCGGCTTGCCCGCGAAGGCACCCGAATGCGGGTCACTGTAGACAGCGGGGAACAGGTGGCGGTCGCGACGGTCGGCGAAGCTGGTCAGCTTGATACTGCCGGGGGTGGATACCGCGGTGGGCTGCGTGAACAGGTTGTTCGCGGTGAGGGAGAGGCCACTCACGCGCTGGAACGAGTAGCTCCACCATGCTCCGTAATCGACAGCGTTCGACATCGCCTTACCGAACTCGCCGTCGCCGATCTGGGTGATGCCGGCGGCACGCTGACGCGCGACGACATCGGTCACGGCATCCGAGACCAGAGCTTCGAACTCGGGTGTGGACTCGAGAGTGAAACCATCCTCGGCCACGGTGCGGGCGGCATTCGCGGCGATAAGGGCTTCGGTGCGGGGCAGGCTTCCGGCGGTGGTGGTGGCGATCGTGCTCATGTTCGTGATGCTATCCAGCACCACCGGCACCGACCGATTCGCATGACGAACCGTGACAGGTCAGAACGGTCCGAACCGACGCTGCGGGTCGAGTGCTTCGACGACGGGCTCGAGCGCATCTGCCAGTGCGGTCAGCGCGTCGGGATCGAGGCGATCGAGCACGAGCTCGTGCACCGTTTCGAAGTGTTTAGGCGTCGCGAGCACCAGCTGTCGGCGTCCCCGCTTCGTGATCGTCAGCTGCACCGCACGTCGGTCTTCGGGGTTCTCCTCGCGCCCGACCAGCCCGCGGCGCTGCAATCTGCTGACGACTTTCGATGCGCGGGGGAGCGTCGCATTCGTCGCGGCGGCCAGATCGCTCAACCGCATCGCTCCGCTGCGCTGCAGTGCGCTGAGCAGGATGAACTCGTAATGCGTGAGGTCGGCATCGCGCTGAAGCTGGGCATCGAGAGCTGCGGGCAGCAGTTCAGCCGTGGAGATGAGCGCGAGCCAGGCGCGGGACTGCTGCGCGGTCATGCGGGTGAGGGGGACGGACATGGATCCATTCTGTCCGGAATAGTTGCCCAGGCAAGCACGCCGGCGCGGTGCGCGCGGCATGCGTACGATCGACGGATGGACGATTGGACACCGCACCGCCGCGACGATGGCGAGCTGCTCGGCTGGATCCACCCCGAAGGCGACGACTGGGTCGCCGTCGACGTGCTCGGCCGCCCCGTCTCGGGGGCCATAGAGTGGCTGGACGCCGAGGCCGCCTTGGAAGCGCACGGCCTTGCCTGGCTCGCTGATCCGTGGATGCTGGAGGGGGAGGCCGAACGCCCGCTCCGTGTGCGCATGGTCGAGGTCACCCCGGACGGTGATGGTACGCCTGGCCGTATTGTCGTGAAGATCGATGACTACGGTGACATGTCCGGGTATGCGCAGCAGCACGTATTGCCGTGGCCGTTGCCGGACCGGCTACGGCCATCGCGGGCTGGCGACCCGGACGGCTTCACCTTCTGATCGGCGGCGTCCGAGCCAGTGGTCGGTCAGCTCGGCAGCGACGGTCGCGGTTCGATCGAGCGGTTCTTCGGGATGAGCAGCGACAGCACCAGGGCGATGATCCCGGCGACGATCGCGAGCCAGAAGCAGACATCGAAGGCTTCCCGCGTGGGGATCGCGACACCGTCGACCTCGACGCTCATCGCTGCCAGCACCCCGCCCATGACAGCGGAGGCGCTGGAGGTGCCGACCGAGCGGAACAGGGCGTTGAGGCCGTTCGAGGCTCCCGTCTCACTAGCCGGCACCGAACGCATGATGATCATCGGCATGGCAGCGAAGGTGAACCCGATGCCGACGCCGATGATCGCATTGGCGATGAGGATGTGCATCCACTCGCTCGACCAGACCAGCACGAATACGTACGCGATGACGATCGCGGCCGCGCCGGCGGTGAACAGCGGTCGCGGTCCGATCGTCCGCTCGAGCCAGCCGGACAGCGGTGAGATCACCATCATGACCAGGCCTGCGGGCATGATGATGAACGCGGCGGTGACCATGTCGAGCCCGAAGCCTGAGCCCGTCTCCACCGGCAGCTCGAGCATCTGCGGGAACGTGACGTTGGACGAGAAGAGCGCGAAGCCCATCCCGATCGCGGCGATGTTCGTCAAGAGCACAGCGGGACGAGCGGCAACCCGCAGATCCAGCAGTGGGTCCTTCGTTCGTAGCTGATACCAGCCCCACAGCACGAGGACGGCGACACCGCCGATGACGAGGCTCAGCCCGACGGGTGAGGTCCAGCCCCACTCGGCCCCGCGCGATACATACAGCAGCAGGCCCGTGAGGCCTGCGGCAAGGCCCAGGGCGCCGAGAACATCCAGGCGTCCGGGCGCGAGCAGAACGTCCTCGGGGACGAAGAAGAAGATCAGCACCAGCCCGATCACACCGAGCCCGGCCGCGAGCCAGAACAGCGAGTGCCAGTCGGCATTGAGTGCCAAGTAGGCGGCCAGGGGCATCCCGAGTGCACCACCGACACCCATCGTCGCGCTCATCAGCGCGACGGCGGTGCCCAGATGATTCATGGGCAGGATGTCGCGCATGATGGCGATGCCCAACGGAATGACACCGGTGACAGCGCCCTGCAGCGCGCGGCCGATGATGACGCCGACGATCGACGTCGACAGAGCCGCGATCACGGAGCCGATGATCAGCAGTACCAGCAGGACGAACACGACGCGGCGCTTGCCATACATGTCGCCGAGACGCCCGGAGATCGGCGTGGCGATGGCGGCGACGAGCAGGGTGATCGTGACGACCCAGGTGGTGTCTTCGCGTGATGCGTTCAGCAGATGCGGCAGCTCGGCCTGCAGCGGCACGACGAGCGTGAACATGAACGCCGAAACCAGGCCGGCGAAAGCGAGCGCGGCAACCGTCAGAGCGCGATTCGGGGAGCGGGAGAGTCGCTTTCTCGCTCGCTCATCACCGTCTCGCATCATCTCAGGCTATCGGTGTCCGAAGCGGCGGCGGTCCGTGGCGCTGCAATCAGCTGATCAGTCCTGGCGCAGATTCGGTGGAGCGGTGGATGCGCGCAGGATGAGGGTCGGCTCCACGCGCGGCACTTCCCCCTGGGGCTCGGTGCCTTCGATCTCGGCGATGACACGGCGGGCCGCTGCCGCGCCCACCTCCTCGAAAGGCTGGCGCACCGTGGTGAGGGCGGGGGCCGCATAAGCGGCCAGCGCGATGTCGTCGACGCTCACAATCGAGACGTCCTCTGGTACGCGGCGTCCGGCCTCGTGGAGTGCGCGGATGACACCGAATGCCATCTCATCGCTGCTGACGAACACCGCGGTCGCGCCCGGGATCGCCGCGATCGTGCGTCCGGCGCGGTAGCCGGATTCGCTGGTCCAGTCCGCGGGGATCACGGGCGGGGGCTCGATGCCGTGGCTGCGCAGCACCTGCTCCCACGTCTCGCGGCGCTGGACGCTTTCGGTCCAGTACTCGTCGCCGGAGATGTGCCAGACGGTTTCATGACCGAGTTCCAGCAGATGCTCGACGGCCAGCCGGGCGACCTCGGTCTGATCGACGGCGAACGCGGCGTCTTCTTCGGGGGAGACGCGCACGTTGTGGGTCGATGGGGTGCGCTGTGTTCGCGCTCGCATTCCGGCATGATCGAGCGACACCGGAACGCCGAGGATGATGCCTTCTGCTCCCTGGCGCTCGAGGCGATCGAAGGCCGCGAGAATCTCTTCGATGGGGGCGTGATCCGACACGGATGCTGTGCTGACGGTGAAGTCGTTCTCGGCTGCGACGCGCTCGATCCCGACGCCGAGGGCGGCTGTGGAGTAGCGGTTCGTGCTCAGCACGATCACGCCGAGGACGCGGGTGCGGCCGGATGCGAGTGAGGCGGCTGCCGCATGTACGCGGTAGCCGAGTTCCTCCACGGCATTGAGAACTTTTCGTGCCGTGTCAGGGCGAACATTGCTCTGTCCCGACATGACGCGTGAAACGGTCTGCGCGGAGACGCCGGCGACACGGGCGACATCGTTCTGATTGGGAGCGCGATCAGCGGGATCCCGGCGGGGTGACATGCCCTCCATGCTAGTGATCGCGGGGCTCGAAGGCGAGGCGTTCCTTGGTCATTAGTGCAATAATGTGAACGCAAACAGTTTTTGTCATGCCAGACTGCGCAGTGACGCCTCTCGGGACGGAAGAGCTCTCCAGGTGTGTCGCGCGCAGCCTCGTGCGACAGGCATCCGTCCCCGCTTCGGAGAAATTCCGGATTGGGATAGTCACGCAGGAGTCCCTGATGAATCAAGCATTCTCGCCTTCCCCGGGTCTGAACCCGGCGATCGTCTGGCGGGACGGGCAGCTCTTCCGCAACGGACAGCCGCACCGCATCCTCTCCGGCGCAATGCACTACTTCCGCATCCACCCGGACCAGTGGGAAGACCGCCTCCGTCGACTCGCCGCTATGGGCGCAAACACTGTGGACACTTACGTGGCCTGGAACTTCCACGAGCGCGTCGAGGGCGACATCCGCTTCGACGGCTGGCGCGATCTGGAATCCTTCATCCGTCTGGCGGGAGACGTGGGCCTCGACGTCTTCCTGCGTCCGAGCCCGTACATCTGCGCGGAGTGGTCAAACGGTGGCCTGCCGTTCTGGCTCACCGGGCGCACCTCGGCGATCCGAACCAGCGACTCCGCGTACATCGCCGCAGTCGACCGCTGGTACGACGAACTGATCCCGCGGATGGTCCCTCTGCAGGCGGCCCACGGTGGACCGATCGTCGCGGTGCAGATCGAAAACGAGTACGGCTCGTTCGGCAGTGACAGTGAGTACATCCGCCAGCAGCGCGATGCGCTGACCTCGCGCGGCATCGTCGAGATGCTCACCACCGCCGATGGCACGCAGCGTGACATGGTTACGCACGGAGCTACCGAGGGTGCGATGACCACATTCACCTTCGGCACCGGCGTCGCCGAGGCTGAAGCCCTCCTTCCCGCCGGCCACTCACTGATGTGCAGTGAGCTGTGGGGTGGATGGTTCGATCACTGGGGCGAGCAGCATCACGTGCGTTCGGCCGACAGCATGATGAGCACAGTCGACGAGCTGCTTGCAGCCGGGGGCTCGGTCAGCATGTACATGGCGCACGGGGGCACAAACTTCGGTTTGTGGGCTGGCGCGAACTACGACCGCGTCGTGCAGCCGACGATCACGAGCTACGACTCGGATGCTCCGATCGGCGAAGACGGATCGACCAACGCGAAGTTCGACGCGCTGCGCGCCGCCTTCGCGCCGTTCCACGACGAGGAACTGCCTGCCGTTCCCGCGCCGAACCCGGTGCAGCCGGCACAGGCCGTCGCGCTGACGGCGGCCATCGGCCTGCGCGCGATGCTCGAGACTCTGCCCGCAGTCGGCGGGGCCTCCCCGATGCCGCAGACGTTCGAGCAGCTGGGCGTCGAGGACGGCATCGTCGTCTACCAGGCGCAGATCGACATCCCCGCGGACAGCAAGATCGACATCGACGGCCTGCGAGACCGTGCTGTCGTCTTCATCGATGACGAGCGGATCGGCGTCATGGAGCACGACGGTGAGCACGTGCTCACGGTTCCTGGCGGCGCGCGTCGCGGCATCCTGACGATCCTCGTCGAGAGCCTGGGACGCATCAACTACGGTCCTCTCACGGGCGAGCACAAGGGCATCCTGCGCGGCGTTCGCGTCAACGGTCGCCGGTACATCCACGGCTGGACGCACCGCGCGCTTCCGCTCGAGGTGCCGACGGCGACCGGAACCCCAGACATGGCTGGCGTCGCGACCGCGACCGTCGAGGTCGAGGCCCCGGCCGACTCCTGGCTCGCCTTCCCCGGCGGAGTCAAGGGCATGGTGTGGCTGAACGGCTTCCTGCTCGGCCGCTACTGGTCGCGAGGTCCTCAGCTCACGCTGTACGCACCCGCTCCGCTGTGGAAGGCCGGCGCGAACGAGATCGTCGTGCTCGACACGGATGCGCTCCCGACCGCCGTCGAGCTGCGCGAGACGCCGGAGTACGGCCCTGTCGAGGAATTCATCGGTTCCTGACCGGACACACATAAAGAGGGGGAAGACGCCAGCACGGCATCTTCCCCCTCTTCTGTGTTCTGGCGATCAGCCCTTGACCGCACCGGCGGCCAGGCCCGAGCGCCAGTAGCGCTGCAGGCTGAAGAACAGGATGATCAGCGGGATGACGCCGAGCAATGCGCCCAGCATGACCGCGCCCTTCTCCGGAGCGAAGTAGCTCATCATGCCGTACAGCCCCAGAGTCACCGGCTTCAACTCGGCGCTGGAGATCATCATCAACGGCAGTAGGAAGTTGTTCCAGGTGGCTACGAAGATGAACAGGAAGATCGTGACCATCGCGGGCGACAGCAGGCGCAACACGATGGTGAAGAAGATCCGGGCCTCGCTCGCGCCGTCGATGCGCGCAGCCTCGAGCAACTCGGTCGGCACCGAGGACTCGGCGTAGACCATGCCGAGGAATACCCCGAACGGTGAGACGGCCGAGGGGATGATGATCGCCCACATGGTGTTCGTCAGGCCCAGGGCATGGAACTCCATGTACAGCGGCACGGTCAGCAGCGCGACGGGCAGCAGCAGACCCGCCATGATGACGGTGACAGCGATCTTCTTACCCGGGAAGACGAACTTGGCGATCGCATAACCGGCCATGATCGCAAACAGGGTGCCGATGACACCGGCCAGGGTCGAGTACAGGATGGAGTTTCCCACCCAGCGCCAGAACAGGTCCTGCGTCCAGCTCATGAGGCTGGCGTAGTTGGTGTCGAGGTTCCAGTTCGCGAACCAGAATCCGAACGTGTTCGTCAGGTCGGCGTTGCTCTTGGTAGATGCGACGAAAACCCAGTAGACCGGCATCAGGAAGTACACCAGGGCGAAGACGAGCGCGATGATGCCGAAGGTCTTGGCGACCGGGCCCGGAGCGATTGAACGCGGCGGCATGTCGCCGGACGTCGCCTTCAGCGGCTTGCGCTTGACCGGTGCGGTGATCAGAGAAGTAGTGCTCATATCAGTTCGCCTTCTTACGCTGCGCGAAGGAGTACACGACGGCGAGTGCGCCGGCGATGACTGCCATCAGCAGGGAGTATGCGGATGCGGGACCGCTGCCTGACGGCGAAATCTCGCCCATCATCGAGTTGTAGGTCAGCATCATGGGGGTGTAATCCAGGCCCATCCAGGAGTTCGCGCCCTCCATGATCATCGGCTCGTTGAAGAGCTGGATCGTGCCGATGATGGAAAGCAGGACGGCGAGCAACGCGGCGCCGCGCACCATAGGGACCTTGATCTTCATGGCGATCTGGAACCCGTTGGCGCCGTCGAGGCGGGCGGCTTCGTACAGCTCGCGCGGGATCGACTGGAGGGCTGCGAGGAAGATCAGCATGTTGTAACCGGTGAACGTCCACGTCGTCATGTTCGCCATCGACGCGAGGATCGTGCCCGGGGCCATGAAGTTCGTTCCCTCGGGCAGGAACTGCATGAACGGCGACACCTCGGGGGTGTACATGTACAGCCAGATCATGGCGGCGATGACGCCCGGGATCGCAAAGGGGAGGAAGAAGGCGAGGCGGAAGAACGCCGGGCGCCGCACGATGAATGAATCCAGCAGCAGCGCCAGCGCGAGGGCGACGATGATCATCACCGGGATCTGGAATGCGGCGTACAGGACGACGCGCCCCATGCCTGCCCAGAATGCGCCGTTGGTGGCAGCCGCGGCCAGGTTGTCGAACCCGACGAACGTGTCGACCAGCTCGCCGCCACCGAACAGGCCACCACCGGAGGGAACCTGCGAGAAGAACGCCGAGCGCACCGAGATGATGATCGGAATGAGGAAGACCACGGTGAACAAGATGGCGAACGGGGCCATGAACAGCCAGCCGTTGCGCGCCTCCTGCCGAGCGCGGAAGCCCTTTCTCGTAAGCGGCCGTTGGCCGATGGTCTCAGCGGTAGTGGTCACGGCGTGATCTCACCTTTCGGAAGAAATAGGTCCGGCGGAGGACACACTATCGTCGTGTCCTCCGCCGGAACTGGCTGCTCAGAGAGCGGGGGAGTTACTCGGCGACTGGCAGACCGAGGTCTGTCAGAGCCTTGACCGCGGTCTGCTGCGCGGTGGTGAAGATGTCCGCGACCTGCGCGTCGCCGGCGACGACGGCGGCTGCCGTCTCGTTCATGGCGGCGAGGGTGGAGAATCCGGGAGCGTAGGGGAAGTCCGGGTTCATGTTCGCGGTGGCCGTGGCAAGCTCAGCGAGTACGTCCTGGTCGCCGAACTGGCGCAGCATCTTCTCGCTGGTCTCGGGCGTGCCCTCGGCCGCGACGACGAGACCCTGCGAGGAGAGGTCGTCGATCTGCGTGTTGAACCAGTTGTTGTACTCCATGGCCTCGGCCGGGTACTCGCAGCCCTTCAGGACTGCAACGCCGGATCCGCCGTCGGGGCCGGTCATGGCGCCGGCGCCAAAGTCGGGCAGCTGGGCGATGCGCCACTGGCCTTCGGCCGGGGTGCCATCGAGCGAGTCGAGCAGGAAGCCTGCCTCCCACGCTGCGCCGATGTGGCCAATCAGGCTGCCGTCGTTGAGCGCGATCGTGAAGGGCTCGCCCCAGCGGTCGGCCTTGAGGGTCTGGTTGGTGTCGAGCAGGTTCTGCCAGAAAGCGGCGACCGTCTGCGAGCCTTCGCCCTCAGCGTTGACGACCCACTCGTCGCCCTCGGTCGAGAACCAGGTGTCGCCGGCGGCAGCGGACTGCGCGGCGAGCCAGTGCGTGGCCTCGTCCGGCGAGAAAGCGGTGAGGTACTTGCCAGCGGCAGCTGCCGTGACCGAGTCAGCGGTGAGCTCTTCGATGTTTGCGGGAGCATCGAGGCCGAGAGCCTCGAACTCTGCCGCGTTGTAGAAGTAGACCAGCGGGCCGACATCCTGGGGCAGGCCCACGACGACGTCGCCGACGCGCATGCCGGCGTATGCTCCGCCGGAGAAGTTGTCTGCGTACTTCTCCGCCTCGGCGGTGACGTCTTCGAGAAGACCCTTCACGTAGAGCTGAGGAGCCTCGGAGTAACCGACCTGCGCGAGGCACGGGGCGTTGCCGGCCTTCACATCGGTTTCCAGCTTGAGGATCATGTCGGTCGCGGCACCATCGAACTTGGTCGTCTTGACCTGGATATCGGGGTGCTCTTCGTTCCAGCGCTCGGTGATCTCAGCGACGGTAGCCATGTCAGCGCCGTTGTCGAGGCGGTGCATGTACTCGATCGTGATCGATTCGCCTTCGGCGGTGTTGCCACCGGAGCCGTTACCGGTGTCGGCCGAGCTGCACGCAGCGAGCCCGAATGCCGACATCGCGCCGACGGCGACGACGGCGGCCGTGCGTGTGATTCGTGTGGTTGCCATGAGGTGTTCTCCTCTTTGAGGGTCATGTGACTGACGGTCGAGACGGATGCTGTGACACAAGCGCCGTGGAACCATTAAACCTCGAAATGTTTGCGTTCACAAGCGAGGATTGCCGTGCTGTGACTGGACTGTAATCCAAAGATGTCGTGCGCTGACATTGCTGCCGCGGCGCCGGGATGAGCAGTTCGGGGTCTGTATTGGGTTTTGCGGGGCAGACTGGAGGCGTGCGAACCATACGTGATCTAGACACCGTTGAGCTCATCATTGAGGCGCAGTCCCTGCTGGATGCCATCCGCGGGCCGGAGCGCGTGATCGATGCGGGAACCCTCCGTGCGCTGGAGCAGTCCGGAAACTACGTCGTCGGATTCTTCGACGACGAATCCGGCGTGGAGCGCATGGTCGGAGCATCCATCGCCTTCTTCGGCGTTCCCGGCCAGCGCACGATGCACTCGCACATCACCGCGCTGCTGCCCGACTATCGCGGCCGCGGGTGGGGGCGTGAGCTCAAGGAACACCAGCGGCAGTGGGCGTTCTCGCGTGACGTCGGCAGAGTTACCTGGACGTTCGATCCGCTCGTTGCGCGCAACGCTCACTTCTTCCTCACGGTGCTCGGCGCACGGGTGACGGGATATTCCGTGAACAACTACGGCATCTTCGGCGGCGGCGACGCCGGCGACGAAAGTGACCGTCTGGACGTCGAGTGGATGCTGGCCGACATCGCCAAGCGGCCCGCCGATGACACCATCGCTGCGACGCTGGAGATTCCCTCGGACGTCGAGACGATGCGCGCATCAGATCCGGATGCCGCCCACGAATGGCGTCTGCGCCTGCGCGGGGAGATGGAGGAGCTGCTCGGACGCGGACTTACCCTCTCCGGCTTCGACGCCGAGCGCGGGTACCTGTTCACCGATCCGTCCTGACGGCTTCTGCTTATATGGACGGATGACATCTGACGCGGAGTCCATGCAGCATCCAGCTGACACCGACTGGCATCGTTGGGCGCCGATCGGGCAGACGCTCGACACGAGCGGTGTACCGGGCAGCGGTCCCGCACCGAGCATCGCGGCGTTCGAACTGCTGGAGCTTGCGCCGATGCTGGTTCCCGAGAATCCGCGCCATGGCGAACTCGACCCCTCGCAGTGCCATCACTGCCGACCGTCCGAGTACACGATCTGGCAGGACGATGAGTGGCAGGTCGGCGGAGGCATGCAAGGGCCTACCGGGCTGCCGTTCGTCGGCGCGATCTCGCCGCGGCGGCACGTGACGCTCGAGGATGCCCCGCTCGAGGTGCTCGCCGGACTCGGACCTGTCCTGCGGCGGGTATCCGAGGCTACCAAGGCGATTCCCGCCGTGGCACGCTGCCACTTCTCGCGTTGGAACGACGGCTCGGCGCACCTGCACCTGTGGGCGTATGCGCGTCCGGCCGGCATGATGCAGGGACGAGGGGCGATCCTGCCCTACTGGGAGCAGAGCATGCCGGCGATGCCACAGCAGATGATGAATCAGTACCTTGCCATCGTCGCGAACGCGCTCGCTGCTGGCGGTGGAGAGGCTTTCCCGAACCGCTGAACACCCGGGGCTGATCGTCAGCGACAGCGCGGATAGGATTGAATCGCCCGTATTCACGGGCGCAACCCCCGCCGCATCCGACCATTGGAGCCACCGTGGCCGAACAGTCCCGTCTTGACAAGGTCATTAGCCTCGCCCGCCACCGCGGGTTCGTCTTCCAAGCGGGTGAGATCTACGGCGGCTCCCGTTCGGCTTGGGACTACGGTCCTCTCGGAACCGAACTGAAGGAGAACATCCGCCGCCAGTGGTGGCAGACCTTCGTTCGCGGCCGCGGCGACATGGTGGGCCTGGACTCCTCGATCATCCTCCCGAAGCGCGTCTGGGAAGCCTCCGGGCACGTCGCCACTTTCAGCGACCCGCTCGTGGAGTGCCTGCAGTGCCACAAGCGTCACCGCGAGGATCACCTGCTCGAGGCGTTCGAAGCCAAGAAGGGCCGCCAGCCCGAGAACGGGATGGCCGACATCGCGTGCCCCGATTGCGGCACGCGCGGCAAGTGGACCGAACCGCGGTCGTTCTCCGGTCTGGTCAAGACCTACCTCGGCGTCGTCGATGACGAATCGGGCCTCTATTACCTGCGCCCCGAGACCGCACAGGGCATCTTCGTGAACTTCGCGAACGTGCTCACCGCCAGCCGGAAGAAGCCCCCGTTCGGCATCGGCCAGGTCGGCAAGGCATTCCGTAACGAGATCACGCCCGGAAACTTCATCTTCCGCACGCGCGAGTTTGAGCAGATGGAGATCGAGTTCTTCGTCCCGCCAGCTGACGCGCAGGAGTGGTTCGAGCACTGGGTCGAGGCGTGCTGGGCATGGTTCGTCGACCTCGGAATCGATCCGACCAACATGCGTCGTTTCGATGTTCCCGACGATGAGCGTGCGCACTACTCGGCTGGCACCATCGACTTCGAGTACCGGTTCAACTTCCCCGGCTCCGAGTGGGGCGAGCTCATGGGCGTCGCCAACCGCACCGACTTCGACCTCAGCAGTCATTCCGAGGCATCCGGTCAGAGCCTGTCCTACTTCGATCAGGCATCCGGTGAGCGCTACACGCCGTACGTGATCGAGCCCTCGTTCGGTCTGACGCGCTCGATGATGGCGTTCCTCGTCGACAGCTATGTCGAAGAAGAGGTGCCCAATGCCAAGGGCGGCACCGACACCCGCACGGTGCTCAAGCTCGACCCGCGCCTGGCTCCGGTCAAGGTGGCCGTTCTCCCGCTGTCGCGCAACGAGAAGCTTTCGCCGCTCGCACGCGAGGTGGCCGATTCTTTGCGCGGCCGTTGGGCGATCGACTTCGACGACGCCGGCGCCATCGGCCGCCGCTACCGTCGTCAGGACGAGATCGGCACCCCGTTCTGCGTCACCGTCGACTTCGATTCGCTCGACGACAACGCCGTCACGGTCCGTGACCGCGACACGATGTCGCAGGAGCGCGTTCCGGTTGCCGAGCTGAACGATTACCTCGCCGAGCGGCTGAAGGGCGCCTGACCTCGACAGCATCGTGGGACGATGGCGGGATGGAGACGACGACTTTCGCCGCGACCGACGGCTTCCCGCATACAGCCCTAATCGGCGTTACCGGCCCCGAGGCGACCCTGGCTGTGCAGGGGGATTCGCACACGGTGCTGCCTTTGGCATCCGTATCCAAACCCATCTCGGCCTGGGGCGTGCTCATCGCCGTCGAGCGCGGGCTCGTCGACCTCGATGAACCAGCCGGGCCGGAGGGTTCCACACTGCTGAACCTGCTCGACCACACCAGCGGGCTGCCGTTCGAGGGTGAGCAGACGCAGGCGAAGCCCGGAACGCGACGCATCTATTCGAATGCCGGGTTCGACGCGCTCGGCGCGCACGTGGCCGAGGCCGTGGGCATGCCGTTCGATGAATGGATGACTCGTGAGGTCACAGGGCCCCTCGGGATGACTGACATTGAAGTGGTCGGCCGGCCGTCGGCGGGTTACCGGGCATCGATCGCCGATCTACTGATCTTCGGTCGCGAGGTGCTGCGACCGAAGCTGGTTCCCGTCGAGCTGCGCGACCTCGCGCTCATGGTGTCGAGGCCCGGGCTGCACGGCGTCGTGCCCGGTTACGGCTCGTTCGACGACAACCAGTGGGGACTGGGATTCGAGATCAAGGGTTCCAAGAGTCCGCACTGGCTGAGCGACACGATGCCGCCCGAGACAGCCGGACATTTCGGGGGGCAGGGCAGCTTCTTGTTCATCGACCGCTCCCGAGACATCGCCGCGGCATTCCTCTCGGGGGTCGCCTTCGGTGACGACCATAAGCGCATCTGGCCCGCGCTCACCGAAGAGATCGTTGCACGCTACGGCGGACGCTGACCGGCTTTCGCGCCGGTGAACGGCGGCGGGCGCGTCAGCCGGTGATAGTCAGCTCAACCTCTTCGCTGCCCCCGGATTCCGTCCAGGCGAGCACATTCTCGAGGATGCCACGCAGGACCGTGAGGTCGACCGCCTCGAGATCTTTGATGTACAGGCACCCCTTGCCTGTAGTGTGCGGGCCCAGAATCGCGAGCGCCTCGCCGTGCCGAGAGGTGTCATCGAGGTAGAGCGTCGATGCCGTCTTGCGCGGCGCGAAGGCAAGCACGGGCATATCGCCTTCGCTGCCGGTCGGATAGCGGTAGTGGCAGCTGCCGAAGCCGATGATCGTTCCCCACAGCTCGGGCTCGCGTCCGGAGATCTCCTGCAGCACGGCCGTGAGTGTTTCGGCATCCCGGCGTCGTCCAGCTGGCGTGACATCTGCGATGAAGGCGCCGATGCTGCCTCCGGTCTGCTTCACTTCGCTGCCTTCGCGGCAGCCTTCATCGCTTTCTTGTTCTCGCGCACTTTCGTCAGTGACTCGACCGAGACGATATCGGCGACGCTGCGGAGCGAACCCTCCACACCGTAGTCGCCAGCCGCTTCGCGCCAGCCCGCGCCAGTGAAGCCGTACTGCTTGCCCAGAAGTGCGAGAAAGATCTTCGCCTTCTGCTCTCCGAAGCCGGGGAGCTTCTTCAACCGCTTCAGCACCTCGGGGCCATCAGGGTCGCCCGTCGTCCACAGTGCCGCAGCATCCCCACCCCACTCCTCAACCAGTACCTGGCAGAGCGTCTGCACCCGCGTCGCCATCGAACCGGGGAAACGGTGAACAGCTGGCGTCTGACGGAATGCTTCGAGAAAGGCCTCGGGATCCATGCTGGCGATGGCGGCGGCATCCACAGCGCCGGTGCGCTGCTCGATCTTCAGCGGGCCGGCGAACGCGGTCTCCATCGGAACCTGCTGGTCAAGGAGCATCCCGACCAGCAGCGCGAGGGGGTTGTCTGTCAGCAGCGAATCGGCGGCGGTGTCTCCGGTGATGTGAAGGGCCATGCATCCAGTCTGCCAGGGGTGACCGCCGCCAGACCCCATGGCCTGATGCGCGTGATGGCGCTTCGTACATTGCAAGCGGGCGATGCTGCAGGGGGTGCTCGATGCCCGATTTCTCCCCTTTCCCGGAATCCTTCGGCGCGATATCATCATGATATGAGTGAAGTGTTGCGCGATTTGCGCGAGCGAGCTGGGCTCAGCCAAGCGCAGCTCGCATTGCGCAGCGGTGTTGCGCAGCCAAACATCGCCGCTTATGAGTCAGGGCGGCGGAATCCGTCGGCGGCAATGGTCGATAGGTTGCGGTCGGCCATGCGCCCTTTCCCTCACGAGGCGCTCGAACAGCATCGTGACGAACTCAAGGAGCTCGCTGCGGAGTACGGGCTGAACAACGTGCGCGTGTTCGGCTCCGCCGCGCAGGGCACGGACACTGCGCTGAGCGATCTCGATATCCTTGTCACCCGCTCGCCGAACGTCGGATTGCTGACGATCGCTGAGTTCGCCTTCGCCGCCGAACAGTTGCTCGGCGTTCCGATCGACGTGGTCACAGACGGAGGGCTCCCCGCTGATCATCCGATCCTCCGGACAGCGGTGGCCGCGTGAGCGATAGGGACGAACGGTCGTTGCGTGAGATCGTGCGGTTGTGCGACAACGGCACCCGACTCGCCGGTCGAGGCCGCGAGTGGTACGTCTCGGATGATCTCAACACACCGGGGCTTGCGGCCGAATCGATCATCATCAAGATTGGTGAGAATGTCGCGCGGTTGAGCGATGAAACGATCGTCGCGAACCCGCAGGTGCCCTGGTCGAGCATCAAGCGCATGCGCGATCGGCTCGCGCATCACTACGAGGCGACCGATTATGACGCAGTGTGGGCCACCCTCAACGTCGATCTTCCCCGCGTGCGTGAAGCGATCGCATCGCTTCTCGCCGAAGCGGTCGATGATTGACCAGAGATCTGCATCGCCGGACGATCCCCGTGGTCAGCGCACCTGCTGGTCGAGGACATCCCCTCCAACAGCATGAACGGGTCGTCGATCAGTGGCGAATTGGCGGCGGTGATGTGTAGGACCGTGCATCCGGTGTTGCACTCGGCCGCGCTGACCGCAGGTCAGAATGAATACGGCGGCAGATCCCCCTCGCGGACGACGGCCTCGGTGCCTTCGTCCCAGGTGAAGGTCGAGGCTGCGGACTCGTAGGGTCCGGCGCCCGAGCCACCATCGGGAACCCACGACCGGATGATCTCGATCTCGTCCTCGGAGATGCGGGTGATCTCCGGAGCGCGTCCGTAGACCTCCTCGGTAGCTGTCTGCACGAACTCGCCCTTGTGGAAGAGCATGACCTCGTACGGGTAACCGCCCAGGCAGCAGCCCGTGAGCGGGACGACAATCCACGACAGCGTCGCGCAGGCATCGTAAGTCTCATCTGCCCAGCCCATCTCGTCCTTCAGATCCCACGTTCCGTTGGGAGCTGCGGCCAGTTCACCGCCCCAGGCAGCCAGCGCCTCACCGGCAGTGACGTCCGCGCAGGTTGCTGCGGTGATCTCCGGTGTCGCGACGCGCACGAGCATCGTCCCACTCTGTCCGTTCCAGACGCGGTCCGCGTCGGGCAGATCGGTGCCGGGGTAGTAATCCGGAGTGCCGCCAGCGATCTCTGTGCCCGCCGGGTAGTAGGTGCCGAACGGGGCATCGACGGTTGAGAATGAAAACCCGCCGTCCTCGGTTTCGGCGGGTGAACCGTGCTGAGCGATGTCGATGACGAAACCATCGTCACGGGTGGCGTTCGGGAGTGCGATGGTCACGCAGGGCTCGGTCGCGGGGCTCTCCGCTGTCGGGCACCAGCGGCCGTTGATGTCCTCTGCCGTGGGAGTCGGCTCCGCGGTGGGCTCGGGAGTCGCGGCCGCGGACTCAGCGGCGGGAAGCTTCTCTTCGGTCGCTGGGGGCGCGGCGCAGGCCGACAGGCTCAGAGAGAACACTCCGACGGCAACGAGGGCGAGCAGGCGGGACGCGGGCGAGATCAAAGGCACGTGTTTCACTTCCATACGAGGTTCCGGTCGCAATTGGTGTCGCTCTAACCGCGGAATAGCGACATAAAGTGCGACCGGAGCGGTGGGGTGGTCAGGGGGAGTGCGTTGACCGGAGCGGTGGGTGGTTGACCGGAACGGCGGGGGCGGTCAGGCGGATGCCGCGGCCGCAGGGCCGGCGCCCGCAGCCCCAGCCGCAGCGGGGCTGATGCCGTAAACCGTCTCGAGGGCTGCGATGAACTCCGCACCACGCCCGTCGGCGGCGAGTTCGTGCGCCCTCGTCGTGGGGGTGTGGGTGAGCACTCCGGCCAGATGGCGCATGGCCTGCTCGACCCTGCCATCCTCGTCACCGCGGGCTCGGGCACGTTCGATCTCGGATTCCATGAGCGAGAGGATGTGCGTGCGGAACGCGACCACTGCCGGCGTCACACTCTGTCGGTCGCCGACGACGTTGAAGGTGTCGGCAGCTTCTCGCACGACGCTGCGCGCAGCATCCGTCGCCTGCAGTTCTTCCAGCGGTGCGTGCAGTCGAATGGTCTCGAGGTCGAGCAAGGCGACGCCCTCGAGGTGCGCCACTGCGGGGTCGACGTTGCGCGGCATGCCGAGGTCGATGACGAGTTGCGACGACTGAGCGGCAGCGCCCACCGGGCATCCGCCCGCGACAGCACCGGCTTGTGCTTGCAAATGCTCGGGACCGAGCACAGGCTCGGTCGCCGTGGTGCAGGTGATCAGCAGGCTCGATTCCATGGCGACGCGGGTGTAGTCCCGTTCGGCCACCGCGACGATGTCGTGCTTCTTCGCGAAGAGTTCCGCGCGTCCTGATGGCGAGTACACCGAGATGTTCGTTGCGCCCCGTTCGCGGAGCGTGGCCAGGGTGACGGCCGCGTAAGCGCCGGTGCCGACGAGGAGAACGCGCTCAGCAGTCCAGTCCGCGATGCGGCTGTCGGCAAGTTCCAGCGAGAGGCGCACGAGTGAGCGGCCGGCGCGGCCGATCGCGGTGACGTTCTTCACTTTGCGCTGCGCCTGGCTCGCACGCTGGAACAGGCGCTCCAGCTCCGGAGACGTGGTGCCGTCCTCGCGAGCGACCTTCAGCGCACGCCGGACCTGACCGGCGATCTCGCCTTCGCCGGGGACGACGGATTCGAGACCGGATGCCACGGCGAACAGGTGCTCGGCGACCCGGCGACCCGAATGCACGGCGTACGCACCCTCAAGATCGGATGCCGTGATGCCCGTGGACTGCTCGATCGCCTCGAGCACCGCTTCCACGCCCACGGCGCCGGCAGCAGTCACCGGCTCATCGACTTCGACATACGCCTCGAAGCGGTTGCAGGTCGACACCACGACAGCACCCTGCACGCACGGCGCAATACGCAGAAGATTCGGCGCAAGGTCGTCGGGGGTGCGGCTCAGTCGCTCGAGCATTTCAAAGGAGGCGGTCTTGTGACTCGCCGTCACGCACAGCAGCACACCAGCAGTTTACGTCGCGTGCTGAGGAGTCTGCTGAAAGGGCGGTTCGTGCCGGCTGGTGGGACAATAGCAGCATGCCTTCACCCACAGCCCCGCTGCTGCGCGCGCTCGCCGGAGATCGACCCGAGCACGCCCCCGTCTGGTTCATGCGCCAGGCCGGCCGTTCACTTCCGGAATACCGCGAGCTCCGCGTCGGCACCCGGATGCTGGATGCCTGCCTCACCCCGGATCTTGCCGCCGAGATCACGCTGCAGCCGGTGCGCCGTCACGGCGTGGATGCCGCGGTGTTCTTCAGTGACATCGTCATCCCGCTGCGTCTGGCCGGGGTCGACGTCGAGATCGTTCCAGGGCGTGGCCCGGTGTTCGCCGAGCCCGTGCGCACACGCGCCGATGTCGACCGCATCACGGCGATCGACCCGGAGGATCTCGATCACACCGCGATCACCGCGGCCGTGCGCATCGTCATCGATGAGCTGGGGGAGACGCCGCTGATCGGTTTTGCCGGAGCACCCTTCACCCTGGCTGCTTACCTGATCGAGGGTGGTCCCTCGAAGGAGCACCTGCGCGCTCGGGCGATGATGCACGCCGACCCTGAGGCGTGGAACCGACTTGCCGACTGGCTCTCGCGCGTCTCCCGTCGATTCCTGCAGGCGCAGCGCGATGCCGGAGCATCTGCGCTGCAGTTGTTCGACTCCTGGGCAGGTTCGCTCAACCCCGCTGATTACCGTCAGCACATCGCCCCGCACTCGAAGGCAGCTGTGGTCGATCTCGACGTGCCGGTCATTCACTTCGGTGTCGGCACCGGCCCCTTCCTCACCGACATGCGTCTGGACGGCATAGCATCCGCTGTCGGTGTCGACTGGCGTCAGCCGCTGGACGAAGCCGCCAGCATCCTGGGCCCCGACGTCACCGTGCAGGGCAATATCGACCCGGCCATGCTGCAGGCTCCGTGGGAGGTGCTCGAGCAGCACGTGCTCGACGTGCTCGCGCGCGGCCGTGCTGCGCGTGCGCACATCGTGAACCTCGGACACGGGGTGCCGCCCGAAACCGATCCCGACCAGCTCACCCGAATCGTGGAGCTTGTGCACCGCACGGCGTCATGACCACTGACCGAGACAAAGAAGCAACCGCTGAGCTGGCCGAACGGGCAGCCGAGCGCCACGTCGTCGTCGTCGGCGGCGGGATCGGCGGCCTGGTCGCCGCGCGGGAGTTCGCGAAGGTCGGCATTCGGGTGACCCTGCTCGAGTCGGCAGAAATGCTCGGCGGTGCGATCCGTCGCGCGGATCTCGCCGGACTGACAGTGGATGCCGGTGCCGAGAGCTATGCGACCCGCGGCGGGCACGTGCGCGATCTGATCGCCGAGCTCGGTCTCACCGACCGCATCGTGACTCCGAACCCTGCTGGTGCGTGGCTTGCCGGTGTTCCCGGAGTGAACCCGGCTCCACTTCCCAAAGGCGGCATCCTGGGCATCCCGGCGAACCCATTCGCTGAGGACGTGCGCCGGATCATCGGCTGGAGCGGGGCATGGCGTGCGTACGTCGACCGCTTGCGCCCGCCGCTGACGATCGGCAAGGAGCACAGCCTCGGCAAGCTCGTCGAATCGCGCATGGGGGCGAAGGTGCGCGATCGGTTGGTCACGCCGGTGACGGCGGGCGTGTACTCCGCTCACCCGAACGACGTGGACGTCGAAGTTGCCGCTCCCGGACTGAACGAGGCGCTCACCCGCACCGGCTCGCTCTCCGGCGCCGTCGCACAGTTGGTCGCCGACCGCGCTGATCGCGCGAAGTCCGCTCCCGGCTCGGCCGTCGAGGCATTGGCTGGCGGCATGAGCACGCTGGTGGATGCCCTGGCAGCTGATCTGGTCGATCTGGGTGGAGTCATCCGAACCGGCGCTGCCGTCACAGCCCTCGATCGCACAGGCGACGGCTGGGTCGTGTCGTTCACAACTGCGGACACCGACCCGGATAGTGACGAGTCCGAGTCCGAGCCCGAGCCCGAGCCCGAGCCCGAGCCCGAGCCCGAGCCCGAAATCATTGCAGCGGATGCCGTCATCATCGCCACGACCGAATCGGATGCTCGCGCGCTGCTGCGTGAGCAGATCGATCTCGGTGCGGCTCCCGAGGCGCCGCAGATCGAGATCGTGAGTCTGCTCCTGGATGCGCCGGCGCTGGATGTCTTCCCGCGCGGGACGGGAGTGCTGACCGCACCGGGCAGCCTCGTCGCCAAGGCGCTGACGCATGCGACGGCGAAATGGTTCTGGTTGCGGGAGGCCGCTGGAGGCCGCCACATCGTGCGTGTTTCCTTCGGCTCGCAGGGTGAGCTGCCGGCAACCGCGGAGCTTGACGAGGAGTCCGCGGCCCGCCTGGCGTTGCGGCAGGCTTCGGCGATGCTCGGCGTAGCGCTGCCCTCATCGGCCCTCATCACCGCTCACCGGGCGCGTTTCACCCAGTCTCAGCCGTCATCCCTGATCGGGGCAGGTGAGCGGCGTCGCGCCGTGCGGGCTGCTGTGGAGCAGATCGATGCTCTGGCGGTCGTCGGTGCCTGGGTCGCCGGAACCGGGCTCGCACAGGTCATCCCCGATGCGAAGCTCGAGGCTGACCGCCTGCGCCGCGCTCTGATCTGGGTGTGAATGCTGGGTTGTCAAGCCCCGCTGTTGTAGATGCCGATTTCGGCATATAGCGTTACGCTGGAAACCCTGGCCGACGGCGGCAACGCCAGCGGCTCGACCGGAACAACGTGAGGAGACCCCATGAAGGGGAAGATCGGACTCGTCGTCGGGCTCGGCGTCGGATACGTACTCGGCACACGAGCCGGACGTGAGCGTTACGAGCAGATCAAGACGCAGTGGTTGAAGGTTTGGCACCTCGATCCAGTGCAGGAACAGGTCACCAAGGTCAAGGGCTACGTCGGCGACAAGGCCGCCGCGGTTCCGGGCGCAGTCTGGAACGGTCTGGTGAAGGTTGCGAAGGCCGCAGGCAACGCAGACACCCCGGGCAAGAAGCTCGATTCGGCGATCGCCACCGGCCGCAAGGTCGCGGATGATCTTGAGGATGCCGTAGAAGACGCGGTGGACGAGGCCAAAAAGAATGCCGCGGCCGCGAAGAAGACCTCCACCGGTTCGACCAGCAAGGCCAAGCCGGCTGCCAAGAAGCCCTCGACGAACGGAAAGTGACATGGTTCGCGGCTATCGTGACCGTGCCGATGACAGCCTTCTGACGCTGCTCGGCGATCTTCCGGAGCTCGTCAGCAAACTCGTCAAGGCAGAGATCGACGCGGCGAAGGCCTGGGTGTCTCGCACCGCGAAGGACGCCGGCATCGGCAGCGTATGGTTCCTCATCGCGCTGTTCTTCCTGTTCTGGCTCGTACCGATGATTCTCGTCTTCGCCGTTGCGGGACTGTCATCATGGTGGCCGGTCTGGCTGTCCGCACTGGCGGTGCTCGGGTTGCTGCTGCTGTGCATGGCACTGTGCGTCCTCCTGGGACTGCTGAAATTCCGTAAGGCACTGCGTCGGGAGAACCCCGGGCAGGCCGTTGCTACCGATATTCGACTTGTGAAGGAGGCCGGTGATGACACTGTCTGAGCAGAGCCTGCCCCGTACCGCTGTTCCCGCCGGAATCACCGATCCCGTGGCATCCGCGCGGGCAGAGCTGAAGGCTGCGCTGGCAGCAATCGAGATCAAGGGCAACGTCCCGCGCCGCATCGAGAAGGCGTCCGTGCGTGGAGCCGCCCGGGCTCGTGCGTTCGCCGATCGGAACCCGCTGGGGGCGGTTGCAGCATCGGTCGGCGTTGCCGCCGTGGCCGGTGCGCTGGTGTGGGCGATCGCTCGCGCGATCTCTCGCTGACCCCGCTCGGTCGCACGTTTCGCTCCCGCCTCCAGAAAGAGGCACACTGGAAGCATGTCCGATGCAACCGAACAAAACCCTTCTGGCTTCACACTCTGGGCGGTCTGGCGCCGTAATCCGGACGCGCCCGTCACCGAGACTGATGCGACCGAGCTCGAGACGATCTCCGGTCACATCGAAGACTCCGGAGTCACGATCCGCGGCTTCTACGACGTCTCCGGTCTGAAGGCTGACGCGGACCTGCTGGTCTGGCTGCACGGCGACACCGCCGAAGACCTGCAGAAGGCGCTGCGTCGCCTGCGCCGCACCGAGCTGCTGCGCACCCTGCTGCCGGTGTGGAACGTCATGGGCGTGCATCGCGATGCCGAGTTCAACCGTGCTCACGTTCCCGGGTTCCTCCGCGGCGTCGAGCCCAAGGGCTGGCTGTGCCTGTATCCGTTCGTGCGCACCCCCGAGTGGTACCTCGCACCGGAAGAAGAGCGCCGCGCGATGCTCGCTGATCACGGTCGGAAGGGCGCCGCCTTCACGGGCGTCATCGCGAACACCGTGGCATCCTTCGCCCTGGGCGATTACGAGTGGCTGCTGCCGCTGGAAGCAGACGATGTCACTGAACTCGTCGACCTCATGCGCGACCTTCGCTACACCGAGGCTCGCCGTTACGTGAAAGAGGAAGTGCCGTTCTACACGGGTCGGCGCTTGCGCTTCGACGAGATCGCGGACGTTCTGCAGTAGGTCATGATGAACACTCCTATTCGTCTCGGCACTCGCCGCAGCGCCCTTGCCCAAGCCCAGTCCGGACACGTCGCCGCAGCGTTGGAGAAGATCTCCGGCCGGAAGGTCGAGCTCGTCCCGATCGTCTCGGAGGGTGACACGAACCGTGCATCCCTCTCGGAGATCGGTGGGCTCGGCATCTTCGCCACCCGCTTGCGCGAGGCGCTGCTCGCCGGTGAGTGCGACATCCTCGTCCACTCCCTCAAAGACCTTCCCACGGCCATGCCAGCCGGGCTCGTGATCGGCGCGACCCCGGTCCGGGAGGCGGCGCATGATGTCGCCATCACGCGCGACGGCACACCGCTGCATCAGTTGCCCGCGGGCGCGAAGGTCGGTACCGGCTCGCCCCGCCGCATCGCGCAGGTGCATCGCCGTGCACCCCAGGCCGAGGTGGTCGACATCCGCGGGAACGTCGATTCGCGCCTGGCGAGGGTCGAATCCGGCGAGCTGGATGCTGTCATCCTCGCGGCAGCCGGCCTCTCGCGACTGGGATCTGACACGCCACTCTCCCGTGAAGAGCTGGATCTGACCACCTGGCCCACGGCTCCTGGCCAAGGCTCGCTCGCGGTGGAGACGACCTCCGACGCGCCCGCCGAGCTGCGCGGCTTCCTCGCCCGGCTCGACGATGAAGACACTCGTCTGGCGATCTCCGTGGAGCGCGGAATCCTCGAGGGATTGGATGCCGGATGCCAGGCACCGATGGCCGCTCACGCGGTCGTCGCCGGTGATGCTGTTCGAGTGCGAACGGCTGTCTACGCAGCCGAAGGAGAGCGTGTGATCGACCTCGACGTCACGGAATCCCTGAACCGGGGGTATATTCGTGTGAACGGCAGTGGCAACGGAGCGGATACTGCCGATGGTGCGGACCCGAATCACGCAGCACGCGAGATCGGACTTTCTGTCGCCCGTCGGCTGCTCGATCAAGGGGCGGCCGGACTCGTCTCCTGAGAGCAATTCAATGATCAGCACACCCGAAACGAAGCAAGATAAGCCGTTGACCGGCTGGCGCGTCCTCGTTCCGCGAGGGGGCCCCTGGGGCGACGGTGTCGCCGCGAGCCTGCGTGCGCAGGGAGCAGTCCCTGTCGTCGCGCCACTGATCAACTTCGGCCCGACCAACGACCAGGCAGCGCTTGACGCTGCACTCGCGAAGCTGGCTGCCGGAGAGTTCGACTGGCTGACCGTCACCAGTGCGACGACGGTGGACGTTCTCTTCGCGCACCGCGCCGAGGTTCCCAAGTCGACCAAGATCGCCGCAGTGGGTGAAACCACGGCCGCAGCTCTCCAGGCGGTCGGATACGAAGTCACCCTGGTACCCGAACGCGACAATTCCGCGGCCGGCATGGCACAGCAGCTGATTGCCCTCGAGCCCGAGCCGCGCCGGATCCTGACGCTGCGCAGCGAGATCGCGAAGCCCGTACTCACCCGCTCGTTGATCGAAGCCGGGCACGACGTATCGAGCGTCGTCGCGTACCGCACCGTGGGCGTGCCGGTCACCGATCGCATCCGTCGTGACGTCGACAGCGGGCGCATCAACGCGATCCTCATCACGAGCGGATCCGTCGCGCAGCAGGTGCGCGAGCAGTTCCCTGACATCCCTGATGACACGCTGCTCGCCGCGATCGGACCGCGCACCGCAAGTGATGCTCGTAAGGCCGGTCTTCCGATCACCGTGGTGGCCGACAAGCAGACGGTTGACGCGCTGATCGACGCGGTCTCGCACTTCACGCTTCCGCATGCCGCTGACGAGTTCGCACCGTGAGCTTCCCCGAGATTCGTCCGCGTCGGCTTCGCACCAGCCCGGCCGTTCGTGCTCTCGTTCGGGAGACTTCGCTGGAAGCGCGACAGCTGGTGCTGCCGATGTTCGTGCGCGAGGGGATCGCTGAGCCGACGGCGATCTCATCGATGCCTGGCATCGTCCAGCATTCGATGGACTCGCTGCGCCGAGCGGCAGTGGAGGCGGCTGAAGCGGGCGTCGGCGGGGTGATGCTGTTCGGCGTTCCTGCGGTGCGTGATGCTCAGGGATCCGGAGCGGATGACGCCAACGGCATCCTGAACCGCGCCACCGCCGCGCTGATCGACGAGGTCGGCGACGCGCTCGTCGTGCAGACCGACCTGTGCCTGGACGAATTCACCGACCACGGTCACTGCGGCGTGCTCCGCCCTTCGACCAGCTCAGGGGGCGATCCCGTCATCGACAACGATGCGACGCTGGAGCGCTACGTTTCGATGGCGCTTGCGCAGGCTCGCGCAGGCTCCCACCTGCTGGGACTGTCCGGCATGATGGACGGCCAGGTCACGGCGATTCGGCAGGGGCTGGATGCTGCCGGCTTCACCGACACGCTGCTGCTCGGGTACGCGGCCAAGTACGCCAGCGCGTTCTACGGCCCGTTCCGCGAAGCCGTCGACTCGCAGCTGCAGGGCGACCGCCGCACCTACCAGCTCGATCCCGGCAACCGCCGCGAGGGGCTGCGCGAGGCGCTGATCGATGAAGCCGAAGGGGCTGACGTCGTGATGGTCAAACCCGCGATGGGCTTCCTCGACGTGCTGCGCGAGGTGCGCGATGCCGTGCACGTTCCGGTCTGGGCGTACCAGGTCTCCGGCGAGTACGCGATGATCGAGGCCGCGAGTGCGAACGGATGGATCGATCGCCGGGCCGCCGTGCTGGAATCGCTGCTGTCGATTCGCCGCGCGGGCGCCGATGCGGTTCTGACGTATTGGGCAACCGAGGCCGCTGAGTGGCTTCGGAACTGATCCGGTTTCCTGGCTGAGGAGCTTCTGATGACTGATCGCAACGATGACCTCTTCACCGCCGCGCAGGCGGTCACTCCCGGAGGGGTGAACTCACCGGTACGCGCCTACGGTTCCGTCGGCGGGACGCCCCGGTTCCTGGCATCCGCACAGGGCCCCTATGTAACGGACGCCGCCGGCACCGAATACGTCGACCTCGTCGCCTCGTGGGGTCCGGCCCTGCTCGGGCACACGCATCCAGAGGTCGTCTCCGCGGTGCAGGACGCCGCCACGCGCGGCCTGTCGTTCGGTGCGCCCACCGCGGGTGAGGTCCAACTCGCCCGCGTCATCGCCGAGCGCGTGCGGCTGGGTGACCTCGCACCGATCGAGCGGGTGCGTCTGGTCTCCACTGGCACCGAGGCCACGATGACGGCGATCCGATTGGCTCGGGGCGTTACCGGACGCGACCTGCTGGTGAAGTTCGCCGGTCACTATCACGGGCACTCCGACGGCCTGCTTGCCGAAGCAGGATCTGGTGTTGCGACCCTGGCGCTTCCTGGGTCGGCCGGAGTGCCGGCGCCGATCGCCGCGCAGACGCTGGTGATCGAATACAACGATCGGGATGCCCTCACCGCCGTCTTCGCCGAACACGGCGACCGCATCGCCGCCGTCATCGTCGAGGCTGCCGCGGCCAACATGGGCGTCGTGGCTCCTGACCCGGGGTTCAACCGCTTCATCGCCGACACTGTGCACGCGCATGGCGCACTGATGATCCTGGACGAGGTGCTCACCGGCTTCCGGGTGCATCACGCCGGGTTCTGGGCATTGCAGGCCTCGCTGGGCGAGGAATACCTTCCCGACATCATCACCTTCGGCAAGGTCGTCGGCGGAGGGATGCCATTGGCCGCCCTCGGCGGACGTGCCGAGGTCATGGACCAGCTCGCGCCCGTGGGCCCGGTCTATCAGGCGGGAACGCTGTCGGGGAACCCGCTGTCGGTGGCCGCGGGGCTGGCCACGCTGCGGCTGGCAACCCCGGCCGTTTATGCGCGGGTGGATGCCGCGGCGACACGCATTGCGAACGCTCTGGATGCGGCCCTCACCGACGCCGGAGTCATCCACGCGGTGCCGCGGGCCGGCAACCTGTTCGGGGTCGCCTTCGCGCCTGCGCCTCCGCGCACCTACGCTGAGGCGCTGGCGCAGGAGTCGTTCCGGTACCCGCCCTTCTTCCACGCCATGCGTGAGCAGGGCGTTGCGCTTCCGCCGAGCGTTTTCGAAGCCTGGTTCCTTACCGCGGCACATGATGACGCGGCACTGTCTCGCATCGAGGCAGCGTTGCCCGCGGCAGCGGCGGCAGCAGCATCCGCTCGTCCCTGACTGATTGTTGTGGCACTGTGAGCAAGTTGCCGACAGATTTGCGGCTACCGCTGGCAGACTGGATGCATGGTGACGCTGCTTCTGGATCAGACACAGCTGGAAGTTGTGCTCTCCCCGCTTGAGCGGGCCGCGACGTTTCACCGTGACAACCTGCGGATCTCTCGCGAGACGATCCAGAAGGTTCAGTTGACCGACGACGCCTGGACGTGGTTGCGTGGCGTGCCGGGCCCCGGCACGCACATTCCCGGAATCGTCGCCGCCGGCACCTGGAAGGCCGCGGCCACCACCGACTTCGTCATGGTCCGTGGGCGTCGCCCGAGCGTGGTCATCGACCTGCACGGCGATGAGCAGTTCCACCGGCTGATCCTCACCACCCGGCACGGCCTCGCCCTCACGCAGGCGCTGCGGCTCGATGTCTCAGAAGATCCCGTCGATGTCGTCGAGATTGCCAGCACCGCACCGATTCCGGTGGTGAAGGGGCGTCAGCGTCCGGTGATCCGGCCGCGCCCGGCCTGAGGTCAGCGCTGCTCGGCCGCAGAATCTTCTGCGGCTGGTTCGTCTGAGGCGGGTTCGTCTGCCGCGGGTTCGTCTGGAGTCTGCTCGGCGGACACAGTTTTGTCGTGGCCCGGGGCATCGCTCTCGGGTACTGCGGCCGGCTCTGGCGTGTTGAACGCGCTGGCCATCGCGGCGAGACCTGCGAGGCCGGGGAGCGGACGATCTTCTTCTGCGGGGGCGACCGCAGGCGCTTCGACCGGTTCGGGCTCGGTGACCGGGGCTGGTTCGGCGACGGGCTCGGGTTCGGCGACAGGTTCGGGTTCGGTGACCTGCTCGGGTTCGGTGACCTGCTCGGGTTCGGTGACCGGCTCGGGCTCGGTGACCGGGGCGGGTTCGGCGACGGGCTTGGGTTCGGCGACCTGCTCGGGCTCGGCGACCGGAGCCGCCAGCGGGGCCGGGGCCTGGTAGCGGTCGTTCACGAGGTCGAGGAAGACGTCCTCGAGTGTCGGTCCCCGCTGCTGCAGCGTGGTCAGTGCGACGCCGGCACGGGCCGTCAAGCTGCCGATGGTGGCGGCATCGCTGCCGCGCACAGTCAGACCGGAGCGCAGCACCTCGAACTCATAACCCGCGCCGCTCAGGGTCTCCGACAACGCGGAGCGGTCTTCAGCATCCACTACGACCGGACCGGTCCGCGGGTCGGCGAGATTCTCCATGGTGTCGGCGAATTTCAGCTTGCCGTTCGCGATGACGAGGATCTCGTCGGCCGTCTGCTCGATCTCGGAAAGGACGTGCGATGACACCAGCACGGTGCGTCCCTCAGCGGCCAGGCCGCGGATGAGCGTACGCATCCACCGGATGCCTTCGGGATCGAGGCCGTTGGCCGGCTCATCGAGAATGAGGACGCCCGGGTCGCCGAGCAGAGCGGTGGCCGCGCTGAGCCGCTGGCGCATGCCGAGCGAAAGCGCCGAGATGCGTGTGTCGACGTCGCCGCCGAGACCGACGAAAGCGATGAGTTCGGCCACCCGCGAGGAAGAGATGCCGTTGGCCTTGGCCGCAGCGGTGAGATGACGCTCGACCGTGCGCCGAGGGCGGAAGCCGGGATCCTCCAGCATGGCGCCGACCACGCGAGCGGGATTTCGCAGTTCCGCGTAGCGCGTGCCGCCGAGGGTGGCGGTTCCCGAGGTGGGCTTCTCGAGTCCGAGAAGTACGCGCAGAGTGGTCGTCTTGCCGGCACCGTTCGGGCCGAGGAACCCTGTCACGACACCGGGATTGACGCGCGCGGAGAAGTCGGAGACGGCGGCGACAGCGCCAAAGCGCTTTGTCACGTGGTCGAACTCAATGAGCTGTCCGTCGGGCATCCGAGGCCTTTCCTGCATGGTCGTTCCCCCTATCCTGCCGGAAAACGCACAGAATCTCGCCTTTCGTGGGTGCAGAACGACCAGATCAGCCGTTGTAACGTGGCTTTCGTGACTGACATCGACGAGGCATCCGCCGTTCTGATCCGCACTGAGGGATCGCTGGGGTGGCTCACCCTGAACCGGCCGAGGCCGATCAACGCACTCAATCTCGCCATGATCCAGCAGCTCACCGCGGCACTCGAGGCCTGGCGGTACGACTCCGACATCGACATCGTGCTCATCGACGGAGCCGGCGAACGGGGCCTGTGCGCCGGGGGTGACGTGCGGATGCTGTACGACGAGATCACCGCGGGGCGACCGGAGAGCACCGCCACGTTCTTCCGCGCCGAATACACCCTCAACCGGATGATCGCCGAGTACGCGAAGCCGGTCGTGGTCTTCGCCGACGGCATCACGATGGGCGGCGGCATCGGCCTTGCCGGCCATGCCGCGATCCGAATCGTTACCGAGCGCAGCCGCCTGGCGATGCCCGAGACCCGAATCGGCTTCACCCCCGACGTCGGCGGCACGCTGCTGCTCGGCCGGGCCCCGGGACGGCTCGGCGAGTATCTCGGACTGACCGGCACCACGATGAGCGGAACGGATGCCATCTACGCCGGGTTCGCCGATCACTTCGTGCCCTCACAACACCTGCCCGAGCTTCGCGAGGCCCTGGGCAAGCGCGCCGATCCGACCAGCCCGTCTGAGCTCGTCCTCCTGTTCGACGAGACGCCGGAGCCGTCAGCGCTCGCCGATGAACGGGCCTGGATCGACGAGGTGTTCGCGGCCGACTCCGTCGGAGAGATCATGCAGCGGCTGTCCGAACGGTCTGAGCCCGCGGCATCCGCCACAGCCGAGACACTTCGAGAGCTGTCACCCACGGGTCTCGCCGTCACGCTCGACGCCGTCCGTGAGGCCCGCGAGGGCGACCTGCGCGACGCGCTGCGCGGCGAGTACCGCCGGGTGATGTGGTTCGCTCACGAGCACCCCGATCTCGTCGAGGGAATCCGAGCGCAGCTGGTCGATAAGGACCGCACGCCGAAGTGGCAGCCGGCCACAATCGATGAGCTCGAGACCGATGCCGGAGCGGCCGCTCGGGCGTATGCTCCCGAGCAGGCGCTGTGGGAATAATCAGACCGTGACCTGCGAATCGTTCGCCCTGAGCGGATAATCGCACGCGGGTATTTCGAATGTCTGAGGTTCGTGACAACCTGTGTTGTGGCCGATTCGGCCCCTCTCTGTCAAGGACACTTTCATGCTCGGAAAACTTCTCTTCCGTTACCTCCGCAAATACCGCTGGCTCCTCGTCGGCGTACTTGTTTTTCAGTTCGCCAGCGCACTGGCAACCCTCTATCTGCCGCGCCTGAACGCCGACATCATCGACAAGGGCGTCGCTCAGGCCGATACCGGCTATATCTGGCGCACGGGCGGCTTCATGCTCGTGGTGTCGCTCGGCCAGATCGTCTGCTCGGTCATCGCGACGTACTTTGCGGCGAAGGCGGCGATGAGTGTCGGTCGTGACATTCGCGCCGACGTCTTCTCGCGGGTGAGTGGCTTCTCCGAACGCGAGGTTTCGCAGTTCGGCGCGGGGTCGCTGATCACCCGCAACACGAACGATGTGCAGCAGGTGCAGATGCTGGCGATGATGGGGGCGACGATGTTCGTCACCGCGCCGCTGCTGGCCATCGGCGGCATCATCATGGCCGTCCAGCAGGACGTCGGGCTCAGCTGGCTGATCGGCGTCTCGGTGCCGGTGCTGCTGGTGGTTGCCGTGATCATCATCAGCCGGATGGTGCCGCTGTTCCGGCGCAACCAGGCCAAGCTCGATGCGATCAACCGGATCATGCGCGAGCAGCTCACCGGCGTTCGCGTCGTGCGGGCATTCGTGCGCGAGCGGATCGAAGAAGAGCGATTCCGCGGTGCGAACACCGACCTGATGATTCTGGGCCGCAAGATCGGGTCCCTCTTCGTGCTGCTGTTCCCGCTGTTCATGCTGATTCTGAACGTCACGGTCGTCGCGGTGATCTGGTTCGGCGGCATCGAGATCAACGCCGGGAACGTCGAGGTCGGCACGCTGTTCGCGTTCATGCAGTACATCGGCCAGATCATGATGGGCGTCATCATGTCGAGCTTCATGGCGATGATGATCCCCCGCGCTGCTGTTTCCGCTGAACGCGTGGGCGAGGTGCTGGATGCCGAATCAGGGTTGGAGCGCCCCGAGAACGGTGTCGTGGATTTCCCGGCACCCGGCACCATCGACCTGAAGGATGTCGAGTTCACCTATCCGGGCGCCGAAGCGCCAGTGCTCTCGGGGGTGACGTTCTCCGCAGTCAAGGGGGAGACCCTCGCGATCGTCGGCTCGACCGGCTCCGGAAAGACGACGCTGGTATCGCTGCTGCCGCGGCTGTTCGACGTGACGGGCGGCTCGGTCAGTGTCAATGGCACCGACGTTCGTGCCGCTGATGTCGAAGCGCTGTGGAAGAGCATTGGCCTCGTGCCGCAGCGGCCGTTCCTCTTCACCGGCACTGTCGCATCGAACCTGCGGTACGGGCGCGAGGAAGCCACCGATGAAGAGCTGTGGCATGCGCTCGAGATCGCCCAGGGTCGTGACTTTGTCGAAGAGATGCCCGATGGGCTCGAATCCAGGATTTCGCAGGGCGGGACGAACGTGTCCGGAGGTCAGCGTCAGCGCCTGGCGATCGCCAGGGCCATCGTGCACCAGCCAGAGATCCTCGTGTTCGATGACTCGTTCTCCGCGCTGGACCTCACCACCGATGCCCGGTTGCGACAGGCACTGTGGCGAGAGCTGCCAGAGGTGACGAAGATCGTCGTTGCGCAACGTGTTTCGACAATCGCCGATGCTGATCGCATCGTCGTCCTCGAGGGCGGCACCATGGTCGGCGTCGGCACACACGACGAGCTACTGGAAACCAGTAAGACCTACCGCGAGATCGTTGAGTCGCAGCTGGGAGTGGACGCATGAGCGATGCGACGAACGAAGCGGCCGTTTTGACCGCCGAAGAGCAGTACGAGGCAGAACTCGCCGACGCTGCGCGCCTGGAGGCCGGTGGTTGGGATGCTCCCACCCCCGGCAAGGCCGATAACTTCGGCAAGAGCTTCGGCCGGATGCTGGGGCTGCTGAAGCCGTCGGCGATCTGGCTCGTCATCGTCTCGATCCTCGGTGCGATCGGTGTCGTGCTCATGGTCGCAGCACCCAAGGTGCTCGGCGAGGCGACCAACATCATCTACGAGGGTTTCATCTCGCGGATGCTCGCCGACAACGGCGTTCCGGCTGGTACGTCGCAAGCCGATGTCGTTGAGTTGCTGCGCTCGCAGGATCAGAACGACTTCGCCAACATGGTCGCAGCCTTCAGCGACTTCGAGGTCGGTGCCGGTATCGACTTCGAACGCCTGCGGTGGATCATCATCGGCGTTCTGGCCATCTATGTCGGTGCGGCGCTGCTGAGCTGGATTCAGGGCTACGTCATCAACGTGATCATGGTCCGCGCGATGTGGCGGCTCCGCGAAGACGTTGAGGCGAAGATCAACCGGCTGCCGCTGGCGTACTTCGACAAGGTGCAGCGCGGTGAACTGATCTCGCGCGTTACCAACGACATCGACAACATCACCCAGACGATGCAGCAGTCCCTCTCTGGGGCATTGACCTCGGTTCTGACCGTGGTCGGCGTCCTCGTGATGATGTTCTCGATCTCTTGGCAGCTGGCGCTGGTGGCTCTTGTCGCACTGCCGCTCATGGGCGTGATCTTCGGGGTCATCGGACCGCGCTCGCAGAAGGCCTTCGGCATGCAGTGGCGCAAGGTTGGCCGTCTCAACGCTCGGGTGGAGGAGGCTTTCTCCGGCCACGCACTGGTCAAGGTCTACGGCCGCGAGCAGGATGCTCTCGACAAGTTCCAGGCCGAGAACGAAGAGCTGTTCCAATCGAGCTTCAAAGCACAGTTCCTGTCCGGCATCATCATGCCGGCGATGACGTTCATCGGCAGTCTCACCTACGTCGGCATCGCGGTTCTTGGCGGTCTGATGGTCGCCAGCGGACAGCTGCGCCTCGGTGATGTGCAGGCCTTCATCCAGTACTCACAGCAGTTCACACAGCCGCTGAGCGAACTGGGCGGCATGGCAGCAATCGTGCAGTCGGGTACGGCCTCCGCAGAGCGGGTGTTCGACTTCCTCGATGCTGATGAGCAGGAGCCCGACGCCGAAGACGCGCCGACTCTGCCACGGGGTGAGGCGGCTCAAGGCGTCATCGAGTTCGAAAATGTGTCGTTCTCGTACACGCCGGAGCGTCCGCTGATCAACGACCTCTCCTTCCGGGTGGAGCCGGGGCAGACCGTTGCGATCGTGGGCCCCACCGGGGCCGGCAAGACGACACTGGTGAACCTCATCATGCGGTTCTACGAGCTGAACTCGGGCCGGATCCTTCTCGATGGGCAGGACATCGCCGAGGTGACGCGTGATGATCTGCGCTCCCGCACCGGGATGGTGCTGCAGGACCCGTGGCTGTTCGCGGGATCGATCCTGGAGAACATCCGCTACGGGCGCGCAACAGCCAGCGATGAGGAAGTGCTCGACGCCGCCAGGGCGACCTACGTCGACCGATTCGTGCACGCGCTGCCGGATGGCTACGACACCGTGCTCGAAGAAGACGCCGCCAACGTGTCTGCGGGTGAGCGACAGCTCGTGACGATCGCGCGTGCGTTCGTGGCGAAGCCGTCGATCCTCATCCTGGATGAGGCCACCAGCGCCGTCGATACCCGCACGGAGCTCTTGCTGCAGCATGCGATGGCCGCGCTCAGACAGGGCCGCACATCGTTCGTGATCGCGCACCGGCTGTCCACGATTCGCGATGCCGACCTCATCCTGGTGATGGAGCATGGTGACATCGTCGAGAAGGGCACGCACGATGAGCTCATTGCGGCGCAGGGCGCCTATTGGCGGCTCTACCAGTCGCAGTTCGAGCAGGCCGCGACCGACATCGACGCTGAAGAGGCGATGACCGGCGCTATCGGTGTGGTCGCCTCGGAAGAAGCCGAGGTCGTGGTCGACGAAACACCGTGAGCAAGAGATGAGGGCCGGCTGCATGGGTAGCCGGCCCTCGTCGTCTGCTGGCCCTCTTTATCTGCGGGCGAAGATCAGTTCGCGGAGTCGAGCCCGAGTAGTTCGAGCGGATGCGTCAGCCGCCACAGCGGACTCGGGCCGGACAGCTCCTCGGCCAGCGAAACACTGATCTCTTCAGCATCCACGGGGCCGGTGACTGTCAGCGTGCCGATCTCGCCGGTGCGCTGATCGGTCAGATCAAAAACCACGTTCGAGGCCGCGGCGGCGCCGTTCCACAGCACCACCTCGGCATCGGCATCCGTGATGACATCGACGCTCGCGCCCCACGGCGTGCTGACTGCGCCGACGACCGTGCCCTTCGCGACAGCGGGGGAAGCCGCAGCCAACGAGGCTTCCACGCCGGAGAACAGCGACCGCGTCACGGCAAGTCGTTCGTCGTTGTCGCCCTGGTTCAGCACCGCGGCGTACAGGCGAACCGTTGTGCCATTGACCGTGATGTCCTTCGCGGTGAGCAGGCTCCAGCCGACGAGGGTTCCGGTCTTGATCCCGACGACACCCGGGTCCGCCAGCATCCCGTTGGTGTTCTCGACGAGTCCGGCGCCGGGCAGTTCTACGCTCGGGGTACCGACGATCTCGGCGAAGACCGGGTTCTGCATCGCCCGCTCGGCGAGCCGCAAGAGAGCCTCCGGGGTGGCGACGTTGTCCTCATCGAAGCCCGACGGCGTCACGATCGTGATGTCGTCCAAGCCGCGGTCCGCGAGCCACTTCTCGGCAGCTTCGGCGAATCGACGATCGGAACCCCAGATCTCACGGGCAAGACGGTCGATGTAGTTATTGGCTGAACCCAGCAGCGTGCCCTGAAGCAGCTGGTATTCGTTCAGCACGCCGCCGACAGGAACATCCAGTGCCGACTGATTGGCGCGGCGGTAGTCCCAGTAATCGACGGTGTCGCTGTACCTGAAACCGTACTCCGGCCCGGTCTCGCCCGGCTGCAGCGGCAGCGCGTCCAGCACCATCAGACTGCTGACGACCTTCGTCACGCTGGCGATCGGCACGGCGGCCGCATCAGAGGCCATCGATGAGACTCCGGCCACGCTCACACCGGCACTGCCGATGGTCGGCCAGGACACTGTCGCCGGCTCGGACGCCACCGGCTGGAAATCGGCTGCCTGCACGGTCGGTGCCACCTCGTGCAACGGCCACAGCAGCATGGTCGCCGAGTAGGCCACCGCGAGAGCGGCCAAAGCGCCCAGAGGCGGCAGCCAGGTGCGTGCCGCACCGGAGCGAAGCGCAGCGCCGGCGAGCAGATCCGGACCGGGCTCGTGCATCGTTACCGCATCGAGATCGGCTGGACGGGTCCCCGCCGCCACGGCTTCGGAATCGAGCCAGGTGAGAGCGGAACCCGAACTGCCGGCGTCAGCCCACCGCGCCTGCGGCGATGGCTCCGCCAGAGCAGTTTCGATCGCGTTCAGCTCAGCATCGAAATCGAAAAGACCGACCGGAGGTGCCGGCGGCTTTTGAGCATCCGTGGACGGTGACTGCGTAGCATCCGACAGTATCGGCGCGGAGACGGACCCCTGTTCTGTACTCTCGCTGGGCGGCTCCGTGGGGGAGTGTTCAGCATCGCGCTTGTGGGCGCGTGCACGCAGTGCTCGGCGGCTGAGCGTGCCCGTCTCGGGCGTGGCATCGTCAGGGGTCACCCATCTACGCTACCGAATCCGCTCGCACTCTGCGCTGAGTCCGGCTGCGGTTGCAGACGGGTATGATCATCAGCACAACCACGGGAGCCCGAATGTCGGGCTGAGAGGGAGCGAACCGCGCTTCGACCGTCGAACCTGATCTGGGTAATGCCAGCGCAGGGAGGAGTTCAAATGAGTACATCCATGTCCACTTCAGGATCTGTCGGATCGGCCACGTCCACAGCCACGGGATTGCGCCGCTCGGAGCTGTGGCGTTGGCGCGTCGTCGACATCGTCGTCGCCAGTGTGATCGCCGTCGCCTGCGCCGTCATCTTCCTGCTCTGGAACGTCGGCTATGAGGCACCGAGCGCGCTGCTGAAGCCGCTGCTTCCCGGCGTGCAGGGGCTTCTCGCGGGCCCCTGGCTGCTCGCCGGCGTGCTCGGCGGGCTGATCATCCGCAAGCCGGGCGCCGCGATCTACACCTCGGTCGTCGCGTCGGTCATCTCCGCTCTCATCGGCAACCAGTGGGGGCCGCTGACCATCGCGTCCGGCATCGTGCAGGGATTGGGCGCGGAGATCATCTTCCTGCTGTTCCTCTACGGCGTCTGGCGCCTGCCGGTGGCTGTTCTCGCCGGTGCCGGTGCCGGTGTGGCCTGCGGCATCAATGACCGCATCCTCTGGTACCCCGGCGCCGATGTGCTGTTCACTAGCGTGTACATCGCGTCGACCACGATCTCCGGCGCCGTCATCGCCGGCCTCGGCGGATGGTTCATCGCTCGCGGGCTCGCCGCTACCGGTGCGCTGGGCCGTTTCGCCTCTGGGCGCGCGGCAACCCCGCGGGTGTGACGATCGGCACCGGTGTGACGTCGACCCCAGCCGCGCTTTCGGCGTACGGCTGGGGTTGGCGTTACGCCACACGCCGACGCTGGGCGTTGCGCGATGTCACTCTGAACATCTCCGCCGGCGAGCGGGTTCTGTTGCTGGGCGCATCCGGATCGGGGAAGTCGACCCTGCTGCAGGCGTTCGGCGGTGTGCTCGGCGGCGCCGACGAGGGCGAGGAGATCGGCGAGCTGCACGTGGACGGCCTGCCTGCGGCACAGGTGCACGGCCGGGTCGGGATGGTGCTGCAAGACCCCGATACCCAGACGATCCTGGCGCGTGTCGGTGACGATGTGGCTTTCGGATGCGAGAACCTCGGAATACCGCGCGAGGAGATCTGGCCGCGAGTGGATGCTGCGCTCGATGCGGTCGGCCTCGATCTGCCGCGGGACCGCTCAACCGCCGCGCTCTCGGGCGGGCAGAAGCAACGGCTCGCACTCGCCGGTGTGCTGGCCATGCGCCCCGGGGCGATCCTGCTCGATGAGCCGACCGCGAACCTTGATCCCGCCGGGGTCGAGGAGGTGCGCGATGCGGTCAAAAACGTGCTGGATGCAACCGGAGCGACGCTCGTGGTCATCGAGCACCGCATCGATGTGTGGCTGCCGCTCGTCGATCGCGTGATCGTGCTGGGCGTGGAAGAGGACTCGACGGTCGTTCTCGCCGACGGCACACCGGAGGCTGTGCTCGGCGCCCGCGGCGAAGAACTCGCCGCGGCGGGCGTGTGGGTTCCCGGGCATCCGCCGGCCTCTCCGCCGGCGCCCGTCGCGGCGCCGGGTGGCGAGCTGCTGCAGGCGCAGCAGCTCGTAGTTTCACGACGTCGGGGCATGCCAGTCGCCGGCCCTGTCGATGTCGGCGTGCGCGCGGGTGAGGTGCTCGGAATCGTCGGGCGCAACGGCACGGGAAAGTCCACGCTCGGGCTGACGCTGGCCGGGCTCATCGATCCCGAAAGCGGGCGGGTCACGGCATCCGCTTCGCTGGCATCCGGTGAAAAAGCCAACCCCGGGAAATGGTCTTCGCGCGCGCTGCTCACCCGCATCGGTGCGGTGCTGCAGAGCCCGGAGCATCAGCTGCTCGCCAGAACCGTGCGCGAAGAGCTGTCGATCGGGCCGCGCGCCCTTGGCCTCGATGAGGGCGAGGTCACGGCCAGGGTTGATGACCTGCTCGTCCGGTTGCGGCTGAACGCGCTGGCTGAGGCGAACCCGTACACGCTCTCCGGCGGCGAGAAGCGACGACTGACGGTGGCCGCCGCGCTTGCCACCCGGCCGCACGTGCTCATGCTCGATGAGCCGACATTCGGACAGGATGCCGTGACCTGGGCGGAGCTCGTCGCGATCATCGCGGGCCTGCGCGACCAGGGCGCGGCGATCATCGTTGTCTCGCACGATGAGGACGTGATGAAGGCTTTGCATGCGCGTCGGATCGAGCTCGGATCGTGAGCGCGTTCGCCATTGATACCGGCCGGGTGCCGAGAACCGGGCCCATCGCTCCGCGCAGTGCACTGGCGAAGTTGGCGACGGCGTTGCTGATCAGCGTCCCGCTGATCCTCACGATCGATGTGCTGTCGGCTGCTGTCGCGCTGGTGCTGGAGATTCCGCTGCTGCTGCTCGCCGGGCTGAAAGCGCGGGAGTTCTGGATGCGCACCGCGGTGCTGTGGATTGCCGCGCCGCTCAGCGCCGTAACGATCGCGCTGTATGGCGAGGCGAGCGGAACCGTCTATTTCGAGTGGTTCGTCATGCGCGTCAGCGATGGTTCATTGGCGCTCGCGGCGGCGACGGCGGTGCGCGTGCTGGCCATCGGGCTGCCAGCGATCGTGCTGTTCGTCACCGTGGACCCCACCGATCTGGCCGATGATCTGGCGCAACGAGCGCATCTTCCTGCCCGCTTCGTGATCGGCGCGCTCGCCGGAATGCGGATGCTCGGATTACTCGCTGATGACTGGCGTGCGCTGGCGCTGGCCCGTCGAGCCCGCGGCGTCGCCGATCAGGGGCGGATCCGGCGGGGGATCGGGATGGCGTTCGCCCTGTTCGTCCTGGCGATCCGGCGCGGGTCATCGCTGGCGACCGCGATGGAGGCGCGCGGCTTCGGCGGCCCGGCAGCGCGTACCTGGGCTCGCCCGTCGCCGTGGGACCGCGGCGATACGGTGCTGCTCATCATCGGGATGCTGATTCCCACCGCTGCGCTGACCGCCGCCGTGGTCTTCAACACCTGGAACTTCATCCTGGGCCCCACCTCTTAACCGGCTTGCGAGTGGCCGGTTGTGGCTCAGTTTCCGCGCGAAATCGAGCCACAACTACCCACTCGCAATCAGGGGGTGTGGGTCATATGCTCGCCATTTTGGGGGAGTGCGCGGACCTTTTCTGCAGCATCTGCGAGGGAGATTCCGGTGAAGGCCATCGGAATACCGATCCCTGTCCATGGCGAGGCGCGATCCATGAGCTGAGCATGCACATGAGGCTCGCTGGTGTTACCGGAGTTGCCGCAGCTTCCCAGCTGCTGACCCTCGCGCACCGTCTCGCCGACGCGAACGATCACCGACCCGCGTTGCAGGTGCGCGACCATGGCATGCACGCCATCCGCGCCGCGGACCGTGACGTGGTTGCCGATGGCGAACCCCGGCCCGCCCAGCTCCCGGAACGCACCTTCGATCATCATGTAGATCACTGCGAGCGCACTGGAGCGCGCTCGGTGATCCCGTCGCCAGTCGGAAGCGCGCACCACCACTCCGTCACACATGGCGAGCACCGGCGCGCCGAAGGCCGGATACTCCGACGGGTCACGCATCGCCGAGCCCTCGCCGAAGGTCGGACGGACCTCATCGACTGGCTCACTGACGAGATCGATTGCGTACGTCTGCCCGTATGCACGAACTCCGTGACTGGGGACTTTCGACGCGGGGCTGTTCATCGCGAGCCATCTCCCGTGTACCGGAGAGGAGACCAGCACCGTCGATGAGTCGGGGAGAAAGGCGGGGGCGACGAATGCGAGCACGATGCACAGCGCCAGCACGCACACCGCGATCAGCGACAGGATGCCGCGAGCCTGACGCACGGTTTCGCCCAGAGTTAAGAATGTGGACAGAGCGACGGCGAGGAGGGTTGCGGTCGCGGCGTAGTACCCGGGCACGCGAAAGCGATAGACCGCAGCGAGCGCGTGCCTCATCGCTCGGCTCCGAGCACGCACGCCAGCAGAGGGACGATCCGCGCCGCCGGGATCTCGTAGTTGCCGCGCCCACTCTGACGCACCCATCCGGCGCTGAGCAGTTGGCGCAGATGGTGGTGCAGCTGGCCCGTCGTCCCGAGTGCCTCGATTGACGCCAGGTCAGCTGTCGCATGCACGCCGGAGAGGATGTGCCGGAGAAGTTCCATCCGAACCGGATGCCCCAACGCCGCGAACGCCGCCGCGCGCTCCGTCCATTCCGTCTCCAGCATTCCCGTGGTTCCAACGCTCTGCTGCCATGACACCGGAGCGCCGGTGGGCAGAGTCAGCGACCCCACGAGCATCACGGCACCGTCCGCGGTCGAGGGAGCATCCGCGAGACGTGACTGCACTCCGGTCAGGGCCCAGAACGCATCGCCATCAGCAGGTGATTCATCGACCGCGTGAGCGGTCTGCTGCTGAGCGTCGAGAGTGTCGACTCGTTCCGTCAGGACACGCACCGCTTCGCGCAGTGCTGCTAGTTCGTCATCCATACCGCAATAATACGTTAATACGTACTACTGAACAATGTCGGGTGGCTGCAGCTCATCGAGCGCTCGGATCAATCGTTTCGATGCGGTGACCCGGTACGACGCATCGATGAGCTCTGCGATCTCCCGCCAATCGGTCGCCTCGTCGAGATCGATGCCGAGCCATCCAGACGGACCCAGATATGCCGGTACCCAGAAGCGAGCGTCTTGACGCAGCGCCGGCTCGTCGAGGGGATCCGGGCGCACCATGATCGCGGCATCATGAGCGATCCACTCGTCGTCGACGTGCTGCGAGCCACCGAAATAGCAGAACACCTTCTTCGTGAAGAACGCCGGGCGCCCGTGGCTGACCTTCTCGGCGGCCTCCGGAAATGCGAGCGCGATGGCACGCACCCGGTGCAGCAACGGGTCGCCGTCCGTGAACATGAGCGGATGAGCCATCAGCTCGCGTTCCACAGTTCTCGGTAGTAGGCCAGGCGTTCGCGGTCGGGTGCGACGCCGTATGCCTCGATGAGGGCCTCCTCCCAGCCGGGGCCATAGTTCCACAGTGTGCTCATCGAGGCCACGGCGATATCTGCCCAACGATCGGCGGTGCCCAGGGCTGCGAGATCGACGTGCGCAAGCGGAGTGCCGTCCTCGTCGAGGAGGGTATTGGGCGCGCAGGCGTCGCCGTGGCAGACGACGAGCTGGTCGACCGGCGGCGGGTCGCGCAACGCATCCGGAACGCGGATGCCCCGGGCCTCGGCCTTCGTGATGCGGGTGGGTACGCTCCAGCTCCACGGGCATTCATCGACCGGCAGCGCGTCATGCAGCATCCGCAGGCCTTCGCCGATTGCGCGCACGGCGCTGGCCGGTTCGGCGATCCACCGTGGGAAGGCCGCGCTCTCGCCAGGAAGAGCCACGGTGACGAGCCATTCGTGCGTCGCATCCTGTCCTTGCGCGATCACCTCGGGAACGCGCGTCCACCGGGAGGCCCACCGCATCCGTTCCGCTTCATCGCGCATGTTCGCCTCGGAGTCGTGCGGCCCCCACTTGATGAAGCGGCCGTCGTCGCTGCGGAACGTCAGCCCGCCGATGCTGTTCGCCCACACCGGGGTCAGTGCCGCGCCGCCCGCCAGGCGCATCACCTGCGCCGGCGCGGCCGGAATCGTCACAGTCCCACCTGCTTCCCGTTCATAACTCCTGAAGAATGGCCGCAGAAGCCGGGAAACACTGCCAGATCGGGCCGCTGCGCGTGGTTTCTCAGGAGTTGTGCGCGGGGGACGGCCATCACAGCAGCTCGCGCAGCGCCGCTTCGAGCACGATGGCGTGATTGTGCCGCTCGTCGTGGGCTGCGTAGACAAGGGTGACAACGTCGTGGTGCTTCAGCTCTGCTGCCAGCTCGCCCAGCGCCCCGGCGCTTTCATTCGCGAGTTCCGCTCGGTAATGCTCGGCGTAGACGCCCCAATCGTCGTCGGATGCCGCATGCCAGTCCTTTCGCAGTTCCGGACTCGGGGCGGTGTCCTTGGACCACAGGTCAATGGCTGCGTGCTCCTTCGAGACGCCTCGGGGCCACAGTCGATCGACGAGAACGCGGAATCCATCGGCCTGTTCGGCGGTATCGTAGGCTCGCTTGCGACGCAGTTCCATGACTACAGCCAACACCTCCCTAGGCGCAGCCGCCAGGGGTGACACTGAGAACTGCGTATGCTGGGACTCAGTTGCAAACGGTTCGAAGGAGAACGCATGCAGATCCAGGGAACTGGGGCATTGATCACCGGCGGGGCTTCCGGCCTCGGCCTGGCAACGGCTCGGATGCTTGCCGCTGCGGGCGCCCATGTCACACTGATCGACCTCCCCTCCTCTGACGGTGCGACCGTGGCCGCCGAACTGGGCGGCACGTTCGCCGCCGCCGACGTCACGAACGTTGATGAGGTGCAGGCTGCTGTCGCTACGGCGAATGAGAAAGCACCGCTGCGCATCGTCGTCAACTGCGCCGGCATCGCACCGCCCGCGAAGGTACTCGATCGTGACGGGAACCCTGCCGTGCTCGCCGACTTCGAGCGCGTCATCCGGATCAACCTCGTCGGCACGTTCAACGTGATTTCGCAGGCATCCGCAGTGATGGCCAAGAACGACCCTTCGACCCCGGAGCCGGTCGAAGGCTCAGGGAACGTCGACAGTGCGCGCGGCGTCATCGTGAACACGGCCTCCGTCGCCGCCTTCGACGGACAGATCGGCCAGCCCGCCTACTCGGCGTCAAAGGGCGGCGTGCACGCGATGACGCTTCCCATTGCGCGAGAGCTTGCCCGCCACGGCATCCGGGTCTGCACGATCGCGCCCGGAATCATGGAGACGCCGATGCTCGCCGGCCTCCCTGAAGCCGCGCAGGAATCTCTCGGGCAGCAGGTGCCGTACCCCGCGCGCCTCGGACGCCCCGGCGAATACGCCGCGCTCGTGCGGAGCATTGTCGAAAACGACTATCTGAACGGTGAGACCATCCGCCTGGACGGCGCGATCCGGATGGCCCCGAAGTAGACACTCGAACCCAGGTTCACGGAGCGCAAATGGCTCCGGATCCGGTCGAAACAGAACCATTTGCGCTCGTCGAACGGGTGCTGGGAAAAGGAGATCCGATGACACTGGCAGGAAAAACCATTCTGATGTCGGGCGGCAGCCGCGGCATCGGCCTCGCCATCGCGCTGCGCGCAGCAGCGGACGGCGCGAACATTGCGATGCTGGCGAAGACCGACACCCCGCATCCGAAGCTCGAGGGCACGATTCACACCGCCGCCGAGCAGATCCGCGCGGCCGGCGGCAATGCGCTGCCGATCGTGGGCGACGTGCGTGAGGATGACGACATCACCGAAGCGGTCATGAAGACTCAGGGCGAGTTCGGCGGCATCGACATCGTCATCAACAACGCCAGCGTCATCGACCTGTCGCGCTCTCTCGATCTCGGCGCGAAGAAGTATGACCTCATGCAGGACGTCAACGTGCGCGGGACCTTCATGCTGTCGCGCGCGGCGATTCCGCAGCTGCGTGAGGCCGAGAACCCGCACATCCTGTCGCTGTCGCCGCCGCTGAACCCGACGCCGGAGTGGCTCGGGGCACACACCGGATATTCGCTGGCGAAGTTCGGAATGACGATGGTCACGCTGGGGCTTGCTGCCGAATTCGGTGGCGACGGGATCGCGGCGAACACACTGTGGCCGCGCACGACGATCGCGACCGCCGCGGTGCAGAATCTGCTCGGCGGTGACAAGGTGATGGCCGCGAGCCGGACGCCGGAGATCTATGCGGATGCCGCGTATGCCGTTCTCACGAAGGAAGCAGCATCGTATTCGGGTCAGAGCCTGATCGTCGAGGACGTGCTCGAGGCTGCCGGTGTCACTGATTTCTCCGGCTACGCTGCGGTTCCTGGCACTCCCGACGACCGTCTGTTCCCCGACATTTTCCTCGGCTGAGGCCGCCTGGCCCGCCGGGCCGAGATTCGTGCGTGCCGAATCCCAGACGGGATCGGCGTGTCGAGCGACCGAGGCCGGCGACACGCCGCGACCCAGGCCGGGCGTCTGGGATCCGGCACGGCGCGGTCCGACAAGTGCGCTTCAGAACAACAGGTACGTCGCCCCCACGATTGTGAGAACGATCACGATGCGGTCGAACACCTGCTGATTCATCCGGCGTGCCAGCCGCAATCCGGCGAGGGCGCCGATGACCACGAGCGGTGCGAGGGCCGCATCCATCAACAGCACGGGCTGGGTGAACAGTCCGAGCCCTGCCAGGAACGGTACTTTCACGAGGTTCACGATCGCGAAGAACCACGCGGAGGTGCCCAGGAACACCTTGACCTGAGCCCGCGTGGCGATGAAGTACATCGACATCACCGGTCCGCCGGCATTGGCCACCATCGTCGTGAACCCGCCGAGTGCGCCGTACGCCGTCGACAGCAGCACGCCACCGTGAGCGGATGCCGGGGCATCCGTCTTCGCCTCGCGCCACCGTCGCCACAGCGTGAGCCCGATCATGATGAGCAGGATCACGCCGATCGCGCGACGGACGACTCCGTCTCCGGCGAGTGCGAGGAACCCGAACCCGGCGAGGAGCCCGGCGGCAACTGCCGGCGCGAGCCTGACCAGTGTCGGCCAGTGTGCGTGTCGACGGTAGGCGATCAGCGCGAACACGTCGCCGACGATGAGCAGGAGAAGCATCGCCGCGGTGGAAGTGCGCGCCGGCAACACCGCGGCGAACAGGGCTATGGCCAGGATGCTGCCACCGGGCAGCGCCGTCTTCGAGATGCCGATCGTCACAGCCGCGAGGGCGAGGAGTGCCCACGCCCAGGGCAGCAGATCAGGCATCGAACAGCGGGTTCAGCTGCGGGTGGCAGTGAACGCGGCGGCGAATCTCTCGGCCCGTCGGGTGAGGTCGGCCCAGTCCCCGGCCTTGATCGATGCGGAGTTTGCCAGGTCTCCGCCGGCGCCGACAGCCACCGCGCCGGCCGCGAACCAATCGGCGAGGTTGTCGGGGCTCACGCCGCCGGTCGGCATGAGCGGAGCGTCCGGGAACGGGCCGCGCAGCGCGCCGAGGTACGACGGCCCGCCGAGGGACGCCGGGAAGATCTTCACAACATCGACCCCCAGTGCCAGAGCGCCCATGACCTCGGTCGGCGTCATCGCCCCGGTCATTACCACCCGGCCGGTGTCGAGCATCGCGCGGGTGAGGTCGGGCAGGGTGCCGGGGCTGACGAGGAACGCGGCCCCGGCATCCGCCGCGGCAACGGCCTGCTCCACAGTGGTCACGGTGCCGGCGCCGACATAGGCCGCATCGCCGTGGCGAGCGATCAGTTCGCGGATGACGGCCGGAGCATCCGGGGTCGAATAGGTGACTTCGATGCCGGCGACACCGCCGCGAATGATCGCGTCGGCCGCGTCAAGCGCCAGTTCGGCGGAGGGTGCGCGGAGTACGGCGAGGACGCCGGTGGTGCGGGCGCGGGCAAGACGGTCGGTCATGAGGCTCCTTCATCGGGGTGCGCTCTCATTGTCCCGGATTCGCACCTGTAGTTACAAGTGCGAATTAGTGTCGCCACCGCTCTTCGTCCGTGAGAGGAACAAGCGTCGGTCGCTCCGCCGTCGTGGTCACCTCGACCCGCCGACCGATCCGAGCCGACTCCATGAGTGACGTCATGATCTCCAGCACGTGCAAAGCAATGGTGCCGTCTGCGCGCCCGCCACCCGCGACGAAATCGAGCAGCCCGATACCGCGGCCGCCGTTGACGTACCCGGCACGAGGTTCGACCGGCATCCATTCCTTCTCGCGGGGCCGGCGCAGCCGCACATCGCCGGAGAACTGATTCGGATCCGGCACCGAGAGTGAACCGGTCTCGCCGTGCACCTCGAGAGGCGCGGCACCCGTCGCTGCGCCGTCGAAGCTGAACGTCACGGTCGACACCGCGCCGCCGACATGCTCGAGCACACCGGTCACATGCGTGTCGATCTCCACGGGAATCTCTTCGCCCACCCGGGGTCCCGAGCCGATGCGTCGCACCGCCTTCGGCCGCGACGATACGCCGGAAACGCGCGCGACAGGGCCGAGGAAATGGAACAGCGAGGTGAGGTAGTACGGCCCCATGTCGAGCAGGGGACCGCCGCCTTCGCGGTAGTAAAAATCGGGGTTCGGATGCCACGACTCATGCCCTGCCGAAACCCAGGTCGCTGTCGCAGCGACAGGACGCCCGATCACACCCTCATCGATCGCGGCGCGCGCGGTCTGGATGCCGGTGCCGAGCACCGTGTCCGGGGCACAGCCCACCCAGGCCGAGCCCGCCGCGTCGATGATGTTCTGGGCTGCGGCAAGGCCCGGGGCGAGTGGTTTCTCGCCGTAGACGTTCTTGCCGCGTCCGAGAGCCGCCAGCGCGACCTCGGCGTGGGCGGCCGGCACCGTCAGATTCAGCACGGTCTGCACGTCGGGGTCGGCGACCAGTTCATCGACGGTCAGGGCGCGACAGCCCGGGATGCCCGCGGCGACTTCTGCTGCGCGTTCGACGTTCAGATCGGCGACGGCGATAATCTGCACACCGGGGTGCGCGCGGAGCGTTTCGAGGTACTGGGCGGAGATGACTCCGAGGCCGACTATTCCGATACCGTGCGGCTCGCCCACAGCATTCCCCTCTCGATGATCGTGCGTACGTTGTCGTCGCGCAGCACCGCGGGATCGTGTCCCGGGGTCGCGACGAAGATGCGTCCCTGCCCCCATTCGCGCGTCCACACGGCCGGTGACACGATCGGTCGGTGCCACGGGTGGTAAGGCTGCGCCGGATGCGTGGTCGTGGCAAGCACATCGTTGAGGTCGTCGGCGAGCACCCAGTACTGCTCAGTGTTCAGGGTGAAGTCGTCCAGCCCGGCCGTGATCTCATGCGCGCGGCCGAGTTCGGTCAGCTCCACCGTGTACGGGAGGAAGTTGTCTGCTTCGCCGCCTTCGCGGGCATCCGGATGCTTCGCTGGATGAGTGGCGAACTGGCCTCCGATCAGCTGCAGGTAATCGGAGCTGTTGCGGTAGGAATCAGCGATGCCCCCATGCCATCCCGCCAGGCCGGTGCCCCGCTCGACTGCCCGGCGCAGCCCCTTCAGCGCTTCGGCGGAGATCGTCGACATCGTGACGGACTGGACGATGAGGTCGACGGCATCCATCACCGCAGCATCCGCGTAGATTTCGTTGGACTCCTCGATCTGCACCTCGAACCCGTTCGCCGTCAAGAACGGCAGGAACAGCTCGGTCGCCTCGATCGGGTGGTGCCCTTCCCAGCCTCCGCGGACGACCAATGCCTTGCGCGTGCTCATGAGCGTGCTCCTTCTACAGGGGTGTATCGGCTTTCGGAAGCGGCGCTGGTCTCGACGGCTGCGAGAACCCGCTGCACCTGGGCGGCTTCTTCGAAACTCGGATGCGGGGTGCGTCCCTCGGTGACCGCCCGCACGAAATCGACGGCCTGATGGGTGAACAGGTGCTCGTAGCCGAGGCCGTGGCCCGCGGGCCACCAGGCTCCGGCGTAGGGATGCTCCGGCTCCGTGGCGTCAATGCGGCGGAAGCCCTGCTCGTGGCTCGGCAGCGTCGCGTCGTGGAACTGCACCTCATTCATGAACGAGAAGTCGAAAGCGACCGAGCCGCGGTCGCCGTTGATCTCGATGCGGTTGGCATTGCGGTGGCCTGCGGCCATCCGGGTTGCTTCGAAGACGCCGAGGGCGCCGTCCGCGAAGGTCGCGGTGAACGCTGCGGCATCGTCGACGGTGACGGCTTCGCGCGGCGCATCCGCACTTCCGTGTCCGCCGAGGCCCACACGCTCGTCCAGCCGCGGGCGTGAGGTGACGAACGTGCGCAGCATCGCCGAGACACCCGTGATCGTCGATCCGGTCAGCCACTGTGCGGTGTCGATGCTGTGCGCACCGATATCGCCGAGCGTGCCGGATCCGGCACGCTCGCGATCGAGGCGCCAGGTGAACGGGGCATCCGGACTCGTCAGCCAGTCCTGCAGATACTGGGCGCGTACGTGGCGGATCTCGCCGAGTCGGCCGGTGTCGATGAGCTGCTTCGCCAGGGCCAGCGCCGGGGTGCGACGGTAGCTGAAACCGCACATGCTGAAGACTCCGCGCCGGGTGGCAGCTGCCGCGGCCTCGGCCATCTGCTCGGCCTCGGCGACATCGTTGGCCAACGGCTTCTCGCACAGCACATGCTTTCCGGCGGCGAGGGCTGCGAGCGCGATCTCCGCATGCGTATGGCCGGGCGTGCAGATGTCGACGATGTCGATGTCATCGCGCGCGATCGCCGAGCGCCAGTCGTCGGAGGATTCCGGTATGCCGAACTCGGCCGCGGCGAGCGCGGTGCGCGCTGCGTTGCTGCCGACGAGGAGAGTAGCGGTCGGGGTCACCGGTAGGTCGAAGAATCGTGGTGCGGTCCGCCAGGCATGGGCGTGCATCCTGCCCATGAATCCGGTTCCGATGATCGCTACGCGCAGCGCCGCCATAGATGCTCCTTCGCCGTCGATGGTGTTTGCAAAAACATTGCCAGGTGCACTGGCAGAAGTCCCAGAATTTGCGCAAAATAGATGGATGCCCTCAACCGCCCGTGTCACGCTCGCTCGCGTGGCAGCGGATGCTGGCGTTAGCGTCTCGACCGCATCACGCGCGCTTCGCGGCCGAGGCGACATGGCAGCGGATACGCGAGCCCGCGTGCAGCAGGCGGCCCGCACGCTCGGGTACACGGTTGCCGGCGAATCGCGTGGCCGTCCGCGCGGGGGGATGTCACGCGTTTTCGATCTGGTGCTGAGCGGATTCCACGACCCGTACACGGACGAGGTCACCGCGGGCGCCCGCACGGCGGCGGCGAAACTGCGCTACGACCTCGTGCTGACGACCGAGCGCGACGACCCCGATGACGACTGGCCGCAGCGGATCCGCTCGCGCGGCACAGCTGGAGTGATCCTCGGACTCATCGTCCCGACCGCGGCCCAGCTCGCGCCGATGCGCCGAGCCGGCATTCCCGTGGTGCTGCTCGAACCGCGATCAGAGGCGCCGCTGAAGCTGCCCAGCATCCGCAGCACTGACCATGCCGGCGGTGCAGCCGCGGCCGAGCACCTCATCAGCCGGGGCGCTCGCCGCTTCATCCTCATCGGCGGAACGCCGTCATACCGGTACGGGCGCGGACGCGCAGAGGGTTTCCTCGAGACGCTGGCCAACCTCGCGCCCGGCGCCGAACGGGTGCGCGCCGACGCCGACTGGAGCGCGATGGGAGCATGGCGTTCCTGCGCCCGCGCACTGTCTCAGATCAGCGGGTCGGGTCCGATCGGCCTGTTCGCCTGCACGGATGAGATGGCTGCCGGAGCGTATCGGGCGATCGCCGAGGCCGGATTGTCGATCCCGAACGACGTGCTCGTCGTCGGCTTCGATGATGTGCGCGGTGCCCGGTGGATGCATCCACCGTTGAGTACTATCCGACAGCCGATTCGCGCGATGGCGGCTGCCGCTGTTCATGCCCTCGCGGCAGCGGTCGCCGGTGCCGAGATCGATGACGAACGGATCGAGCTTCCGACCGAGCTGGTTGAACGGGCATCCACCCGTACCCCAGCCGCTTCCCACCTGTCACCGCGTACCCTGGATACATGACTGAGTCCTCCGCCATCCGCTCAACGGGTCCCGCTAAACCGCAGGTGCGTCCGCGGACCGAGGGTTGGACGCAGAAGAAGGACGCCGAGGGGCGCCCGCTGCTGCAGTTCGCGAGCCCGAAGCGCGGCAAGCCGCCGGTTCACCTTGCGGACCTCACGCCTGCCGAGCGCACCGAGAAGGTCAAGGAGCTCGGACTTCCGGGCTTCCGTGCCAAGCAGCTCTCCACGCATTACTTCACGCACTACACGTCCGACCCCGCCGAGATGACTGACCTTCCCGCTGCGCAGCGGGATGAGCTCGTCGCCGGAATGCTCCCGCCGCTGCTCACCGAGGTGCGCCGGCTGGAGACCGACAAGGGCGACACGATCAAGTTCCTGTGGCGCCTCCACGACGGGGCCCTCGTCGAGTCGGTGCTCATGCGCTACCCCGGCCGCATCACGCTCTGCGTGTCGAGTCAGGCCGGATGCGGCATGAACTGCCCGTTCTGCGCCACCGGGCAGGCGGGGCTGACCCGCAACATGTCGACGGCTGAGATCATCGAGCAGATCGTCCGCGCGAACCGGCTGATCGCCGAGGGCGGCCTCGGGGGCAAGAAGAGCGACGACCACTCGATGGAGCGCGTCTCCAACATCGTCTTCATGGGGATGGGCGAGCCGTTGGCTAACTACAAGCGGGTGATGGATGCTGTGCGCATCATGGTCGGCGCGCAGCCGGACGGACTCGGTATGAGTGCCCGTGGCATCACCATCTCGACGGTCGGCCTCGTGCCCGCCATCCGCAAGCTCGCGGACGAGAACATCCCCGTCACGTTCGCGCTCTCACTGCACGCCCCCGACGACACCCTGCGCGACGAGCTCATCCCGGTGAACTCAAAGTGGAAGGTCGACGAGGCCCTGGATGCCGCGTACAACTACTACGAGAAGACCGGTCGCCGCGTCTCGATCGAGTACGCGCTCATCAAAGACATGAACGACCACGCCTGGCGTGCGGACCTGCTGGCGGAGAAGCTCAACCAGCGTGGCCGCGGTTGGGTGCATGTGAATCCGATCCCGCTGAATCCGACGCCGGAATCGGTGTGGACAGCATCCACGCGTGAAGTGACGAACGAATTCGTGCGCCGACTCAACGATGCCGGCGTGCCGACGACCCTCCGCGACACACGTGGCAAGGAAATCGACGGGGCCTGCGGCCAGCTCGTGGCGACGACCGAAGACGAAGTGGCGGCCGCGGCGCTGTAACGGCCCGCTCCACACCAACCCCCGCTCCACCACAACCCCTGCTCCGGTCGCACTTCGTGCTGCTAAAACGCGGGTTTAGCAGCACCAAGTGCGACCGGAACGGCCGAAAAGTGGCGCGCTACTCCTTCACTGCACCTGCGGTCAGGCCCTGCACGATCCACTTGCTGGCCAGAGCGAACATCACCATCGTCGGCAGGATCGTGATCACGGCCGCGGCAGACATCGAACCCCAGTCGACGTTGAACGTTGAGATGAAGCCGTTCAGCGCCGCCGGCACCGTGCGGTTCTCCTCCGAGTGCATGAGCACCACCGACAGGAACAGCTCGTTCCAGCAGTTCACGAAGTTGAAGATGAATGCGGCAATGATGCCGGGCGTCATGACCGGAACGAGCACACGGAACAGGGCGCCCAGGCGCGAGCATCCATCGATCATGGCGGCCTCTTCCAACGCCACCGGGACGTTCTCGAAGAACCCGCGCAGCATCACCGTCGAGAACGGGATGCAGATCGCGATGTACACCAGGATCAGACCGAATTTGTTATCGACGAGCCCGAGGTCGGCCATCATCGAGTACAGCGGGCCGAGCGCGATGAACGCGGGGATCATCTGCGTCAGGAGGAATGCGATCAGCACCGCACCCTTACTGCGGAACTCGAAACGCGCGATCACGAATGCGCTCAACAGTGCGATGAAGGTGCTCGTGACGCCGGCCACCAGTGCCACGATTGCGGAGTTCGCCAGGAACACCCCGAAGCTGCTCGTCTCGAACAGATTCACGTAGTTCTGCACCGACGGCTGGCTGGGCCAGTACTCGATCGGATAGACGTTGACGCTTGCGGGCTCCTTGAACGAGGTCAGGGCGATCCAGTACAGCGGGAACAGTGTGATCAGTAGCCAGATCGCCAGGCCGACGAAACGCAGGATGCTCAGGGCAGAGGGTTTGCGTCGGGCCCGGGGAGGCATCTGACGGACACCGGCCGGAACGACCAGCTGTGCGGTGGCGCTCATTTACTCGCCCTTCTCATCGCCATCAGGTAGAAGGCGCAGAACACGAACAGGAATCCGACCACGATCAGCCCGATCGCGCTCGCGATGCCGTAGTTGCCCTGCTGGGTGTAGTTGATCATCCAGGTGGTCACGATGTGGGTCTGGTTCGCGGGGCCGCCGCGGGTCATCGCCCAGATGATGTCGGGGAAGTTGAAGATCCAGATCACGCGCAGCAGGATCGTCAGCAGCAGCGTCATCCGGATGTACGGGATGATCACCGAGAACAACTGGCGGATGCGACCGGCGCCGTCGAGGCTGGCTGCCTCCAGCATCTCGTCGGGAACGGACTGCAGGGCTGCCAGGATCATGATCGCGAAGAAGGTCACGCCGTACCAGATATTGGCGATGATGACCGCGACCATAGCGAGCTTCGGATCGGCGAGCCACGGCAGCGGCGCGTCGATGAGCCCCGCCTTCATCAGCAGATCGTTCACGACACCGAACTCGGCGTTGAACATCCAGCGGAACAGCATCCCGATCAGAAAGCCGGATACCGCCCACGGGAAGAAGACCAGCGCCTGGTAGACGCCGCGGAAACGGAATCGCTTGCGCAGAGCCAGAGCGATCAGGAAGCCGATGACGAACTGCGGCACGAGAGAACCTACGACCCACAGCACCGAGTTCCAGGCGACCTGCGGGAAGACCGGGTCACTGAACACGCGGATGAAGTTGTCGAAGCCGACGAATGGTGTCGAGGTGAGGTCCCACAGGTTCCAGTCATGGAACGCCATGCGCACACCCTGGAGCATCGGGTAGTACGTGAACCAGCAGACGAAGAGGATGGCGGGGGCGAGGAAGGCGAGTATCGTCCAGGCGTGCCGGCCACGGAAGACGCGCTTTCCCGGCCGCGCCGGGGCGGCCCCACCGGATTCACCGGTGGAGCGCCCCGAACGCGTGAGGAGTGACATGGATCAGCCCTGTTCGCTGGCGTACTTCTCGACCCAGTACGCGTCCCACGACTCGAGGAGCTCGGTCGTCGTCATGTTGCCCAGCAGCACGTTCTGCACGTCCTGGTCGGACTTCTGGATCCATTCGGTCCACCAGCTCACACCGCGCGGCTGCTGCACGTTGACGTAGGTGTCCGGGTTCTCGGTCATGGTGACGTAGCTCGTCCACGGGCCGGTCGAGTAGAACTCGTCATCGGATGCCGCGGCGATGATCGGCACCAGGCTGTTCGCCTGGGCGAACTCAGTGGCGGGCTCGGCAGAAGACAGGTATTCGATCAGATCCACCGCCGCCTCCTTGTGCTTGCTTCCCTCTGCAACACCCCAGCCGGCGACGGCGAGGGGCTGCGCGGCCTTGCCGGACGGTCCGGTCAGCAACGGGGCGGTGTCCCACTGATCCTCGGTGAGGTTCGAGTCCTGAACGGTCGCGATGACCTCCGGGTCCTGCAGGAGGAACGCGGTGGAGCCGTTCGTGAAGCCGGCGACCATCTCCGGGTAACCCCATGAGACGGCAGAGGGCGGTGAACCCTGCTCGAACAGGTCGAAGTAGGTGTCGACGGCATCCTGTGCTTCGTCGGCGGCGAAGATGGTCGAGCCGTCCTGCATCAGGAACGCGTTCGAGAGGTCGAGGTCATCGACGACGTACGCCTCGATCGCCGCGACCACGTTCGTGTTGCCGTTCTGGCCGCCGCGGAACGCGTAGCCATAGATGTTGCTCGAGGGATCCTGGATCGCCGAGGCCTGTTCAAGCAGCTCTTCCCAACTCGCCGGAGGCCCGTCGAAGCCTGCTTCGGCGATGAGATCGGTGCGGTAGAACAGCGACAGGCCGTAGAAGCCGTAGGGCACGAAGTAGCTGGTGCCATCGCCCTCGGCGGCAGCCTTGGCGTTGTCGGTGAGCGCGTCCCAGCCGTCCCAGCTCTTCAGGTCGTCGGTCATGTCGTAGAGCCAGCCGTTGTTGGAGAACGGGCCGACGGTGATGTCGCGGACCTCGAGCACATCGACGCCCTTGCCGGACTGCAGCATCTGCTGGATGGTCTGGTCGGCCTGTTCAGTGGGCGGGGAGACGAGCTTGACGGTGACGCCCGGGTTGTCGGCCTCGAAATCATCGAGGAGGCCGCGCAGCAGGTCGGTGCGGGCGGGGTTGGTCAGGCTCTCGACCATCTGCAGCTCGACGTCGCCGCCTTCGCCGCCGGAGGATTCGGAGCCTCCTGCGGAGCACGCGGTCAGTCCCAGCAGGGCGACAGTGCCCAGGCCGACGGCTGTCGTCAGTCGGTTGCGCTTCATGACATACCTCTTTCTGTGTTTTTCGTTAGGGGAAGGGTCAGGATGCCGCGGCTGCGGCGCGCAGAATCTCGGGGATGCAGCGCTCGACGTAGGCTTCGAAGTCGCTCAGCTCGGTGTAGAGATGGACAGAGAGGCGGTAGTAGCCGCGGCCTTCGAAGCTCGTGAAGGCGGTTTCGACGCCGACGCGGTCGAAGAGTGTCATGCGCAGGGCATCCGCTTCTTCTCGGGTTTTGCCCAAGCCGTCGGGCAGGCGGATCAGCCGCATCGCGTCGACCGGTGTCGGCAGCTGCACGAGTGCGTCTTCGGCGACGTGGGGTTGAACGGCATCGGCGATCATCCGGGCGCCGACGTCGGCGAGTTCGCGCATGCTCTGGCGGGTGCGCTCCCAGGTGTACTCGCGCTCGATGAAATCGATCGCGGCCGGGGTGCTGAGGTAGGTGGTCGCATCGATCGTGCCCTGCGTGTCAAAGCGGCTCGGGAACGGCTCCGGAGCCCCCCATGAGTCGATCAGCGGCCACAGCTCCTGGCGGTCGGAGTTGGTGGTGACGAGCAGCGCCGACCCGCGGGGTGCGCACGGCCACTTGTGCATATTGCCGAACCACCAGTCGCCACCGCCGGCTGTGGCGGCATCCGGGATGAGACCGGGCGCGTGCGCTCCGTCGACGAGAACGCGGATGCCGCGCTCGTGAGCGAGGGCGGTGATCTCGGCGGTGGGTAGCATGCGCGCAGTAGGGGACGTGATCTGATCGACGACGATGAGTCGGGTGTTCGCGGTGAGCGACTGACGGAACAACTCCACGACTTCATCGGCCGAGGCGAACAGGGGGATGTGGACGGCGCGTACCTCGGCGCCGAAGCGACGTGCCAGGCGGGCCGCGCCCATAGTGATGGCCCCATAGCCATGGTCGGTGACGAGGATCTCGTCGCCGGCGTCGAGGCGCAGACTGTTGTAGACGACGGTGGCTGCGGCGGACGCATTGGGCACGAATGCGCTGTCTTCGGCGCGGGCGCCGACGAAGGGGGCGACGTGGGCGCGAGCATCCGCAACATACTCCGCGATGCGCGGGAACCAGCCGACGGGGCTGCGGTCGGCACGCTCGCGCAACTCGTTCTGGTGCTCGACGACTTCGCTGGGGACGGCGCCGAAGGAGCCGTGGTTGAGGTGGATGATCGTCGGATCCAGCGGCCAGGCATCGCGCGCTCGCATCCCCGAAACCAGACGCACGGGTGCGAGAGTGGGGGATGGATGCTGCATGCTGCCTCGTTCGGATAATGGGTGCGGCCGGAACTTGTTTTACAACATTGCCACATTCGGTTCATTGTGGCGAGTCTTATCGGTAGATTTTATAAAGTCGTAAGACAACTTAGGGAAAGGTGCGCGGATGGGCGCAATGGAGACGGCACTGCACGGGCTGCGCGCACTCATCGCCGATGGTGATCTGAAGCCGGGCGACCGGTTACCGAGCGAAGGGGAACTGTGCGAGAGGCTTGGTGTTTCTCGGGGACCGCTGCGAGAGGCGATCCGCACGCTCTCGGCGCTCGGGGTGATCGACACCCGACACGGATCCGGCAGTTACGTTTCAGAGCTGCACGCCGCCGATCTCATCAAGGGACTCGGACTGACGGTCGGCCTGCTGCCGCTGGACTCGGTCATCGAGTTGTATGAGCTGCGCCGTGCGCTGGAGGCGCATGCGGCGAGTCTGGCCGCCGCTCGCATCGATGACGACACGATCGCGCGGCTCGACGAGCTGCTGGTGCGACTGGAGGCGGTCACCGACGACGAGGAGCTTTCCGAACTCGACAGCCAGTTCCACTCTGCGATCGCCGACATCGCTAACAACGACGCGCTCGCCACACTGCTGGAGGTGCTGCGGGCCCGTTCACGCGCCTACCGGATCTTCACGACCGCAGATGCCGCTCAGATCAAAGTGCTCTCCGATGCCGGTCACCGTGCGATTCTGCGGGGGCTCGAGACGCGGGATCCGGTTGCCGCATCCGCTGCCGCCGCCGGTCACGTCGCCCAGACCGAGTACTGGCTGCGCAAGCATCAGCAGCCCGCGTCGTAACCCGGCCACCACGTCCGCTCGGCCGCTAGCCCCGCTCCGTCCCAACGACCGGAACGGCCGAAAAATGTGACCAGAGCGCCCGACGCCGCGCGCGGGGCCAGTAGCGTTGAGCCATGGTCAACTATCGCTACCTCGGAAACAGCGGCCTCAAGGTCTCTGAGATCACCTACGGCAACTGGGTCACGCACGCATCCCAGGTCGAAGACGACGCGGCCGTCAAGACCGTGCACGCCGCACTCGACGCTGGCATCACCACGTTCGACACCGCTGACACCTACGCGAACACGGCAGCCGAGGTCATTCTCGGCAAGGCGCTGCAGGGTCAACGCCGCGAGAGCCTGGAGATCTTCACGAAGGTCTACTTCCCGACCGGACCCAAGGGTGCGAACGACACCGGCCTGAGCCGCAAGCACATCTTCGAGTCGATCAACGGTTCGCTGGCGCGCCTGGGCACCGACTACGTCGACCTCTACCAGGCGCACCGCTTCGACTACGAGACGCCGTTGGAGGAAACCTTCCAGGCTTTCGCTGACATCGTCCGCCAGGGAAAGGCGCTGTACATCGGCGTCAGCGAATGGACCGCTGAGCAGCTGCGCGAGGGCCACGCGCTCGCCAAGCAGTTGGGCGTGCAGCTCATCTCGAACCAGCCGCAGTACTCGATGCTGCACCGGGTGATCGAGGGCAAGGTGGTTCCGGCATCCGAAGAGCTCGGAATCTCGCAGATCGTCTGGTCGCCGATGGCGCAGGGTGTTCTCAGCGGCAAGTACCTGCCTGGCCAGCCCGTGCCCGACGGCTCGCGCGCCACCGACCCGCACAGCGGTGCCGAGTTCATCAAGCGGTTCCTGCAGGATGACATCCTGACCGCTGTGCAGCGTCTCAAGCCGATCGCCGCCGACGCCGGGCTCACGATGCCGCAGCTGGCGATCGCCTGGGTTCTGCAGAACAAGAATGTCGCCGCGGCTCTGGTCGGAGCATCCCGTCCCGAGCAGCTCGCCGACACGGTCAAGGCGTCCGGTGTCACGCTCGACGCCGATACGCTCGCCGCTATCGACACGGCCCTCGGCGACGTCCCCAACCGCGACGCCGAGCACACCTACACGGTCTCGCCGAAGACGCGGCTGGTCTGAGGCAGCACCATCGCGAGAGCGGTGCGGGCGTGCTCAGTCCAGGGTGATGTCGACCTGAATCTCGGATGCCAGCCGCTCGAGGTCTGCGCGGAGGGCGTCGAGATCGGCGGATGCTGGAACCTCCGCCGTCACGGACGCTTCGAAGAGCCGGCCGCCGGCCATCGCTGCGTCCCGGGTCTGGGTGGTCATATCGTCGATGCTCAGGTGATGGCTGCTGAGCACCGCGGAGATCTCGCGAACGATCCCGGGGCGGTCGTTGCCGAGGATCTGCAGCGAGATCGGTCGCGCGGCGGCGGTGGCCGGGGCATCCGCACCCGTGTGCGCGACAACTCTCAGCCCGTCCAGCGACTGCACCGCCGCCGTCAGTTCCGCAATCCGCTCATCCGGCACCGAGACCTGGATGACGCCGGCGAAAACACCGGCGAGTTCAGCGAGCTGGCTGTTCTCCCAGTTGCCGCCGTGCGCGTCGACGACATCGGCGACGGATGCCACGAGGCCGGGGCGGTCGGATCCGACAACGGTGAGGATCAGAGTGGTCATGCCTGAAGCGTAGCCCGGCAGGCTCAGTCGTCCCAGACCCCGGTCTGCAGAAACCGATCCAACTGGGCGCGGTGCGGCGCGAGATCCCACCCCTGCTCGGCAATCCAGTCGTCCGAATAGTAGGTGCCGGCGTAGCGGGCACCGCCGTCGCAGATGAGGGTGACGACGCTGCCCTGCTTGCCCTCGGCGAGCATTCGGGCGATGAGGCGGAACGCCCCGACCAGGTTGGTGCCGGTCGAGCCGCCAGCCCAGTGCAGGGTGCGTTCCTTCAGCAGCCGGATCGCGGCGATCGACGCAGCATCCGGGATCTGCAGCATCTCATCGATCACACCCGGCACGAATGAGGGCTCGACACGCGGCCGGCCGATGCCCTCGATGCGGCTGGGGGTTCCGGTTGTGTAGTCGGCCGTTCCCGTGCTCCAGCCGCCGAAGAATGCCGAGCCTTCCGGGTCGACCACGGCGACGCGGGTCGGATGCTGGCGGTAGCGCACATACCGGCCGAAGGTCGCGCTCGTTCCGCCGGTGCCGGCGCCGACCACGATCCACTCCGGAACCGGATGCCGCTCCCGTTCCAACTGGCTGAACACGCTCTCGGCGATGTTGTTGTTCCCGCGCCAGTCCGTCGCCCGCTCCGCGTAGGAGAACTGGTTGAGGTAGTGCCCGCCGCACTCTGCGGCGAGCCGCGCGGCCTCAGGATGCATCTCCGGCGCCTGGTCGACGTAGTGGCAGCGGCCGCCATAGAACTCGATGAGCTCGATCTTCTCTGGGCTCGTCGACCGTGGAACGACTGTGACGAAGTCGAGTCCCAGCATCCGGGCGAAGTAGGCCTCCGAAACCGCCGTCGAACCGCTGGATGCTTCGACGAGCGTCGTCCCCTCGACGATGCGCCCGTTGACCAGCCCGTACAGCAGCAGCGAACGCGCCAGGCGATGCTTCAACGAACCGGTCGGATGCACCGACTCGTCTTTGAGATAGAGGTCGATTCCCCATGCGGGCGGCAGCGGGAAGACGTGCAGATGCGTGTCGGCACTGCGATTGGCATCTGCCTCCAGCAGTGCGATCGCGGTACTGGCCCAGGAGGTCACGCGAACAGTGGCGGCAGGAAGGCGATGGCCGCTGCGGCCGCGGCGAGCACCAGTACAGCGATGAGCAGAATCCGCCAGCGGGGCCCCTTCTGCGGCTTGATCGTCGGCGACGGCTTGGTCAGCGGACCGGGCGTCGGCTCGGGGCGACTGGTCAGATCGATCAGCGGAGGGGAGGAATTATCCGGAGAACTCGGACGTCCGTCGGTCATGTGCAACCCCTCTCTCAAGTGCGGCGCACTCTAGATAGAGACTGTACCGGCACGGGAGGTTCCGCCGGCACCGTCGACATGCAGAAGCGATGCCTGCGACTGCTCCTGGCGCAGCTGGAACTCGAAGCGCGAACGGTCACCGCGGTGCAGCGCGATGAAGTACTCGATAGGGGTGCCGGCAGCATCGCGACTGATGCTGCGCAGCCGCAGCAGCGCCGACCCTGCGCTGACGTCGAGATGCTGGGCCTGATCGTGCGTCGCGACAGTCGCTTCGGCCGAACGCACGCCGTCGGTCGCCTGGATGCCGTTGTCCGCGAGTAGCCGGTAAAGGGATGCCTCGGACAGATCAACTCCGAGGCTGACAGCGCCGATGTGCTCGGGCATCCACGTCGTCGAATACGACCACGGCTCCCCGTCGACGTATCTCAGGCGCTCGAGCGCGATCACCGCAGAGCCCACCGGAATCTCGAGGGCTGCGGCGATCTCGGCGTCAGCATCCTCTCGCTCATGCCGCAGGATGTCACTGCGCACATGACCGCCGCGCCGCTCCACATCGTCGTAGAGTCCGATCAGCGTGTGCACCAGCGCCTCACTCGTGCGCGGACGTGACACAAAGGTGCCCTTGCCCTTGACGCGCTCGACCAGGCCCTCGTGTTCGAGCTGTGCGAGAGCCTGCCGTACGACCGTGCGCGAGATTCCGTATCGCTCGCAGAGCCGGTGCTCGCCGGGGAGCGGGTCACCGGGCTGCAGCCCGTCGCGCTCAATACTGTCGATGATCAGCTGGCGCAGCTGGTCGTACATCGGCGCGGCGGAGCGCCGGTCGATCACGTCGTCGGAGGTCGCAGTCGGCTCCATTTAGTACGCCACCCCCGCGTGCAGGATGACGTTGGCGTAGGGCGTGAACTCGCCGGATCGCACGAATGCGCGAGCGGCGTGCGTACGCTTTTTGAACTCGACGTGCGGGATCAGCTCGATCTCGATGTCGGGCAGTCGCTCGCGCAGCGCGGCGAGCACCTCGGGGCTGTGTTCGGCGACTTCGGCCGACACCGTCGCACCCTCGACCACCATCTCTGCGAGCACGGTGTCGAGGACATCGAAGAATGCTGGAGCACCGGGGCGGTAGGCAAGGTCGATCCGTTCGGAGCCGACCGGGATCGGGAGGCCAGCGTCGGTGACGACGATGAGGTCGGTGTGTCCGGTTTCGCTGATGACGCGTGAGAGCGCGGGATTGATCGTGGTTGCGGTTTTGCGCATGGGGGCTCCTGGTCAGACCCGGGATGCCACGAAGGCATCGACGTCGCAGCGGAGGGGAAGACTGGGCGATGCGCCCTGCTTGGTGACAGTCAAAGCGCCGGCAGCAGTGGCCAGGCGCACGGCGTCGGTCAGCGAAGCGCCGTTCGCGAGGGCCGCACCGAGGTATCCGGCGTAGGCGTCGCCTGCGGCAGTGGTATCAACGGCTTCGACCGGAAACGGCGGGACGATCTGGGCGCCCTCGGCGGTGACCACGCACGATCCCTGCTCGGCGAGCGTGATGACAGCGGCTTTCACGCCCCGGGCGAGGAACCAGCGTCCGGCCTGCTCGGCGGTCGCGGCATCCGTCACGGTGATTCCACTGAGAACGGATGCTTCGGTCTCATTGGGTGTGACGATGTCGATGTTCTGCCAGACCTCATCCGCCAGGGGCGCGGCCGGGGCGGGGTCGAGGATCACCGTCATGCCGTGCTCGCGGCCCCGAGCGGTGATACGAGCGGTCAGCGTCGAGGGGGTCTCGAGCTGGGTGAGCAGCACCGATGTCGTCGGGGCGAGCGCTGCCAGGGCGGTGTCGATCTGAGCGGCGTCGAGTTCGGCGTTGGCGAGCGGAACCATCACGATGTCATTCTGCGCCGAGGCGTCGACACGGATGTGCGCGATGCCGGTGGGGCCGGCGACCGTTCGCAGATGGGTGAGGTCGACGCCCGCATCGGTGAGACCATCGACGACGAGGTCGTGGAAGAGATCGTCGCCGACGCATCCGACGAAGCTCGTCGCGGCCCCGGCACGACCGGCGGCGACGGCCTGATTCGCGCCCTTACCGCCGAGCATCAGCGTGAACTGGTCGCCGAGAATCGTTTCACCACGCGCGGGAAGGCGCTGAGAAAACGTCGTGACATCGGCGGTGACGCTGCCGACGATGACGACGCCGGTGCGCGCTGCTGAGGTCGCTGCGGAGGACGAGACGGTCATGGAGCTCCTGATCTTCTTTGACTTCGGTGAGTCCTGTCATTACATTAGCCGAATCCGCACCTGTAACGACAGGTTGCTCATCAGGAAGAGAACCCATGTCTGCTGTCGCTGCCATCTCCCCACGTCTGTACGTCGACAGCGCCGACGGCGAGCGGGTCTCCCGGCTCCTGGACGCTGGTGTCGTGCACGGCGTGACGACCAACCCGACGATCCTCGAACGCGGTGGCCGCACTGCGGCCGAGATCCCCGAGCTCTACGCCCGGTGGGAGGCGGAGGGTGCTCAGGAGATCTTCTTCCAGACCTGGGGTGCTGACCGCGCCGCCCTGCTGGGCAACGCCGAAATGATCCGCGCGCTCGGTGAGCGGGTCGCGGTGAAGGTTCCAGCGACCGCCGACGGCTTCGCCGTCGCGTCTACCCTGGTTCGCGACGGCGCGACAGTTCTCGTCACCGCGGTTTATTCGGTTGCCCAGGCGCTCGCCGCAGCCAGCATCGGCGCGCAGTACATCGCTCCCTACCTCGGGCGGCTCCGGGATGCCGGAGTCGACGGCGATGCGCTGATCCCCGAGATGCAGGCGGTGTGTGCGGGCAGCGCGACGAACGTGCTCGCGGCCAGTCTGCGCTCGGCCGATGACATCGTCTCGCTGCGTCTGGCCGGTGTGCCGTACTTCACGGCTGCCCCCGACGTTCTCGACGAGGTGCTGTTCCACCAGGTCAGCGACAGCTCGGCTTCGGAGTTCGAAGCGGCCATGGGGCGCATCGGGGCGTGAGCTCGGCTCGCGGGTGCGGGCGCGGGTTGCGGGTGCGGGCGCGGGTCGCGGGTTGCGGGTTGTGCGGGTTGCGGGTGCGGCTGTGGCCGCAGGCTGCGGGCGCGGCTGTGGCCGCAGGCTGCGGGCGCGGGCGCAGGCGAGATGTCAGGCCGTCGCGGCCTGACGCAACCAGCGCTCGACCCCGGCGATATGCGCGGTCGAGAGCGACGTGGCCAGGTTCGGATCGTGCTGTGCGATGGCGTCCGCGATCGCGCGATGCTCGGAGAGAGTGCGTTCGACCGCACCCTGCTCGGTGAGGCCGCGCCATACCCGTGCACGCACGGTCTGTCCGCTCAGACTCTCGATGAGACTGGCCAGGTAGCTGTTGCCTGCCATGCGCACGATCTCGCGATGGAAGCGGATGTCGTGCTCGACCAGCTCGTCAATGGTGACCTCAGCCCCATCGACGCTCTCGAGTTCCTCGTGCAGAGCGCTGACCGCCTCGGGGGTGCCGAGGGTTGCGGCAAGGCCCGTCGCCTGCGATTCCAGCATCCGCCGCACCGCGAAGATCTCCAAGAGCGAGTCGTCATCGTGCATGTCGGCGACGAATGAGATCGCCTCCAGCAGCAGGTGTGGCTCGAGGCTCGTGACATATGTGCCGTCGCCGCGACGCACATCGAGCACGCGGATGACCTCGAGCGCCTTGACCGCTTCGCGCATCGAGTTGCGGGAGAGTCCGAGGCGCTCGGACAGTTCCTTCTCCGGGGGGAGTCGATCTCCGGGGGAGAGCTCTCCGGAAACGATCATCGCCTTGATCTTCTCGATCGCCTCATCGGTGACTGCCATGCTCGTCATCATGGCACATAGGTCGGATGTCTGGGGCAGGATGGACGCATGCGTGTTCTCGATTCACATCTGCACCTGTGGGATCCGTCTCGTCTTGATTACTCCTGGCTTGAGGGGCCGCTGCGCGCACGGTTCGGACCCGAGGAACTCGCCGCCGCTGTAGGCGGCATCGATGAGTCGCACGGGTTCGTCTTCGTACAGGCCGGCTCCGCCGAGGACCAGTACCTCGACGAGGTCGCGTGGGTCTCGTCGGTGGCTGAGCAGGTGAACGTGCGCGGAATCGTCGCCGGCGCACGGCTCGATTTGGGAGAGGCGACAGTGCGGTATCTGGATGCTGCCGCCGAGCATCCGCTCGTGGTCGGAGTGCGTCATCTGCTGCAGGGGGCGCCGGTGGGCCTGGCACGGTCCGTGGAATTTCGTGCCGGGGCGGCCGCGCTTGCCGAGCGTGGATTGACCTTCGACGCCTGCGTTCAGACGGTGCCGCAGCTGCGGGACGTCATTGACCTGGCGGCCGAGGTGCCGGAACTGCGGATCGTGCTCGACCACCTGGGCAAGCCCGTGGTCGGAACCGCTGCGGACCCGGCTGCGCCGGCGACCGAGTGGGTGGACGCCTTGGCGGCTCTGGCGCAGCATCCGCAGGTCTTCTGCAAGCTTTCGGGACTGCCGGCCGAGGCAGGAGGCGACTGGTCCGCGGGTCAGATGGAGCCGTTCCTGGATGCTGCGGCTGCCGCCTTCGGAGTGGAACGGCTGATGTGGGGCAGTGACTGGCCGGTGTCTGCGGTGCGGGCATCCAAAATCGACTCCGTAGCCATCGGTGCGTGGACCGAAGCTGTGGCATCCTGGGCCGGCGCCCGTGATCTCGACGTCGATGCGATTCTCTGGCGCAACGCCGAGCGGTTCTACGGGCTGGACTAGCCTCAGCCCGGCCGTGAACGCGGCGGGGTGTCGCAAATGGCCGCTCCGCGTGCGCGTGAGCGGCCATTTGCGACACCTGCCACGTGAGTCGCGGCCACTTGCGACCCCTGCGGGGCGACCGGCGCGCGGAGCGCTACTCGGCGCGCAAGCGCAGCTGCGCCATACCGCCGTCGACCTCGATGAATGTTCCGGTGGTGGAACCGGCTGCCGGGGACACCAGATACGCCACGGCGGCGGCGACCTCATCGGGGGAGACGAGGCGCCCGTGCGGCTGGCGGGCCTCGAGCGCCGCGCGCTCCGCAGCGGGGTCATCGGCCTGACCGAGCAATCGGCCGACCCACGGGGTATCGGCGGTGCCGGGGTTCACGGCGTTGACACGGATGCCCTCACGCAGATGATCCGCGGCCATTGCACGGGTCAGTGCCGACACCGCGCCCTTCGACGCGCTGTACAGGGCGCGCTGCGGGAGTCCGGTGGAGGACGCGATGGATGCTGTGTTGCACACCGCGGCGGCAGGCGATTGCCGCAACCACGGAAGCGCCGCAGCTGTCACGCGTGCGATGCCGGTGACGTTGACCGACAGCACCCGCGCCCACTCGTCGTCGTCGTTCGCGCTGATGTCGCCGACCGCACCGATACCGGCATTGTTGACGACGATGTCGATGCGACCGAACTTTTCGGCGACAGCTGCGACCGCAGCATCCACGCTCGCGCGATCCGAAACATCCGCGGCGAACGCGGCGAAGCGCTCATCCGCACCGGAGGGGTCGCGGTCGAGCACCGCGATCTCTGCGCCGTCAGCGTGCAGACGCTGCGCGATCGATGCTCCGATTCCGGATGCGCCGCCGGTGACGATGGCGACGAGCCCGGTGAGGTCGCGACCACTGGACCCGGTCATTTCTGAGCCTCCCACGCGACGAACTTCTGCTGCTGGCCGCCGAGTCCGTCGATCGAGATGTCGACGACGTCGCCGTCCTTCAGGTACGGGTATTTTCCGGACAGCGCAACACCCTGAGGAGTGCCGGTGAGGATCAGATCACCGGGCTCAAGCGTGACGTACTGCGAGAGGTGGTGCACGATGACGCGCACGTCGAAGATCATGTCGGAGGTGTTCGAGTCCTGGCGGGGTTCGCCGTTCACGAAGCTCTTCAGATTTAGGTTGTCGACGTCGACCTCGTCCGGGGTGACGAGCCAGGGGCCGGTCGGGTTGAAGCCCGCCGCGATCTTGCCCTTGGACCACTGGCCGCCGGAAACCTCGATCTGGAATGAGCGCTCGGAGACGTCGTTGGCGACGACGTAGCCGGCGATGTGGTCATCCGCCTCATCCGGCGAATCGAGATACGCGGCGCGCTTGCCGATCACGATGCCGAGCTCGACCTCCCAGTCGGTCTTCTCGCTGCCGCGCGGGATCGTCACGTCGTCGTTCGGGCCGACGACCGTGTTCGGTGTCTTCAGGAACAGGATCGGGATCGTCGGCGGCTCGGAGCCGGATTCTGCCGCGTGCGCGGCGTAGTTCATGCCGATGCAGATGACCGCGCTCGGGCGGGCGATCGGGGCACCGATGCGCAGATCCGCGGCGCCTTCGAGCTCGGGGAGTTCACCGGCCGCGTGCGCGGCAGCCACCCGCGAGCGGAAGTCGTCGGCGAGAAAATCACCATTGACATCGGATGTCACCGCCCGTAGATCGAGGTGGCGATCACCGTCCACCAGGACGGGAATTTCGGATCCAGGGGCGCCAAGCCGCGCGAACTTCATGGTTCTCCTACCTCGTTGGGGAGCCGCCCGTGGACGGCACGTCTGATTGACAGTATAGACATCGGATGTTTACACTCCAAGAGGTCCGTGCAGAAACTTCGTGCTGCACCAGGAGAGGAATATCCCGTGAGCCGCATCGTCGCCCTCGACACCACCGACATTCGTTTTCCGACGTCGCTGAGCCTGGATGGCTCGGACGCGATGAACCCCGACCCCGACTACTCCGCGGCGTACGTCGTGATCCGCACGGATGCCGACGACGAGATCGCCGGTCACTCCTTCGTGTTCACCATCGGCCGCGGCAACGACGTGCAGGTCGCCGCGATCGATGCACTCGCTGATCACCTTGTCGGCCGCGAGATCGAACCGCTGCTCGACGACATGGGCACGACCTTCCGCGACATCATCGGCGACTCGCAGCTGCGCTGGCTGGGCCCGGAGAAGGGCGTCATGCACATGGCCATCGGCGCCGTGATCAATGCGCTCTGGGACATCAAGGCCAAGCGCGCCGGACTCCCGCTGTGGCAGCTACTGGCCCGTATGACTCCGGAGGAGATCGTCGACCTCGTCGACTTCCGGTACCTGACCAATGCCCTCACTCGTGAGGATGCCCTCGAGATCCTGCGTGCTGCCGTCCCTGGTCGCGCCGAACGCGAGGCCGAGCTGCTGGCCACCGGCTACCCGGGCTACACCACCAGCCCCGGCTGGCTCGGCTACTCCGACGAGAAGCTCGAGCGCCTAGCCCGCGAGGCGCTCGCAGACGGATTCACCCAGATCAAGCTCAAGGTCGGCGCCGACCTCGACGACGACATCCGCCGCTTCCGCAAGGCCCGCGAGGTGCTCGGGCCGGACTTCCCGATCGCGATCGATGCCAACCAGCGCTGGGAGGTCTCCGAAGCGATCGAGTGGGTCGGCGCGCTCGCCGAGTTCAACCCGGCCTGGGTCGAGGAACCCACGAGCCCCGACGACATCCTCGGGCACGCGGAGATCGCCCGCGGCATCGCCCCGATCCGTGTGGCAACCGGCGAGCACGCCCAGAACCGCATGATCTTCAAGCAGCTGCTGCAAGCGAACGCCATCGAGGTCATGCAGATCGATGCCGTGCGCGTTGCGGGCGTGAACGAGAACATCGCCAACCTGCTCCTGGCAGCGAAATTCGGCGTGCCGGTCTGCCCGCACGCGGGCGGCGTGGGTCTGTGCGAAGCAGTGCAGCACCTGTCGATGTTCGACTTCGTCGCCGTCACGGGCACGCGCGAGGGACGCCTGATCGAGTTCGTCGATCATTTGCACGACCACTTTGTCGTGCCGACCGACATTCAGGGCGGTTCCTACATGCCACCCACCGCGGCCGGTGCCAGCATGGAGATGAAGGCCGAGAGCATCGCGAAGTACGAGTGGAAGGGTGCGCATGTCACAGACTGAGCTGCGCATCCCCGCGCTCGGGTACGGGGCTGCGAACGTCGGCAACCTCTTTCGAGAGCTGACGGATGACGAGGCCTGGGCGGTGTTGGATGCCGCGTGGGACAGCGGTGTGCGGTACTACGACACCGCTCCGCACTACGGGCTCGGACTCTCCGAGCGTCGCCTCGGGGCCTTCCTGCAGACGAAGCCGCGCGACGAGTTTGTCCTCTCCACCAAGGCGGGGCGTCTGCTGCGCCCGAACCCGGAGTTCGATGGTGGCCTCGACACCGACAACGACTTTTTCGTGCCGAACACCCTGCAGCGGGTGTGGGACTTTTCGGATGCTGGCATCCGCTCATCCATCGAAGAATCGAAAGAGCGGCTGGGACTCGACCGGATCGATCTCGTTTACCTGCACGACCCGGAGCGCAATGACCTCGAGTTGGCGCTCGAATCGGCATTCCCGGCGTTGGAGCGGTTGCGCAACGAGGGTGTGATCGGTGCGATCGGCGTCGGTTCTATGGTCAGCGAGGCGCTGGCTCGATCCGTGCGCGAGGCTGATCTCGACATCATCATGATCGCGGGACGCTACACGCTGCTGGAGCAGCCGGCCGCGGCAGATGTGCTGCCCGCCTGTCGCGAGCGCGGCACCGGTGTGGTCGCGGCATCCGTCTTCAATTCCGGGCTGCTGGCCAAGACCGAGCCGACGCGCGACAGCCGTTACGAATATGGCGGCGTGCCCGAAGACGTCTGGGATCGACTGCAAAAGATCGTCGCGATCTGCCGGAACCACGACGTGGCGCTGCCCGCGGCGGCGATTCAGTTCCCGCTTCGCGACGAGGTGACGCATGCGGTTGTGCTCGGCAGTTCCCGCCCCGAGCAGGTGCGACAGAACGCCGAGCTCGCAGCCGCTGCGATCCCCGAGGCGTTCTGGCTCGAACTTGCCGCCGAGGACCTGATCCCGGCGTGAACTCTCCGCTCCGGTCGCAATCGCTCCGCCCCGGTCGCAATTCATGTCGCTATTTGTCGATTTGAGCAGCACCAATTGCGACCGGAGCGACAGGAAAGGAAAAGAACATGCTCGAAGGAATCAACCCGCTCCTCACCGGTGAGTTGCTGCTGCACCTGGATCGGATGGGACATTCGGATGCTGTCGTGATCGCCGACGCGCACTTCCCCGCGTGGGCGCTCGGCCGCAACGTGATCGACCTGCCCGGCACGACAACGCCCGAGGTGCTCGCCGCGATCCGCACGGTGATCCCCCTGGACGATGCGCCGGGGCTCGACCTGATGGAATCCGCCGACGCCGTGGTCCTCGACGTGCAGCGTGAGCTGATGGATGCTGCCGGAACGACTGTCGAGACCACCCGATTCGTCGAACGCTTCGCGTACTACGACCTCGCCGGGCCTGCGTACCTGATGGTGCGCACCGGAGAGACCCGCAAGTACGGCAACGCGCTGCTGCGCAAGGGCGTGGTCGGGCACGCGTCGGCGTAGCCGCAGGAGCGCGACAGCCCGGGTGAACCGCCCAGGCTCAGGCTCAGGCCCAGGCCCAGGCCCAGCCCTGGGCCTAGCCCTGGGCCCGCGACCTAGTGCTGGTCGATCGTTCCGACGGCGTGCAGGGCGTCGCGGATGTAGCGGTTCGCGTGGGCCGCGAGGTCATCCGAGTCCTGCCAGAGGTTGCGCCAGATGCCGAGGGTGTTGCTGAGCTCTGCGCTGACCACGGCCGACGAGAACGACTCGAACACGACCGGGCCGTCGTAGGCGACGTCGTGCAGCGCCCGGAAGAACGTCGCGAAGTCGACGGTTCCGGTGCCGAGGTATCCGCGGTGGCTGTCACCGATGTGCACGTAGCCGAGCTTTCCTGCGCGCGCGACGTCGTGCACGGGCTGGAAGAAATCCGACTCCTCGATGTTCATGTGGTAGGTGTCCAGGTGCACGCTGACGTCGCCGTCCACGCCATCGAGGAAGCCCAAGGCGCCGCGACCCGTGTTGAACACGTTCGACTCGTAACGGTTGACGACTTCGAGCGAGAGCCGGATGCCGCGCTCAGCGGCCTTCGCGGCAAGCCCCGAGATCGCGGCCTGGCTGTTCGCCACGCCCCGTGCGGTTACCGGTGCCATGTACTTGCCCATTGCGGAGTAGATGACGCCGCACAAGACATCGCCGCCCATCGTCGCCACATGATCCAGGCAGCGCTCCAGCGTCGAGACGCCCGCGGCGACGACTGAGGCGTCATCACTGGTCAGGTCGGTCGCGTTCGTCAGCCCGAGGGATGCTGTCACGGCGAGGTCGTTGTCGCGCAGCATCCGTCCGGCCAAAGCGGAGTCGAAGGAGGCGGCATCCATCAAGGGGATCTCGATCAGGTCGAATCCGGCGTTCTTGGTGCCTTCGATCGCGCGCCGCAGGCCCGCCTCTTCGAAGGTTCCCGTGAAGACCAGACCGTGCGCACCTATGAGCATTTCAATCCCTCTTTCTGCGCATGCGCGCATTTCCGTGACGAAGTTGTTATTACAGGTCTAGCATGATGAGACGACGTTAGGTACATTTAGATACAACTTGCATCACACAGGATGCTGGTACACAATTGATCCGATGTTTGACGGTAATCTCGGTGTCGACATCTTTTCAGAAATCACGACCTTCAAGGGAGCAGGTGAACATATGAGCGATCCGATCCTCCGAGTAGACGGCATCAGCAAAGGCTTCCCAGGTGTGCAGGCACTGAAGGATGTGCACCTCGAGGTGCGCGCCGGTGAAGTGCTCGTTCTCGTCGGCGAGAACGGCGCTGGAAAATCGACGCTGATGAAGATTCTCTCGGGCATCTACACCCGCGATGAGGGAACGATCACGTTCGAGGGGCAGCAGGTCGAACTGACCAGCCCGTTGCAGGCGCAGCAGCTCGGTATCACGATCATCCATCAGGAACTGAATATGATGCCCGACCTGACGGTTGCGCAGAATATCTTCATCGGACGCGAGCCCACATCTGGTCCGCTGCTGTCCGAGCGCAAGCTCAATAAGCAGACCACTGAGCTACTCAAGGGGCTCGGTATCAAGCTGAACCCGAAGCAGAGCGTGGGCGAGTTGACCGTCGCCGAACAGCAGATGGTCGAGATCGCCAAGGCGCTGTCGTTCAACGCCAAGGTGCTCATCATGGATGAGCCGACATCGGCGCTCACTGACACTGAGGTTGAGACGCTCTTCGTCCTCATCGAACAGCTCAAGGCCAACGGCACCGGCATCGTCTACATCTCTCACCGCATGGACGAACTCCGCCGCCTCGCCGACCGTGTCTCGGTGCTCCGAGACGGTCAATACATCGGATCACTTGAGAAGAACGAGATCAGCGTCCCGAAGATCATCGAGATGATGGTCGGCCGGGTGATCGACGAGGGAACGCGTCCCAGCGCCCGCGATCACGCGAACGATCCGGTCGTGCTCGATGTCGCGAACCTGTCGACCAAGGCGCTGCTGAAGGATGTCAGCTTCCAGTTGCACCGCGGTGAGATTCTCGGCTTCGCCGGCCTCATGGGCGCCGGTCGCACGGAGACCGCTCGTGCCGTGATCGGCGCGGACGCGCGCAGTGCTGGCACGATCTCGATCAACGGCCGCGACGCCAAGATCCGTCAGCCCGAGGATGCCGTCAAGCGCGGCGTCGGCTACCTCTCCGAGGACCGCAAGCAGCTCGGTCTCATGCTCGAGCAGGATGTCACCTTCAACACGGTGCTGGCATCCCTCGGCCGCTACGCGAACGCGATCGGCTGGATGGGTGACAGCAAGGCGAAGAATCAGACCAAGGACTACGTGCAGCAACTGCGCGTGAAGACCCCGTCGGTCAACCAGATCGTCAAACTGCTGTCCGGTGGAAATCAGCAGAAGGTCGTCATCGCCCGGTGGCTGATGCGCGACTGCGACATCCTCATTTTCGACGAACCGACGCGAGGCATCGATGTCGGCGCGAAGGAAGAGATCTACCGGCTCATGCAGCAGCTTGCCGATGCCGGCAAATCCATCATTGTCATCTCGTCGGAGCTTCCCGAGATCCTGCGCGTCGCCAACCGCATTGCGGTGTTCGCGAACGGCCGGATCACCGGAACTCTCCGCAATGAAGAAGCCAGCCAGGAGAAGATCATGCAACTCGCAGCCCACGGGGAGGAAGACTGATGAGCACCCCAAAGCAGTCCGGAGAGACGACTACTGTCATTCAGCAGGCCGTCAACGAGAACACCGACAAGCGTGATGTCGTCGGCTACCTGAAGCGTCAGGTCCAGCAGTCGCTGGCCTTCGGCACGCTCATCGTGCTGGTGATCTTCTTCTCGATCGCCAGCCCCAACTTCTTCACCTTTAGCAACATCGCAACGGTGCTGCTGTCGACAGCGGTGATCGGCATCCTCGCTCTCGGCACGACGTTCGTCATCATCACCGGCGGCATCGACCTCTCGCTCGGCACCGGTATGGCGCTGTGCGCGGTGATGACGGGTGTCTTCGTCACCAATATGGGCCTGCCTGTCTGGGTCGGCGTCATCGGCGGTATCGCCACCGGCGTCCTGATGGGGTTCATCAACGGCTTCAATGTCACGTTCCTGAACCTGCCGCCCTTCATCGCGACCCTCGCGATGATGATGATCGCCGGTGGCCTCGCCCTGGTCATCTCCGGTGTCGCCCCGATCTACTTCTCCAGCTCCGCACCGGACTTCAAGAAGATCGCGCTCGGCATGATCATCCCGGGCATCCCGAACGCCGTCCTCATCACCGCGCTGCTCGCGATCGTCGCGTTCCTCGTGCTGTCGAAGACGCTGCTGGGCCGGTACACCTTCGCGATCGGCTCGAACGAAGAGGCCACGCGCCTGTCGGGTGTGAACACCCGCCGCTGGACGATCCTCATCTACATGTTCGCGGGCGCCTTCACCGGTGTCGCGGGCATCATCATCGCCTCGCGCCTGGATTCCGCACAGCCGCAGATCGGCAGCGGGTACGAGCTACAGGCGATCGCCGCTGTCATCATCGGCGGCACCTCCCTGCTGGGAGGACGCGGTTCGATCCTGGGCACCGTGATCGGTGCACTGATCATGAGCGTGCTGGTCAACGGCCTGCGCATCCTGTCGATTCAGACCGAGTGGCAGAACGTCGTTGTCGGCGCTGTCGTGCTGCTGGCTGTTTTCCTCGACTCGCTGCGCAACCGCCAGCGAACCTGACCCTTCCCTTCCGTTCCCTTCCCCATCCACACCGTCGGTCATATGACCGACATCCACACAGAACAATGGAGTTTCCATGCGATTTGGCAAGAAGACCGCATTCGCGGCACTCGTGGCCGCATCTGCGCTCGTTATGGCTGGCTGCGCAGGCGGCGGCGGCGAGGTCATCGAAGAGGGCGCCGGCACTGACGGCGGCAGCAGCAGCGACGAGATGTACATCGCCCTGGTCTCGAAGGGCTTCCAGCACCAGTTCTGGCAGGCCGTCAAGACGGGTGCCGAGCAGAGGGCTGAAGAGCTCGGCGTCAAGATCACCTTCGAAGGCCCCGCGGCCGAGACGGAGATCGCGCAGCAGCTCGAGATGCTGACCGCAGCTATCGACAAGAACCCGGATGCCATCGCGTATGCGGCCCTTGACCCCGAGGCGTGCGTCGCACCGCTTGAGAAGGCAGCGGCCCAGGACATCCCGGTCGTGTACTTCGACGCGCCGTGCAACGGTGACGTGGGCCTGAGCCTGGCGGCCACCGACAGCAAGGTGGCCGGTGCGCTGGCTGCAGAGCACATGGCAGAGCTGATCGGCGGCGAGGGCGAAGTCGCCATCGTCGGTCACTCGCAGATCAACTCGACCGGTGTCGAGCGTCGTGACGGTTTCGTCGACAAGATCGAGTCGGACTACCCCGACATCGAGATCGTCGACATCCAGTACGGCGATGGAGATCACCTGAAGTCGGCTGACATCGCGAAGGCCATGATCGCCGCGCACCCCGACCTCAAGGGCATCTACGGCACCAACGAGGGCTCGGCCATCGGCGTCGTGAACGCCGCTAACGAGCTCAACCTCGAAAAGGGCAAGATCCAGATCATCGGCTTCGACTCTGGTGCAGCTCAGCTCAACGCCATCAGGGACGGCCTGATGGCCGGCGCCATCACGCAGGACCCGATCGGCATCGGCGCGCAGGTTGTCCAGGCGGCTTACGACGCTGCCAACGGCGAGGCTGTCGAGGAGTTCTACGACACCGGCTCGTACTGGTACGACGCTGACAACATGGACGACGAGAAGATCGCTGCTGTTCTCTACGAGTGATCTGATCTGACGCAAAAGCGGCTCCTCACCTTCGGGTGGGGAGCCGCTTTCGCGTGCTGTGCAGTGCGGATGCGTCCGCAGCGCGGTTAGGAGTGGAAGACGGTGTGCAGGTCGCCGACGAGTTCGCGACCGCCGAGGCCGTCGATCTCGAACAGCACCGAGATGCCGGCGACGTGCGAGCCAAGGCGCTCGATCAGCTGGCGTCCCGCCGCGAGTGTTCCGCCGGTGGCGAGCACGTCGTCGATGAGCAGCACGCGGGAGCCGGCGGGGATGTCGTCGTGCATCTCGATGGTCGCGGTGCCGTATTCGAGGGCGTAGTCGATGGATGCTGCGGGGCGAGGAAGCTTACCTGCCTTGCGAATCGGGACTAGACCAACGCCGGCGGCGAGAGCGGCGGCGCTGGCGATCAGGAAGCCGCGTGCTTCGATGCCGGCGATGACGTCGAACTGTCCGAGGAAGGGCTCGATGATCGCCTCGGTGGTCGCCCGCAGGGCGTCGGCGTCGGCGAGTAGCGGGGTGATGTCACGGAACAGGATGCCGGGCTGGGGGTAGTCCGGGATGCTGCGGATCAGGGACTCGGCGCGGGTAAGAGCAGGGGATATTTCGGCTGAGGGCACTGATCGATGCTACTTCACCGCGCTGAGGGTATCTTTCGCTTGACATTCGTGGGAGCGCTCCCATAAAGTAACTGAGCAATGCGTGGGAGCGCTCCCACGCAGTCGCATGACCGACCCGCACCATTTCGCACAAAGGAGTGACCATGAACACACGCGCCCGCCGACGGATGCTGGCCACAGCAGCTGTCGCCTCCATCTCAGCCCTCGCCCTTGCCAGTTGTTCGGCCGACACCGGCAACGCCGACGCCGATGCAGGTGCCTCGTCTGACGAACAGGTCACCCTGTCCGTCACGACCTTCGGCACCTTCGGCTACGACGACCTCTACAAGGAATACGAGGACCTGAACCCGAACGTCACCATCGAAGCGACGAACATCGACACCGGCGGTAACGCCCGTACCGACGTCTTCACGAAGATCGGCGCCGGCGGCGGGCTCAGCGACGTTGTCGCGATCGAAGAAGGCTGGCTCGGCGCCATCATGGACGTCTCGGAGCTCTTCGTCGACCTGCGTGACTACGGCATCGAAGACCGCAAGGGCGACTGGCTGGAGTGGAAGTACGACCAGGGAACCGACGCCGAAGGCCGCGTGATCGGCTACGGCACTGACATCGGTCCGAGCGGTATCTGCTACAACGGCCCTGCCTTCGAGGCTGCGGGTCTGCCCAGCGACCGTGAGTCAGTCGCAGAGCTGCTCACGGGCGACTGGGACAACTACTTCGCCGTCGGCGCCGAGTACACGGCGAAGACGGGTAAAGCCTGGTACGACCACTCTGGATTCGTCTGGAACTCCATGGTCAACCAGCTCGACGAGGGCTACTACACCGCAGATGGTGAGCTCAACATCGAGGGCAATGCCGAGCTCAAGAAGCGCTTCGAGACGCTCGGTGCAGCAACCGAGGGCGGCCAGTCCGCTGCCGAGGCCGCCTGGGACTGGAACGGTGGCAAGTCGTTTGTCGACAGCACCTTCGCCACCCTGGTCTGCCCCGGATGGATGCTCGGAAACGTCGCCGGCAAGCTGGAATCAGGCGGCGGTGACGCATCGACAGGGTGGGACTTCGCCGATGTGTTCCCCGGAGGAGCGACCAACTGGGGTGGCGCGTTCCTCACCGTTCCCGAGACCTCTGAGCACAAGGAAGCGGCTGCGGCACTTGCCAACTGGCTGACCCAGCCTGAGCAGCAGGTCAAGCAGTCCGCTGCTGCTGGCAACTTCCCGTCGACGGTCGCCGCACAGGAGGAGCTGGCTGCTGCCGCGACTCCGAACGAGCTCTTCAACGGCGCACCGACCGGTGCGATCCTTGCGGAGCGTGCCAAGGGCGTCGTTGCGCAGTTCAAGGGCGCGGATGACTCCGTCATCCAGGAGAACGTGTTCGGCCCGCCGCTGAGTGCTCTTGACCGTGGGGAGTTGGGCACTCAAGAGGCATGGGACAAGGCCATCGCGCTCCTGAACGAGCTCGTCGGCTGACCATCCCATCACGCTCAGGTCGCACTTTCTGTCGCTTCGGCGCTGCCTTAGCGACAGAAAGCGCGACCTGAACCGTGCAATCCCTCAGAGGTAGGAACACATGACTCTCACCGCCCAGCGCCGGGACACGGCATCCGCTGCGCCGAAGAAGCCAATCGACAAGGTCAAGCCCTCCTGGCGTCATCGCGCATCTCGGTTCGACCAGAAGGCCTCGCCCTACTTCTACATCTCGCCGTTCTTCCTGGTGTTCGGCATCATCGGGCTCTTCCCCCTCATCTACACCGTTTACGTCGCCGTGCACGACTGGGATCTGCTCAAGGGCGAGGGAGACTTCGTCGGATTCGCCAACTTCGTCGAGATCCTCGGCGACGGCATGTTCTGGAACTCGATCTCCAACACCCTGAGCATCTTTCTGCTCTCCGCGATTCCGCAGCTCGCGGTCGCGCTCATCGTCGCCTATCTCCTGGATCGCGGACTCCGCGCGCCCACGTTCTGGCGCATGAGCATCCTCATCCCCTTCGTCGTCACTCCGGTGGCTGTGGCGATCATCTTCTCCAGCATCTTCAGTGAGGCTGACGGCCTGGCCAACAACCTCCTCAACCTGCTCGGCATCGTCGACCAGGAGTGGAAGCACAACACCTTCCTCTCGCATATCGCGATCGCCACGATGGTCAACTTCCGCTGGACCGGATACAACGCGCTGATTCTGCTCGCTGCGATGCAGGCCGTGCCACGTGACCTCTACGAATCCGCTGCCATCGACGGTGCGGGCCCGATCCGCCGCTTCATCTCCATCACGATCCCGACGATCCGTCCGACGCTCATCTTCGTGATCATCACAGCGACCATTGGCGGTCTGCAGATCTTCGCCGAGCCGCGCCTGTTCGACGTCTCCACCGCCGGGGGTATCGGCGGCAGTGAACGGCAGTTCCAGACGACGGTGCTGTTCCTCTGGGAGATGGCGTTCTTCCGGCGGAACCTGGGCGAAGCATCCGCGGTCGCGATCCTGCTGTTCCTGCTGATCGTCGGCATCGGCGTGATCAACTTCCTCATCTCACGGGGCATCTCCACAGGTGACGCACCCCAGAACAGAGCTGCGCGTCGTCGCGCCCGCCGTACCGCGAAGGAGCTGAACCGATGAGCGCCACCCAAGCACTGAGCGTGCCTGAGAAGATCCGTCGCAGGCGAGGTATGACCGGCGGTGCAGCCGGCATCGGCAGCCGTCCCGGATTCCTCACCTACGGACTGCTGGCCGCGTTCATCATCGGCAGCGTATATCCGCTCTGGTGGTCCCTCGTCGTCGCCAGTGGCACCAACGCCACCCGTGGTGAGACCCTGCCGATGATCCCCGGCGGAAACTTCTTCGCCAACGCCGCCAAGGTGCTCGATGCCATCCCGTTCTGGCTGGCACTGGGCAACTCGGTCATCATCTCCAGCGTCATCACACTCTCGGTCGTGACGTTCTCCACGCTCGCCGGCTACGCCTTCGCGAAGCTGCGATTCAAGGGCCGTGACGGCCTGATGATCTTCGTCATCGTGACCATGGCGATCCCGACACAGCTCGGAATCATCCCGCTGTTCATGGTGATGCGCGAGCTCGGCTGGACAGGCTCGATCGGCGCCGTCATCGTGCCGACACTGGTCACAGCATTCGGCGTCTTCTTCATGCGGCAGTACCTCGTCGACGTCATCCCGGACGAGCTCATCGAGGCCGCACGCATGGACGGGGCGAACCAGTTCCGCACCTTCCTCACCGTCGGCCTTCCCGCTGCGCGGCCCGCCATGGCGATCCTCGGGCTGTTCACCTTCATGACCGCCTGGACCGATTACCTCTGGCCGCTCATCGTTCTCCCACCCCAGAACCCGACGCTGCAGACGGCGCTCAGCCAGCTGCAGTCCGGCTATTACGTCGACTACTCGATCGTGCTCACCGGTGCGGTGCTCGCGACCCTGCCCCTGCTCATCCTCTTCGTGGTGGCAGGCAAGCAGCTGGTCAGTGGCATCATGGCGGGCGCGGTGAAAGGATGATATCTATGACCCCCAGGCCGTTCCCGGACAACTTCCTCTTCGGCGCAGCCACTGCCGCCTATCAGATCGAGGGCGCCGCTCACGAGGATGGTCGTACGGACTCGATCTGGGACGCGTTCTGCCGCGTGCCCGGTGCCGTGATCGGCGCCGAGAACGGTGACGTGGCATGCGACCACTATCACCGGTACCCGGAAGATGTCGCGCTCATGACCGAGCTCGGACTGCAGACCTACCGCTTCTCGACGTCGTGGTCACGGGTGCGCCCCGACGGCGGGGCCGTCAATGAGAAGGGCGTCGACTTCTACAAGCGTCTGGTCGATGAGCTGCTCGGTGCGGACATCCTGCCGTGGCTGACGCTGTACCACTGGGACATGCCGCAGGCGCTGCAGGAGACCGGCGGCTGGACGAACCGCGACACGACCTCCCGTTTCCTCGAATACGCCGCCACCATGCACGACGCGCTCGGCGACCGGGTGAACGTGTGGACGACCCTGAACGAACCGTGGTGCTCCTCGTTCCTCTCCTACACCGGCGGCGAGCATGCCCCCGGGCACACGAGCGTCGCCGAAGGGCTGCTCGCCTCGCACCACCTGCTGCTGGCGCATGGCGCGACCGTGCGTGAACTGCGGTCGCGCGACGCGGACCTCAACCTCGGTATCACGCTGAACCACACCGTCGCTGACCCGGTGAACCCGCATGACCTGGCCGATGTCGACGCCGCCCGCCGCATCGACGGCCAGTTCAATCGCTGGTTCCTGGATCCGATCTACCGCGGCGAATACCCATCGGATATCGTCAGGGATATTCGCGCGGTCGATGCGGATGCTGTGGACCAGTTCGAATCCGCGATCCACGACGGCGACATGCAGACGATCTCGCAGAAGATCGACACCCAGGGCGTGAACTACTACCACGGTGACTTCCTCTCCGGCACGGCTCCTGCCGAGAGCCCCGTCGCGGGCGGTCCACCCACGGAGCGACGGGTGCGCAGCCCGTATCCGTCCAGCGAAGGCATCCATTCCGTCGAGCGAGGACTTCCGCGCACCGCGCAGAACTGGGAAGTGCAGCCGGAGGGCCTCACGCGTCTGCTGCGGCGGGTGTGGACCGACTATGCGGAGCCGGCCGGAACGGTGCTCTACATGACGGAAAACGGCGCCGCCTACGATGACGAGGCGGTTGTGGAAGACGGTGTGACGCGGGTTCACGATGCTGATCGCACCGAGTTCCTGCGCCTACACCTCGGCGCGGTTCTGGATGCGGCGGATGCCGGCGTCGACGTTCGTGGCTACTTCTACTGGTCGATGTTCGACAACTTCGAGTGGGCCTGGGGCTACGACAAGCGCTTCGGAATCGTGCGCGTCGACTACGACACTCAGCAGCGCGCTCTGAAGGACAGCGGTCGGGAGTACGCTCGCATCATCGCTGCACGTTCTCTCTGAGTGCGCGAAGAAGGGGGAGCCGTGCTTTCACGCGCAACCATCGAAGAGGTGGCTGCGGCCGCCGGAGTGTCCAGGTCGACGGTTTCTCGCGTGGTCAATGGCTCGACCGCGGTCAGTCCGGCCGCGCTCGAAGCCGTGCAGAACGCGATCGCGACGTTGCGCTATGTGCCCAACCGTGCGGCGCGTTCGCTCGCGTCACGACAGACGCACGCGATCGCGTTGATTGTTCCGGAGGACACCACGCGGTTCTTCGGTGAACCCTTCTTCGCATCGATCGTCGCCGGTATCACCGGTGCGCTCGGCGGCTCGGACTACCTGTTGAATCTGCTCGTCGCCAGTGACGATCCCGGGGCGAAGATGACGAGTTTCGTGCGCAACGGGGGAGTGGATGGGGCGCTGATCGTCTCGCATCACACCAGTGACGCGTTCATCGAGCAGATCATGGATGCTGTGCCTGTCGTGTTCGGTGGACGATCAGCGAACCCGCGGCCCGGCGACTATGTCGTCGACGTCGACAACGTGGCCGCCGCTCGCGGGGCAACCCAGCACCTCGTCGACAGTGGGCGCACGCGCATTGCGACGGTCTCCGGGCCCTCGACGATGCTTGCCTCGGTCGATCGTGTGCAGGGTTATCGTGAGGTGCTCTCCGAGTCAGGGCTCACCCCCTTCGCCGAGGTGGAGGGCGACTTCAGCGAGGAGAGTGGTGTCGAGGCCGCGCGGCAAATCCTGGAGATCGGGATGCCGGATGCGATTTTCTTCGCCAGCGATCTGATGGCGCGCGGGGCACTGACGGTGCTGCGCGGTGCGGGGATCCGCGTGCCGGAGGACATCGCCGTTGTGGGCTTCGACGACTCGGCGGTCGCGCTGAGCGCGGTTCCGCAGCTGACGACAGTACGCCAGCCGATGTATCAGATGGGCGAGACAATGACCGCGGTGCTGCTGTCGCGACTGAAGGGCGAGGAGCCGCCGCAGACGACGATCCTGCCGACGGAACTGGTGGTGCGCGCTTCGGCGTAGAGAAACGGTCCGTTTGTTCTGGTCCTCTATCCTGTGCCACGTGGTGAGAGTGAGGACAGTGCGATGACCCGGTATCCGGAGATCGCCGATGACCTGCGCCGCCACCAGACGCGCGGTTGATTCACCCCTGCTCGGCCTCGTGCACGGCTTCACCGCCTGCACGAGGCCGAGCGCTGAAACAGGAGCACCATGAGTAACAGACAGCCCGCAAACCGCCGTCCGGCCGCGGTTCTCTGGGATATGGATGGCACGATCGTCGACACCGAATCGCATTGGATCGCCGCCGCAGACGAGATCCTCCGATTCCATGGCATTCAACCGAGCGCAGAGGATCTGACCCCACTGGTCGGAATGGCACTGACCGACGGCGCTGCGCTCATGCAGCGGCTCGGTGCTGACGCATCTGTGGCGGAGCTGGTCGAGCGGCACTTGGAGTTGGCCATGCGCAACACCGCTCTGGCCGGTCTCACCTGGCGTCCCGGAGCGCTCGAGATGCTCGCGGCGCTTCGCGGTTCCGGCATCCGACTCGCTCTGGTGACCATGTCGTATCGGACCTATGCCGACACGATTATCGCCGCACTGCCGAAGGGCACCTTCGATGTCGTCGTGACCGGTGACGACGTCGAGCAGGGCAAACCGTTCCCGGACGCGTACCTGCGGGCGGTCGAACTGCTCGGGGTCGAGGCGCGAGACTGTGTGGCGATCGAGGATTCACTGATCGGTCTCGCGGCGGCTCGAGCCGCCGGGACGCAGACTCTGGGGGTGCCGCATCACATCGAGATTCCGACGGATGCCGCGGATGCTGTGTGGCCGACCCTCGCGGGCCGCCATCCTGCCGAGTTGCGCGTTCCGCTCGGCTGATTCGCTCAGGAAGCCGCCAGTTCTGCCTTCAGCGTGTTGTGCCACGGGTCGAGGAATGTGAGCGTCTTGCCGTCATCGGCGACCTGAGTGCCGAAGTGCTTCAGACGCTCGCCGAGGTCACCGAGGGCATCCGTGTTCGGCAGGGCGAGGTCGACCTGACCGAGCCCGAGTGCGGGCATCCGTGGGCCTGCTCCGCGCGAGTTCCATACGTTCATCGCCATGTGATGGTGATATCCGCCGGCGCTGACGAACAGCGCCTGATCGCCGAGCGAGGCGGTCGCGTCGAAGCCGAGCTGGTCGACGTAGAAGCTGCGCGCGGTTGCCGCGTCGCCGACGGAGAGGTGCACGTGGCCGATCTGGGCAGGGGCCGTGTCGGTGGGGGCCTCGCCGAGGTGCTCGCGCAGAAAGGTGTTGGGGTCGAGGTAGAGGGTGGCCATCTCGACCTGGCCGTGCGTCCAAGACCACTCCGAGCGGTCACGATCCCAGTACAGCTCGATGCCGTTGCCTTCGGGATCGGTGAGGTAGAACGCCTGGCTGACGAGGTGGTCCGCGCTGCCGGTGAACGTCTGGGGCGCATGCTGCGCGACCGACAGCAGTGCCGAGGCGAGAGCTGCCTGCGTTTCGAACAGGATGGCGGTGTGGAACAGACCGGCCGATCCGGCGGCCTGGTGCTTGAGTGTCGGCTCGTGCTGCAGGATGACGATCGGTGTTCCGGAGCGTCCAAGCACCACACTGTCGCGTTCGGTGCTCAGCACCTGAAGGGTGACGATGTCGCGGTAGAACGCTGTCATAGCATCGAGGTCGCCGACGAACAAAGTGACGGCACCCATACTTGTTGCCGCGGCAAGTTTTTCGTTCATGCTGGGGATAACCCCGGGCCCGTGCGAGATATTCCCGACCGGATCACGCCTACACTCGGGGGTGAATCGCCAGCTGACGAATCGGAGCGCCATGGGAAGCATCGACTTGAACTCCGACCTGGGCGAGAACGTCGCAGACCGCATCGTCAGCGATGACGCAAGCATGCTGCGCATCGTCACCAGCGCCAATATCTCCTGCGGATTCCACGCCGGGAGCCCGGAAGGCATCCGCGAAACGCTCACCAGAGCCGCACGGGGCGGCGTCACCATCGGCGCGCATCCGAGCTACCGCGACTACGCGAACTTCGGGCGCATCCCGGTCGATATCGACTCAGCGACGCTGCAGGCACACGTCGAATATCAGCTCGGCGCGTTGATAGGGCTCGCGTCCGCGGCTGGTACGACGGTCTCGTACGTCAAGCCGCACGGTGCGCTGTACAACGCGATCGCGCACGATGAGCGTCAGGCGAAGGATGTCGTCGCTGCCGTCCGGGCGATCGACCCGAGCTTGGTACTGCTGGGACTGGCCGGCGGCATCGCACTGGACGTCGCCCGACAGGCGGGGCTCGCCGTGGCCGCCGAGGCGTTCGCCGATCGTGCCTATGCGCCCACCGGTCAGTTGCTCGCGCGCACCCAACCGGATGCTGTTCTGCACGATCCGCGCGAGGTGGCCGATCGCATGGTGCGACTTGTGACCGAAGGGGTGATCCGCGCGGTCGACGGCTCGGACATCCGGGTGGATGCGCAATCGATCTGCGTGCATGGTGACAGTCCCGGTTCTGTGGCCATGGCGGCGGAGACTAAGCGGTCGCTACAGGGGGCGGGCGTGACGATAGCCCCGTTCGTCTGATGCGCATTCTTCAGGCATCCGATCGCGCACTTCTCGTCGAAGCCACCGATCTTGCTGAGGCGATGCGGATGAACCGCGCCTGGGAGCAGGTGCCGGGAATCATCGAGCGAATTCCCGCAGCACGCACGGTGCTCGTGAGATTCGATCCCGCGCAGGTCTCGGCCGCATCTTTGGCTGCGGCGTTGGAGGCGACCGGGACGGATGCCGCGCACAAGTCGACGAAGCACGAAGTCGTCATTCCCGTGCACTACGACGGTGAAGACCTTGCGGAGGTCGCCGCGCTGCTCGGCGTATCGCCTGAGGAACTGGTGACTCGACACCTGGCCGCGCACTGGGAGGTGGCCTTCTCGGGATTCGCGCCCGGGTTCGGATACCTCGTCGGCGATGATCCGTTGTTCCAGGTGCCGCGCAGGTCGTCGCCACGGACGCGTGTTCCGGCAGGGGCAGTGGCGCTTGCTGGCGAGTTCACCGGGGTGTATCCGCGGGAGAGCCCGGGCGGGTGGCAACTGATCGGCCGCACCGATGCCGTCATGTGGGACATCAACCGCGACCCGCCCGCGTTGCTGGCGCCCGGGGCCGCGGTGCGATTCGCGCGGGCGCGGCGGGACTCAGCCGCTGTCGTGGCTGTACCGGGACGGCGGGAGGTCCCAGATCATCCGGCAGTTGATCGGCGCGCGGGCGCCATCGAGGTCGTGCAGACTTCGCTGCAACTGCTGGTTCAGGATGCGGGCAGACCGGGCCATGCGGCGCTCGGTGTCTCAGCATCCGGAGCCGCCGACCGCAGAGCGCTGCGCGACGCGAATCGAGCGGTCGGAAATGAGCCTGGTTCCGCCGTTGTGGAGAGTGTCGGCGGTGTGGTGCTGCGCTTCCGTGGCGCTGGGGTCGCCGTGGTCACCGGCGCCATCGGAGCGCTTTCGCTTGTAGATGCCGTCGGCCCCCGCACTGCCGTGCACGGTGTGCCCTTCGCGACGGCCGACGGCGATGAGCTCACACTGGGGCATCCGACCAACGGCTTGCGCTACACGATCGGTGTTCGTGGCGGTGTGGATGTGGCATCCGCTCTGGGCAGTCGAGCGAGCGACACGCTCGCCGGTCTCGGTCCTGCGGCACTGCTGAGCGGAGATTCGATCCCGATCGGTTCGACCAGGCGCGGGGTGGTGGAGCCCATTGCCGCTGAGCGGATGCTGCCAGCACCCGGAGATCTCGTCGAGCTGCAGATCACGCTCGGCCCCCGCGACGACTGGTTCACCGCGAAGGCACGCGCGACGTTGACCGAGCAGGAGTGGCTGGTCACGTCCCGCTCCGATCGCGTCGGCATGCGGCTGCAGGGCGACGTGCCGCTGGAGCGCAGCATCCTGAGCGAACTTCCCAGTGAGGGCGCGGTGACGGGAGTGATCCAGGTGCCACCGGATGGGCAGCCGGTGTTGTTCCTGCCGGATCACCCGCTCACCGGCGGCTACCCGATCATCGGCGCCGTGACCGATCGGTGCTTGGACCTCGCCGGGCAGCTGCCGCCGGGCGTGCGCATCCGATTCCGCGTGTGAGGGGTGTTACGCACAGCGGAGCCTGTTGCATCTGTCGGAGGTTTCTCTAGAATTCCTCCGACGGATGCAACAGGCTCCGACAAGTGCAACAGGCGAGAGGCTACTCCGGGTCGCCGCCCAGCGGGCCGACGGCGGGAATGGGGCCGCCGTCATCGGCACCGGTCTTGCGAGCGCGAGCGATCGCGTTGCCCAGGTGGTAGATGAGGAGGGCGGCGACGGTGCCCAACACGATGGCGCCGAGCTCGAAGCCGTCCCAGTTCATGGCGTATCCGCCGATGGCGAGCACGAACGACACGGCCACCGTGTACTGGTTGACCGGCCGGGAGAAATCGACGCGGTTGTCGACCCAGATCTTGATGCCGATGACGCCGATGAGGCCGTACAGCGCCGTCGTGACGCCACCGAGGACCCCTGCGGGGATCGTGTTGAAGATGAATCCGACCTTGGGTGAGAAGGCGAGCAGGATGGCCGCTGCGCCGGCGACCCAGTAGGCCGCGGTCGAGTACACGCGAGTCGCCGCCATCACGCCGATGTTCTCGCCGTAGGTGGTCGTGGCCGAACCGCCGAATCCACCCGCAAGCGCCGTGGCGACACCGTCGGCGAGGAGTGCGCGACCGGTGTGCTTGTTGATTGACGGGTCGTTGGTCATGGTCGCGACGCCGCGGACGTGACCGACGTTCTCGGCGATGAGCACGAGGATAACGGGCAGGAACATCGGCACGTAGGCCCATGCCATCGGGTCGGTGATCGCGGCGAGGTGGAAGTCGGGCAGGCCGATCCACGCAGCATCCTCAATGCCCTCGAACCGCACCTGATCGGTGAAGATCGCCACGATGTAGCCGACGATGACGCCGAGGAAGATCGAGATGCGTCCGAGGAATCCCCGGAACAGCACGCTGAACAGGATCACCGCGATGAGAGTAATCGAGGCGAGCTCGGGCTGGGCGTTGAAGTTGTTCCAGGCTGCGGGAGCGAGGTTGAAGCCGATGAGGGCAACGATCGAGCCTGCCACCACCGGAGGCATGAGCTTGTCGATCCAGCCGATGCCGACGGCCTGAACGATGAAACCGATCGCCGCGAGCGCGACACCGACGACGAGGACGCCGACGAGCGCCTGGGTGATCTGCTGCGCCGTCTCGAGCGACTGGCCGGCGTTGATCGCCGTGATCGGCGCGAGGAACGCGAAGGACGAGCCGAGGTAGCTGGGCAGGCGGTTGCGCGTGATCAGCAGGAACAGCAGGGTGCCGATACCCGAGAAGAGCAGCGTGGTCGACACGGGGAAGCCGGTGATGATCGGCACCAGGAACGTCGCGCCGAACATCGCGACGATGTGCTGTGCGCCGATTGCGAAGGTGGCCGGCCAGTTCAGTCGTTCTTCGGGTTTGACGACAGAACCGGGTGCGACGGTGTGACCGTCACCGTGAATTTTCCACACGGGCATGCGGGAGCTCCTCATTTCGGGATGGCGGAAGTGCTGGAGTAACACTACCGATTCCTGAGGGTTAGCTGGATGCTGGCGCGGTCCTGCACTGGGCGCGGCAATGTCGGATGCCGAGGGTAGAACTGTGGCAGTAATGGTAGAAGGGTGCGAAAATGGGTGCCATGAGCCTGAACATCAAGAATGAAGAAGTGCACGCTCTCGTGCGCCGGCTCGCGGAACTCACCGGCCAGAGCCAGACGAGCGCGGTGGAGGATGCGGTGCGCCGAAGACTCGAAGAGGTGGACGGAGCGAAAGAGAAGCAACGCGCGGAGAAACTTGCGGGCATCGCCCGGATCGTGGAGGAGGCCAGCAGAGTTCGGTACACGTGGGCTGATTACGAAGCGATCATCGATGAGATGTATGACGAGAATGGATTGCCGCGATGATCGTCGACTCCTCGGCTTTCGTCGCCGTTCTGCTCGATGAGCCCGAAGGCAAAGCGTATGGCGCGCTTCTCGCGAGCGAACCCGTGAAGCTTTCGGCGGCGACTTTGACTGAATGCAGCATCGTGCTCGAAGGGAAGCGTGAGCGAGGACTCACCGAGCGCTTCGAAGAGCTGTTGCGCGTGACAGACGCCGAAGTCGTTCCCGTCAATGAGGCGATCGCCCGAACGGCGTTCGCCGCGCATCGTCGATACGGGCGCGGCTCCGGAAGCCCGGCGAAGCTCAACTTCGGTGACTGCTTCAGCTACGCTCTCGCGATCGCGCGCGACGAGCCGCTCCTGTTCAAGGGCGACGACTTCATCCACACCGACGTGCGAGTGGCTGCGCCCTGATTACGTGGTCAACCGGGTGATGAGCTCGCGGTAGCGGTCGGCGGTGCGCACGACGATCTCCTCGGGCAGCACGGGCGGCTCGCCCTGCTTGTCCCAGTTCGCGGCCAGCCAGTCGCGGACGATCTGCTTGTCGAAGCTTGCCATCCGCTCGGTGGGAGTCGTGCCGGCCTGCCAGGCCGCGGCATCCCAGTAGCGGGAGGAGTCGCTGGTGAGAACCTCGTCGCCCAGGCGCAGGGTGCCTTCGGCATCCGTTCCGAACTCGAACTTCGTGTCGGCGAGGATCAGACCGTGTTCTTCGGCGATTGCGGCAGCGCGTGTGTAGATCGCGATGGATGCGTCCCGCAATTCAGTCGCACGCGCTGCTCCGACGAGCTCGACGACCTTCTCGAACGTGATGTTCTCGTCGTGCTCGCCCATCGGCGCCTTGTAAGCGGGGGTGAACAGCGGCTCGGGCAGGCGGTCGCCGTTCTGGAGACCGGCGGGCAGCGGGATGCCGCAGACAGTGCCGTTCTCGACGTACTCGGCCCACCCCGTTCCCGTGATGTATCCGCGCACGACGCACTCGATCGGCAGCATTTCCAGCGACTGCGCGAGCATGGCGCGGTCGGCGACAGCATCCGGGACTTCACCCTCGGCGAGGTGATTAGGGAAGTCGAGCTGCGCGAACCACCAGCGACTCAGCTCGGTCAGCAGCGCGCCCTTGTCCGGGATGCCGGGGGACAGAACGAAGTCGAATGCGCTCACCCGGTCGCTGGCGACGACGAGGATGCGGGTGTCTGCCGGATCCTCGGAGGCGTAGAGGTCGCGGACCTTGCCCGAGTAGAGGTGACGCCAGTTGGGGATTCTCGTCGCTTCGCTCACGTGTTCATTATCCCGGGTGGGACGGATGCGGGGAACCAGCGTCCCCGGCCGGGTGTAGCGTGGCGGCGTGACCGAGCAGCGCCCATCATCGACAGCGTCCGCGCCCGCGCCCGAGCGCAGCCCATGGCCGGCGCTGTGGGCGCTCGTCATCGGCTTCTTCATGATTCTGGTCGACACGACGATCGTCTCGGTCGCGAACCCGGCCATCAAGGCAGCGCTGGATCCTACCTCGAACAACCTTGACCGGGTGGTGTGGGTCACCAGTGCCTATCTGCTCGCCTATGCCGTTCCCCTGCTCATTACAGGCCGCCTCGGCGACCGCTTCGGTCCGAAGAACATCTATCTCGCAGGACTCGCGATCTTCACGCTGGCATCGCTGTGGTGCGGTCTGTCGACGACCCTCGATGGGCTGATCTGGGCGCGCGCCGCGCAGGGCATCGGCGCGGCATTGCTGACGCCGCAGACGATGGCGGTGATCACCCGCACGTTCCCGCCCGAGCGGCGCGGAGCGGCGATGGGACTGTGGGGCGGAGCATCCGGCGTCGCTATGCTCGTCGGTCCGCTGGCCGGCGGATTCCTCGTCGACGGGCTCGGCTGGGAATGGATCTTCTTCATCAATCTGCCCGTCGGTGTCGTCGGGTTCGTGCTCGCATGGATGCTGGTGCCGAAACTGGAGACGCACAAGCACCGTTTCGACATTCCGGGTGTCTTCCTCAGCGCCGTGGCGATGTTTCTCATCGTCTTCGGCCTGCAGGAGGCGGAGGCTTACGACTGGGGAGTGATCTGGGGCCCGATCTCTGTGTGGGGTCTGATCATCGCGGGTGTCATCGTGCTGGGGCTGTTCCTCTGGTATCAGTCGCGCACCAAGAATGAGCCGCTCGTACCGATGGACCTGTTCCGAAACCGCAACTTCGCCTGGTCGAACATCACGATCGTCACGGTGGGCTTCACCGTGACAGCGCAGGGGCTGCCACTGATGTTCTTCCTGCAGACGGCGCGTGGACTCACACCGACCGAGTCAGCGCTGCTGCTGATTCCCATGGCGATCGCAGCCGGGGTCGTATCGCCGTTCGCGGGCCAGTTGCTGGACCGCATCGACCCGCGTCTCATGCTGGTTCCCGGGCTGCTGCTCGTATCGGTGTCGCTGTTCTTGTTCGCCGCGATGATGAACACCGAGATTCCGATCGGTTGGCTGCTCATTCCCTCGGCGCTGCTCGGCTTCGGCAACGCGGGAATGTGGGGGCCGCTCGCCACCACAGCAACGCGCGATCTGCCGATGCACCAGGCGGGTGCCGGAGCGGGCATCTACAACACCGCGCGCACGATCGGTTCGGTCCTCGGCTCCGCCGCCATCGCCGCGTTCATGCAGAATCGGCTGGTCGCGAATCTGCCGGGCTCAGAGGATGGATCGGGCAGCTTCGGTGGTGGCAAGCTGCCGGATGCCGTCGCCGCACACTTCGCAGATGCCATGGCGCAGACGATGCTGCTTCCGGCGGCCTTCATTCTGCTCGGCGTTGCCGCAGTGCTGTTCCTGCGGCGTCCGAAGCATCTGGCGCCGCGACGTAAGCGCGGCCAGGAGATGAAACGCACTCATTCTCCACGGAAATCGGCGTAGGCGAAGGCATCCATTGGCCACAGATCGACGAGGATATCTCGATAGCGGCGCTTCTTCGCGGCCGCTGAGCGGTGTCCGTTGAATTCTGCTTGCGCGAATGAAAGTGACACGCGCTGCAGAAAGAAATGCAGCGCGTGCCACGAACGACAGAGCGAGTAAGGGAACGACACCGCGAGCCGCAGTCGACTCAGCGGTTCAGCGGGTCGAGAAGGTTCTCACTTCGTAGAGAACGCCGAGTCGAACGCGGCATCCGACGGCCGGTACTTCGACAGCTTCCGCACGAACTCCAGTGCCTCTGGAGCTCCGACGAGCCGGTCCATGCCGGCATCCTCCCACTCCACCGACAGCGGCCCGGTGTATCCGATGGCATTCAGCATCCGGAAGGCGTCCTCCCACGGCACGTCACCGTGACCGGTGGAGATGAAGTCCCATCCGCGGCGCGGGTCAGCCCAGGGAAGGTGCGAGGAAAGGCGGCCGTTGCGACCGTTGCCCAGGCGCTTCTTCGTGTCCTTGCAGTGCACATGGTAAATGCGGTCCTGGAAATCCCAGAGGAAGGCAACCGGGTCGATGTCCTGCCACACCATGTGCGAGGGGTCCCAGTTCAGTCCGAACGCCTCCCGATGCCCGATTGCCTCGAGGGTGCGCTTGGTCGTCCAGTAGTCGTAGGCGATCTCAGACGGGTGCACCTCGTGCGCGAAGCGGACACCGACCTCATCGAACACATCGAGGATCGGGTTCCACCGATCGGCGAAGTCCTGGTAGCCGGCCTCGATCATCTCGTCGGTTGCCGGCGGGAACATTGCGACGTACTTCCAGATCGATGAGCCGGTGAATCCGGTGACCGTCTTCACGCCGAGCTTGGCTGCTAGCCGGGCTGTGTTCTTCAGCTCTTCCGCTGCGCGCTGACGCACGCCCTCGGGATCGCCGTCGCCCCAGACGTGGTCCGAGACGATGTTGCGGTGGCGCTCGTCGATCGGGTCGTCGCAGACGACCTGACCCTTGAGGTGGTTGGAGATCGTCCAGACTTTCAGGCCGTTGCGCTCCAGGATCGCGAGTCGGTCCTGGATGTACTCATCGTCATCCCAGCGCCAGGGGTCCAGGTGGTCGCCCCAGCAGGCGATCTCCAGGCCGTCGTAGCCCCATTCGCCCGCGAGGCGACACACCTCTTCGAACGGCAGGTCGGCCCACTGGCCGGTGAACAAAGTGACTGGTCGTGACATCGTCGTCCTCTTTCTCTTGTCTGTTTGTCGTTTAGACGTCGGTCCAGGCGGATCCGCCTGCCGCGCTGCGCGCAACCGCATCCAGCACCCGCTGCACGAGCAGGCCCTCGGCGAATCCCGGGTGCGGGTCGGTGCCGGATGCAACCGCCTCGACCAGGTCTTTCACCTGATGGGAGAAACCATGTTCGTAGCCGAGCATATGGCCGCTCGGCCACCAGCCCGAGAGGTAGGGATGCTCGGGTTCGGTGACGAGCACGCGGGTGAAGCCCTGCGTCGCGGTATCTGCGGTCGCGTCGTAGAACTCGAGCACGTTCATGTCTTCCAGGTTCCAGTGCAGCGCACCGGCATCGCCGGATATCTCGATGTCGAGGGCGTTCTTGCGTCCGGTTGCGAATCGCGTGGCCTCGAAGGATGCCAGAGCGCCAGAGTCGAGACGCCCGGTGAAGATGGCGACGTCATCGACGGTGACCCGGCCGCGACCAGCACCTGCGGTGCCGCCGAGGCCGATGCTCTCGCCCATCAACGGGCGTTCCTTGACGAGTGTCTCGAGCACACCGGACACACTGGTGACGTCCTGGCCGGTAACGAACTGCGCCATATCGATCGCGTGCGCACCGATGTCCCCGAGGGCGCCGGAGCCGGCGCGATCCTTGTCGAGGCGCCAGGTCATCGGGGATTCGGCATCGGCAAGCCAATCCTGTCGATAGCTCGCCCGCACCTGGCGGATGCTGCCGATCCGACCCGCGGCGATCATGTCGCGCATGAGGGTCACTGCCGGCACTCGCCGATAGGTGAATCCCACCATCGCGCGCACGCCGCGCTCAGCGGCTTCGGCAGCGGCCTGGGCCATCGCCTCCGCCTCAGCTACGGAGTTGGCCAGTGGCTTCTCGCACAGCACGTGCTTTCCGGCGGCGAGTGCGGCGATGGCGATCTCGGCGTGTGATTCGCCGGGGGTGACGATGTCGACGAGGTCGATGTCGTCGCGTTCGATGACAGCGCGCCAATCAGTAGAGGTCTCGGCCCAGCCCCATTTGCGGGCAGCGGAGGCGGTCTTGTCCGCGTCGCGGCCGACCAGCACGCTCATCTGCGGTGCGAGAGGCAGATCGAACGCGGCCGGTGCCTGGCGCCAGCCGACGGAGTGCGCCGCTCCCATGAATCCGTGGCCGATCATGGCCACTCGCAGCTCAGTTGTCATCTTTACTCCAAGAAATAGCGTGGGGCGAGCACGGAAGTGCCCGCCCCACAGAGGTGATCAGGACTCGAACGCGAGATCGATGAACTCGTCGACGTTGTCCTTGGTCACCACGGGGGCGTCCAGCACGATGCGGTACGGAACGCTCGGCGTGATCAGATCGCTCACCGTCTTGTCCTGAGCGATCAGTCGCGCCAGCGCGATGCCGTCGGCAGCCTGCGTGGACGGGTAGATGACGGTCGCCTTGATGACGCTGTCATCTGCCTTGATGCGATCCATCATGTTCACGCTGCCAGCACCGCCGACCATGAAGAACTCATCGCGGCCTGCTGATTCGATAGCGGCCATGACGCCGACGCCCTGGTCGTCATCGTGGTTCCAGATCGCATCGATCTGCGGGTTCGCCGAGAGCAGCTGCGAGGCTGCGGTCTCGCCGCCGGCGACGGTGAAGTCCGCGGCGACGCGCGGGCCGACCTCGAGGCCGCACACTTCGAGCGCGTCTGCGAAGCCCTGGGAGCGATCCTGGGTCAGCGGCAGTGAGTCGACGCCGGCGATCTCTGCGACCACAGCGTCGCTCTGGCCATCGAGCTCCTCGCAGATGTAGGTGCCAGCGCTGACGCCCATGCCGTAGTTGTCGCCGAGTACCGTGACGCGCGAGGCGAAGGTGCTCGAGAACTCGCGGTCGACGTTGATGACGGGGATGCCGGCGTCCATCGCCTTTTGGGCGACCTGCGTGAGAGCTGCACCGTCGGTCGGCAGGAGCACGATGGCGTCCACCCCGTCGTTGATGAACTGCTCCACCGCAGCGATCTGCTGGTTGGCATCGTTGGTGCCCTCGGCCTGGCGCAGTTCGACGTCGTCGAAGCCCTCCGCCGCGTTGATGGCACCGGTGTTGATCGCGCCGAGCCATCCGTGGTCGGCCTCAGGGCCGGACCAACCGATGGTGACCGTGTCGCCGGAGGCCTGGTTCTCCTCGCTGGTGGTGCCCTGGTTCTCGGTGTTCGCTTCGCCTTCGCTGCCGTCGCTGGTGCAACCGGCGAGCAGAGTGACCGCGAACAGTGCGGCCGCTCCTGCCATCAACGGACGAAGCCTGCGTGTGCGCATGCTGTGCATGTCTTTCCTCCTTGAAATGTGATGCAGATGCGTTCGATGCGCACGCGGAGCGGACTGCATTACTCACGGACGCACGAGCACTGACACCGTCAACGTAGCAGAAGCATGCGCAGGTTGGCCAGCTTTTGCATTGGTTTAGGCAAAAGATTATGCAACGTTGGAATCCAGTCGTTGAGCAGGGCCTCCGTGCTGTGCCGCGCCGATTTGGATCCAGCGGCGTGGTCTCGCATTCGCAAAGAGAGCGTGTTATGTTCCTGCTGTGATCAAAGATGACCAAACTTCGGCATTACTGGAAATGCGTGGAGTCGAGAAGACCTTCGGTGCTGTCCGAGCGCTGCGCGGGGTCGACCTCGCGATTCTCCCGGGCGAAGTGCACTGCCTGCTCGGGCAGAACGGCGCGGGAAAGTCCACGCTGATCAAGACGCTTGCCGGCGTCTACCAACCCGATGCCGGTGAGGTGCGCTGGAACGGTGAGGTCGTCACGATCGACAACCCACAGGCAGCCATCGATCTCGGTATCGCCACCATGTACCAGGAACTCGATGTCGTCGACGATCTCACGGTGGCCGAGAACATCTTCCTCGGGCACGAGCTCTCTCGTGGCGGATTCACTCGCCGCAGCGAGACCACCGCTCAGACGCGGGCGCTGCTGAAGCGGCTCGGGCACGAATCGCTGTCGCCGCACGCCGAGGTGGGTTCGCTCAGCGCCGCGCAGAAGCAGATCGTGAGCATGGCCAGGGCGCTGTCGCACGACATCAAGCTGATCGTGATGGATGAACCATCGGCCGTTCTCGACTCCGAAGAGGTGCGCAATCTCTTCCACATCGTGAAGGACCTCACAGCTGAGGGCATCGCCGTGATCTACATCACGCACCGCCTTGAGGAGATCCGCACGATCGGCGACCGGATCACCGTGCTCAAAGATGGCGCGAGCACTGCGAGCAACCTTTTGGTCGCAGATACGTCGACCGCCACGCTCATCAAGCACATGACCGGCCGAGTCGTGGAGAACGTCTTCCCCGCAGCCGTGCCGATCGCCGCCGACGCCCCCGTTCTGCTCGAGGTCGAGGACCTCAGCCTGGACGGCGTCTTCGATGACGTGTCGTTCTCGGTGCGAGCCGGCGAGATCATCGGACTCGCGGGGCTTGTCGGATCTGGTCGGTCCGAGATTATCGAGACCGTCTACGGTGCTCGGTCCGCGACCTCGGGCAGCGTCCGAGTCGAAGGCAAGCCGCTGCGGAAGGGTTCGGTGTCGGCCGCCGTTCGGGCAGGGCTCGGCCTCAGCCCGGAAGAGCGAAAATCACAGGGGCTGGTTCTCGGTGAACCGATCTTTCGGAACATCACACTGTCCTCGTTCACCCGGGAGGCGAAGGCCGGCTGGCTCGATGAGCGGGCCGAGCGCACCATCGCTCGCGAGCAGATCGCGGCGATGGAACTGCGCCCCGCAGACCCTGATCTTCCCGCCGGAACCCTCTCCGGCGGCAACCAGCAGAAGATTCTGCTGTCGCGCTGGCTCGTGCACGGCAGTCGTATCCTCCTGTTGGATGAGCCCACGCGCGGCGTCGATGTCGGCGCCCGTGCGGAGATCTATGCGTTGATTCGCAACCTGGCCGCGGACGGCCACGCGATCGTCGTGATCTCCAGCGAGATCGAGGAAGTCCTCGGTCTCGCCGACACCGTGCTCGTCGTCGGCGACGGACGCGTACTCACTTCTCTTCCCGCTTCCGAGATCGACGAGCACGGTGTGCTCGATCTCGTCATGAAAGGAACCGCCGCGTGAGCGAGCTGACCCAGAATCCCGCCGTCGACCAGAAATCGGCCTCGCCGCTGAAGTCGCTGTTCTCCGGCGCCGCAGGGCGCAATATCGGTCTTGTGCTGGCGCTGCTGGCCATCGTCGTCGTCGGCATGGTCACAGCATTCGACAGCTTCACCAACTTCGGCAACGCCCTGGTGATCCTGCGACAGGCCTCGATCATCGGCGTGATCAGCGTCGGCATGACCTTCGTCATCATCGGCGGTGGCATCGACCTCTCCGTCGGCGCGGTGCTCGCACTGGCATCCGTCGTCGGCTCGCTCGCCGCCATCCAGGACATCGCCAAATCGTCGCACTGGATAGTCACGATCATCGTCGCGCTGCTCGTGGGAACGGGAGCGGGCCTCATCAACGGTGTCGTCATCGCCTACGGCAAGGTCGCGGCTTTCATGGCGACCCTCGCCATGCTGGTCGGAGCGCGTGGGCTCGCAGAGGTACTCGCCAATAACCGCACGCTTGTCGTCTCGGACCGCGACTTCCTCAAGGCGATGAACATCGACCTGCTCGGCATCGACATTCTGATCTGGATCTTCGCCATCGTCGCCGTCGCCGGCTGGCTACTGCTGAACCGCACGACGTTCGGGCGTCGTACGGTTGCGATCGGCGGCAACCGCGAGGCCGCGAGGCTCGCCGGCATCAAGGTCAAGCAGCACACTATGCTGCTGTACGCGCTCGCAGGTTTGACCGCCGGCATCGCCGCGATCATGATCCTCGGACGCACCACCGCCGGAACCTCCACCCACGGAAACCTCTACGAGTTGGATGCCATCGCCGCAGTCGTCGTAGGCGGAACCTTGCTGATCGGTGGGCGGGGAACCATCACCGGCACTGTCTTCGGCGTGCTGATCTTCGCGACGCTGCAGAACGTCTTCGTACAGAACAACATGTCCTCGTCGCTGCAGGCGATCGCGAAGGGCGTGATCATCGTCGTCGCCGTGCTGCTGCAGCAGCGCTTCGCCGGTGGGAGCACCTCGAAGAAGACGCCGAAGGCGCTCAAGCCGATCAAGTCGCCGACGCCGCGCGCGTAGACTTTCATACCGGAGACATGCGCGGACTCTCCACTAAACGGCGCAGCTTTCAGACGCTGATCACGACATCTACAGGGGCACCATGGCAAGCAATTTGAGCGGTCCCGGCGTCGGGGAACTCTTCCAGTTGCTCCGCGATGGCGAGCCGCGCACCCGGGCCGAGCTGGCGAAGACGTCTGGTCTCGCGCGCTCGACGGTGGCCGCACGCGTGGATGAGCTCATGCGAATGGGGCTCATCACCCCGGTCGCCGACGCAGTCTCGACGGGAGGGCGTCCGCCCTCGCAGTTCGCCCTGAACCCTGCCTCGAGGGTGGTCATCGGCGCTGATATCGGCGCCTCGCACACGACCGTCGCCGTCACAGATCTTGCGGGCACCATCTTGGCCGAGCGCACCGGCGACATCGCCGTAGCGACCGGACCCGAGGCCGTGCTGAACTGGCTGGTGGACGCGGTGACCGAGCTGATGATCGAGATCGATCTCGAACGCAGCCTCATCGCTGCCATCGGCGTCGGTGTTCCGGGGCCGGTGGAGCATTCCACCGGTCGCCCGGCTCGTCCGCCGATCATGCCCGGCTGGGACGGCTTCGACGTGCCCGGTTGGGTGCAGCAGCATCTGCATGTTCCGGTTCTCGTCGACAACGACGTGAACATCTCGGCTCTCGGCGAGAGGGCAGCTGCCTGGCCGACGACAGATCACCTGATCTTCGTGAAAGTGGCGACCGGAATCGGTGCGGGCATCATCTCCGGCGGTCAGCTGCTGCGCGGAGCCCAGGGAATCGGCGGTGATCTCGGACATGTGCGCGTCGCTCGCGGTGCGGACGTGCCGTGCCACTGCGGCAACACCGGATGCTTGGAAGCGCTCGCCTCCGGACCCGCGATCGCACGCAATCTCGCCGCGCAGGGGATCGAAGCTCGCAGCGGTCACGACGTTGTCGAACTCGTCAAGGGTGGCAGTCTCGACGCGGTTCAAGCAGTGCGGCAGGCAGGACGCGACCTCGGCGAGGTGCTCACGGCATCCGTCAGCCTGCTGAATCCCTCGGTCATCGTCATCGGCGGGGCAATGGCTCGCGTCGGAGAGCATCTCATCGCCGGGGTGCGCGAGGTCGTTTACACCCGTTCGATGCCGCTGGCCACCGAGCAGCTCGCGATCGTGCAGTCGGCGACAGCCGGGCAGGCTGCCGTCCGCGGGGCGAGCATGCTCGCCGTGGAATACGCGCTTTCACCCGAGATTCTGCCGCGTAGCTTCAGCCTCACCAGGTGAGGCGCTCGGCCGCTGGGTGCTCGGCAGCCGGTGCTCGGCCGCTGGTTACTCGCTGACGCGGGCGGCGATATCGCTGCGGAAGTGCGCGCCATCCAGGTTGATGCGGTTCATCGCCTCGTAGGCCTGTGCCCGCGCGGCGGCGAAGTCTGCTCCGACCGCGACGACGTTGAGCACCCGACCGCCGGTGGCGACGAGGTCTCCGCCCGGGGCATCCGGACCCGCAGTCGCCGCATGAACGATGCGCACGCCCTCTACGCCTGAGGCATCCGCGAGCCCGGAGATCTGGCGACCGGTCTGCGGGGCCTCTGGGTAGCCTTCGCTGGCGAGGACGACGGTGATCGCGACGTCGTCGCTGAAGACGGGCTGCGGCTGGTCTTCGAGGGTTCCGGATGCTGCCGCCAGCAGCAACTCGGACAGCGCCGTGACGAGCCGGGGCAGTACGACCTGCGTCTCAGGGTCGCCGAAGCGTGCGTTGAACTCGATGACCTTGATGCCCGCGTCGGTGAGGATGAGTCCGGCGTACAGCAGGCCGATGAACGGGGTGCCTTCGGCATCCAGCTGGCGGATGACGGGGAGGGCGACTTGCTCGGTGACCAGGTCGACGAAGGCTGCTTCGCTGCCGAACTGCTCATCCAGCCACGGCAGTGGTGAGTAGGCGCCCATGCCGCCGGTGTTGGGGCCCGCGTCGCCGTCGTAGGCGCGTTTGAAGTCCTGCGCGGGGCTGAGCGCGCGCACCGTGTCGCCGTCGGAGAGGAAGAACAGTGAGACCTCGGGGCCTGCGAGGAACTCCTCGATCAGCACCGGGCCGGTCGGCAGATAGTGCTCGGCGTGCGCGAGTGCCTCGGCGCGGTCGGAGGTGACGATGACTCCCTTGCCAGCGGCGAGGCCGTCGGCCTTCACCACGTAGGGTGCGCCGAGGTCATCGAATGCGGCTTCGACTTCGACGGCGGATGCTGCACGCACGGCACGTCCGGTCGGCACGGATGCAGCATCCATGATGCGCTTCGCGAAGGCCTTCGACCCCTCCAGTTGAGCGGCGGCCTTGCCCGGTCCGAACACCGGGATGCCGCGCTCGCGCAACGCATCGGCGACGCCGGCGACGAGCGGAGCCTCGGGGCCGATGATGACGAGGTCGACAGCATTCTCGTTGGCGAAGGCGGTCACCGCTCCGCCGTCGAGCTGGTCGACGGTGACGAGCGTCGCATCCTCGGCGATGCCGGCGTTGCCGGGCGAGCAGAGCAGTTCGTGCTCCGTCTGCTCGGCCTTCAGGGCGAGGATGATCGCGTGCTCACGGGCACCGGAACCGAGGACGAGGATCTTCACCCCTCCAGACTAGCGACGCTCGCGTGCCCGGGGTGGCGAGACGGGGTCTGCGCGCCGGGACGAACGGCCCGGATCGGTCAGATGGGCCGTTCGATCGTGGCATCCCAGGGCACCGTCCACCCGGCAGCATCGAAGATGCGGTCGAGCACGATGGCGGTGAAACCCCACACGATCGTGCCGTTGATGTCGAATGCCGGGCTGCGGAATCCGACGTTTTCGCGGCTGACCACCGAGGTGTAACGGTTGGCGGGGTCGAGCAGCTGTGCAACCGGAACCCGGAACACCTCGACGGTTTCGGCATGATCGACAGCGGCCACCTTCGACGGCTTCGTCCACCAGGCGAGCACCGGAGTGACGCGGTGGTTGCTGGCGGGCAGCGGCAGCTCAGGCAGGGTCGCGAGCACTTCGACTCCGGTTGGGTCGAGTCCGGTCTCCTCTTCAGCCTCGCGCAGCGCGGTTGCGGCAGGATCGGCATCGCCGGATTCGCGCCGACCGCCGGGGAACGAGACCTGCCCGGGGTGCGATGAGAGCGTGGGCGCGCGACGTTGCAGCAGGACGTCGAGGTCGCGGGCGACAGCGGCGTCCGCGGTCGGTGCGGGGATGCTGTCGAGCACCCCGAACAGGATGAGTACCGCCGCCCGGCGCGCGGCCGAGGCATTGGCGAGTTCCGGGAACGGACCCGCCCACCCGTGTGAGAGCGCCCCGAGCAGCTGAGCGCGTGCGTTTTCCGAATGCTGACTGTCACCCACAGTCCGACCATACGCGGTGCGCACGATCAGACAATATGGAGACATGGCCAAGAAGATCGACATCTCGGATGGGCGAGCGGCACTGGATGCTGTGCGCTCTGCGCTCGCCGCGGGGGAGAAGCCTGCGCGTCCGGCGTCGGCGACGGCCGTTCGCTACCTGCTGCAGCTGCTCGATGAGAAGGCCCCGGGCAACAGCGTCGAGGTGCGGGTGCCGCCGTTCGGCGCCGTGCAGGTCGTGCAGGGACCGCGGCACACGCGCGGCACCCCGCCGAATGTGATCGAGATGGATGCGGCGACCTGGATCGCTCTGGCGACCGGGGCGGAGGATTGGGCCGATGTGTACGCTGCGGGCCGGGTCCACGCATCCGGAACTCGCGCCGATCTGCACGACCTCTTGCCGTTGCGCCCGTAGCGCCCGGTATTCGGCGTGCACCGAGGTGAACAGTGGGACAATGGAGACATGTCTGCCCCTGACTCTCACCACACCGTCGAAGCGACCGTTCGGCGGGTGCCGCGCTATGGAGTGTTCCTGGGCATCGGCATCGTGGTCGGCATCATCGCCGCAGGCATCCTGACGATGGTGGGAAACTACGAGCCGTCTCCCGTGCTCGATGTGGTGTACCCGCCAAGCCAGGTCTTCGGTTTCGCGCTGCTGTGGACGGTTCCGATCGGTGTCGGCCTCGGGGGCATCGTCGGCATGGTGCTTGAGCGCATCGCGCGTCGCCACGACCGCGTCGTCCGCGTCGATCGCGAAACCATCGTCGAGTAATTCTCGTTGCGAGTGGCCGGTTGTGGCTCGCTTTTGCGTGATTTTCGAGCCACGCGCGCCCACTCGCAGGGGTGACGGGGTGATGTCGCGGGCTACGCTAGCTCGCCGATAACGGGGCGGATGGCCTCGTCGAACGCGACCACATCGCGCCGCAGGCCGTCGGTGACGGCGACAGTGAGAGCGCCGATCCACCAGATGCCGCGCTGAGTGAACGGCAGCACCTGCACATTCAGCTCGAACGAGTGCGCGCGGCGACCGATCTCTCGTTCGAACTCGGCGATCGCACTCGCGTAGGCCCGGTACGAGTCGCCGCCGGTGGAGGTGTTCATCGAGTCCACGTAGCGGTTGTGCGCGGTCTGGGCGTACTGCTGCGCAGGCGTGGCCAGCGGAGTGATCGCCTCGCGCAGCTGCTCGGCACCGCTCGCGGGCAGTGCGACGATCGTGTCGAATCCGTCGACGAGTTCCAGCGGGCCCTCGGCAGGATGTGCCCGCGGCTCCACGGTCATATTCCAGTAGTCGCGCCACTGCTTCTCCAGCGCGAGGGTGGCATCGGCAGCATCCGGAGTCCGCACCGGCAGGTCGCGCAGTGCCGGCAGGTCTTCGGGAACTCGGATGCCGAGGTGCTGGCGCAGCGCAAGGGCGACGAGCACCGGGACTCCGGCGTCTTCGCGGATCAACCACTGCGGCTTGTCGGCCATGGCACCATCCTAGGGAGACTGCGCACGCTTTGCCGGTGCGGGTCTGACTTACTGGATGGAACACGGCGGAATCCGGGGGCCCGCGGCGGCGGTAGTCTTGTCACGTGGCTGCCTCTCCCACTAATCCCTATTCCGAAGCCGGCGTCGATACCGCTGCGGGTGATCGCGCTGTCGAGCTGATGAAGTCGTCTGTGCGCGCAACGCACGGACCTGAAGTGCTCGGAGGCGTCGGCGGGTTCGCCGGGCTCTTCGATGCCACAGCTCTTCTCGGCTACACCAAGCCGTTGCTGGCAACCAGCACGGATGGTGTCGGCACGAAGGTCGCGATCGCGCAGGCCATCGACAAGCACGACACGATCGGGCAAGACCTGGTCGGCATGGTCGTGGACGACATCGTCGTGGTGGGGGCGAAGCCCCTGTTCATGACCGATTACATCGCCTGCGGCAAGGTCATCCCCGAGCGCATCGCCGACATCGTGCGCGGTATTGCGGATGCGTGCACCGCGACCGGCACGGCGCTCGTCGGTGGCGAGACCGCTGAGCACCCGGGCCTTCTCGGCGTGGACGACTACGACGTCGCTGGCGCCGCAACCGGAATCGTCGAGGCTGGTGCCGTCCTCGGTGCCGAGCGCGTGCAGGACGGCGATATCGTTCTGGCGCTGGCATCCAGCGGTCTGCACTCCAACGGCTACTCGCTCGTGCGTCACATCATCACCGGTGCCGGTATCGGCTACGGCGACACCGCAGCCGACTTCGGCGCGACGTGGGGCGAGACGCTGCTCGAGCCGACCCGCCTCTATACGCTTCCGCTGCTGCGCCTGATCGACACCCTCGCCGATGGCAGCATCCACTCCCTCAGCCACGTCACCGGCGGCGGCATCTCGGCGAACCTCGCCCGTGTGCTCCCCGTCGGCAGCTGGGCAGAGGTCGATCGCTCCACCTGGTCGCCCAGCCCGATCTTCCGCGTGCTCAGCGACATCGCCGGGACCACGCTCGAGTCGGCCGAGGGCACCTGGAACCTCGGAATCGGCTTCCTCGCGGTGATCGACGCTTCGCAGAAGGATGCCGCGATCGCAGCGCTCGCCGAAGAGGGCATCAACGCCTGGCAGGTCGCGACCGTCGGAACCGGCGCACGTCCGGCCGGCGAGTTCGAAGAGGGCGCCAAGGGCGTCGACGGTGGTGCAGTGCGTCTGATCGGCGCGTACGCGGACGGAGCGAAGTAACACCCCATGTGTGGAATCGTCGGAGTGGTCGCAGGCGGCCCGGTCAATCAGGACATCTACGACGCGCTCCTGCTGCTGCAGCACCGCGGTCAGGATGCCACCGGTATGGCCACTGCAGAGCCCAGCGGTGTCATGCACATCATCAAGGCCGAGGGCATGGTGCGCGAGGCCTTCCGCACCCGCGACATGCGCTCCTTGCTCGGAAACGTCGGCCTCGGCCATGTTCGCTACGCCACCAAGGGCACAGCATCCAGCGAAGAAGAAGCCCAGCCGTTCTACGTGAACTCGCCCTACGGCATCATCCTGATCCACAACGGCAACCTCACCAACACCCGCGAACTCACCGCCGACATGGCCAAGCGTGATCGCCGGCACCTGAACTCCTCCAGTGACACCGAGCTGCTGCTGAACGTGCTCGCCGGTGAGCTGCAGGCGACGACCTCCGATGTTGATCTCGACTCCGAGCGCATCTTCGAGGCGGTCAGCCGCACGCATCAGCGTATTGAGGGTGCCTATGCCGTGATCGCCGTGATCGCCGGTCACGGGCTCCTCGCATTCCGTGACCCGCATGGCATCCGCCCGCTGATCCTCGGCCGTCGCGACGGCGCTGGGGCGAACGGTGAGACGCAGGACGAGTGGATTGTGGCCAGCGAGTCGCTCGTGCTCGAGAACGGCGATTACGAGGTCGTCCGCGAGGTCGCACCGGGTGAAGCAGTCTTCATCACAGACAAGGGCGAGCTGTTCACACAGCAGTGCGCCGAGCAGCCGCAGCTGTTCCCCTGCGCGTTCGAGTACGTCTACCTCGCCCGTCCAGACTCGACCATGAACGGCATCGCGGTGTACGAGTCGCGACTGCGGATGGGGGAGCGCCTGGCCGACACGATCGCGAAGCACGTGCCGCGCGAGAAGATCGACGTCGTCATGCCGATCCCGGACTCGGCCCGCCCCTCCGCGATGGAGGTGGCCCGCAAACTCGGCATCGAGTACCGCGAAGGCTTCTACAAGAACCGCTACGTCGGGCGCACCTTCATCATGCCGGGGCAGGCAGTGCGCAAGAAGAGTGTGCGGCAGAAGCTCAACGCGATGTCGACGGAGTTCCGCGGCAAGAACGTGCTGCTCATCGATGATTCCATCGTGCGCGGTACGACGAGCAAGCAGATCATTCAGATGGCGCGGGATGCCGGTGCCCTCTCGGTCACCTTCGCCTCGGCCGCCCCACCCGTGCGGTACCCGCACGTCTACGGCATCAATATGCCGTCCAAGCATGAGCTGATCGCCTACGGCCGAACGATTCCGGAGGTTGCCGCCGAGCTCGGCGCCGACCACCTGGTCTACCAGGAGGTCGAGGATCTGAAAGCGGCGATCATCGAGGGGTCGGATATCACAGATCTGGACATGAGCTGCTTCGACGGCCGGTACGTGACCGGCACGGTCACCGACGAGTACCTCGAGTGGGTCGAGAGCTCGCAATCTTCGTGACCCGGCCCCTGTGGCGCGGGCGTGCCCTCGCGGTTCTCGGCATTCTGCTGTGTGCCTTCTCGCTGCGTTCTGCGGTGGCTTCGCTCTCACCGGTAATCGACTACATCGGCGCGGACTTCCCCCTGCCCACCGCGGTCGTCGGGTTGATCGGAACGGCGCCACCGGTGTGCTTCGCGATCTTCGGGCTCTGCGCACCTCTGCTCGAGCGGCGCTTGGGGTTGGAAGCGGTGACCGTCATCGCGCTCTCCGCGATTGCAACGGGGCTGGTGCTGCGCGGGCTGTCGTTCGGATCGGTTTCTCTGCTTGCGACGACGGCACTGATCTTCGCGGGCGTGGGCATGGGGAACATTCTGGTGCCGCCGCTGGTCAAGAAGTACTTCCCCGACCGGCTCGGCCTGATGCTCACGCTTTACACAACGGCGATGGCGCTGTCGACGTTCCTGCCGCCGCTGATCTCGGTTCCGGTGGCGGACGCTGCGGGCTGGCGCGTATCGCTGGGGCTGTGGGGTGTGTTTGCTCTGGCCGGGGTGCTGCCGTGGATGGCGATCCTGGTGAGCGGTCGGGCGGCACGTCGGCCGGCGATGGATGCTGCGCCCGCTGGCGCGACGAATGCCACGGCATCCGATCCTGCTGAACTGTCGACCGGGCCGATCGCCGTCGTGCCGACGAACTCGCGGGCATTCGCTCGGCTGGTGCGACTGCCGATGGCCTGGTCGATCGCCGTCGTGTTCAGCACCTCGTCGATCGCCGCCTACGTCTCGTTCGCCTGGCTGCCGGCCATCGTCACAGATGTCGCCGGAGTCTCGGCGAGCACGGCGGGGCTGCTGCTGTCGGTTTTTGCCGTCATGGGGCTTCCGGCTTCACTGCTCGTGCCGGTTCTGGTGGTGCGATTCCAGGCCACGCGCCCGCTGTATGCGGTGGGCTCTGCCAGTGCGCTGCTTGGTGTCGCAGGTCTCCTGTTCTGGTCGAACGCGGTCACCATCTGGTTGTGGGTGACGATCTTCGGCATCGTCGGCGTGATGTTCCCGTTGGCGCTGGTGCTCATCAGCATCCGCTCGCGTACGCCGGAAAGCGCTGTGGCACTGAGCAGTTTCGTGCAGAGCGCCGGTTATGTGATTGCTGCGGGCTTCCCGTTGCTGATCGGCGTGCTGCACGACATCAGCGGCAGTTGGACTGTTCCGCTGCTGGTGCTGGGCGCTGTATTCCTCGCCTCGATCCCCTTCGGAGTCATCGCCGGTCGGCGGCGGACGGTCGAAGAAGAGTGGGAACGACGCCACGGAACCTGGTGACAGGTCACCGAACCTGGTGACAGGTCACCGAACCTGTGACAGGGTACGACGAAGGCCCCGCTACCGAAGTCGCGGGGCCGCGCACGAAAAGCGGTCAGGCCTTTTCGAGCTCGTCTTCGTCTTCATCCGCGTACTCGTCCGCCCATTTATCGACGTAGGCGTTTTCGTCCGTCGGATGAGCCAGCTCGCGCTCCAGCGCAGAGTAGTTCACCGAAGGACTGTATGCCTTGAGTTCGCGGGCGATCTTTGTGTGTTTCGCCTTTTGACGGCCACGGCCCATGCGCGAGACCCCCTCACGAGTTAAGCTGTCGGACAAGCGAGTGCCCGAAGCGTTTCACGACACCGGCGCGCAGCCGGTAAGAGTAACATTTAGGATAGCACGAGGGCCAGGTCCTCTGGCCTTCGCCGGTTGGTGAAGGGAACGATTCTCATGGCAGATGCAACCTCCTCTCCGTCCGACGAAGCGGCTCAGGATGCCGCCCTGCAAAAGGCGGTGATCGTCGGGATGCAGCCGGATCAGGCGCCGCACGTCCTGCAGGAGGCAGCCCGGTTCGCGGCCCTGCTGAACGTTCCCATCGTGGTCGCTCACGTCGACGTCACGCGATTTGTCACCTATGAAGACCCGGACGGCTACGTGCACTCGGCGCCGATCGATCTGAACATAGAAGCGGGCGTCGCTGAGTTCGAAGAGGTCCAAGATCAGGCGCGGGCCCTTCTTGAGGGCAGTGCCCTTACCTGGGCCGCACGTCAGCTCGTCGGCGATCCTGCTCTTGCCATCAAGCAGCTCGCGAACAGGCTCGATGCGCAGCTCATCGTCGTCGGAACCCGCAAGCGCGGTCTCGGCGAATCGATCCGCGAATTCTTCACCGGCTCCGTGGCTGCTCGTCTCGCCCACCGGCAGCACCGTTCGGTGCTTGTGGTTCCGTTGGAGCAAGAAGTTCCGGACGACCAGGCCGAGATCTGGACCGAGTAGCCGCATGGCCGCGGCTCTCGGCCTAGCTGCTGGATGAGTGCAGCGCACCGGTCACGGCGTGAGCTGCGGCATCCATCGCACTTTCGAGATCTTTCACCGTCGCTTCACTCAGCGTTCCACCCCGCGCGACGTGGGTGCGAAGGTCTGTGCGCACGCGTGCGCGGAAGTCGTTGATCGCAGCGTCGGCGCGGTGCAGCTGCTCACGACTGGATGTGCGCTCACTGGTTGCCGGCTTCGATGTCGACGGGCGACTCTTCGCGGCAGCTCGCTCATCGTGCGCTGCTGATGCGAGGTCGGCACGAAGGCTCTTCATGGCGTCCTGCACGCTCTGTCGCACCTCGTTGGCGATCAGTCGAACGGAATCGGCGAGGCCCGACTCGATGCCGGCCAGGTCGTTCTCGCGGCTGGCGAGCTCAGCGCGACCGGCGTCGGTGATCGCATAGATCGTGGTGCGACCATCGATGGTCTTGCTGACCAGTCCCTCTTCCTCAAGCTTCGCAAGCCGAGGATAGATGGTGCCCGCGCTCGGAGTGTAAGTGCCCCCGGTGCGATCGGTCAGAGCCTGGATGATGCCGTAGCCGTGCTGCGGCGATTCGGCCAGTAGCGACAGTAGATAGAGGCGCAGGTCGCCGTGCGAGAAGACGGCGGGGCTCATGAGTCCCACTCCTCGTCGTCGGCTGCGGTGGTCAGCGGGCGACGCAGAACTGTCGTGTCCCCGGAGACCGAGTTCGTGCGGATGTCGACGAAGGAGCCAGCCAGCTCACCGGTGGAACCAGCGAAGCTGGTGGGTCCGGAGCTGGCGCGGTCGATGCCGTCGATCGTCACGGCGCCGCTCATCGAGCGCGCCACGTAGTTGGCAGGCAGCGTCTCTTCGAGTCGAATCGTGTTGTCGCCCGAGACGGTGTTCAGCGTGATCGAATTGACGGCGCCGCCAGCATCCACCCAGATCGCACCGGAGACGCTGTCGACAGTCGCCTTGCGGATCGAACCGGTGATGGCGACGTCGCCGGAGACGCTGTTCGCGTTCACGGAACCGGTGAGACCGCGCACCTGCACGTCGCCGGAGACGGAGTTGAGTGTCAGATCTCCGGTGTGCGTGTCGACGATGAGTTCGCCGGAGACCGTGTTCAAGCGCGCGTCGTTGGTGAGCCCGGAAACCAGGGCACCAGCGCTGACGACGCCGAGGTTCAGGGCGATGCTGCGGGGGACTGCCACGCTGACTTCGGCACGCGGCCCGCCAGAGCCGAAGTTGCGGAACACCTCGAGGAAGTTGTCCCACCCCAGCTGCGGGTGATCGATCTCGATCTGGGTGCCGTCAGATTCGATGCGCAGGTCTTTGACGCTGACTCCGTGCACCTCGATGCGGATGCCGGGTTCGTCGTGTGCGATGACATCGACCTGGCCGCGGACGAGGCCGACCTTGAGCCGGGTCGCCTGGGGGATGTCGATGACACGTTCTTCGCCGGGGGCGATGAGCCATTTCTCGGTCATGTTCTCTCCTGGGGTTGATCGTGCTTCGGTTGGTCGGTCTGGGGTTGATCGCGATATATCGCGTGTTTCGACAATAACACGATATATCTCGAGTTTGTCAAGCTTTCTTCGTTCGACAAGCACAAATGGCTCGATCCGTGGTCCCAATGCAGCCTGTCGAACGCAGCCGGAAGCGAACGGCATAGGGTCAAGACATGGACCGCCGTCGGCACCCCACGAACGCAGCGCCGCTGTTCGCCGCAGCAGCGCTGAGCTATACCGCGAACTGCGCGCTGGGGACAGCTGTCGCCGCAAAACTCATTGACTCCAGTGGCTTCCGCTGGTTGCATCATGCGCTGTACATCGTGACCTGCGCAGCCAGCGCGGCCGCCGTCTCTGCGGCATGGTGGGCAACGCCGCGGAGCGCGAGTCGTCGAGCGGCGCTCGCGCTGCTTCCCGCCGCAGTGCCGCTCGCTGCGATCGCATATGTGCGAACGCACAGCCGACAGCATCCACTCATCGCTCTCGCTGCTGCCCCGTTCATCGCCAGGGGCTTCGCATTGTCGCGTCGTCCCGCAGACCGGAAGTGATCGCATGGAACTTCTCGACGCCATTCGCCGCCGTAAGACGACCAACGGTGCCTTTCTTCCCGACGCCGTCTCCGAGGAGCATCAGCGCCTGCTTCTGGAAGCCGCCGGTCGGGCACCGTCACAACTGAACAGCCAGCCGTGGCGATTCGTCGTCATCGAGAACCGCGAGACGATCGACGAGATCGCCCGTGTCTCCGGCGAGAGCATGACAGAGGCGATGTCCAACGGCACGTTCTTCGAGCGCTACAAGCCATACTTCCGCTTCAGCCAGGCCGAGATGGACTCCAAACGCAGCGGAATGCTGTTCGACAAGCTCCCTGCGGCGCTTCGACCCTTCACAAGCCAGGTGTTCACGAAGCGTGGACAGACGCTGATGAACGCCTTCGGAGTGCCGAAGACACTCGGCGCGGAGAACCGGAAGCTCGTCGCCGGCTCCCCACTGCTGCTGGGAGTGATGCTCGATCGCAGTGAGTATCGCCCGGGACAGCTGTCATCGTTCTATTCGGTGTTCAGCATGGGCACGGCGATGGAGAATATCTGGCTGACGACGGTCGAGCTCGGCATGGGCATCCAATTCATCTCCTTCCCGATGGAAGTCCCTGGCCGCTGGGATGAGATCGTCGGGCTGCTGCGCGTTCCGGATGACCTTGAGCTGATGGCCGTCTACCGGCTCGGATATCTGCCACCAGAGCAGCGCCGACCGGCGATCGACTGGTCGAGCAGCCAGCGCAAGCTCGTCTCGCAGTACGTCTATCGCGAGAACTGCGAGACACCGCAGCAAGGCTGGGATGCTGCCAGACCCGGGGCTGCGTCAACTCGGCCCTGACCTCGGGAGATTCGGCAGGTCTCGCAGTGCCGGGCCTTCGATTCGCGTCCCGTCCGGCGCGAAGCGCGACGCGTGTAGGGGGCAGTCCCACGTGCACTCCGCATCGTTCCAGTCCAGGACGCCGCCGAGGTGGGTGCATACGGCACTGACAGCGCGGGTGACGCCGTCGACAGTCGAAACGCCGACCGGGCGGCCCGCACGATTGGCCACCACACCACTGCCCTCGGCTGGCCGCGGAACCGGTACTGGCCGAGACTGGGCTCCGGACCAGCCCGAGGCGAGGGCGGCTGCGACGCGGCCGGTCTCGGCGGCTCCTCTGCCGATGTCGGCGGGCACCGTCAGACGCGTCCCGATCGTCCTCATCCATTCCGGACGGTCACGCCGTCTGGTACCGACGATCTCGGCGGCCAGTCGCATGGCGGCGGCCGGAGCGTTCGACAGCCCCCATTTGGCGTATCCGGTTGCGAAGCGGATGCGGCCGAGTCCGCGCGGCATCGCGCCGACGAAGGGGATGAGGTTGTGCGATTGGTAGTCCTGAGCCGACCAGCGGTGCGTCTCCTCGGCATCGGGAAAATGCTGCCGGGTCCAGGAGATGAGGTCGTCGATGGCCGCGGTCTCTCCGTGAGATCGTCCAACCGGGTGCCCGTTGCCGCCGACGATGAGCTGTGCGACGCCGCCCGGCCCATCCTCGTCCGAGACGGGACGGAGGGAACGCGTCGGCCCGTCCACGGAGATGAACGTGCTGTCCGGTACCTTCCCCGGCACCCGGAATGAGACGCAATATGACCTCAGCCCCCGCACCTTCGCGAAGTAGAGGCCGCGGTCGATGACCGGCGTTCCGGTCGCGAGCACGATGTGTGTGCTGAACAGCGGTCCGGCCGCGGTCTCGACGCGCGGTTTCGGAAGTGCGTGCGCTCCGGTGACGCGGATGCCGGTGTGCAGTGTGCCTCCTGCAGCGAGCAACCCCCTCGCCATTGCGCGCGTGACGAGTATCGGGTCGATTGTCACCTGATCGTCGAGAGCGACAGCGCCGGTGATCGGGAACGATGCCGCCGGCATGTCTTCGGCCGCCAGCATCCGGGCGGGAAGTCCGGCTTCGCGAGCGGCGGCGTGCTGGGCGCGCAGCGCATCGACGCCGCTCGCCGTCTGCGCGTACGAGTGATCTGTCCGACGGGCGTAGGGCACGCCGGCAGTGTCGGCGAAGTCGGTCAGCCACTGCATCCCCGCGCGGTTCGCGTCGACATACGCGCGCACGAGAGCAGCCGGGTGGTGGCGACGGATATTCGCCAGTGTCAGGCCCTGGAGGAGCGACACTTTTCCGGTGTTCCCGCCCGAGGCGAGTTCGGCGACCTCGCCAGAGTCCACGACGGCCACATCCAAACCCTCCCGCGCCAGCATCACGGCGGTCGCAAGCCCGGTCAGGCCTGCGCCGACGACGATCACGTCGTGATGCACGCCGGGTTCGAACGGAGAGCGGGGAGGGGTCGTCGGGGAGACCTTCCAGAGCGGTGTCATGGCGTCAGTCAACGCCGTTATCTGCCTCGCTCACACCGCCTTGACATCGCCGTGGCGCACTGGCAAGGGAGGGGATCGGATGCCACGACTAGAGTTGCCGACGTGACCTTTCGCCGGCTGCTCCTCGTCATCGCCGGCGGCACTGTGGGAACTGCGGCTCGGCTCGGCATCGCCCTGCTGATCGCGGATGCTGGGGGCATACCGCTCGGAACGCTCGCGATCAACGTCACCGGAGCCCTGCTCATCGGTGTGCTGGCAGCCCGGATGCCACAAACATCTGACCTGCGAGTCTTCTTCGGCACCGGCATCCTGGGCGGCTTCACGACCTACAGCGCGTTCGCGGTCGGTGCTGTCGGGCTGTGGGCGGACGCGCCTCTCGTGGCAGCGGCATACGTCGTGCTGACGCTGGCGGGTGGGATCGGCGCTGTCATCCTCGGTCTGCGCCTCGGTCGGCGCCTCGGTCGGAAGCGGGCGATCGCGTGACGCCGCTTCTGTTCGCACTCGCATCCCTCGCCGGTGGCGTCGGCGCAGGCCTGCGCTACCTCGTCGATCTCGGCGTCATGTCGGTGACGAAGGGGCGCTTCCCATGGGGGATCGTCATCGTGAACGTCACCGGATCGTTCGCGCTCGGGGTGGTCACAGCATCCATCCCAGAGTCGGCATTCATCGTCGGCGCCGGTCTTCTCGGTGGGTATACGACCTTCAGCACCGCGATGCTCGACACGCTCGCGCTGTGGAAAGACGGGCGCCGGCCCGCCTCGGTCATGCACCTGGTGGGCACACCGGTCGCATCCGTGATCGCCGCAGTCGCCGGGCTCGGAGTGGGCGCACTGCTGTGACCGCGGAATCGCTCACAGCATCCTGAATATTTGCTGTGGAATACTGACCGCGCACCTTTGTCGAGCAAATTCCTCAATCGAGAGTCTCCTGCCTTGTCGAAACTCGCTTTCTTCAGCCTGCGCAATCGCGCGCTGATCGCCCTCATCACGATCGTCGCTGCCGTGTTCGGCGGTTTGGCGTTGACCAACCTCAAGCAGGAGCTCATCCCGACGCTCGAGCTGCCGGCGCTGATCGTTATGACGACCTACCCGGGGGCGTCGCCTGAAGTTGTGGAGAACGACGTCTCGACGCCGATCGAGACCGCGATCCAGGCCGTTCCGGGCCTGGAATCCACGAGTGCCACGAGCACGACGAATGCCTCGATCATCCAGGCGATGTTCACCTATGGCGAGAACCTCGCCACGGCAGAGCAGAAGATGCAGCAGGCGATCAATCGCATCTCCTCGCAGCTGCCGGCCGATGTCGAACCGCAGGTGATGACCGTCTCGCTCGATGATCTGCCGGTGATCCAGATTGCTGTCACCGGCTTCGGCGAAGCGGATGCTGCGCAGACCGAGCTCGAGAACGTCGTGGTGCCCGAGCTCGAAGATGTCGATGGTGTGAACACCGCCGCGATCATCGGCGGCACGGGGCAGCGCGTCACGATCACCCCGGACAACGCCAAGCTCGCGGCGGCAGGTGCGAGCACCCAGGCGATCAGCAGCGCTATGGAACAGAACGGCATGCTCTTCCCCGGCGGCGACATCACCGAGAACGGTGAGACGCTCACGGTGCAGACCGGATCGAAGATCACCTCCGTCGAAGAGATTGCAGCCCTTCCTCTCATCGGCGCGGGCGTCACGATCGCCGATGTCGCCACAGTCGCACTGGAGAACGACGCGATCTCCTCGATCTCCCGCGTCAACGGCGAGGATGCCCTCTCGATCTCGATCTCCAAGCTTCCTGCCGCGAACACGGTGGAGGTGTCGGACGGGGTCATCGCCGCGCTAGACGAGCTCTCCAAGACATTCCCGGATGCCGAATTCACGATCATCTTCGATCAGGCGCCGTTCATCGTGCAGTCCATCGAGACCCTCGCCGTCGAGGGGCTGCTGGGCCTGGTGTTCGCGGTTGTCATCATCCTGGTGTTCCTGATGTCGATCCGTTCGACCCTGGTGACGGCGATCTCGATTCCCACCAGCGTGCTGATCACATTCGTCGGGCTGCAGGCCTTCGGGTACTCCCTGAACATGCTCACCCTCGGTGCGCTGACGATCGCCATCGGACGCGTGGTGGATGACTCGATCGTTGTCATCGAGAACATCAAACGTCACTACGTCGGCAGCGCCGACAAGGGCAAGTCGATTCTGCTCGCCGTGCGCGAGGTCGCCGGGGCGATCACGGCATCGACTGTCACGACGGTTGCGGTGTTCCTGCCGATCGTCTTCGTCGGCGACATGGTCGGCGAGTTGTTCCGACCGTTCGCAATGACGGTCACAATCGCGATGGTGGCATCGCTTCTGGTGTCGTTGACGATCGTGCCGGTGCTGGCGTACTGGTTCCTGCGTCCGGGTAAGGAACTCGCGGATGCGAACGGCGTCGCGATCGACCCCGAGCACCCGGATGCTCCGCCCACACGCCTGCAGCGCTCCTACCGGCCCATCCTCACCTGGACGCTGAAGCACTCCGGCGTCACGCTGGTCATGGCGCTCGTCGTTCTGGGGGGAACCCTGGCTGCGGCGCCGCTGATGAAGATCAACTTCCTCGGCGACACCGGCCAGAACACCATGACTGTCACGCAGGATCTCGGTCCGACCGCGAGCCTGGAGACCAAGGACGCCGCCGCGGCTGTCGTGGAGGAGGCGCTGCAGGGCATCGACGGAATCGAAGCCGTGCAGGTCTCGGTCGGCTCGAGCGGTTCGCCGCTGGCAGATGTGTTCTCCGGCGGCGCAGGTGTGACGTATTCGATCATGACGGCATCCGGCGCGGATCAGGAGCAGATCCGTGCGGACGTCGCTGACGCGGTCGAGCCACTCGAAGACGTCGGCGATATCGATGTGAGCGCCGCAGCCGGATTCGGATCCACCGACATCGCCGTGAACATCTCCGCACCGAACGGAGAGACCCTCACCGAGGCGACGGAGGCGGTGACTGCAGAGCTCGACGGACGCGAGGGCATCGGCGCAGTCTCGAACAACCTCGCAGCATCCCTGCCCTACATCGCCGTGGTCGTGGACCGTCAGGCGGCAGCCGACGTCGGTCTGTCCGAGGTCGCCGTCGGCTCGATCGTGTCGAGCACGATGCGTCCGCAGCAGATCGGATCGATCGAGCTGGACGACTCCGCCCTGACGGTGTATCTCGCGGCCACCGAGCCGCCAGCGAGCCTCGAAGCCCTGCAGACGCTGGTGATCCCGAGCGCTCTCGGAATGATCGAGCTGCAGGACATCGCGGTCGTCGAGCAGCGAGAAGGCCCCACCTCGATCACCACCGAGCAGGGTCGTCGCACTTCGACGGTCACTATTCCTCCGGCGTCCGACAACCTCGCCGTCGCGACAGCTTCGGTCACTGCGGCGCTGGAAGCCGTCGACCTGCCTGATGGTGCCCGCGCCGACGTCGGCGGTGTCGCTTCGCAGCAGGCTGATTCGTTCTCGCAGCTCGGCTTGGCCATGCTCGCGGCTATCCTCATCGTCTACGTCGTGATGGTGGCGACATTCAAGTCGCTGCGTCAGCCGCTGCTTCTGCTGATCTCCGTGCCGTTCGCGGCTACCGGCGCGATCCTGCTGCAGATCATCACCGGCGTGCCGCTGGGGGTGGCCTCCCTCATCGGCGTGCTCATGCTGATCGGTGTGGTGGTGACGAATGCGATCGTGCTCGTTGACCTCGTGAACCAGTACCGCGAGAAGGGGCTCTCCGCGGTCGATGCCGTCATGGCCGGCAGCGAGAAGCGCCTGCGGCCGATTCTCATGACGGCGCTCGCGACGATCTTCGCGCTCATCCCGATGGCGCTGGGCATCACCGGGCACGGCGGGTTCATCTCGCAGCCGCTCGCCATCGTGGTGATCGGCGGTCTGATCTCCTCCACCGTGATGACCCTGATCGTGCTGCCGACGCTCTACAACCTCGTGGAGGGCGCCAAGGAGCGTCGTCGTGCGCGTAAGGGCGGACCGGATGCTGCCGCCGCTGACTCTGCCGATGGCGACGAGCCGACACCCGAGGCGCCCGCAGGGCAGCTGACCCGCCGCGAACTGCGCGAGCAGCAGTCAGTCTGAGGCGTTTCGGCTCGCCCCGCTCGCGACGGTCGGGGCGAGTCGAAACGCGGCTCTAGCTGAGTTCGACGCCCCAGGACACGCTCCAGCTCTCGCCGGTTGCGAGGCGGCGGATGCCGAGACCGCTGTTGAGCGCATCGGCTGGAGCCGTCATCGGCTCGATAGCGACGGCGAGCGACTGGCCGGGGTAGCTGCTGGTGGTGTACACCTGCACGAAGTCGAAGCCCTCGCCCTGCCAGAGGGAGACCCGGCGGCCATCCGGTGCGGTCAGACTGTGGCGCACACGTCCATCGGAGTCACGGTCCAGGTCGGTGAATCCGGTGTCGAGTGTGATGTCGCCCAAGCGCACACCCGCGCGCAGTTCCTCCGGCGCGGCGGATGTTCGCGTCGGCAGCATTCGCTCGTCGGTCTCGAACTGCGTTGCGGCGGGAATCGCGAGCATGAGATCGTGCGGATCAACGTCGCCGATCGTGACGAACGGGTGGGTTCCGAGGGCGACCGGAGCTGCGGCATCCGATTGGTTCGTTAGCGTGTGCGTCACTTCGATGCCGGCATCCGTCAGCGCGTACCTGACGGACGTTTCGACCTCATAGGGGTAGCCGGTCTGTGGGTGGATCGTCGCGCTGAGAGTAGCCGTGGCATCCGTCTGCTCGATCTCATAGGCGCTGAATCGGAGGAGTCCGTGACTGGCGTTATCGAGCTTCGGCTCGGTGAGCGCCAACTGCTGCCCGGTGCCATTGTCGTCCCAGCGTCCGTCGCGCACGCGATTGGGCCAGGGTACGAGCACGACCCCGGAGCAGGAGGGGGTAGGAATGTTCTCGGGATAGCGCGCGATGAGATCGACGCCGCCGACGGTGAGGCCGCGAAGGGATGCTCCGACCTGAGCGATCTGCGCCGTGACGGCGCCGTGCTGCAGGTGGATCTGGATGCCAGTGGGAGAGAGAGATGTCACCACGCAATCGTACGGGGGTCTTTCCCAGGTCGCTCGGATAAACTTGTGGGGTCGGCTTCGGGCAGCCGCGCTACTGCGCGGGTGTTTTTGTTCCAGTGTGAGCCCAGGGGCCGATGGTTCAACAACCATCACATGAATGGCCCCGGCCGACGAACGCCCGGGTATATCCGCCGTGCGCTGATCTCTGTGCGCCGGAGCGGACGCTGTTCTCGTGTCAGAGACAGTCAGGAAATACCATGCCCAAGAACGGCAAGCCCAAGGGCGGACGCCCCGCTCGCAACTTCGAGCCGCGTTACGCCAAGAAGACTCCCTTCCACGAGCGTCACGCTGGCGGACGTCCGGCACGCGACGAGCGGTCGGATGCCGGTGAGCAGCGCTCATCGTCGACGCGCGGTGGTTACGACCGCCGTCCGGGAAGCACAAGTCCCAATCACCGCGGCTTCCGCGCCGATGAGGGCGGTGCCCCCAAGCGCCGCTGGACCGATCAGGAGCGCGCCGGACGCGATGAGGCCCGGGGCATCCGTGGCCGCGCCGAGTCCGGACGCCGCGAGACCCCTCACCACCGTGATGAGCGCCCGCGCTATGACGAGCGTCCTCGCACTGAGGGCCGTCGCTCGAACGACGACCGTCCGCGTCGCGATGATCGCGGTGGCGCCGGTGAGCGTCCTCGGTACAACAGCGAGCGTCCGCGGTTTAACAACGATCGTGGTGGCGAGCGTCCTCGTTTCAACGACGATCGTGGTGGTGACCGTCCCCGTTTCAGCGACGATCGTGGTGGTGACCGTCCGCGTTACAACAACGATCGCGGCAACGACCGTCCTCGCTTCAACGACGACCGTGGTGGTGACCGTCCCCGTTACAACAACGACCGTGGTGGCGACCGTCCCCGTTACAACAACGACCGAGGCAGCGACCGTCCCCGTTACAACAGCGATGACCGTCCCCGTCAGAGCAACGACCGCGGCGACCGTCCCCGTTACAACAACGATCGTGGAACTGAGCGCCCCCGCTTCAGCGACCGCCCGCGTTTCAACAGCGATCGCACGAACGAGCGTCCCCGCTTCAACGATGACCGCGGCGGTGACCGCCCGCGTTACAACAACGACCGTGGTGGCGACCGTCCGCAGTTCAACCGCGACGAGCGTCCGGCACGTGACACCCGTCCGGCACGTGACACCCGTCCGGCACGCGACACCCGTCCGAACCGTGACGCGGGCGACGACCGCCCCCGGTACAACGCGCGTCCCCGTGTCGAGGGGCGTCGTTTCGAAGACGACCGTCCCCGCCGTGATGACCGCCCCCGCCGCGACGACCGCCGCGAGCAGCGCCCGAGTCGCGACGACTGGAACAAGACAGCTGCGAAGCCGTTCGAGCGGACTGAAGACGTCGTGCACGAGCGTCTTGAGGCTAAGACCATTGCCGCTCCGGAGGTCGAAGGCGCGTCATTTGCTGGCCTGGGACTCGGGGCCAATATCGTCGAGACGCTGAACACCCTGGGCGCGGCGGCGCCGTTCGCGATCCAGGCTGCGACGATCCCCGCGATCCTCGCCGGCCGCGACGTGCTCGGCCGTGGCCGCACCGGCTCTGGCAAGACCATTGCCTTCGGCGCGCCTCTTGTGGAGAACGTACTGAAGTCGCAGGCCGGCAAGCGTCGTGAGTACGGGCGCAAGCCTCGGGCGATCATTCTCGCTCCGACCCGCGAGCTTGCCCTGCAGCTGGATCGCACGATCCAGCCGATCGCCCGGAGCGTCGGCCTGTTCACCACGCAGATCTACGGCGGTGTCCCCCAGGGGCGTCAGGTCGGTGCGCTGATGAAGGGCGTCGACATCGTGATCGGCACCCCCGGTCGTATCGAAGACCTCATCAAGCAGCGCAAGCTCGACCTCTCGGAGTGCCGCATCGCAGTTCTCGATGAGGCCGACCACATGTGCGAGCTCGGCTTCGTCGAGCCGGTGCAGCGGATCCTCCGCCACACCGCAGACGGCAGCCAGAAGCTGCTGTTCTCGGCGACGCTGGACCGTGAAGTTGCAGCTCTTGTCGACGAGTTCCTTGTGGACCCGGCTGTGTATGAGGTTGCTGGCGAAGACCAGGACTCCAGCACGATCGAGCACCGTGTGCTGGTGATCGAGCACCGCGACAAGGCTGACATCCTGAGCTCTTTGGTCGACCGTGAAGGCAAGACGCTTGTCTTTGCCCGCACCCGTGCGTACGCCGAGATGCTCGCCGAGCAGTTCGATGATGCCGGCATCCCGGCGGTTTCGCTGCACGGTGATCTCAACCAGGCTAAGCGCACGCGCAACCTTGAGCGACTGACCTCTGGTCGCGTCAACGTTCTCGTTGCCACGGATGTCGCAGCCCGCGGCATCCACGTCGACGACATCGATCTGGTGATCCAGGCCGATGCCCCTGACGAGTACAAGACATACATGCACCGTTCTGGTCGTACCGGTCGCGCCGGCCGTTCAGGCCGTGTGGTCACGTTGATCACGCGTCAGCGGCAGCGTCGCATGACCGAGTTGCTGGATCGCGCCGAGATCGACGCCCCCTTCGAGCCCGCTCGTATGGGTGACGACATCATCGAGGAGATCACCGGGCGTCTGCTCACGAACTCCCAGCTGACCGCATAACCCCGCAAGCGTTCACAACTCCTGAGAATTTGGCAGGATCTGGGCCCCGGAAGCGATTCCGGGGCCCTTCTGCGTCGTTCTTCAGGAGTTATGAACCGCGCGGCGCAACGCGAACCGCAGAATCCACCAACGCACGGAACGATCTTCCATTTCCCAATGGCAAACGGAATGTTCGTTCCATAGCCCCAGCGCGACACCTGCCTGTAACCGTCGATTCTTAGCGTCGTAGACATGCACACGGCGATCGAGCGGGAACGGGCTTGGGCGCGTGCCGACCCTGCGCCGATCGGCGTGCTGGAGAGTCTGCGCGCAGCGCTCCCCTCGCTGTCCGCACGCAGTCGCCAAGCGGCCGGTTTCGTGCTCTCTCATCCCGACCGCATCGTCGGGATGTCAGCCGCCCGAATCGCTGGAGCAACGAACACCTCTGTCGGCACGGTCGTGCGGCTGTGCCACGCCGTCGGACTTCCCGGCATCCAGGAGCTCAAGCTCCGGTTGATCTCTGAACTCGGACTTGGCCGCATCGCCGACTCCGTGCCGACCGACAGCCAGGGCGCAGCAACCCTGGCGCGCATCATCGAAGACCTCTGCCGCACTGCCGCCGCGCTTGATCACGATCTCATCGAGCGACTTGCCGCCGCTCTCGGGGGAACGGATCGCGCGCTCCTGGTCTCCAGCGGCACATCTCAGCCGCTCGCGATTGAGTTCGGCAACTGGCTGAGCTCACAGGGCCGCGCGGTGTCCTACCCGACCGACAGTGGCACCCAAGCGGCAGTCTCCCGTCAGCTGGGACCCAGTGATGTCTGCTTCGCCATCAGTCACTCGGGCGTCACCGAAGCCACGCTCGCTCCGATGCGCACGGCCGCTGCCAACGGCGCACGCACCGTCGCCCTGACGAGCTACTCCGGCGCGCCCCTGGCCCACCTGGCGGATATCGCGATCGTCGCTGGCGCCGCCGCTGACGGCGCGCGCAGCGAGGAGATGGCAAGCCGCATGGTGCACCACGCCGTTCTTCAGGTGCTCAGAACACTTCTCTCCGTCTCCCACCGCACCCCTCTCCCCAAGGAGTAATCGATGTCCAAGCGCATTCTCACAACAGTGGCCGCCGGTGCCCTCGTGCTCGCCACCACTCTTCTCACTGGTTGTGGCCCCAGCGCCGCAGGCGATGAGGCCACTCCCGCCGAAGACGGGGCATGGCCCGAGAAGATCGTCATCTCGCAGATCCCGACCGAAGATCAGACGGAGCTCGACATCGAGAGCTCTCTGGCTTTCGAGATCCTCGAACGTGAACTCGGCATTCCGATCGAGTTCCACATGGCAACCAGCTATGCGGCGACCATTGAGGCGCAGCGCGCGGGCAAGGTCGATATCGCACGGTATGGTGCCTTCTCGTACGTGCTCGCCAAGGACAGCGGCGTGAACATCGATATCCTCGGCGCGCAGGCATCGACGGCCGACGGCGAACTCGGCTACTACTCGGTCGCCAGTGTTGCTGCCGGCAGCGACATCACCTCGCTCGAGGATGCTGCGGGTAAGACGGTCTGCTTCGTCGACCCGGCCTCCACCTCGGGCTACCTCTTTCCTTCCGCCGGCCTGATCGAGGCGGGCATCGACCCGGAGGTCGATATCACGCCAATCTTCGCGGGCGGACATGACGCCTCGGTCCTCGCTCTCGTGGACGGCCAGTGCGACATCGCCTTCAGCACGGAGGGGATGGCCACCAAGCAGCTCATCGAGAGCGGTCAGGTCACCGGGGGGCAGCTCACCCAGATCTGGGAGTCGGAGCTCATCACCCCGACGCTCGCGACGGTCAGCAGTGAGCTGCCCGCTGACCTGGTCGAGAAGATCAAGGCCATCTACCTCGAGCAGCTGAACGTGCCGGCGCTCACGGCGAGCGGCGAATGCGACACCAGCGATCCTGACGAGAAGTGCGGCATCGGCGTGTACAGCTATGAGCCGATCGAGGACGCGGACTACGACGGCGTGCGCAAGGTGTGCGAGGTCACGAAGTCCGAGGCGTGCGACATCACAAATCAGTAAGCAGATCATCCACCGGTAAATAACGGATCACTCCGCCGAGCAGTACCAGAGGAGAACAGACATGACGCACACGCCTGGCGAAATCGCCATTCGCCTCAGCAACGTCACGAAGCAGTTCAACGAGGACGTCCGCGGCCTCGATGATGTCTCCTTCGCTGTCCCCAAGGGGCAGCGACTGGTGCTGCTCGGAAAATCCGGATCCGGCAAGTCGACGATGCTGCGCACCATGAACCGGCTGCAGCAGCCGACTTCCGGAACCGTCGAGATCAACGGACGCGATATCAACGAAGTAGGGCGTCGCGACCTGCGCCGTACGCGTCGGGAGATCGGCTTCATCTTCCAGAACTTCCATCTCGTGGGCAGTATCACCGCCCTCGAGAACGTCTGCACCGGGTTCCTCGGTGGGCTTCTCGGGCCTCGCTCCGGACTCTGGATGTACCCGAAGTCGGATCGGCGCAGGGCCCTGGAACTTCTGGATCGCGTGGGACTCGCCGATCGCGCGTTCCAACGCACCGACACGCTCTCCGGCGGACAGCAGCAGCGCGTCGCGATCGCTCGAGCACTGGCGCAGAACCCGTCGATCCTGCTCGCGGATGAGCCGGTGGCATCCCTCGACCCTGACTCGAGCGCGGCGGTGCTCGAGCTGCTCACTCGCGTCAGCGACGAAGACCGGTTAACGGTCGTCTGCAGTCTTCACCAGGTGGAATATGCGCTCGGTTTCGGCGAGCGCATCATCGGTCTCAAGGATGGACGGGTCGTGCTCGACAAGACCACCGAGGGACTGAGCCGCGAAGAGGCCATGACGATCTATCGTGAGCCGATGAGCGCTGAGGGTCTGCCCACCACTGCGCAGATCACGCAGGCGACCCAGCCCAGCGCGGCAGCCGCGGTCTGACCATGAGCATCCTCCTTGAGCGTGCTGTCTCGTCGAGTGCGCAGCCTCCGATGCCCAAGAAACCACCGATGTCGTGGAGCAAGCGCGGCCTCATCGTCGTGATGCTGGGTGTGCTGGGGCTGGGCATCTGGTCGACTGTCGAGCTGCGCATCAACATCGCCACCTTCATCGACGGCTGGGACAATGCCGTCAACTTCCTCAGTCGCACGGTGCCGCTGAAGTTCCCCGAGCCGCTACGGCTCGTAGAGATGATCGGCCAGACGATCGCCATCGTCGTACTCGCCACCGTTCTCGGGCTCGTGCTCAGCCTGCCGATCGCCTTCCTTGCGGCGAAGAACACCACGGTCAACTCGACGGTGCGCGCCGTCGCCCGCTCGCTCATCGTGCTCGAACGCGCGGTTCCTGACTTCATCATCGCCATCTTCTTCGTGCGGGTGTTCGGTCTCGGCGCCCTCCCCGGCATCCTCGCCCTCGGCATCGGGTCGATCGGCTTCATGGCGAAGCTCTTTGCGGATGCCATCGAAGAGGTCGATCCCGGTCCTCGCGAGGCACTGCGCGCTGCCGGTGCCAGTACGTTCCAGCAGATCGTTGGCGGGGTCCTGCCGGGGCTGCGCCCCACCCTCGTGGCGACGACCCTGCACGCCTTCGACATCAACCTGCGTGGGTCAGTGATCCTCGGGTTCGTCGGCGTCGCCGGCATCGGTATGTACATCTCGGCTGCGCTGGACACGATGAACTATCAACTCGGCCTCGGGCTGACGCTGGTCCTGCTGATCCTGTGTCTGATCGCGGAGCTCGTCTCCGGCCTCGTACGCAAGGCCCAACTCGGGCACGAGTCTGCGTCTTCATCGAAGTCGCGACGCTGGCTCACCGTTCTGCTTCCGCATCTGCCGGAGAAGGGCTGGGCGAAGGGTAAGACGACTCCCGCCGAGCGTCGCGCCGCGGCCGCAGGCCGCGTCTCGCCGCCGTGGAATCGCCAGCGCATCAACCGGACCTGCTGGAGCGTCTTCACCGCGCTGCTCGTGCTCGGCTCGGCGATGGCATCCGGTGTCTCTCTCAGCCAGCTCGCCGGCGGTTTCGCCAAGGCGCTGGAGACCATCGGGCTGTACTTCCCGCCGTCGGACGGTGGCATTCCGGAGAAGCTGATTTTCTCCATGCTCGAGACCGTGCAGATGGGCCTGGCTGGTACTGTCATCGGTCTCATCGTCGCGATTCCGTTCGGGCTGCTCTCGGCCCGCACGATCGCGCCGAATGACACGGTGGCCGCGATCTTCCGTGGCATCGTCGTAACCATTCGAGCGGTGCCCGGAATCATCGTCGGTATCTTCTTCGTGGTGATCACCGGCCTCGGCGCGACGGCAGGAGCGCTCGCGCTCGCGGTTGGAGCCATCGGATTCTTCAGCAAGGTGATCGCTGATTCGCTGGAGGAGGTCGATGTGCGAGTCGCGCACGCCATTCGCTCCTCCGGGGCGAGTAGTACGCAGACCTTCTTCGCGGCCACGCTGCGCCAGGTCGCCCCCGCTCTCTCGGCACACACGCTGCATCAGCTCGACTCCAACCTGCGTGCTGCCACCGGCCTCGGCATCATCGGGGCCGGCGGCATCGGCTTCTACATGATGAACGCCTCTCGAGTGCTCGAGTACGGCGTCGTCACCAGCTGCCTCATCCTCGTCGTGATCACCGTGCTGCTCTCCGAAGCGCTCGCGGTGTGGGCGCGACGCGAAGTCCAATGACCCCGTCCACGGACGGGGCCGAAGAAAGAAGGGTCACCATGACCGATTCGCTCACCAGGGCGGAGATCACCTCCGAACTGAACATGGCGGATGCCGCAGCCGTGATCGCGCTCTCGCACGCGTGCCTGGCGGATGACGCAGATGTCGTCATCACCCGCTCACCTGTCGTCGGCACCGTTGTCACCCAGGTGCGGGAGCCGGTCGCAGAGGAGCGCTTCATCCTCGGCGATGTGCTCGTCACGCAGGCAGAGGTGCGCCGTCGCGGCGTCGACGGTTGGACGATGCGCATGGGCGCCGACCGCCTTGCCGCGCTCGCCGCGGCGATCTGCGCCACCGAATACCTCGCGGACGGACCCCGCAGTGGCGAGGTCGTCGCACTCTGCGAGAGCACCCGCACCGCACGCGAGACGGCGCGCGCGGCGGAATGGAAACGGCTGTCCGCATCCATCGTCGAATTCGAGGAGATCCCGTGACTTTCATCGACGTACCCCGGGTTGCACCCGCCTGGGATCAGCTGCGTGAGCTCACCCCGACCGTCTCGCAGCAGGTCTTCCGGGCGATCATGGATGCTTTCGCTCGCCCAGGAACCGTGCAGCGCGTCTCCACCGAGGGTCTTCCCGAAGGCGTGCCTGCCGCAGCGCTGCCGCTGCTGGCGCTGGCCGACATCATGACCCCGATCGGTGCCCTGCGTTCTGCGGATGATGCACACCTCGAAGCGGATGCCGTCACCGCTGCGATCGCGGCGATCGGACGTGTCGTCGCCGCGCGCGTCGTCGATGCCGCCGACGCCCGCTACGCCTTGGCTCTCGCCGAGTCCGCCGAGTTGGGACTGCTCTCTCCTGGCATCCACTGGGCGCCCGAGAAAGGGACGACGCTCGTGCAGCGCGTCGAGGCGATTCACGTCGGCGCGGCCGCTCCGCGGTGGCGACTCACCGGCCCGGGCATCCCGCCGCATGCTCCCGTCGAACTGAGCGTCGACGGGCTCGGCGATCGCTTCGTCGACGCCCGCGACCTGCTGGTCTCCGACTACCCGGCGGGCATCGACAGCATCCTCATGGCTGATGACGGCGAGCTCATCGCGCTGTCCCGGACCACCCGAATCGAGAAGATCTGATGTACGCAGGAACCAACAAGGGCGGCACGGAGGCGATCATCGCTGCCGAGCGCCTCGTGCTCGAGCGTCGTTCCAGCCTCGACCAGGCACTCACGGTCGAGGCCGTCATCCAGAGCTTTCCGATGGCGATCGACCGGATCATGGGTGAGGGCGGTCTCTGGGATCCGGCCACGGCCGCGGCGGCTTACCTTCAGGGCAGCGGAGACATCTCCGAGGCCGTGCACCTCATCCGTGCGCACCGCTCGACGCTGCCGCGGCTTACGCACAGCGAGCCGCTGAACCCGCGCGAGATGAAGCTGCTGCGTCGCGTCGTCTCCACCCAGCGTCAGCCCGACGGGCCCATCCTGCTCGGCGAGACGGTCGACTACACCGCCCGCATCCTTCATGACGGCCCTGACCTGCCGCTGCCGATCGTCGAGCCCGTCGATGAGACGCCGCTGGAGCACCCGGCTGATGAGCCGTTCCGCCGGTTCCGCGACTATCTCGCCGACAAGGGAGTGCTGGTCGATCGTGCGTTGGAGACCGACGAGGAGCCGTTCGACATCCAGATGGTCGCCGCTCAGTTGCCTGCCCAGCGCTCAGCTGTGCTTTCGGCATCGGCCCAGGCCGACACCGGTGCGCTGATCAACATCTGGTACCAGTCGATCCTCGGCCCTGACTCTTATGCCGCAGAAGCAGTCACTCTCGGCGAGGTGCGCCACGGCCGCCTGCCACTGCGCGTCGCCGATCCCCACACCGGCGAGTTGGTGCAGATCGGCGAGTTGCGCGCATCCGAATGCGAGGCGGTAGCCTCACTCGGCGGCATGCGGGGAGAGGATCCGACGACGTTTGACGTCGGCTACGCGATGGCGTTCGGACACAACGAGCGCAAGGTGATCGCGGCAGCCAGCCTCGATATGTCGATCGTGCGTTTCAAGGACACCGAGACCGGTCGGCGCCTGGAGCAGGTGATGCTCTTCACCACCGACGGGCTCTCCGCGAGCGGATTCCTCGAGCACCTGAAGCTGCCGCACTACGTGACGTTCGAATCCAAGCTGGATGCCTCATTGGCCGCTCGCGCCGAGCAGGATGCTGAACTCGAACGGCTTCTCGCCGATCACCACCAGGAAGGGGGCATCTGATGACCATGCTGGCCGATGCCGAGACGCCCGTCGATGAGGGCGTGGATCTGCTCGCCGAGATGCTGCCGGAGGACGCCCACGAGGGGCGTCCGGTGGTCATGGACGAGCAGGCCAAACGCGAAGCCCGTCGCGCCGTGATTGCCGGGATCTGCGTGCCCGGATACATCGTTCCGTTCGGATCCCGAGAGATGCCGGTGGCTCGCGGCTGGGGCTCCGGTGGCCTGCAGGTGACGCTGGCGATCGGCGGTACCGACGACCAGGTCAAGGTCATCGATCAGGGCGATGAGGAAGGTGTGAACGCGGTGAACCTCCGTCGCCTGATTATCGGCACGCTGGGAGCTGCTGCCACCGCCGACACCGAGGTCGCCACGATCGTGCAGTCGCGTCACCGCGTGCCGGAAGAAGCGATGAGCGTTCAGCACACCCTCGTACTGCAGGTTCCGCAGTCTGAGCCGTTGCGCGCGGTAGAGAAATCCGTCTACGAATGCAAGCGTCGGCATGCCGAAGCCGACTACGCCAAGATGTGGGTGCTGCTCTACGAGCGGCTCGCGTTGACGGGCGTGATGGGAACCGGCACCGGTCACCCGGTGATGGTGCACGACCGCTACCTCATGGCGCCGAGCCCGATCCCACGGTGGGACATCCCTCGTCTGCACCAGAGCGAACATCTGACGCTGCTCAGCCACGGTCGCGATAAGAAGATCTATGCGGTGCCGCCGTACACCGATGTCGAGCCGCTGAGCTTCGATGACGTGCCATTCGAGGTCGAGTACCTCGAGGGTGTGCGCTGCGCGAAGTGCGGCACCGAGGCGTCCTTCATGGTGGAGACGAAGACGAACGAGCACATCTGCTCGGATGTGCAGTTCTGCCTCAAGGTGCGCGCCGGTGAAGCCGATCTCGATGCGCATGACGTGCTCATCCCGCACCGGTACTTCCCCGATCCGAGAAAGCGCGTGCGCGCGCGGTCGTCGGTGGAAGTCGGCCTGCCGGTTCCGCCACCGGCGGGTGTCACCGCCCCGGGTGAAGACTGGTCGCTGAAGGTTGACGGCCTCGGCAAGATCTACCGCGGCAGTCGGGGGTCGAGCGAGGTCATCGCCGCAGCCGACGTTTCGTTCGATGTCGCGCCGGGGGAAGCGCTCGGTGTGATCGGCGAGTCAGGTTCGGGCAAGTCGACGGTGATGAAATGCATCATCGGCGATGAGGCGGACGCCACCGGATCGGTGCGCATCGGCGCTGTGCAGGAGGGGATGAGTAACCTGCTCGACCTGGATGCTTCGGCGAGGCGCCGCCTGCGCACGAACACTCTCAGCGTCGTCTACCAGGACCCGGCGATGGGTCTGGACCTGAACATCTCCGCCGGTGGTAACATCGCCGACGCCCTGATCGCAGCCGGCTGGCGTTCGTACCATATGATCCGCAGGCGCGCCGCAGAGCTACTCGCCCGCGTGGACGTCCCGCTGGAACGCATGGACGACGTGGTTGGACAGTTCTCTGGTGGCATGCGTCAGCGGGTGCAGATTGCGAAGGCGCTCGCCACCGACCCGCAGGTGCTACTTCTCGATGAGCCGACCACAGGTCTGGATGCCTCGGTAGCCGCCGGCGTCCTCGACCTGCTGCGCGAGCTGCTGACCGAACGCGAGCTCGCGGTGGTCGTGGTCAGCCACGATTTTTCGGTTATCAAAGCGCTCACCGACCGCGCCGTCGTGATGCGTCAGGGCCGTGTGATCGAACAGGGCCTCACGGATCAGTTGCTCGCCGATCCGCACCACCCCTACACCCAGCGGCTCGTCGCTGCCGCGCAAAGCTGAGAGGCATCATGAATACGAGCATCCGGAAACCGATCCTTTCGGTTCGTGAGCTGAGTAAATCATTCACCCTGCATGCGATCGACCGCACGGTCGCCTCGCTGCGCGCGGTGTCGTTCGACCTGATGCCCGGTGAGCACCTTGCGCTGGCCGGTGCCAGTGGTGCGGGCAAGTCGAGCCTGCTGCGCTGCATCTACCGCAACTATCTGCCGGACTCCGGCACTGTGGTTCTGCACGACGGGGAGCGCGACGTCGAGCTGACCGCCCTCGACGACCGGGCGATGGCGCGGATCCGCGGTCGTGATTTCGGATATGTGTCGCAGTTCCTTAACGCCCCGCCGCGGCAGGGGCCGCTCAAGCTCGTCGCCGCGGCCGCGCGTCGCCGAGGGCTGGACGACGCGGTCGCCACGGAAGCGGCAGCTCTGGCCCTGCGCAGGCTCGGCATCGAAGAGCGGCTGTGGGATGTCGACTGCAGTGTGCTCTCCGGAGGCGAGCGCCAGCGTGTGAACCTGGCCGCGGGCACAGTCAGCCCGCCCCGGCTGCTGCTGCTCGATGAGCCGGTCTCCGCGCTGGACCCAGCGAACCGCGTCCTCGCGCTCGAGGTGATCGAGGATCTTCGACACCGTGACGTCAGCGTGCTGGCGGTCTATCACGACATGAAGATCATCCGCCGGGTGGCGAACCGCGTGCTCTACATGGAAGATGGCGCGATCGTCGCTGACGGCGGTGTCGATGAGGTGCTCGACGCCGGGCACCGGGTACTGGATGAGGTGTACGCATGAGCGGCGTGATCGCTGAAGAACGTACAGGCGGGCGCTGGTCGTTCGGTGCGAATCCGTCGAGCTACGTGCTCGGTGACGTGCGAGTCGTGCTGCCGCATGCCGTCACCGAGCGTGCGAGTGTGGTCGTCGAGGACGGCCGGATCGTCGAGATCATCGAGGGTTCGTCGCTGGCCTCCGATGTTGAAGGCTCCGGGATGCTGTTGATGCCCGGTCTCATCGACGTGCACAGCGATGCGCTGGAGAAGGAGCGCGTGCCGCGTCCGGCGGCTCCGCTGCCTTTGGACTTTGCGCTGCGTTCCTTCGATGCGAAGGTAGCGGCGGCAGGCATCACGACGATCTTCCACGGTGCAGGATTCCATCGGAAGATCGCCGGCGGAATCAACCGCACGCCGGTCTCGGCGTTGGAGACGTGCGAGGCGATCGACGTGTTTTTCAGCGATCGGGTCGATCACCGCGTGCTGCACCGTTTTGATGTGCGCGGCGATGAGGGGGCCCAGCTGATCCGGCAGCGTCTGGAAGCGCGCCCCGCGGATGCCGAGCCGATCCTGCTCTCGCACGAAGACCACACGCCAGGGCAGGGGCAGTACGCCGACGTCGAGCACTTCATCGATGCTCTCGTCGTCGGTGGAACAGATCGTGAGACCGCGCGATTGAACGTCGAAAATCGGATGGCGGATGCTGCGCGCACCGATCCTATCCGCGACGAGAACCTCCGCTGGGCGGGTGCTCAGGCACGGGCCGGACGGGCGCGTCTCGTCGGCCATGACCTCGACTCCGCGGATGCCGTGGATGCGCTGGTCGAACGTGGGGGCGCGGTCGCCGAGTTTCCCACCACGCTCGAAGCCGCGCGGCGCGCGCGTGAGCAGGGCCTCGTGATCGTCGCCGGTGCGCCGAACGTTCTGCGCGGCGGCTCGCACTCGGGCAACGTCGGGGCGGTCGAGCTTGTGCGTGCCGGTCTCGTCGACGCTCTAGCATCCGATTACCTGCCCAGCAGTCTGCTCGCGAGTGCCGTGTTGCTCGCTCGCGACAGGGTGCTGGCGCTTCCCGAGGCCGTCGGGCTGGTCAGTGCGGGGGCAGCGCGGGCAGCCGGGCTGAGTGATCGCGGCCGCATCGTGCCAGGGGAGCGTGCGGACTTCACCCTGGTCGATGATCGCGCGCAGTGGACGACGGTCGTGACGACCTTCAGCGCGCCGAAGGATGCCGCATGCTGACGCCGAAACGCCATCTTCTCCTCATCGGCATCGACGGACTGCGTGTTGATCGCGCATTCGGCACCGGGCTTGCGCCCGCTCTGGACGCTCTGGCCGCTCGCGGTTCGATGCAGCCCGCGACAGTCGAGGGACCGACGATCTCGGGGCCCAGCTGGCTGAGCATCCTCACCGCCAAGACGCAGGAAGAGCACGGGGTGTTCGATAACACCTTCGTCGGACGCCGCACGCCGGTAGACGAGGATCTCTTGGCCCGTGCCTGGCGTGAGGACCCCGCGGCGCGCACGATCGCGCTGTCGAGCTGGCCGGGCATCGCCCACCCGGACGGACCCGGTCCGGTCGTCTCGACCCGCACCGAGCAGATCGACGAGGGGCTCCACAAGAACATCGTGATCAATCGGGAAGATCACGATGACGATCCGGATGTTGAGGTCTGTCGGCAGGCGCTGATCGAGCTAGATGAGCACACACCCGATGTCGCGTTCGTCTACTTCTGGATGACAGATCATGTCGGTCATGCCTCGGGTGGACTGTCCGTCGAGTACGACGAAGCCATTCGCACTACGGATGCTCGCGTCTCGCAGCTGCTCGACGCTGTGGAGCGTCGTATCGCCGAGGCCGGGGAGGAATGGCTGGTCGCGGTCACCACCGATCATGGGCACCGGGACGAGGGCGGTCACGGCGGCGACTCCGAGCTTGAGCGCCGCACGTTCCTGCTCATCGCGTCCTTCGGCACCCCGGCGGTCGAAGTGCCGGCCGGCATCCGTCCGGTGGAGTTCTCGACGCTCCTGTTGAACGCCCGCTGAGTCTCAGCCCTCCGCGGTCGCGCCGCGGACGTGGAGGGCTGAGCTCAGGTTCGTCCCGTTCAGGTCAAGGTAAATCTGACGTTCGGTGACCGTCAGGGTCACGGAGTTACGGCGTTCGATCACCCGGACGGCGTCGTCGATGAACCCCGGGTCGAAACTGAAGACTTCGATCTTGTCGATGTCATGAATGCGCTTGCCTGCCCAGGGTGCGGTCACCTTCGCCGGATCACGATGGGTGTAGACAACGGTGCGGTCGGCGAGGCGGCTGCCGTAATGCATCCGTTCGGCGTCTGGTGCACCCACTTCGATCCATGCGGTGATCATGCCGGTGAGATCGCGAGCGAGCACTGCTGGTTCGTCCGTTGACGAGAGCCCCTCGCTGAATGCGATCCCCTCGCCGTACTCGAGGCAGTAGGCGAGCAGACGGGTCACCATGTACGCGTCCGTCTCTGACGGATGCCGCGCGACACGGAGCGAGAAGTCGTCGTAGACGCCGCGATCGGTGTCGGCCAACTGCACTGTGAATGTGTGGATCATTGCGCCGATTGCCATAGCTGTTGAGCCTACGCGGCCCGGTCTGTGTGTTCTCACCTGGCTGTCAGAACAGCATCGGGGCTGAGTGTGTGGGGGCAGACGAAAGTACGGATGTCGGCCGGTTCAGCTGTCGTGTCGGATGCGCATCATTGGAGTGCCGTGCATCGAGTCCGTGCATGCGGATGAGCGGACGTGCCCTCTTCGCCAGCCATTGCCGGTAGGGCTTCGGCGCTTCGGAGGTGGACCCGGGGTAGAGGCCGCGGTACGACGACATGAGTTCCGGATGCTCGCGCTCCAGCCACTGCATGAACCAGGGTTTCACTCCCGTGCGCAGGTGCAGAGCGCCGTAGATGACGTGGTCGGCTCCGGTGTCTTTGATGCGCCGCAGCGCATGATCGATGGCCTCAACAGAGTCGGTCAGATGTGGCAGGACCGGCATGAGGAAGACGCCGACGCGGAATCCGGCATCCGTCAATGCACGCACAGTGTCCAGGCGCGCCTGTGTCGACGGTGTGCCCGGCTCGATCGAATGTTGCAGTTCATCGTCATACATCGCGATCGACATCTGAATATCGATGGACACGTGTTTCGCGGCATCCACCAGCAACGGGATGTCGCGACGGATCAGCGTTCCCTTCGTGAGAATCGACATCGGCGTGCCTGATTCCGCTAGCGCGCGGATGATGTCGGGCATGAGTTTGTAGCGACCCTCGGCGCGCTGATAGGGGTCGGTGTTCGTTCCCAGTGCCACGCTGTCGTGCTGCCAGGTGCCGCGGCGCAGTTCTTTCTGCAGGACCTCGGCGACATTCGTCTTCACGACGATCTGTGAGTCGAAATCGCCGCCGCCGTCGAGGTCGAGATACTCGTGTGTTCCCCGAGCGAAGCAGTAAACACACGCATGGCTGCAGCCGCGGTAGGGGTTGATCGTCCACGAGAACGGCATCCGCGATCCGGCAGGCACACGGTTCAGCGCAGACTTGGCGAGCACCTCGTGAAAGGTCATGCCGGCGAACTCCGGTGTCGTCACCGATCGGACGATTCCCGTGCGGTTCTCCATGCCGGGCAGTGCCGCGGCATCCGCGTCGTCGATCGTTTGTCCCTGCCATCTCATAGTATGAATTCGAACAAATAAACGAGATTAAGTCAAGAGGAGGTAAGAGTTATGTTCGAGTAAATGTTAAGCGACAATGGGATGATGAGTGATGCAGCGCAGCCCCGGCATGCGTCGCGTCGACCCTCGTCGTTGAAGTTCGCACTGCCCATCGGGTTGGCAATTACCGCGCTCGGTGCGCTGTGGGCGATCGCCGACGATCCGGGTTTCAGTGCCCCTGAGCTCCCGCCCATGCCGATCGCTGCCGCGCATTTGCCGGTGATCGACGTCGCCGCGGTCACGGCCGCCGACCCGTGCTCGAGCCCGGAGGTCATCGACGCGCTTGCTGCCGGTGATGATGAGGCGGTCATCGCTGCGTTCGGCGACGGCTTGGCATTTCGGGATGCCGTCGTGGTGGGTAACGCTCCGTGTATCTCTCTCACCGATCCTGCGCGGCGATGGGTCATCGTCAACAAGTCGCTCTCGCTGAGTCCCGTCGACTATCAGCCCGCTTCGCTGGGACGGGCAGCGGTCGAAGCGACGACGCCGTCCGACCTGTTGCGTGAGGACACGATCGCGGCCGTCAATGAGATGGCCACAGCGCTGAATCAGGCCGGCGCCGGTGTTTTGGGGATGAATAACGGCTATCGCTCCTACCGGCTCCAAGTCGCGACGCACTCCGGCCATGTGAATGCCCGCGGCCAGGATGGCGCCGACCAGATCTCGGCCCGTCCGGGGTTCAGCGAGCACCAGACCGGCCTGTCGCTGGATGTCATTGCCTGCAGCAATGGCTGCGGTGAGATCGAAGCCTTCGGCGATACGGCCGAGTCGGCGTGGATTGCCGAGCACGCGTGGGAACACGGTTTCATCGTCCGTTACGAGGACGGTGTTTCAGACACCACGGGTTACGTGCCAGAGCCCTGGCATCTGCGCTACATCGGTCCGGCGCTCGCGGCCGCCTATCACGAGAGCGGATGCCACTCGCTGGAAGAGTTCTTCGGGCTGCCCGCTGCGCCCGACTATGTCCACTGACGTCTGTTCTGTGGCATCCCACAAACCCGGCACGCAGTCCCATTGATCGTGAGATGCATTCTCACAAGCCTCTGCTCAGGCATCCATCGTCCGGCATAGAATCGCGGGAGCAACGACGCCACAACCGTTCGGGAGGACGACATGGAACGCGACATCTACGAAGAAGATCACGACGCCTTTCGCGAGCTGGTCAAGGACTTCGTCAAGCGTCACGTGAGCAACGAGAGCATTGAGAAGTGGGATGCCGCGGGCGAGATCGACCGCGAGACCATGCTCGCCGCGGGCGAGGCTGGGATCATCGGCCTCTCCGTCCCGGAAGAGTTCGGCGGTGCGGGCATGCTGCAGGACTACCGCTTCCGCACGATCGTGAACGAAGAGGTCATCGGCGCAGGCGCCGGTTCGCTGGCGGGTGCCTTCGGCATTCAGGACGATCTGGCAGTTCCCTACCTCGTGCACATGGGCACGCAGGAGCAGAAGGAGAAGTGGCTGCCGCGGATGGCGACCGGCGAGATCCTCGGTGCTCTGGCGATGACCGAGCCGGGCGCCGGCAGCGACCTGCGCGGCATCAAGACCACGGCGAAGAAGACCGATGGCGGCTACATCGTCAACGGCGCAAAGACGTTCATCTCGTCCGGCAAGACTGCCGATATCGTCGTCACCTTCGTCAAGACCGGTGAGGGAAACCGACCCGACGCATTCAGCCTTGTCATCATCGAAAACGGCATGGAGGGCTTCGATCACGGCAAGAAGCTCAACAAAATGGGTTCGCACGGCCACGACACCGCTGAGCTGTCGTTCAGCGATGTGTTCGTTCCGGAGGAGAACCTCATCAGTGGGCAGGAAGGTCAGGGCTTCCTGCAGCTGATGATGAACCTGCCTTTGGAGCGCCTGTCGATCGGCATTGCCGCTGCATCTGCATCGCAGGCGGCGTTCAAGTGGACCGTCGATTACACGAAGGACCGCGAGGCTTTCGGCGAGCGGATCATCGACTTCCAGAACACGCGGTTCAAGCTCGCCGACGTCGCCACCACGGTCGATGTGATGTGGGCATACCTCGACCGCGCCCTGCTGGCGTACAAGGACAAGAAGCTCACGGGCGAAGAGGCCGCGAAGATCAAGTTCTGGACGACCGAGCGCGAGTGGGAGATTCTCGATACCTGCGTGCAGCTGCACGGTGGCTACGGGTACATCACTGAGTACCCGATCGCGAAGGCATTCCTCGACGCCCGGGTGCACCGCATCTACGGCGGCACTAACGAGATCATGCGCGAGATCGTCGGGCGTCAGATCGCCGGGAAGCGCTGATTCTCTGAGCTGCTCCGGTGGCACGGTTATCGCTACCGGAGCAGCAGATTCCCGCGAGACTTCACGAATGTCACCATTTGCGGGCGATTTAGAGACATTGGTGAAGTTTCGCGGGCTGTTAGAGCAGCATGATGAAGATCGCGGCGGATGCTGCGAGCAGCGCAACGATGAACACGACGTCGCGGGTGCGGAAGGGCACGAGGTACCGCTCCGTGCGAGTGAGGTAGGCGCCGAAGGCGCGGGCATCCATCGCCAGAGCCACGCGCTCGGCGTGACGGATCGCACCGGCCAGCAGCGGCACGATGTACCCCCAGCCGCGCGCAATGCGGGCAAAGGGTCCGCGTCCGCCCCACAGGCCGCCCGCGCTGTGACCGCGCACGCGATGCGCGGCCCGGATCACACTCAGCTCGTACCCGAATCGGGGTACGAAACGGTAGGCCGCAAGCGCCGTGTAGCCGATCCGGTACGGCACCCGCAATTGTTGGATGCTGGCACGAACGAGGTCAGGACCGGTCGTGGTGAGTCCGCCGATGAGCGCGAGCGCGAGGATCGCACCCAGGCGCAGCGCTGTGGCGAAGCCGACCTGCAGCGCGCCGCTGAACAGGGTCCAGTTGCCGATCTGCAACAGCGCGGTCGTATCGTCGACGCCGGCCGCATCCACCCAGAGCGAGAATCCGACTCCGACTGCGCTGATTCCGAGGGGCAGTACGAGAAACAGCAGAGCCGCGGAGCGCCAGGTGATGCGTGCGCCGACAAGGATCACGGCGTATGCGAGCACGAGGAAGGATGCCGGGATCGCAAGGTCGCGCACGAAGACGAGAGCGACCATCGCCGGTGCGACCGCCGCGACCTTCGACAGTGGATTGAGTCGGTGCAGAAAGCGCCACGACGGCGCGGGAACTCCCGGTGTGTACGGATCGATCGTCTTCGTGGGGGAGGTGATGGTGGTCATCGCACACCCTCGGTGAGCAGGCCGCGCATCTGCGGAGACAGCGCGCGATGCAGGACCGGCAGTCGCAGCCCGGCGGATTCGAAGAGCGACTCAGTTGCGAACAGGTCGGCGGTGGGGCCGGAGGCATGGAGGCGTCCGTCGTTGAGGATCACCGTGTGGGTGGCGTGCTCGGCGACGAGCTGCAGATCGTGAGTGACGATGATGATCGTCGTACCCTCGGCGCGCAGCTCGCTGAGCAGGTGCAGCAGTTCAGCTGCCCGGGCGCGGTCTTGTCCGAACGTGGGTTCGTCCAGTGCGAGCACGCGCGGGCGGGTGATGAGCGCCGTGCCCACCGAGAGGCGTCGCTTCTCGCCGCCGGAGAGGAGGAACGGATGCACGTCTGCCTTCTCGGTCAGGCCGAATCTCTGCAGCAGCTCGCCCACCCGATCGGCGATCTCCGCCGCGGACGGTTTCGTGGGGTGCGACCATGCTTGGCGCAGTCCGTGCGCCAACTCATCGAACACGGTGTGCGCGATGAACTGATGTTCAGGATTTTGGAACACGAAACCGATGCGAGAGACGAGATCGCCCGGCGACGCGGTGGCGGGATCGAGGCCATCGATCGAAACATGCCGCTTCGGTGGTGGAACGACGCCCGCAAGAGCCTGGATGAGTGTGGTTTTCCCGGCGCCGTTGGCTCCGACGATCGCGGTGAGGGAGCCCGCGGGGATGTCTAGGTCGATGCCGTGCAGGATTTCGTGGCGGCCGCGCTTCACTTTCAGACCGCGGGCGCGGATGACACTGGCCGAAGCAGCCTCCGGCCGGGCCGGATGCAGGGCCGAAGCAGCCTCCGGCCGGGCCGGATGCAGGGCCGATGCGCGGATGTCGGGGGAAACCTCGGCGTGTTGCCCTGCAGGTGTGATTTCTCCCTGCAAGTGTGCCGTCGGGATGCCGGAGGTCAGTGCGGCCAGCTCGTCCGGGGTCAGCGGGAGCGGGGTGTGCGGGGGCAGGATGCCGCGCTCGCGCAGTGTCCGTCCTGCCAGAGTCGCTGCAGGCAGCCAGACACCCATGTCGATGAGTTCTTCGGTGTTTCCGCGGAGGATCTCATCGACCGGACCGTCGAAGGCCAGCCGGCCCTGCTGATCGAGCACGATGGTCCGGGTGGCGAAGCGCATGGCGGCATCGAGATTGTGCTCCACGAGGATGACTGCCCGATCGCCGACCGAGACCAGATCGCTGAGGGCGTCGTACACATCGTCGATGCCCTGCGGGTCCAGGTTCGCGGTCGGTTCATCGAGCACGATCAGCGCAGACCCGGTTGCGATGGCGCAGGCGATGGCCAGGCGTTGGCGTCCGCCGCCGGACAGCCGGTCGGGGTTCTCGTTGCGTCGCTCCCAGAGGCCCACCCGGCGCAGCGCGAGTTCTGCGCGTTCGAGCACCTCGTCGACGGGAACAAGCAGGTTCTCGAGCGCGAAGGCGACTTCGTCGAACAGTGTGCCGGTGACCAACTGCGCGTCGGGGTCTTGGAAGACCATCGACACTGAGGTGCTGAGTTCTGCGACCGGGGTGTCGATCGTGCTGCGCCCCGCGACGTCGACGGTGCCGGTCACTTTTGCCGGGATTGACTGCGGGATCAGACCGTTCAAAGCGAGTGTCAGGGTGGACTTGCCGGATCCGCTCGGGCCGAGGAGGAGGATCACTTCGCCCGGATGCACGTCGAAGGTGACGTTGCTCGGGGAAGGACGCTCAGCACCAGAGTGGGTCAGCGAGAGGTTACGCACGCGAAGCAGAGGTGTGCGCACGGCAACCCTTCGGCAAGCTCAGGGACGGCAGTCCCGGTGAAACGGTACGAGTATAGGTTAGCCGACCCTTACCTGGCGCGCACCACCGGGTTGACTCAGACCCGGATGACGCCGGCGCGGCGCAGCGCGGATCCGATGCCGAGTCCGATAACCGTCCACAGCACCGGGCCGAGTATGAAGAGGACGACGAAGCCGATGTTGCCCCAGAGCGGGAAAGAGCCGACGTCGAACGCGAACCAGAGGGGGACGGCGATAACGACGCCAGTGACAGCGGCGGACAGCAGGAACCGCCATGCTTCCCAATGGCGGTAGCGCAGCAGAGCGGAGACGCCCTCCTGTACTCCGCCGAAGACGACAGCGGCCAAGATGTAGCGCCCGGCCATGGCAGGTACGAATGCGATACCGATGAGCGCTGCGATCGCGTGCGTGATCAGGGCGACCCAGGGAGCGCGGAGCACCTGCTGTGCGATCACACCGGGGAGGGCATGGAATCCGAGTACGAGTCCGTACAGTGGCACCGCACCGAGTGCGACGACAACGTGCAGACCCGCCCACGCTGCGGAGACGAGGCCGGTCGCGACGCCGATGGCCGCGCAGACGAGGAGCACTCGGGTCGACAGCACACGGGTTTTCGGCACAGGATCAGCCTACTGTCGCGCGGCTACACCCGGCTTCGCAGCATCCCGGAACAAAACATCCCTGTCCCAGCTGCCGGCATGCCCGGCGCGAGGTCCTAGATCCGTCGATGCCGTGGTTTCAACACCACACGCGGCAGTTCCGGCGCGGGGATGCGCTCGGTGCCATGGGTGACGACATGACCGAAACGCTGTGCCGACGCATCCGGATTCTCCCAGTCGGCACGCGCACTGGCGATCTCGTCGTGCGTGCGAGCGGCGAAATTCCACCACATGATGAGGTCTTCTTCGAACGGCTCACCGCCGAGCACGAAGAGCAGCGCACCATCGGTCGTCGACACATCCACGTGTTCGCGCGAGTCGCCGAGATAGAGCATCTCGTTGCGGGTCAGGGGCTGCTCGGCGACCGAGACATCACCGTCGACGAGGATGATCGCGTGCTCCCACGCAGGATTGAGCGGCAGCGTGACGCGACCGCCGGCGGGAATCGAGATCTCAGTCCCGACGATCGGCGTGTGCACGGTCGCGGGTGAGCGCATTCCGGCGAACTCGCCGAGCACGATCGTCGCTGTGGCATCCGCTCCCTCGGTGGCGGGAAGTCTCACCTCAGGCAGCGAAGTGTGCTGCTCGAAGCCTGGCGCACCATGGCGCGCTGACTCCGGCAACACAACCCAGAATTGCAACGCATCGAGGGGGAGCGCCTCTTCACCGAGCGAATACTCGGAGTGCGAGATGCCGTTGCCCGCGGTCATGAGGTTCAGCTGCCCGCGTTTGAGGGTGACGTCACTGTCCAGCGAATCGCGGTGGCGCTGCTCGCCGACCAGGGGCCAGGTCACCGTCTGCAAGCCGATATGCGGATGCGGTTCGACCCGCATGCGCACTTCGTCGGGGCCGAACCGGTCGAGGAAGCACCAGGCTCCGACCGTGGGCAGATCGCGGTTGGGAAGCGTGCGCAGCACCGTCATCGCGCGCACACCACCGAGGGGGACTTCGCGCGGCTCGAGCGAGATCACGCGTTGCCCGATGGTCATGTGCCCGCCGCATCCACGGGGTCTGTGGGAAGCTGCGGCCAGCGCACGGTTGCGCCCGCGACCTCGTTCTTCTTCAAGTAGCTCGCGATGTACGGGCAGTAGGGCACGATCGTGGCGCCTGAGGTCACAGCATCCGCCAGCGCATTCGAAGCGAGGATCGACGCCAATCCCTTGCCCTGAAAAGCCGGGTCGACTTCGGTGTGGGTGAACAGGATCTCGCCGTCCCGACGCCGGAAATCAGCGAAGCCGGCGAGAACGCCACCGAGATGGATCTCGTAGCGGGACGCCTCATCGTTGCGGGTGACGGTGGGTTCATCAGTCATGGCTGCTCCTTCGCTGTGCTCCCACCCTAGAACAGGGCGCGGACACAGCGGCCGATCTGTGGAAAGACGCCCAGCGCTGTCAGCGCGGGTGGATACGCTGGAGGGATGCAACAGATTCCCGGTGACCCGTACGAGGACCTGCCGTGGGATGACCGGGCGCCCGAGCCGTGGGACGATGAGCAGCCCCCGGAGCCGATGGACTGGGAGCCTCAGGGGGCGGGCTACGAGCCGCCTTTGGATTGGGGGCCGGGCCCCGTTACCGCGGTGGGGGCTCCTGCCGCGGCATCCGCTGTTCGAAAGGCGGCGCCGTCGCGTTACGCAACCGCTGGCGAAGCGCTGCACACGGTCTTCGGTTACGACGCGTTCCGGGGTGACCAGGCGGCGATCGTCGATCAGGTGATCGACGGTGGGGATGCTGTTGTGCTGATGCCGACCGGTGGGGGAAAGAGCATCACCTACCAGGTGCCCGCGCTCGTGCGGGAGGGCACCGGGCTGGTGATCAGTCCGCTTATTGCTCTCATGCACGATCAGGTCGATGCGCTGCGCGCCAACGGCGTGAATGCCGGGTACCTGAACTCGACGCAGTCCGCATCCGAGCGCGCGGAGATCGAGCGCGCCTACATCGCCGGTGAACTCGACCTCATCTACGTTGCTCCCGAACGGCTGTCGTCGCCGGCGACGACGCGACTGCTGCAACAGGGCGTGCTCAGCGTGATAGCCATCGACGAGGCGCACTGTGTCTCGCAGTGGGGGCATGATTTCCGCCCCGATTATCTGACGCTGGGGGATCTGGGCGAGCGGTTCCCCGGGGTTCCGCGGATGGCGCTGACGGCGACCGCAACACGCGCCACGCACAAGGAGCTCACGGAGCGTCTGCAGCTGGATTCGGCGAAGCATTTCGTCGCGAGTTTCGACCGGCCGAACATTCAGTACCGCATCGTTGCGAAGGTCGAACCGCGCAAGCAGCTGGTGGCCTTTCTGCGGTCGCAGCCCGAGGGATCTGCAGGCATCGTCTATGCGCTGAGCCGCAAATCTGTCGAGCAGACGGCGACGTATCTGGCCGCGCAGGGATTCGATGCGTTGCCGTATCACGCGGGGCTCCCCGCTGATGTGCGAATGTCGAACCAGTCGCGATTCCTGCGTGAGGACGGCGTCGTCATGGTCGCGACGATCGCCTTCGGGATGGGCATCGATAAGCCGGACGTGCGTTTCGTGGCGCATATCGATCTGCCGAAATCCGTCGAGGGCTACTACCAGGAGACCGGTCGTGCCGGGCGAGACGGTGAGCCGTCGGTGGCGTGGATGGCATACGGGCTCGGTGACGTGGTGCAGCAGCGGCGCCTGATCGATAAGAGCCCGGGCGATCGCACGTTCAAGATGCGGATGGGTCAGCACCTCGACGCGATGCTGGGGCTGTGCGAGACGGTCGAGTGCCGTCGTCAGAACCTGTTGAACTACTTCGGTCAGCGCTCCGGGGCGTGTGGGAACTGCGACACATGCCTCGAGAAGCCCGAGACGTTCGACGGGTTGGTTCCGGCGCAGAAGCTGCTGTCGACGATTGTTCGGCTCAAGCGCGAACGGAATCAGGCTTTCGGTGCCGGGCACCTCATCGACATTCTGCGTGGGACGTCAAACGATCGCATTCGCCAGCAGAAGCATGACGGCCTGGCCACGTACGGGATCGGCGCAGACCTCTCGGATCAGGACTGGCGCAGTGTTGTGCGGCAGTTGCTGGCCCGGGGCATCCTCGTGGCGCAGGGAGATTACGGAACGCTCGCGCCGGGTGGCGCGGCCGGGGGAGTGCTCAGCGGCGAGATGACTGTGCCGCTGCGTAAAGACACGATCGGACGCGTCAGCGCGAGTCGTGCGCGTAAGGCGTCGGCAGCATCGGATGCTGTGGCCGAGGGTGACCGTTCGCTCTTCGAAGCCCTGCGGGTCTGGCGTGCGGAAACCGCCAAGGAGATCGGCAAGCCCGCGTACATCGTGTTCGGCGATGCGACGCTGCGTGCGCTCGCCGAGTTGCGTCCGGCATCGCTAGCCCAGCTTGACGGGATCACCGGTATCGGTGAGAAGAAGCGCGAAGCGTACGGGGATGCCGTGCTTGCGGTGGTCGCTGCGAACTGAAACGCCGCTCCGTAACGATTTCGTTTCGGTCGAGTGGAGTGGGGGTACCCCCGTTTCCACGGAATTTCACGAAATGTTCACCAATAGGCGGCTACATAACCTGAGAATCTGCTGGACAGTCTCTTAGAAAATAGACCATACTGGCTGGACACGAGCTCTGTCGGCATGCGTCGGCGCCTGGGGAGGGTCTTGTGGCGCGTACTTAGTCCGCATCACGGGAGGGGCAGTTAGTGAATACCAAAAAGAGAGCTCTGCGTAAAAGCAGAGTGATTTCGATTGCTGCGGTTGGCGCAGTGATCGTCGGGGGCGTGATGGGGCCAACTGCGGCCCTCGCTCTCGAATCAGATAGTTCAGAAGCCGAAGGGCGTCTGATCACCGGAAGCACCGCCACATTAGATCTGAACACGGTCGCTGATCTGGCCGGTGCATACAGCGCTGATCCCAGCGCTACGGGGGCGGACAACCACCCTCTTTCGCTTGAGGTGCTGAGCGCTCTCAACATCGACCTCGGTGACGGCCTCCAGCTGTTCGGACCGAACGGCATCGTGGGTGTCGGTGCGCTCGGACAATACGCCAACACTTCCGCAGACGGAGCGCCGCTGGCGTCCGCAGGCCTGGTCAACGCCGACGGCAGCATCGCCGTAGGCAGCGGTGACCCGACCGAGAACGCGTACGTCGACCTTGGACCGATCCTCGGTTTGGCAGGTCTCGATGCTCTTCTCGACGACGCACGTCTCGAGCTCGGCGCGATCTCTGCGCTGGCTACGTACGACGCAGCAGGTGCCCCGTCCGGCGACTACCAGATCGCCAACGGCACTCTTCTTCTGACGAGCCCGACGCTCGCCGGTCTTTCGGGACAGCTCGTTGACACGCTCGGCCAGATCTCCGACCCGATCAACGCTCTTGCTGGTGCAGGCGGCATCATTGACAGCACAATCAACCCGCTGTTGGATCCGCTCGTTGAGACCCTCAACGCGCTGCTCCTCGGTCTCGGGTCGATCGATGACCTTGGCGTGACGGCAACTGTCGACCTCGATCTTGAGGCCGCAGTGCAGTCCATCCTTGCGGAGCCGCTGACGTCGGATGACAGCGTGCTGACGATCGACCTGTCGACCGGAACCGTGAGCGTCGACCTGGCTCGCCTCGTCGCAGACACCCAGGGCGGTGACTACGACGGCACACTGAACGGCCTGCCCGTGAACACCGAGCTGCTTGACCCGGACCTCGTTCAGGCTGCGCTCGATGGTGCCATCGGCAGCACGCTCGACCAGATCCCTGCTCTCCTCGTGAACACGGTGACGAATGCGCTGCACGCGGCTGACGTCAACATCGCGATCACGGGGGAAATCAACCTCCTGTTCGCGAACGTCGGCACGGTCGACGTTCAGCTGTCCGGAACGCTCGGTGACTTCATCGGCGCCGAGGGCGCGGTGGCCCCGGTCGTCGACACCTCCGGCACGACCATTGTCGGTTTGCCCGTAGGTACTCTTCTTGAGCCGATCCTCCAGACAGTCACCGGAACGATCTTGCCCGCGCTTGTCGGACCGCTTTCGTTGGCGATCACCGATGAGGGCGCACTGGACACGATCTTCCGTCCCATCGTCGAAGCAGTCAACACGGTGCTTCAGCCGGTCTTCGGACTCGTGACCAACAACCTGCTGTCTCTGACTGCGAACGTGCAGGAAGAGCCGGGCGACTTCGTCACGGACACCGCGTTTGACGAGGGCTCGTTCACGCAGCGCGCTCTGCAGCTGACGCTCCTGCCTGCAACGGCAACCCCGCTGGTTCAGCTCTCGCTTGCATCCGCAACGGTGCGCGCTGAGGCTGCTGCCGAGGTTGCGATCACGTCTCCGGCAGACGGCGATGAGTTCACCGTTCCGACGGCGGACGGCACGAGTGACGTTCCCGTCACTGGTACCGGCGAACCAGGCGCGACCGTGACAGTCACGATCCCCGGCGTCGACGGTTCGCAGACCGACGTCGTCGGCGAGGACGGCACGTGGACAGTCACCTTCCCTGCAGTACCGGTCGGCGATCACACGATCACGGCCACGCAGATCGTCGGCGATGGCACCACGACTGCCACGGTCGGCGTGACCGTCGTCTTCGATGACGCAACGGATGCTGACGCGACGGACGCTGACGCGACCGATGCTGACGCAACGGATGCAGACGCCACGGATGCTGACGCAACGGACGCAGACGCGACCGATGCTGACGCAACGGACGCAGACGCGACCGATGCTGACGCAACGGATGCAGACGCCACGGATGCTGACGCAACGGACGCTGACGCGACTGACGCTGACGCGACTGACGCTGACGCAACGGACGCAGACGCGACCGATGCTGACGCAACGGATGCAGACGCCACGGATGCTGACGCAACGGATGCAGACGCGACGGACGCTGACGCGACCGATGCTGACGCCACGGATGCTGACGCGACCGATGCTGACGCCACCGATGCTGACGCCACGGATGCTGACGCCACGGATGCTGACGCGACCGACGCTGACGCCACGGATGCTGACGCGACCGATGCTGACGCCACGGACGCTGACGCGACCGATGCTGACGCCACGGATGCTGACGCCACCGATGCTGACGCCACCGATGCAGACGCGACTGACGCTGACGCGACTGACGCTGACGCGACTGACGCTGACGCGACTGACGCTGACGCGACTGACGCTGACGCGACTGACGCTGACGCGACTGACGCTGACGCGACTGACGCTGACGCGACTGACGCTGACGC